>JAMDDV010000020.1 GCA_023488455.1 Actinomycetota bacterium | reverse complement strand
ATCCAATATCCCTATCCCCACTTGATGAGGAAACAATCCTTGGTAGCGTAAAGAAGACAGGCAGGCTTGTAATAGTGGATGAGGGCAATCCACGATGTGGGTTGGCTGTAGATATTGCAGCTTTGGTTGCTCAGAAGGCATTTGGTGATCTGAAAGCACCCGTCAAATGCTTAACTGCTCCGCATACTCCTGTGCCTTTTAGTCCTGTTTTGGAGGAGTTTTATCTACCTAATGTGGAAAAGATATCGAAGGCGTGTATGGAACTATTGAACAAAGTGATAGGGAGATGAAAGATGACAGGCCGGGATAGGTTACTTAAAGCACTTAAACTGGAGATACCTGATCGATTGCCAGCAGCGGTACACTCTTGGATGCCCTATTTTCTGGATACCTATTGTAACGGTATTGATCAGTTCCAGGCATATGAAAAGTTTGGTCTGGATTCAGTCATTTATTTCTATGCTACTAAAGACACGAGTTCATCTGGTATCACCTTCTTCGGAGCAGATATATTCGGTGGACCTCAATGGGAAGTCATTACTAAGAGTCACCCACGCGGGGAAAACGTGGTTTATGAGTTTGAAATAATTACTCCTGACGGTATATTGACCAAGACTATGGAGATGACAAATAAAATGGGTTGGGTGGTGGAATATCCAGTGAAACATCCAGATGATTTTGAGTTGGTGGAAAAATACCTTGATGTGCCCGAACCCAATATTGAAACCATCAATGAGGCAGCTGAACGTTTGGGTGATGATGGTATCTTACGCTGTCATCCTTGGGGTCATCAACCGAGTTCCTGGCAGGACGCCTGTAATTATGCAGGAGCTCAAAAGATGATATTTTGGGCTTACGATTATCCTGATAAGGTACACAGATTCCTACGTTCGTTAACAGACAAAAAGCTTAAAAATATCAATCAGTTAGTAGGTGCCCGTATAGATTTGATTGAGATGGGTGGTGGGGATGGCTCGGCCAGTGTAATTTCACCGGACATGCATCGAGAGTTTTGCTTGCCATACGACAAAGAGTTGAATAAAGCTATACATGAGAAACTTGGGGCTAAGATTGTCTACCATCTTTGTGGGAAGGCAATGCCCATGCTTGATATGGTTTTAGAAAATGGGTCTGATGCAATTGAGACCCTTACTCCCGCAGAACTCCACGGTGATGTAGATTTGGCGGAAATCAAGGAACGGGTTGGGGATAAGCTTTGCCTCATTGGTGGATTTAATCAGGTTCATTGGCTTACTCAGAACCCTGACTTTATTCGCGAGAAAGTCAAGGAATGTTTCGAAAAAGCTGGCAAGAATGGCGGATACATAATGAGTATGTGCGACCACTTTTTTGACGTGCTAATAGAAAATGTGCAGGCCTATGCAAATGCAGTGAAAGAGGTTGCTTGTTATCAGTAGGTTAACTTCTGTTGCCAAGCACTGTTTGCCACAATAATTAAGGAGGAATCATATCATGAATACTCTAAAGGTACATGAACTGAATAAAGAAAGCTTTGCTACATTTGGAAGTTTATATGCTTTAGAACCCAAATCTGCACCCACAGCTAGTTTTCAGCATATTAAATATTGGAAGCAGTTGTCAGTTTTGGATGTCGGTGGTAAAGGGGAGATAGGAGTGGTCATCGCCGAGCCTTCATATAACACCATATCAGTTATGGAGTACCATAGGGATACACTTGAAGCACTAATTCCGCTCAATGGTGATTTTCTTCTTCCCGTTGCAGGGGCAGGCAACTTGGAAATAGATAAGATTCAGGTCTTTCGTGTCTCATTGGGCCTGGGTGTTACCATGAAGAAGGGTTGCTGGCATGGATTACCTCTCGCTATGGGCAGGGAAAAGGTAAAGATATTGGTAGTATTTGCAGATAATACTTCGGCAAATGATTTGACTGTGCAAGAGCTAGACGAAGTATTGCAAGTTGTCGGTGAGAAATAAAGGACACATGCAGAAGATATTTTCCGTTGTTGATACAAAACTACGTTTTACCAAAGAGCAAAGGGATCGATTCTTTACAAAAATGAAGACAGGCCAGTTTGTTCAACCTTCTGCAAAATTGCTGAATCCGGAACTTGCAAATCTGGTATTACGACTGGGACACACAGATATGCTTCTCGTAACAGATTTAGGCTTTCCTACATTTGCGCAGAAGAACCTCTTGGACATTTCGCTTATGCCTGGTATTCCCATGATACCTGATGTTCTTCAGGCAATCGAAGGACACTTTACGTATGATCGTATTATCTGTGTGGAGGAGATAAAGAAAGCGGCGCCAGAGCGTTACAAGTGGTTGAAGACAAAAAACACGCTTCTGGAAAGTTTAGGCTGCGTAGAGTTCAAGGAGCTTGCCCAAAGTGCTAGTGCTTGCATACGTACAGGCGATGCAACTCCTTTTAGTAACATAATCTTGGTCTGTGGATAAAAACTATGAGAGAGAGAAAATGAAGAAAGGAGAGAAAAATGAAAATTACTGAGGAAAATCTTGTCCATATAGAAGATAAATACAAGTGTTATATGAAAGGCGAGAAGGTAGACGAGTTTTTTGCAGAGTTCGACATAAAGTTTGCTGCAGGTCATTGGTGTGCAGGTGGTTTTTCTGACCGTTTTGCTCCTGCCTACCAAAATAAAAGTTTCGATTCGGGAATCTTGGCCCAGATCAAACGTGTCGCTGAAGCTGGTATAAAGGGTATAGAATTTCATGATTCAGTGTTTCTCGATGATAATCATAGACCAATTGATAGTCTGATAATAGCAACTAGAGATGCACTAAATAGTTATATGATATATCCCACTAATTTGAACATAAATTTATGGACAGATTTTAAATGGCGGCTTGGTGGTTTAGCTAACCCAAAAGCGAGTATTCGTATAGATGCACTGGAAATTGCATATCAGGCGATTGATATTGCTAATCAGCTGGGATGTAAAAGTGTGACTCTCTGGCCCGGATCTGATGGCTGGGATTACAGCTTTCAAGTAAACTATGGAGAACTACTTAACCACTTTATCCAGGGGTGTATAGAGATTAACAAAAGAGCTACAAATTCTGGGCTTATATTTGCAGTGGAGCCTAAGCTAAAGGAACCACGTGAGGGGAATATGATACTATCTACATCAGCCAAGGCGTTCTTAGTAGTCTCACATGTAAATAAGATTTGCGGTGGAGTGAATATGGGTGTATGTATTGATTATGGCCATGAGCAGATGTGCGGTGTTGAGCCAGCTGATATGCTTTATACAGCAAAAGCTTTTAATATTCCTGTAGTGAACTTTCATCTAAACAATGCCAAGCATAGATCAAATGATGAAGATCTGTGTGCTGGTACTGGTGATGTCTGGCGTCTAACTGATTTTTGCTATGCAGCTATCGATACTAACTATCAGGGATGGTTTGTGGAAGATCAGTACACATATCGTATGGAACCAGTGATAGCTATGGCTCTTTCAAAGGAGATGTTTGCTAATGGGCTTAAAAAGGCTCTTCTTATATATGCAAATAGGGAAGAGCTTCAGAAGGCTCAGGGCACAGGACTTGCCGAGAATACCATCCGTGTTGTCAATGAAATCCTGATAGGTTAGCGCGAGTTTCCTACTTGACCGGTAACCTTATGGTGTTGGGGAGTGACCATAGTTGTCTCATTTGTTTAAAACGGTCATGGTTATTTAAAAATAATCAGGTACCAAAACTATTTCAAGTATTTTTCTATTTGATGCAATTAGCTTTATTGACATACATGTGGATTGTGATAAAATATGATAACGGTATCATGGTATCGGTATCAGATTATGATAAGTATATTAAACATCGTATTTAAATATTCATCTATTCCTAAATAGTGGAAGAACTGCATGATGGCTGATAAAAAACCGATTTTATTGTCAAATTGCTATTAAAAGTGCGAAAGGAATAATGGTGCCCACAATTCAAAATGTTGCAAAACTGGCTGGTGTTTCCCCGATAACTGTCTCTCGCGTCATCAATAACTCAGGATATGTAAGAAGAGACACTCGGAAACGTGTAGAGGAAGCCATTGCAGAGTTGAGATATGTCCCCAACGCTCTTGCTCGCAGTCTTCGCTCTAAGCAAACTAATATAGTAGCTCTCATCCTTACTGATGTTACAAACCCCTTTTGGACAACAGTAGCCCGGGGAGTAGAAGATGTTGCTGACAAGAAGAGCTTCAGTGTTATTCTCTGCAATACCGATGAAGATGTCATCAAAGAGGCGAATTACATCAATGTGCTTTTACGCCGCCAGGTAGATGGCATTATTATCGCTCCGGCCAGAAAGGATGGTAAACATCTTCGTCTTTTGAAATACCAAAATGTACCTTGTGTGATTATTGACCGCAAAGTGCAAGGGTTTGAGTCGGATTCAGTACGTGGAGATAGCTTGGATGGGGCCTATCAGTTGATCAAGCATCTGATCAGTCTAGGACATAGTCGCATAGCCTTAATTGGTGGCCCTTCATATGTATCTACAGCAGAGGACCGACTGCAGGGCTATTTAAAAGCTCTGCAAGAACATGGTCTTCCTTTGGAAGAGAGGCTAATCCTTAGAGGGGAACACAAACAAGAGAGTGGATATCGGCTGACCAAGGAACTTCTGGCAAGAGAACCGTGGCCCACAGCCATCTTTGCTGTCAATAATTTCATAGCCGTGGGTGTGCTTCAAGCCCTACGGGAAGCGGGGCTTAGTGTACCTGATGATATGGCACTGGTCTGCTTCGATGATATTCCCCAGGCCTCTCTTATTTATCCCTTTCTTACTGTAGTCGCTCAGCCTGCTTATGAAATGGGCACTATGGCTGCTCAGATGCTTCTGGAACGGTTGGCGAGTAATAGTAAGAGAAAGCGGATACGTCAGATAATAATGAAACCTACCCTTATCATCCGAGAATCTTGTGGTAGCGAAAGATCTAAAAAAGATAATATACATCGGTCACTACTATGACTGTTGGAATGTCAAAATCTGATCGAAGTCCTTATCTTTTAGAAGGCTGGCCGGCACATCATCCTAAGTTGTAAGTATTGTATGTTAAAGAAAGAGAACAGTGATGAGAACTACTCCAATAGGTATTGTCATGCTAAATGATGAGCGTGAGCATGTCTGGCACCAAAACAATCCTGAAAATATAGTGGTTATCCAAAAATGGGCAGATTTGATGAGGGAAAATCTGAAGAATATAGATGGTTCTTCACCTGAGGTAATTGTTGGTTCTGAAATAATAACTTCAGTTCGTGTTGCCCAAAAAATAGGCGAGGAGTTATCCAGTGCTAATTGTAAGAGCGTAGTTATGTGCTATAACGTCTGGGATTTTCCATTTTTAGTCTGGCCTTTCGTTAATTCTATAGGTAGAGATAAGCCAATTTTGAGTCTTTCAAATAATAATGGTAAGTATCCCGGCAATGTTGGGCTTCTTGCGACAGATGGAGCACTCAGGCAGACTGGTATTAGAACTCACAGAATCATAGGAGAACCCGATAATCCAGTTATGCAATTGAAGGTCTTCGATTGGATAAGAGCTGCTCAAGCGCTCACCACAATGCAAAATGAGGTATATGGATTATATGGTGGGCATTCAATGGGCATGGAAACAGGATTTTTTCATCTTGTCCCAACCATAAAGAAAATAGGAACTACATGCTATCAGGTAGATCAATTGTGGCTTGAGAAGAAGATGGAGAATATAGATGAAAAGCAGGTTAAGAAAGGACTGAAGTGGTTTGAGAGTATGATGGGAGACCAAATCAGATATGATGGTGAAGCACTAACACCTGAAACCCTTAAAACTCAAATAAGACTCTATCTTGCCATGCAAGAAGTAAATCAGGGGAATGGATTTGACTTCTGCGGATTAAAAGGTCAAAGGGAGCTTACAGAATATATCTGCCTTGGGGATATAGCAGAGATGCTAATGAACGATCCTTATGATTGGAATGGTCCTAAGGAGCCAACTATGTGCGCAACCGAGGCAGACGCCTATGCAGCAATTACTATGCAGATGTTTAAATATATTTCAGGCGGATTGCCAGTCCTATTCATGGATGTCAGGCTCTATCACCCAGATAAGGATATTTGGGATTGGTGTAATTCAGGAAACCATGCAAGCTGGTACGCTGCTCAGAGCTTTGATCCAAAAGAGAACTTCAAGAAGATAACTTTCCATCCAGCACTTGAGTTTTATTTTAAGGCAGGTGGTGCATCAGTTGAGTTTGATGCTGCTCCAGGAAAGATGACATTTGCTCGTCTCGGACTCTGGGATGATAGACCCTATATGGTTCTAGTAAGGGGAGAAAGTCTTGAACTACCTGCTGAGGAGAGAAGGAAAATAAATGAGCAGACCGACCCTACCTGGCCACATGTTCATGCGAGGCTTGAATGCACCTTTGATGAGTTCATAACTGTTTTTCCGTGTAATCATGTAATCGGTGTTGCAGGTGATAGGCTAAGAGCAATGACATATTTATGTGAGATATCAGGAATTAAGCCAATAGTTTTGGGGGATTCGGGTAAGTACATGATACCTCCATTATGGGAGAGAATTTAGTGGATAAAACTAAAATGTAAATTTGTTTTCATGGTCCAGTGGGTTCGTTTATTCACATGGAGATTAGGCGGTAATGGAAAGAAGACCTAGAATGACATCGAAAGAAAGGGTTCTTAAGGCTTATAGATTTGAGAGGCCGGATAGGGTTCCAATAGATTTCTGTGCCTGTGTTGAAGTTTACGACAAGCTTCGCTTTATACAAGGAGGTGATAGATGAGTATATTATCAATAAAAGTCGATTGGTGTTTGAAAAAACAATTTAATCAAAAATCTTAAAAGAAAGGAGGTTAGGAAAATGAAAAGTAAGATAACATTAGTCACAGCAATTTTAATTGTAATATTGACGATGATTCTTATCGGTTGTGCACCAAAACCAGCAGCTCCAACTGAGACTACAGCAGCAGAAACGAAGGCAGTAACAGAAACCACAACAGCTGAAGAAACAAAGCCAGGTAAGCCATATGAGGGAATCACTCTTAAGGCTGCACTGATAGGAGGAGCAAACTACGAAGAATTATATAAAGCCATTCCCAAGTTCGAGGAAGAAACTGGAGCAAAGGTTGAAATAGTTTTTAAATCTAGTCACTTCGAGCTTCACAAGAAGATGATGACAGACTTTGCTGCAGGAACTGTTGATTATGATATAATCTCCAGTCACTCGAGCTTCTTTAGTCAGTACATCAAAGCTAATGGAATCATTCCTCTTGAAGACTATTTCACCGAAGAAGAGCTTGCTGATCACATACCTATGATCCTTAACTCCGGCATGAAGGATGGTCATCTATGGATCATCCCGCGTCACTTTGACATAAGTTGTTTACACTATCGTACCGACATATTCAATGATGCAGAAATGCAGAAGAAGTTCAAAGATCAAACTGGTAAGGATCTGAAGGTTCCTGAAACCTGGGATGAATTCAAGGAAACAGCAATTGCTCTGCAAAAGATATTGCCCGCAGGTGTCTATGCAACCCAGTTTACAGGTAAGGAGGAAGCGCTCAGTGGAAGATTTTATGAAGTTCTCCTTGCAGAGGGTGGCCAGCTTCTTGATGAGAATTGGAAGCCGGCTTTTAACAGTTCAGCTGGAGTTAAAGCAATAACCATGTTCAGAGATCTTTACAAGGCAAGCGCGATGCCTCCCGGTATGACCGGATTTGTATGGGAAGACGTAGCAAAGAACTGGGTAACGGGCAACATAGCAATGTATACCGAATGGTATGGATGGTATGGTTATTTTCAGGATCCATCTGCGAGTAAGGTAGCTGGTAAATTTGACATAGCAAGGCAACCAGAAGGAGATGGAGGAATACACTCTGGATGGGCAGGCCAGCACTCGTTTTCAATCACAACTGCGAGCAAAAATAAAGAAGCAGCTGCAGCATTAATCAAGTTCTTAACTAACGAAGAACAGCAATACAGTGAAGCAAAGCTAGGTTTTCTGGTAACCAGACAGTCTATTTGGAAGAAGATTATCGAGGAAGCCAAAGCGACGGGTAAACCACTTGATGTTAAGCGTTTGGAACTTGCTCAACTGCAGGCGTCTGAAGACTTCAAAACTCCACCACTTATCGCAGAGTGGGCGCCATTGTCAGACATACTCTTTCCAATTTTGCAGGCAATAATACTTGGAGATAAGGAACCAAAGACTGGACTTGATGAAGCAGCAAATAAAGTTGACCAGTTGATGAAAGATGCGGGGTACTATAAGTAGTATTGGTGAGGTTTTGGGTGGCTCATTGCCACCCAAAACCCCTGTTGGTACGATAAAAGGATAATTTATGGCTACGGAAAAAACAATAAAATCTAAAGAAATTGTGAAGCTTGAACGGACTATTAGAGAAAGGCGAGGACTTGCAATTGCTGAGAGCAGGCGTTTACCGATTGTGCTATTAATGCCTGCCATTATTATTCTGGTTTTTGTCGTGGGTTTTCCTATGCTTTATTCTCTTTATTTAAGTTTCACTGATTTTACATTATTAAATCAAACTTCAATGAAGTTTGTTTGGTTTCTAAATTATGTAACACTTATTAGAGATTCAGTTTTTTGGGGAGCACTCGGCAGAACAATCCTTTATATTGCTATCGCCGTAAATATAGAGTTTATCCTCGGTTTAGTAATAGCTAATGCCATGTCTCATATTATAAGGGGACAGGGAATGTTAAGAACGATTTTGATGATGCCCATGATGTTCGCCCCTATACTCGTGGGTTTTCAGTTTAAATGGATTTTTAATGACCAGGTTGGGCTTATTAATAATATTCTTTATGAAATATTTGGGCGTCCAGTTATCATTCCATGGTTGATTGAACGTCCACTTGGGTTTATTACGATTCTTATTGCTGAAATATGGATGAGCACTCCTTTCATGGTAATAGTATTCCTTGCTGGAATTATGTCAATTTCCCCTGAAATATTAGAGGCAGCAGAGGTGGATGGTGCAAATGAATGGCAGAAGTTTAGACATGTAACTGTCCCCTCAATTACCCCTTTTATATACATTGCAATGGCAGTTCGCTCTCTTGATGTGGCAAAAGCGTATGACCTTGTAAGTATAATGACTGGAGGAGGTCCAGCACATAGGACAGAACTTATATGGACTTACGTTTACAGACTTGCTTTTACAAGCCAAAAATTTGCACTTGGAAGCTCTATGTCATATGTTACAGTGCTTATATCTTTTGCATTTACCTTTTATCTTTTTAGGCAATTGATAAAAGTTAGACAAGTAAGACGAGTATGAAGAAATCAAAACTCAAAAGAACTAAGCATATTCCCTCAAGGATTGTAACTTATATTGTACTGGCAATATTTTTCATACCTGTTTTATGGCTAATTTTGACTTCATTTAGAACTCATATTGAAATAAATACTCGTCCACCAATCTGGATACCCAAAAACATAAACTTTGATTCCTATCTTGCGTTGTTAGGGTTTGGCGTAAATCCTGAGCAATTTGGATTCGGGGAGAATGTTCCTTTTGGGTATTACGTGCGTAATTCTCTTATAGCTGCTACAGCAAGTACGTTGCTTGCACTTGTTATTGGAACGCTGGCTGGATATGCTTTCTCCAGCTTTAAGTTCAGGGGGCGGAATGGCATCTTTCTTTCCCTGATGCTTGCACGGGCAATTCCAGGAATAGCCCTAAGCCTTCCGCTTCTTGTGCTTTTTACAAAGTTGGGGCTATCTGATAAGGTCTATGGTCTTATCATTGCTTATACTGCAATGAATGTGCCTTTTACGGCATGGCTTATGGCTGGGTTTATAGGAGAAATTCCTGAAGAGTTAAATGATGCAGCTCTAATCGATGGATGTTCGAGGTGGTCGGCGTTCTTAAAGGTAGATCTGCCACTTATAGGTCCAGGTCTTGCAGCAAGTGGAATATTTGCTTTTTTGATATCCTGGAATGAATTTGCTATAGCAAGCGTCATTACACGAACTATAGCATCCAAGACATTCCCGCTTGGTCTATTTGATTTTACTGCTGAATTCGTTTCTGATTGGAGAGGGATGTGTGCAATGTCGGTACTAATGCTTGTTCCTGCAATAATATTTGTGATAATTGTTCAACGTCATCTTGTAAAAGGACTTACTCTCGGAGCTCTAAAAGGATAGACTATCTTTTCATTGCTGATGAAATGTCTGTATTAAAAAAGTTTCCATTGCCAATGAAAACAATTTCGTATTGTTCACTAAGGTATATTCCTGGTATTATGCTCCAAAAGTCTTTATCTTTAATTTATTACGGTGAAAAAAATTTATCGAAGGTTATGGCATTTAATTGGCGGTTCGTTTTTCCCTGTTCTCTCTATCTTTGTTTCTAAGAAAATTCTTCTTTTAACACTTGGTTCATTGTCAACTGTAGTATTTACCGTTGAGTTGGTCAGGCTTTTTTATCCTGAATTCAATAGCTGGATATACGGTCGTCTGCACTCCGCTTTGAAGGAAGAGGAGAAGTTCAAATTAACTGGTACGACGTATCTTTTGATCGCAACCCTGTTTGTTTTTGCCTTTTTTGAAAAAGAGATAGCTGCAATTTCGCTGCTCTTTCTTTCGGTTGGTGATCTGATGGCGGTTATTGTTGGTGAAAAAATTGGGCGCATAAGGGTGTTTAATAAGAGCATCGAGGGAAGCATAGCCTGCTTTTTTTCATGTCTTGCGGTCGGGCTTATTTCTTATTTTTTAAAGTTTGTTGATTCAGCTATAGTAATTTTCACTGGTGCGGTCACAGCGACGTTAATGGAATTGTTCCCAATACCGGTAAATGATAATCTAACGATTCCGGTCGCGAGCGTGGTTATGATGTTTTTAGTTGAGCGGATGCTTAGCTATCTCGTGTAGTTAGTTGTTAGGCTGGTAGGGTTAACTGTATGTGAAAGTTAATAGTTGGATATCAGCTCGAACCTCAATAAATAATTCGAAAGGAAGGCAATGAACAATATAAATGATGATCTTGAAAGAAAATTGAACAAAGCCAGGGATATATTGATAGAGTTCAAAGATGATAATTACTCCTTTGGTTTCGATTGTGTCAGTAGAGTTGGTGAATACACCGCGTTGCTCGGCAAAAGTGTGCTTATAATTGCGAGCAGGAGTAAGTGGCTTTCAGGGTTCGTCAATGAAGTGATGGATTCGCTCAGGAAATCTAAGGTGGAGATAATAGACTGGGTTGATGGTGCGAAGCCCAATACGCCGATTGAAGATGTCAATCGCATCCGTGATGAGATCTGCAAGAGCAATCCAGACTGTCTGGTGGTTATTGCAGGTGGATCTGGCATAGATGCTGCTAAGGCGGCAGCCATCCTGGCAGCATATGGTGATGAAAAATATGATATAAGCCGTTTTTACGGAGTTGGGGAGGTCACCCGGTTTGCCGCAAACACGGGCATAAGAATTAGGTCAATTGTAGCTGTTCAAACTGCTGCGAGCTCCGCTTCCCATTTAACAAAGTATGCAAATGTGACTGACCTGAGATCGAATCAGAAAAACCTTATCGTAGATGAGGAGATCATGCCGCCCAAAGCAATTTTTGATTATACGATTACAAGATCGATGAGTATGGATTTGACTCTTGACGGTGCGCTTGACGGTATGTCGCATGCACTCGAGGTATATTATGGAGCTACTGGAAGCACCATTGATTACGTGGAGAAGGTAGCCCTTTTGGCAATAGAACTAATAGTTTATGCACTGCCCAGAATTATTAATGATCCAGAAAATCTTAAGTTGAGGGAGATTCTCGGTCTGGCAACCGATCTGGGCGGCTATTGCATAATGCTAGGTGCTACAAATGGCGGACATCTGACCAGTTTTTCACTTGTCGATATATTAAGCCATGGCAGAGCATGTGGGATCGCAAATATATATTATACGGTGTTCTTTGCACCCAGGATTCAGCGGCAGTTGCAAAACCTTGCCGAAATTTTCAAGAGTTATATTCCTGAAGATGTTGATGAGATATCCGGCAGGAGACTCGGAGAGATAGTAGCGCAGGGTATGATCGCCTTTATGAAGTCACTGTACTTGCCTACTCAACTATCTGAGGTCAATGGCTTTTCTGATGACCACATTAAAAGGGCACTTACTGCAGCGAAGGATCCCAAACTGGAATCGAAGCTGAAGAGCATGCCGCTATCATTGAATGCATCTTTGGTCGATGAATATATTGCTCCACTGCTGGAGGCAGCTAAAAGCGGTGATATTTCACTGATAAAAGATTTTGAAGAATGAACGCGAGAATAACGTGACTCATAAGTGTCGTATGAAAGTTTGGTGCAAACAGTTAAAATGTTATGAATAATCCTTTCAAAGTTCGGAGGTTTGGGATGGCTGCACAAAATGAATTTATGGGTAGCCTTTGCAAAATTTGTGAAAACGTCGCATCTACCCTTAACTATACTGAGGCTTTAACCCTGCTTGTTAAAAATGCTGCAAAGTATATAGGTGCTAAGGCTAGTTCGATCAGGATGCTTGATAAGACTGGCACTGCTCTAGAAATAGTTGCTACTTATGGTCTCTCCAAAACATATCTTGAAAAGGGACCTGTGGAGGTGGGGAAAAGTGCCATAGACAAGATGGCCCTCGCTGGGGAGATCGTTCAGATTAAGGATGTTTCCCGGGATGAACGGGTCCAGTACCCGGAAGAGGCAGAGAGGGAGGGCATAAAGTCGGTTCTTTTCCTGCCGCTCAAGTATAAGGGCAGGGCGATAGGCGTCCTGCGGATTTATATGCAGAACGAGCATGAGTTTTCAAAAAGTGAGGTCGACTTCATCAGTGCTATAGCCACGCAGGGTGCGATAGCCATTAAAAATGCCCAGCGATATAACAGATTAAAGAGTTTCTATGAAATAGGCAAAACCATAACTTCTGAGCTGAAGTTACCCAAAGTTTTGGAACTGATCTGTCAGAGTGCAGCAAATGATCTTAAGGCTATAGGTGCCTCTATAATGATGCTTGATACAGAGAGCGGGACTCTTAGTGCAGTTTCGTCCGTGGGTTTGAGGGAGTCTTTTCTTAAAAAAGGGCCGGTTGAGGTGGATAAGTCCATAAAAAGCTGTCTTGAGGGAAATCCAGTCGTAATTGAGGATACAGCCACGGATAAGAGAATTCAGTATCCCGATCAGGTGGGTAAAGAGGGGATAAAATCGATAATATGCGTTCCCTTGAAGTTGAAGGAAAAAGTGATCGGGATGCTAAGAGTTTACACGGGCTATCGGTACAAAGAAGACGAAGAGGACATAGAATTTTTAAGTATTCTTGCTGATTTCGGCACCGTGGCAGTTGAAAACGCGCGTCTATACGAGCATGTTGAAAAGGAGTACGAGGAGCTCACAAGAGATGTATGGAAGTGGTATGACTGGGGGGAGCGAGCACCAAGGATCTGATTATATAGTCTGACATGACGTATTGCGATGATTACTAATCTGATATGGCATATCACAGCAAAGACAGATACATAATTAAGGCAGAAGACTTTATAGAACGTCTTAAGGGCTTATCCAGAGAGATGAGAGTATATGCTCCAGTGAAGCGCAGGGGTCAGATTATTTTTGATGCTCTTGAAAAAGATGATGAAATTCAGATAGATTACGGCATGACTATGCTGTCTCCCACCAGATTCTTGTTTTCACCAAGAGAGATGATCTTTGATGCAAAAAATAGGGTGGAGGAGTCGTCCGATTCCTATCTAATTACAGCAGATGATATCTCACCTGGTTTTTTGGCCACCAGCCAGATGATAGTTGGCGTTCATCCTCACGATATGCATGCAGTTCTGGTACTGGACAGGGTTTTTCTATCAGGTGATTTTGTTGATGAGGCTTACAGGTACAGACGCGAAAATACAGCAATCGTTGTGATTAATCAGACGCAGGTCTGGGACACCTGTTTCAGTTATTCGATGGGGACAGGTCCCTTCTTTAATTCAGCTGAGGGCTGTGACCTCATTTTAACCTGGCTGGGTCAGGAACTCCTGGCGGAGCCGATGAGCAAAAGAGGGAAAGAAATAGTAAGTGCTTTTAGATTGCGAAAGGCGACTTCCAGGGACATGGAGGCGAAGGGCAGGGAAGAGTCACGGATAATATCGCTTTTTAAGAAGGAAGTTGTGACGGACAAACTTCCCGAGCTGATTTTAAATAACCAGGATCATGCTATCTGGAGGATGATCGCTGAGGACAGATGTCTTGGATGTACCAACTGCACGATGGTCTGTCCCACCTGTTTTTGTTATAACATTGAGGATGAGAATTCAATAGATCTGAGCAGGACGCAGAGGTCGAGGTACTGGGCGTCCTGCCAGGAACTTAATTTTGCAAAAGTCCACGGTAGTAACTTCAGAGCGTCCAGGGCGGCAAGGTTGAGACAATTTGTTACCCATAAGCTTGCTACCTGGATTGAGCAGTTTGGGTGTTTTGGGTGTATAGGCTGTGGCAGGTGCATGTACTGGTGTCCGACGAATATAGATCTGGTTGATATTGCAAAAGCTTTAGCCAGGGGTGTTAGCATATGAGCCTGTTAATGCCCCGCAGGGCAACTGTTATTGATGTTAAAAAGGAAACTCACGATGTCTCCACCTATATTTTTCATGTAGATGGCAGTGAGTCATTTAACTTCAAGACTGGCCAGTTCAACATGCTTGGCTTCCACGGAATAGGTGAGGCTCCGATATCATTCAGCTCAAGCCTGCTTGGCGATAACAGGTTTGCACACACCATAAGATTTGTCGGAAATGTAACGGGAATGATCTGTAAGATGGAGTCCGGTGAAGCCATTCAAATAAGAGGACCATATGGCAACGGTTGGCCGATGGAGTTGATGGATGGAAGAGATGTTGTCGTTGTGGCGGGGGGTATCGGGATGGCGCCACTTCGGCCGGTCGTGCATAAATTATCAGGTAATGATAAAACGAAAGACAGGTTCTATATTTTATATGGATCCAGGACATCGGATGACCTGCTTTATAAAGATGAGATCAGGAAGTGGAAAAGTGAGCATGGAGCCAGAGCTCTAGTTGCGGTGGACGAAATGGCAGGCGATATGGATCTGGTTGATGAAGTTGGGGTTGTCACCGCACTCGTAAAAAGGGTGGATGTTGATTTCGAGAAAGCGATCTGTCTAGTTTGTGGTCCAGAGATAATGATGAGGTTTGTTGCGAGGGACTTGATTTTAAGAGGGACAGCTCCTTCAAACATTTACGTTTCTCTTGAGCGAAGGATGTACTGCGGCGTCGGACAATGCGGACACTGTCAGATAGGTGCAAAGTTCGTTTGCAAGGATGGCCCTGTTTTTAAGTATAGTGACATAAAAAGGTTCTCTGACACTTTGCTTTAGATGAAGAAACCGAGGATAGGTATTTTTAAGTATTCATGCTGTGCTGGATGCGAATTTCAGCTGATCTATTTTCAGAAATATGTGTTCGAGATCTTTGGGGTGACCGATCTTGTCTATTGTAAGATGGCGTCAAGTAGTGGGATGGAGAATGGTCCATTTGACATTGCATTAATCGAGGGAGCCATTACCGACATGGATCAGATTAAACAGTTGAAGAAGATAAGGGAAGCAAGCAAATATCTGATACCAATAGGATCCTGTGCGGTTAACGGCGGAATACCGGCGATAAAGAGCATGCAAAATGAACTGGACATAGAAAAAAGAGTATATGGGGATGTGTCGGTCATTCATTCGGTGAGGCCACATGCAGTGGACGAATACGTAAAGGTTGATGCCTATCTAAAGGGCTGTCCGATTGGCGATAGAGATCTTTTCGAGCTGGTGACCTCTATTTTGCTGGGCAAGAAGAGGGCTGACCTTCTGGAGTATTGTGTATGCGTCGAATGCAAGTTAAAGGGCAATGTATGTGTCCTGGTCGCAAATAAAGAGCCATGTATGGGTCCTGTTGTAAATGCTGGATGCGGTGCGCTCTGTCCCTCAAATGACAGGCCTTGTTATGCATGTTGGGGACCAATGTTAGATGCAAATACCCATGCTTTAGCTCAGCAGTTTGAGAAGATGGGATTATCACGTGATGAAATAGTTAGAAAATTTACCCTGTTTGCGAGCATTAGAACTGAATTCCGCAAGGTGGTAAAAGAATATGAGTAAGGAAATTTATATTGATTATTTAGCCCGGTGTGAGGGTGAGACCAATATTTTAATAAAATTTGGTGAGGTCGGGACTGAGGAGATCAAATTAAAGATATTCGAGCCTCCGCGATTTTTTGAAGGTTTTTTAATTAGCCGCAGTTATGATGAAGTTGGAGATATAGTATCAAGGATTTGCGGTATCTGCCCTATCTCTCATATGACGACTGCAATCCTGGCGGTGGAAAATGCATGCGGAATAGAAGTAAGTGAGCAGACGATTAAGCTGAGGAAGATCCTTGCAATGAGCCAGATTGCAGCAAGCCACGTCATCCATCTATATATGCTCGTTTTACCTGATTATTTTCGCAAGAGCAGCATCATTGAAATGATCCCTGAATTTACCAAGGATGTTGATAGCCTTATCAGGATGAAGGAAGTCTTAAACGGATTAACTGCTATTATTGGCGGGAGGGCACTGCATTCAGTTACCCACATGCCTGGTGGGTTTACAAAAATCCCAGATGCTGATCATCTGAAGTCATTTATCAATAAATTAGAGAACATTAAACCCGATGTTGAGAAAATGGTCATGCTGATATCAAAACTTGATTACCCCAGTTTTCATCGACAGTCTGAATACGTATGTGTAGATAACGATACAGAATATGCAATTAACAATGGAAGGATAATCTCAAGCAACGGCATGAACATTGATATTGGAGAATACAACGAATATTTCCAAGAAACTCAGGTTGAATACGCAATGGCAAAGAAGACCAATATTAAGCAGAGAAGTTCATTTATAAGCGGTGCCCTTGCGAGACTGAATCTTAAATTTGATGAATTAAACCCTGAGACGAAAGCTCTGGCTGAAGAGATCGAACTCAACATTCCGGATTACAATCCATTTCATAATAATATCGCACAGGCTCTTGAGACGCATCATTTTGTTGAGGAGTGCATAAAGCTTTTAAAGGAGATTGAGTTAAAACAGGAGGATCGAGTAAGAAAAATTACTTCTGGAGAAGGAGGTGCGGTGACCGAGGCTCCACGTGGTCTTTTATATCATTGGTATCGAATCAACAGGCGAGGTATAGTTGAAGGAGCAAATATTGTCACACCTACATCCCATAACTTCTCAAATATAGAGAAGGACCTCCATGCTTTTGTTGACAAATTCAAATATCTGCCGATTTATGAACTCAAATTGGATTGCGAGAAACTGATAAGGGCTTATGACCCCTGTTTCTCCTGCTCAGTCCACTAACACTGCAGAGTTGATCTGACCGAGCACTCTATTGACGAGATTATTTGCTTGAATTATATTTAGATGTAGATATTGATATAGATATAGGTAAGGTGATGAAAGTAATGGCGTTAACAAAGAAGGTCATGATTCTATTTGATCCAAAAGAGTATGAAAAGCTAGAGTTGAAGGCCAAGTTATTTAAAAAATCTGTTGGGGCACTTATTCGGGAATCTATCGAAAGAGCAGTTCTATCGGATGATGAGGCATCCAGGAAGAACAAGATGGAAGCAGCAAAGAGAATAGTATCAGTTGATGAAAAGCCAGTGGAATGGGAGGAGATTGAAAAACTGATCGCTCAGGGACATGCAAAATGATGCAAGAAATTTACTTTTTAGATACCAGCATCTTCATGTATGCCAGGGGGAAGGGACATCATTATAGAGCTTCTTGTAGCAGTTTAATACTGGCTATTGGGAATGGGTCATTCGAGCAAAAATATGGCCAAGCCGTTGTGGATAGTGAAGTATTTCAAGAGATACTTTATCGCTATTGCCTGATTAATCAATGGGACACCGCCATGTCCCTTTTGCAAGATGTTTATGCGCTTAATCTTAATATCCTCCCAGTTGGTGAGGCTGAGATCATGAAAATGATGGAACTCGCTATTAAATATAAGGAATTATGCGTTAGCCCAAGGGATCTGGTTCATGCGGCTGTTATGCTCACAAATAACATTAAAGACATAATTTCTGCTGATAGAGATTTTGATCGAATTGAGGAAATAAGAAGGATCGATCCAATAACTCTCTATAATGTATAGATTCAGAGTAGTTTTTAAAACAATCTATGCAATATAGGTGATTTTGTTACCATATTTTTTTATAATTTCCAAGAATTAATCTTTAATAATGGAGAGACAGAGCAATGGGCGAGAAGATATCGGACATAAGAGTTGATAAGGATTTATGTACTAGCTGCGGGAATTGCATTGAGATTGCGCCAGAAGTTTTTGAGTACGATGAGGATGAGTTATCGCAGGTGAAAAATAAAGCTGGTGCCGATGATGAAACTATACTGGAAGCTGCCAAGAGCTGTCCTTCTGATGCAATAATAGTCATCGGAGAAGATGGTAAGCAGATCTGGCCGTAGCATTTAATGGATACTATATGTGTTTTTAAAACCTCGGTAAAAATATAGATTTTTTTATATTTATTTAACTCTGTTTATTATTTACCCCAAGCTGTAGAAGTTTCTTTATTTCTTATTCCTTTGACAGCCAGGATAATAAACCATATTACAACTCCCATCCGGATCGAGAATGCAATGACGAAAAATGCAATTAATAAAGTTACGGCGAGAGACGTTAAACTAATCAGTAGCATTTTCGCCTCCTCGTCAATTATTAGAGTAGCATCTCTAATTCCTTAGGTCTTTATTACAATTATAAGACTTAATTTGAACTTAAAAAACAATGACTTTAACTGTCATAAATTCAAGTAGTATGTCCTTGGGTTTAGCTCAGTGAATTGGTCCGTCTTCTCAATAATATATTTTCTCATGTCAACACATAGATGGCACTTTGAAATATAGCCCTCTTCGTTTATTTCATAACCGTAACTTACTGCTATTTTGTGAAGGTTCCCTAGATTTACCGATAGTGCTTTGAGGATCGGTTTTTTGCTGAGGTCAATTCCGTTAAATATTGAGTCCATGTTCATAGCATCACCAAGTGATATCCCGGAACAAAACCCTGAAATATAATTCCGATAATTATCTATGTGTGTGTGCCAGTTTCGCGTCAACTCCTCTTTGCAAGACTCTTCGAAGAAATATTTTGCAGGGCATTTATTATAAAGGTAACCTAGTTTATATGGGGTTCTTCCCATTGGCAACAGTTCTGTGTATCTGTACACATATGTGGGGTTAATCATGTTTAAGAATTTTTCAAACGACAGCGTCTTTTGTAATCCCATCTTCTTGAAGAGATCTAAGTAAAATTTCTGATATACAATTATGTTAGCGCCGAATACCTCTCTGCTAATCCTGACCGCTCTTTCCGTTCTCTCAAATGGTATGCTCTCAACGTTGAATGGATTTATGCTGATTAGAATGCCGTCCAGTCCAGCCTCTTTGAGTTTAGTGAGTCTATCGCGAGTTATATCATCATCTTCGCTTATCCAGTCACCTCTGTATTTTGGCGAACAAGCATAGATGCAGTCCCTGCATTCCATATTGCATTTGTAGCTTAAGAGCAAACCAACTGAAACTGGCGACGGAACATACAAAATATCCATAATATTTATCTTCCCACTTCACCAGGTAAAACTCTTCACTAGTAGCTTATTATACTTTCTTAGTCTGCTTTAATGCCATTAAAGGAGGTGCTGGCAGCAATTCCGCATCTTCTTTTCTAACGCATCAAAATCAAGCTTAAATATAGCCTAAAATACCCTTTTTTCTAAGAAAGCAAATTCGCATTCGAGAAATTATTGCATTTTATCATAAATATGATATA
>JAMDDV010000029.1 GCA_023488455.1 Actinomycetota bacterium | reverse complement strand
TGGGGGGAATATCAGCGCCCGTATCGGAGATGTTGTCTACCTGTCCCCGAGCGGGATGTCCTTTACGGACTGTTGTCCTGATGATTATGTAGGAGTTGATATAAATACTCTTGAGACGGTTGATGGAGATAGGAAACCAACATCCGAGATTTCAATGCACCTGGAATGTTACAGGTCAAGGCCCGATATTGGTGCTGTGATTCATACGCATCCACCACATACTATTGGTGTTGTAAATGCTGGTGGGGTAATAGGGCCAATGTTTCCTGATTTTGTTATTTTTATTGGAGACGAAGTTCCGACTATAGATTTTTATCTTCCATCAACAATGGAATTGGCGAGGGCCGTAGGTAAGGAAATAGCGAAAAAAGATGCGGTGCTGATGAAGCTGCACGGTCTTCTGACTGTTGGTAAACACTTGAAAGAAGCTTATGTGAGAACAAATCTCATCGAAGCATCTGCGAAAATATATTTTATATCTAAATCGATTGGCGAACCAATGTATTATGATATGAAACAGAGACATGATATTTTGAATCTTGATTCAGAAAAATGGAGAAAAGAATTTCTTAAAGGTTAAGTTCGAATGATTAGATTTTGGAAAATCCTGGCAATAGTTTCTTTTGTTTTTGTCATTGCTCTTTTTTCGGTTGGTTGCCTGGAGCAGAAAGTCGCAAGTGAAACTGAGAAGGTAGATAAACCACCATATCAGGACGTCACGGTAGATGAAGCAAAAAGGCTGATTGATACAGGTAATAATATATTCATAGTTGATGTGAGGACCCAGCAGGAATATGACGATGGTCATATTCCAGGTGCTAACTTGATACCGGTTGATAAATTTGAAAAAGCGGTGAGCGAGGGCAAGATCCCACCAGGCAAAACGGTTTTGATATATTGCCGTAGCGGAAACAGGAGCAAAAGGGCGGCGGATATACTGGGCAAAACCGGATATAACTATGTAGAGAGCCAGTCGGTCAATAATATGCTCGGTGGCTTCAGTGAATGGCAGTCAAAGGGATATCCTGTTGAGTAATAGCAGGGTATCTTTGTACATCGTGTTATCTGGGGATAATGCAATTGCTATCTTTAATTGACCTATTGCGGTCTGCAAGCTCCCCATTTTGTATGAGCATCTGCTCAACCCAAAATAAGCGTAATCGTTTGTGGGATCAATATCGATTGCGATTTTAAAATTTTCTTCTGATTTTAAGTAGTTCTTGCAATTGTAATAAGAAATTGCGAGCAGTTCCCTGATCGAGGCCTTTCGTGGTTCCAGTCGCGCAGCGTTTTCAAGGTATCCGATGGCTTGTAAATGTTTCCCAATGCTTATCAGGTATTCACCGAATTTGTAATAGTCATAAGTTCCATGCATTTGATTCTTCCAATCTCTAAACTTGCATCCTGTTTATCTAAAAACATGATTTTAAGGTAAAATTATAAAAGCAAGTAAGGTTAACAGAAAGTAGTTTTATGAGCAATCAGAAAGAATTCAGGTTGCTTGTACCGTTCCTGAAAGAGAGAAGAGCAAACGATATCTTGAATATCGCCCTTGCCATGTCTCCTCGTGGTAGGGGCAGGATAATTGCCCTCGGTATCCTTGAGGTTCCGGGAGAGGTTTCTCTTAGCTATGCGACTATATCTGCAAGGAATTATAGGGAGATACTGAAGAGGGTAATTTCAGAAAATAGACTTGACGATGTGGAGATAAAGCCTGTCGTCAGGATCTCCAGGAAGGTCTGGCAGGAAATTATCAATGAAGCCAGGAAAGAGAAGCCGGACCTGATACTTTTTGATTGGAGTGGAAAGTCAAAGCGCTCAGATAAGGTATTTGGAGTCACGATCGATGAAGTGGTAAAAAATCCACCCTGTGATATCTCAATAATCAGACATTACGGCAGGGGCGATATTAGAAGCATACTGGTTCCGATCAGAGGTGGTCCGCATGCCAGGCTTGCAGCTAAAATTGCTATACAGATTTCTGAGAATACAGGAGCGCATATCAAGTTCATCCATTTTCTCAAAAAGGATGGCCCCCCGCAGGATAAGTCATTTTCGATTAAGCGCGCGCTAAATGAGATAGGAGCTATGAAGATAAAAAGGAACATATCGACTGAGGTTAGAGAGGTCGACGATGTACTGACCTCACTTCATGAGGAGTCAGAAAACTATGACCTTCTTATAATAGGAGCGTCCATTCCTGATGTTGATGGCCCTTACCTTTTTGGGTATCTGCCCGAGCAGATCGCAAGAAGTGCAAAGTGTTCGGTGATGGTTGTTAAGACCAGCCTGCAGTCGTGCCCAAGCTTTGAGGAATTCTCATTTGATTTTTTGAGGGATGAGGTTGAAGCTGAGTTATTACCAGCCAACAGAAAACTTTCGGAGAAGGTTGATAAATGGTTCGCGGAAAATACCTTTCATTCAAGTGAGTTTGAGGACATCGATCTGCTTGTTGACCTTAAGAAAAAACAGAACCTTACCATCAGCTTGTGTCTTCCGGCATTGAACGAATGTGAAACGATTGGTGAGATAATCAAAGTTGTGAAATCAGATCTTTTTGATCAGCACCACCTTTTGGATGAGATCCTGTTAATCGACAGCGGCTCGACCGATGGAACCGTCCAGATTGCTGATGATCTGGGGATAAGGGTTTATCAGCACAGCCAGATACTGCCAGAGCTGGGTACGTATCGTGGGAAGGGTGAAGCTCTGTGGAAAAGCCTCTTTGCAGCAAGGGGAGACATTATTGCCTGGATCGACACAGATATTAGAAACATACATCCAAGGTTTGTGTATGGGATCATTGGTCCACTACTGCATTACGAGCGGATAAAATATGTAAAAGGTTTTTATCGAAGGCCGATAAAAATTGGTAACAGGCTGTATGAAAGTGGAGGAGGCAGGGTGACTGAGCTGACAGCAAGGCCGTTGTTCAACCTATTCTATCCCGAGCTGTCTGGCTTGATTCAACCGCTCTCCGGTGAATACGCAGGTAGAAGGGATGTCTTGTTGAGCGTTCCGTTTTACACGGGATATGGGGTTGAGACGGGACTGCTGATAGATATGTTGAAGATGTACGGTTTGAATGTTATTGCACAGGTCGATCTTAAGATGAGGGTCCATCGCAATCAGCATCTCGATGATCTTGGCAAGATGTCATTTGCTATCATGCAGGCGGTGATGGATCGCCTGGAAAAGGAGAAAAATATTGAGTTGCTGAAAGATATAAATAAGGACATGAAGCTTATCAGACAGGGCGACAGATCGTATTTTTTGGAGCTGTTAAGCATAAGTGACAGCGAAAGACCTCCGGCAAATAAAATTTTGCATATTTTTCCTCAAAGGTAAGTTTCTTTCTAAATAAGCAAGAAATTTTGCCGATATTAAAGAATAAGATCTGATATTAATCAGTTTTCATCATGGGATCGAAGTGCATAAATGAGAAATATTACGAACCTTTATAATGTTTATCAGGAACTCTCGGAAATTGAGAAGCATCTGCTGAATTTTGAATCCGATCGATCGGATTTTAGCTCAGTAAGAATGGCATACGCTTATGCCATTGAGGTCAGCAAGTTTTCATCGAATTCTAATAGTGATCTATTTTTTAAACTTGCCAGCAGTCTGGAGAGAGCTCTTGGTTTGATACACAAATTTTCAATAACTGTGAATGATGATATTATTGACACCTTGCTTGAGTGCGTAGAAGAGTTGGAAAATATGGTTACTCATTCAATAAAACTGGGAAAAACCAAGTTTAATATACATTCTCTTATCCTCGGTTTGAAGAATTTTTACCACGAAAACTAATTAACGTAGAAAATGTCGGCCCAGTAAGGATACAATAGATAGCAAAAATCATTGACGATGGAGGAGCAATGAAGGTGGGGAATTTTTATTCAGATGCTGAATATTCATATCATGAGGTAATAAAAAAGACGCCGATAGTTACGGATAAAATGCGCTTGATCATGATATATATGGAAAAGAACCAAAAGCTCACTCCTCATCTTCATGAAAATTCTGAAGAACTATTCTTTGTCGTTTCTGGTTCGGGGACCATATATGTGGGCGATGAAGTCATTGATGTAAAAGAGGGAGATGTGGTACACGTAAAAAATAACATGATGCACTCGATCGAGTCGGGGGATGGGCAATTGTCCGTATATGCTGTGCAGGCACCGCGGCCATAAAAAAATTGATTTTGTTAGGATATTTTAATAGAATAGTCTTTCAGATAATACTTTTTCAAAGGAGTTAAATAATGGCAAAAGTTCTACTTGAAAACATAACCAAGAAGTTCGGTGAAGTTGTTGCAGTCAGTGATTTCAACCTTGACATCCCCGATAAGGAGTTCGTTGTACTGGTCGGCCCATCA
>JAMDDV010000021.1 GCA_023488455.1 Actinomycetota bacterium | reverse complement strand
CTAAACTATTATGTTTCTTCCATTGATTGATTTTTTCTTCATTCTTCGGGTTAGCAGCAATCTCCTTTAGTTTTTTTGCAAGATCCCTTAAAACCAGTCTATCTCTCGTATCAATACGATCAGGGCTGCTGTATTTAAAGAGGTCAGAGATAATGGCATCCTCACACTTAGGATGTTCTAACACTGAAAGAGGTGTATGACCTTCTAAACTATTCATATATTTTCCCTACTCATGTTGACCTACGTCTCATCAAATAACGTTTACTGAGGAAATTAAAAATTGCTTCTTGGAAATCTTTATTGATTCATAAACATCTTTAATCAAAATCCTAACTCTATTACTATTTTTCTCTAACACAGACGAATCGCCTTCTACTTCAAATCTAATATATGGGACATTTATTTCTATCTCTGTCGTATATATAAGCGGTTCCTCCATCATAAGGAAGGGTATGATGATTGGCTCATCAGGATGATTGGTCTGTGTAAATATCTGCTTTGTCGGGTTATATCCCAAAAGATGGATATAGTAATTTTCACTATCTTCTTTTATAACAACCTCAACATTTAGCGGTGCGATCACCTTTATTGGAAGTTCAAGATTAAGACCATCGATTATATTTCTGATAAACTTCCTGTGTTCTGGCAACATATACCTATTTGCATAAGATCTGAATATCTTAAAAGGTATATAAAAAACCTTGCCCGATTGATAGGTATTCATTACTAAAGCAGGGCCCACTTCCCTCCATCTTGGATGCAGGTTATGAGAATAAAACATGGCGTCACCTGGTTCATAAAAAGGTATCTCAAGAGATCCTGAAAGTGATACAAATTTGTTGTTTGCATTAATGATATTGCCAGGTCCATCGACAAGGATCGAGTAATTTTGGTCAATATCCCTTGAATAGTTCTCGGGGGTTTTAAAGAAACATCTTCTAAATTTGGTCTTACCTGCATGGTCAACCCCAAAAATCTCTGAAAGTCTGTAGTTTGTGAGTCTGTCCCCATTTTCATCATAAAGTGAGGTCTCGTCGGTGGCTATCAGTATCCCCCCATCCACAACAAAATGTTTAATTTTCTCAATTTCTTCATCATTCAGGATAGCCACATTTGCCAGTACAAGGACTTTATATTGGCTGATATCAAGCGAGGCTAAGTTCTCATCAAAGAGGACATCAACTGGATAATGTTCCTCAAGAAGGGCCTTCATCGCACCGTTAAAGGAAAGCGAGTACTCCTCTTTATTATCCCTGGCATAAAAGTCTCTTGTCTTTACCGAATAGTAGACAGCGATCAACTTGGGATCATTACCTTTAAACACGTTCTTTCTTGAATTGGCATATGAGTAGACATCCCTGATTAACTTGTACACGCTTTCATCAAGCTCTCCTGTATGCAGTGGCTGGTCGACCGTAACAATGCTTACACCATTTGCCAGAGCTGTCATTACTTCCCATGTGTACTGTGCTTTTGGTTTTAGTGTGTAATCCCAAGAATAATTAAATCTACTTGTCAAGATCTCAGCTGGCTTACCGGGCTGTACTCCTCTTAGATAGCGCGGTACAATGCTCGAATACATAGTCCCATACTCGTTTGGATATATCTCATGCGAGGTAAAATCACTATATGACGAATGCATTACAGGTTTCTGACCTTCAAGCCAGTTCTGATGTGGACCACCATGGTAATTAAATATCGCTACCATATCGGGTTTAATTTTCTTTATTTCTTTTCGTATCTTTAAAGCAAATTCATAATTAGCTTTAAACCTGAAATCTAAAAAATCCCTCCACACTTTATCCCATGTAGGACTGGCTGGAAGGTTGTCGTACCCATACTGTTCTTTGAAAGCCCTTCTGCACTTATCGCAGTAACATGCAATCCGGTCAAAAGGATAATTAAACATATCTATCCAGATAGAAGATGCTTCATAATTGACCGACAATTCTCTTATCTGGGTAAGGCAAAATTCCAAATAATCCATGGAGTTATAGCAAACCTGATCCCACCTTTGAACCCCCTCATAAGAATATTTTATGAATTTGCCATTTCCATCTTTTGCTAAATAACTCTCATCTTTTACATTTACCTGAAAATTAACAGTATAGTATATTTGTACCATTAATCCCCTGGCATTAGCTTCAGCAATAACCTCTGCTAAAAAATCTCTATCTCCCATATTCTTATGTTTGTGACCAACCTTAGTATTGTAATAACAGTGCCCATAATGATCTTTTGCGTAAAACGTCAGGCAATCAACAGAAGATTTTTTTACTATTTCAACTATTTTCTTTGCATCAAATCTGGATAAAATCTCTGGATGCCACTCGGGAGTATGAAAATCCAGCAATAACCGTGTTTTTGAGTAATAAAAATTCGCTTCCACGTTCATACCCCAAAATTCCAAATATTTAAGAAAATGTCAAATTTTCTAATCTAATCTCTCCATATTTATCTTTTAATATTGGACTTTCACGATTTATATACCCATTAAATCTAATACCAGCCAAACAAAGTAATGTCCTGACTAGACCCATGGATGAATAGCTGGGCATAGGAAAGCGAGAAAAATGCGTTGGATGGACATTTTCAGCAAGAATTCCTTCAGGCATTGCATTTTTAATCACCCAATTCAAGAATTTGAAGGCTCTGTCATCACCCATCTCTAAATACGCATCTGCTGCCCACAGAGTTACCCCTGGCCAGGGATATTTATCCCAATCCTGCCTCGGGTTATTAAGTTCCTTCTCCCTTCTCCTTAAACCACCAATCTTTTTATGCCACAGACGATTACAGATATTTTCAACACACTTATAAAACTTACTTTCCACTCTAAAAATAGGAAACCACGAAAAAAGAATAAGAACTGAACCATCAATATAAATGCTATCTGGACTCTCGGTAAAACATTCAATCTCTTGTTTATAACAAAGATCTTTTATGGCTTTTACTATATCCTCGCTGTAATGCCTCCATTGCTCATGTAAAGGAATTTTCCCAAGTGCTTCGGCTATTTGTGAGGCACACAACAAGCCAAAGGCAGATACACCCGAAGTAAAAGTATTCTGTGATAGGTTGTCTTCCCATATAGAATAATCTTGGGCTATCAGTCCATTTTGACTGATATTCTTAATTATAATTTCAGCACAGTTTTTTATAGTGATCCATCCCTCAGATAGATAATCTTTGTTTTGGGTAAAAATATAATGGACCCATATCCCAGTTAATATCTCTCCATAGAAATCATGTTCCAATTGAGTCCATTTTGGAACATTGGGATCAACTAGATAGTTAGTGTAGAGACAACCATCTTTCCTTCTTTTTAACATAAAACACCAGTCTAAGGCCTTCTGAGCTTCATCAAAGTGTCCTGAATAGTCCATTCCTACTGCATACCATACGTTATCCCTCACCCAGGCCATTCGATCATAGTCCCCACAGCCAATGTAGGGAACAGCGCCGTTCTCAGCTTGACACATCTTAGAGACCATTAAATTAACCCGATATAACCAGTCCAACTTTGCGCTCGAAGAATGGAAGGTGATTCCCTCTTTAAACCAGTTTCCCCACCATTTCCGGGTCTGTACAAATAATTCATCAGAATTTATAGTTATTTGGTTTATGAGCTGTAAAACATCATCTCGAGTTTTTCCAAAAGAGATAAAAAAGTTTACCAATTTAGTTTCAGCTGTTTTAAGACTCAAATCTATAGCTAAAGCAAGCTCAACTCTATCTGGATCCTCAATTCTTTTGTCTTCTTCGAAATTACCAATATAAGCATTCTGGTATGCATCACGGGAAATGATGTAATCATCTACTTTATTATCACAAGCAATAGCCACATATGGAGCTTCTATGTTCCCATCAAAAATAAAAACATTATTTTTTAATTTCCGTCCTTTTAAAATTCCTTTCTCATTACAAGTTCGAGGAGCAATAAAAAGAATAATTCTGATATTTTTATCTATTTTAGAAACATTTTTTACCCTTAGCCTTCTAACCCAAAGATCTTTATTGGGCACACAAAAGTCATATAAAGAAAGGGTGATTGCAGAATCAAAAGCTCCTAAAACATTTAGAAGACTGCCATTCGGTATATACTTACGCTTTTTATGAGTTAAGGTACCATCTATTGATCGTGCCATATCCTTACTTTGCAAATCCTGAACCATAAAAAAACATCCATGGCTATACATCCAATTATCAGATGCAGGGTTTGGCCACCTTATATCATCAACAAACGCGAAAAGCTCAGGATTAGTTGACTGGAGCACGAATATTCTGTTATTGCTTACGATGAGTTTGTCTTCAATATGTTCTGATAAATCTTCAACTTCTTCATCATATATAAAATTTAATTTATTACTCTTTGAGTGCACCTGTAGTTAAACCTTTCACCAAATACCTCTGGAAAATTAATACCAGAATAATAGGAAAAATTACTGCTATCACCGCAGCTGCAGTGATCTTGCCATATTCAATTGTATATTTGTAAATATAGTCACCAAGCAAAACGGGCAGGGTCTTTGCTCTTGTAACAGTAGTTATA
>JAMDDV010000030.1 GCA_023488455.1 Actinomycetota bacterium | reverse complement strand
TGAATGGGGAATAAGGCTTCGAAAAATTCCGTACAAAACGCTTTTTGGTATAGGCTATTACAATGAGATCATAGAACACCCCTTAGCTGATGATGATGCAATTAATTCATATGCGCCGCCGGATCCATCCAAAGTTGATATGGGTACCACTATTGAAGTTATAAACAAATACGGAAGATCTCACTACATAGCAGGAGATATTGGTCCAGTGTTAATGGAGAGTACCAGATATTTGAGGGGCGATGAGCAAACGTTTATTGATCTAGTCAGAAATCGCGAGCTAATCTGGCGGATCATGGATATGTTGAATAATTATTATATAGCAGTGTCGAAGCGATTTATTGAAATGGGCGTGGATAGCATTTGGATGGGAGATGACCTTGGGGCGCAATATGGACTCATGATTTCTCCCCAGATTTTCAGGAAGGTTATTAAGCCCAAAATGGCGTTTTTATTCGATGAAATTAAGAAAATGAACTCTAAAATAAAAATCATATTTCACTCCGATGGGTGCATTTATGAGGTCCTGGATGATCTTGTTGAGGTTGGAGTAAATATCCTTCACCCAATACAACCGGAGTCGATGGATCCTGTTTGGATAAAGAGACGATATGGGAATGAACTTGTTCTTGCGGGTACAATTGGAACTCAAAGTGTTCTACCTTTTGGTAGTGTCGAAGAAGTGAAGACGATGGTTCGAGACATGATAAGAAGTGTTGCTCCTGGAGGTGGCCTTTGGCTTATGCCATCCCAGAATGTCCAGCTAGACACACCTGAATATAATATTGAAGCGTTCTATCAAGCAGCGATAGAATATGGTAAATATCCAATTTGTACTGATGTATAATATTTTTTATTGTTTTTATTTATAGACTTTAACAATTATTTTTGACAATATTTTAAATAGATTAAATAGAATGGCAAACAAAAGAGTTACTATATATGACATAGCGAAAGAAGTTGGCGTTTCAGCAAGCACAATTTCGAGGGCTTTAAATAATCAAAAGGTAGTTTCTGAGGAAAAATTAAAAAGGATCATCGAGACTGTTGAGCGACTTGGATACAGGGTTGACACTGTAGCTCGCAGCCTCCGTACTAAAAGAACTGGAATAATAGGTTTGATCTTTCCCGATGCAGTAAATCTTTTTCTACCTAAACTGATTAGTGCTGTAGATGAAACAGCAAGAAAAAATGGGTACAACGTTATTTTTGGAAATGCTGAACTCGATCCTGAATTGCAGAAATGGTATATCGACATGTTGATTGAGAAAAAAGTTGATGGTGTAATTCTTGGAGGACTTTCTGGGGGGAAAGAAGATGAAGAGTGCTGTGCAAAACTTTCGGACAGCAGAATACCATATATAATGGTGGACAGATATATAAAGAAACCAGGCATTCCCTTTGTTGGAAGTAATAATTTCGCAGGTGGCTATAGAGCAACTGCTCACCTTATTGAAAAAGGTCATAAATATATTGCATTGATAGGAGGTCCATTCTCCTTTGAGATTTGTAAAGACCGACTGGACGGTTATAAAAAAGCCCTAGTTGATAATGGAATATCTTATGATGAATCAATAGTATTAGAATCAGATTTTACTGCAGTTGGTGGGTTTCATTGTATGGAGAATTTACTTGGTACTCCTGAACACCCCACCGCAGTTTTTATTATGGGCACTGACATGGCAGTTGGTGCTTATGTCTCATTAAAGAATAGGCATATAAATATTCCAGACGAAATGGCAATCGTTGGGTTCGATGATATTCCACCTCTTACCTCATTATTAACTCCACCATTAACAATTGTTGCTCAGCAGGAATATCAAATGGGAGTTAGAGCCACAAAGATATTAATTGATGCAGTACATAAGCAGACAATGCCCAGCGAGCAAGTCATACTGGATGTAAAACTAATAGTTCGCAATTCCACCGATAAAGATGCAAGTAAAAATTTTGTATTTACTAAACAAGGTTTAGGAATATATTAGGTAATGGTTAATGTTAGTTTTTGGTTCTAATTTAGAGAAAGTAATTATTAAAAATTTTTTCTAAACCTCTTTCTCTGGCATATCGAAATTGGTTTCTGGGCCGAAGTACTTGAGCATCACAAGGTTCTCCTGTCCTGTGTTCTCAACATCAATACCTTCCCTAGCGGCATTATCGGTTATGAAGAATTCGTCATTTGTCAGCTCACCATATCTGATCATAGTTGAACTCTCTGCATAATTGGCTGCTAATTTCCCCCTGCCCTGAACGACTACAGCGCAGTAAGCACCGTTATCCCTGAGGTTGACTTTTGCCCCTGGGAATATGGTTAGCTCCTTGGAGCTGAAGTACTCTTTACCGTCTATTTGTCCATATATGATCCAGTTTTCAACGTATCCCAAGTCCAATGCACCCCTGGCTAAGACAGGCTCAAGGTAAAACCTCTTTTTGAAATTTGGGGCCAGGTTTCTTTCCCAATCAAGCATGCCTACAATATAGTCATAGTCCTGTTCTTTGTCCTTTGGTACATCCTTTACTAGGAGGCTCCTATCAACTGCTTTGCCAAAGACCATTGACTGAAACATGCTAAAGACATCTGATGCCCACTGCACCTCAAATGTTACCAGTGTGCCAGGTGCATGAAGTATTCCAGCTGGAAGTATCCACCCCGTTCCGATCTTTTGCCTGTAAGCCCTTGACAGCTCAAGCATCCCGTTATCGCCTTCATTCCATTTCCTTAGGCAATCTATTACGTCTCGCTTGTCAGTTCCTGGCTCAAGACCAAAAAAGGTATATGGAAAACTGTTGGCAATTGAGTTTAGCTGGGGAGGGAAATAGTAGGACTCAGGCTTTCCCTCCCTCCCAACATTTGCAGCATGCTCGTCAAGCTGGTGCATGTGATGGGGAATTGGCTCCATGTTATCGAAGAATTTGGCATATACCTTCCAGCCTCCGTATTTTTCCATCATATTTTTTCCAATTATATACTCTCCCATTACATTGATTGCTTCTTTAAGGAGTACCTTTTTGTCATCGTGTATAATGTAGCTTAATCCTTCATCAGGTGGTGTACCGGGTCCATTATCTGCTGGTGTTGTAGATGCAAACCACCTCTCATCTATTCCGCCTCTGTTCGCACCCAAAATGTATATGTCATCAGGATGCAGCTTCATGCGCCTTCCTGGGATCAAAAAAGCTCGCGGGACCCAGGTTGGAGCAAGCCTTAATGCTCCTTCGCCTGATTCAATGGCGCTTTTGATAAAAGACCTGATTTCTGATTTGGTCATGGTGCCTCCATATATAAATAATATTTAAAATCTAACAAGCTATATCTTCCTTTTTATTTATATAAATATATATCTTTATTAGTTGGGCAGCATCAATCTTTCGATTTGAAACCGTATGTTTTACATGATATTATAAGGGCAATCGATTTCATCAACTTATTATAAACAAAAGAAATGATGACAAGTATTGCAGTGACAGTATGAGGTCGAAATTTTCTACAAATCTATTCATGGGTGATTAAATTGACTACAGCAAGAAACATGTTTTTGAATGTTTTTAGGTTTGGTTCTGACACTAGGACCTTAAACTGGGAGTTTGGTTACTGGTGGTATGCAGTAGAAAGATGGTATAAGGAGGGTCTTCCCAAAAAAAACCTGTTAATTTATCAGACCTGGATTATGGCCAATGTATATGCGGTAAGGCACTAGTCTTCCCTGAAGCCGTACGGGACATCGATGTTCATGATTACTTTGGATTCGATGAAGCTATAAGAGCAGTTCCACTGAATACGAGGATGATTCCACTATTTGAAGAGAGAATTATCAAAGAAGATGGCCCAGATATAGTTTTGGAGAGAAGTGATGGGAAGATTATTAAGACAAAAAAAGATGGTTCCAGCGCACCAATGTTTTTGAAATATCCTGTTGAAAATAGAGAAGATTTCAGTAAATTAAAGAAAAGATATAACCCAAATCTTAAAGACAGGTTGCCCAAGAACTGGGAAGAACTGAGAACGGATTACGAGAACAGGTCATATCCTATTCAGCTTGGTCAGGGTCCAGATGGTTTCTTTGGCATACTCAGGGAGTTGATGGGCATAGAGAGGGCATGCATAGCTTTTTATGATGAACCTGATTTTGTTCATGAAATATTCGATTTCTATACCTCGTTTTGGAGAGATTAATCAACTCTGTTAGAGATAAAGGTTTGAAGAATATTGGTGTAGATAGCGATGGGGACATAAGTGAACTGATACCCTTATGGATGGAAGCTGGCATAAACAGCACCTATCCACTTGAGGTAGCAGCGGGCATGAACGTAGAAAAAGTTAGAAAAGAATATCCAGATCTGGTGATTTGGGGCGGTATAGACAAAGTAGTTATAGCTAAGGGCAGGCCATTTATAAATGAGGATCTTTTGAAGGTAAGACGAGTTTTAGACAAAGGCGGGTACATTCCCTTTGCCGACCATACGGTTATTCCTGATACAAGCTTTGAAAATTATAAGTACTTCAGAGATCAGTTAAACAGAATAATTAGTTCCGATTTCCAAGAAACATGATATTAAAGCATTCTAAGGTTGAGACCGCCATTATAACTGATCTCTTCAAATATGAGAGCCCTGATCGTATTGATACGAGAGATAGACTGGTTTTAAGGGATCTTGCAAAAAAACTAAAGGAGATTGCTGCTAACCCGAAGAATGAAGAAAAAATCAATCAATGGAAGAAACATAATAGTTTAG
>JAMDDV010000006.1 GCA_023488455.1 Actinomycetota bacterium | reverse complement strand
GGAGTTCCCAACTAACCAGGTCCCTGCTCTTAGCCACCCCTACGCAGCCTCTCCTTGGGGTTGGCGCATCCTTTACGTGCGCTGCGATGAACATAAAGTAGCAGTTCTCATCATCATTCCAGATGACGTGTGGGTCTTTGAAGTATCCATCTCTTTTATAATATAGATCATCTGGGATCAAAATTGGGTTTGCCGGATCCTTCTGCCAGCTGACGAGGTCAGTACTTGTGGCGTGGCAGATTGTCTCGGGAGGGTATGCCCCTTTACCTGATGTTTGACCTCCATAAAAAAAATGGAACAAACCTTTATCCTCAATGATTGAACCTGTGCCGGCGCCTTTAGCATCAGGGGCTTCAGTTCCTCCAACATCAAGCGCCACTGGTAGCTCATCCCAGCTCAAAAGATCCCTTGAAACTGCGTGACGCAACCAAAAAGGTCGTCCATCCTGTACTCCTAAATAAAAGGCGTGATATTTTTCCTTCCAGTAAAAAGGTGTAATATCTCCCATAAAGGCATCAATAAGCTTTAATTGCATATATCCATTATTATACTTACTCATGTCCGCGTTGGCTGTGGGTCCAATAACTGATGAAGCCTTTCCCGATAATATCTAAAATTATCCCATGACACACCCGGAGGAATAAGATGATCCACGAAAGGAATATAACCACTTTGTTCAAGCACTGAAGCCACTTTCGATTTCAGTTCTATATCGATTTGCTGTTTATCATTAGCGATTACCATCTTATCTATACCTCCTAGGAGTTGCAAACTTGGATAGGTCTTCCTTATCTCTAAAATATCCATGCTTGCCTGAACCTCGTTGGGGTATATACCTGTTATCCCTCCCTCTATCCAGATTGGGATTAGGGAACGACAATCGCCGTCACTGTCCAAGAGGATGATCTCAACTCCATGATTTCTCAAAAAATTTGTAAGTTTCTTGTAACAAGGCAGCATAAACTCTCGTACTAATTGTGGAGATATAAGAGGTCCGTTCTTAAATGCCATATCCTCCCAAATCTTCGCGTAATCTACCTCTACCTGCGACAATACTTCTTCAAAAAGGGATATCCAGAAATCAGTTAGATAATTCATAATCTCTCGAATCAGCTGCGGTTGGTCGTAAAATGCATATAGTAGGTTTACTTCACCCAATAGATTGCGCAAGGAACCGAAGAATCCGACAGGGTTGCTCCCGCCCAGAGACAGTGGGTATTCCCTATATATATATTCTTCTTTCAGTGTCCTCCAACTATAAGGTAACCTCTCATTTGTCATAATCTGAAATCTTTCTGTCTTAATGATTTCCCAACTTTCCTTATCTTTAACTGGCCAGCTTAGGCACTTGGGGATAGTGGACTTATCTTTTTTTTCTTGTTTCTTGACGCCATTATCATCAATTACGACTCTGGTCGTTTCGTCTTCCTCAAGTACTTGCTCCTTAAAAGGAGGATATATCCAGAAGTTTATTGGCACGGTTCTCTCGCCCTCGTCAAAGCAGAAGAAATCGTGTACATCTTTATCTCTAACTAGATCTTGAAGAGGCCCATCTAATCCCTCTCCACAGACACAATCTCCATACGCGACCTGTTTGGCGAGACCCAACTGTTCAGGCAGCCCTTCTCTATACCACCGCTCTATGGTGCCTCCCCAGTATCCGAACTCCCACTTCAAAGCGCGCACGGATCTGTCGAATTTCATGCAGGCCAAGAATCTTTCGCGAGCATTCATTTTTTATAGCCCCCGCTCTTCTATTGTCCCTACCAAGGGAACTCTTTAGATGGCTTGAAGTAGCTCTTTACCTTTAAAGGAGTTTTTTTCTCTTGTAATATCCATTTTCTTTGGTAAAGCGGCTTAATTTCACCAGCGGGTTTTATGTCTATTACTGTATCTCCCCTCCATTTTAACCAAAATTCTCTTCCCCCTATTATTTCCTTCTTTTCTGCTGAATTCACGGGATATTCAACAATCACAACATCATCTTTTTTTAAGTTGGTGATCTTAACGTATCGTCTGTCCCATATTGATTCTGTTATTTTAGAGTTAACATAAATGTTCACTGAGCCAGGCATTACCCATTCGGGAATTCTGACAAAAAGTGTCGGGGCGTCATGTATTCGGATTTCTACTTTTCCCTCAAAGGGGTGATAACTATTTACTTCAACCCAGTTTGTATCTCTATTCAAATTGAAGTTTACGAATATCCCCTGCGATGTCATAGTCACTGTGTTATGCCAGACAAAAAACAAAGCACGAATTCCAGAGGGACTACAACAATTCATCATCAGATATTTATAATATGGATTATGCCCGATCCAGTCATTTAATGCACTCCAGCCTGCAAATCCGCCTTTAACCCTTTCTAAAATGTTCTCAGTATCTCTTCCCTCAATATCAGTGATCAATTCTCCATCGCCTATTATGTCTGAGGGATATACAGTCTTCGCATTTTTTATTCTTTCTATCCATTCAAGGTCTACTAATTGGCTTTCAATAAGATGATTCCTTAAATATCGTTCCACATCATTAAGGTAGGCTGGATACCCAGATCTCGCTAAATTAAGCGCACACTCCATTAGATTAACAATTGTACAAGTCTCACAACCTTCTTTGTTAATATCTCTCCCGACAAATTCGGGAAACCATCCTGTACTGCTACCTATGGTTTTGGTCCAATCATAAACTCTCTTTGCCCAATGTATGAAGTTGTCTTGGTTTGTAATAATTCCATATCTTAGAACCCCTACGACAGTTGACATCATCGATTCAGAATGACCCATGAAATTGCCGGTTTCACTAAAATCGGGGCTATGCTTTACTACATAATTTACTAATCCTTTAGCAAGTTGGAGGGCGCTATTATTTGATGTCACCTGAAAATGATTCAAGAGAGGATTTATTAGTGCTCCTCTCGAAAGACCGTCATTTATCCCGCGCTCTCTATGCCAGCCGAGGTCTTTTGAGTAATTTAGTCCGTATGGGAAATAACAAAAATCGTCCTCGTACACAGCTATTTGCGAAAGTGCTTTAATCATCTGATCAATCTTCTGTTTTACAAAATCATCACCTTCTAGCCAGAACCAATTCGTCAGAGCCATAATGGTACCTCTTTGATTATGTATTGATGCTGCGTGCTCACACCACGATGTCTTAGGACTGTAACTTAGGTGATCCTCATCATCGATAAAGGAAAGAAGCAGTTCTTTTAGCTTGATCGACTCCTCAGCACCTTCCTGATTTCCCGTCATCTGTATTGCCAGGAGCAGAGCCTCTAAATACCTGCCGGTCGTATCGCCAAAATCAAAAGTTAGAATACCATGCCTTGCCTCAGGCGGATCAAGGTTAAGAATAGTCCAAAAAAAGGGCATGTATCCTTTTTTCTTGTCAAGATTTTTGATTAAATTGTTCATGCCTAATGCTGCGCATTCCTGTAAAACCAATGTATCTGGCTTTAATTCCCTTTGGTACATTATTTGATTATCCCTTTCTTATCAACAATATAGTCAGTCAGTTTTCAACTTTGAATGTAATCTGAGCAAGGATAGTCAGGGTGACTACTCCTTCACGCTGCCAAGCGTCAGCCCGCTTATGAAATCCCTCTGACGAAGTAAGAAGAATATGATCACTGGTATACTCATCCAAAAAGATCCAGCAATAATGATGTCGTATCTCTCAAATGTTCTAAACATATTATATAGACTTGCAACACCCAGGTTCACGGTGTACATTTTGGAATCCCTTAGGATAATCAGAGGCCATATAAAATCGTTCCACGATCCAAGGAACATCAGAATTGAGAGCGCACCTAGAGCTGGCCGTATAAGGGGCAGGACGATCTTGTAGTAAATCTTAAAATCCGAGCAACCGTCTATTCTCGCTGCATCTATTAGTTCATCCGGCACTGAAAGCAAATATTGCCTCATCAAGAATATGCCAAAGGCATTGGCCGAACCAGGGATAATCAGCGCCCAATAGCTGTTAACCCAATTAAGGGTCAGCATTAATTTAAAAAGCGGGATCATAGTTACCTGAATGGGTATCATCAGAGTGGAAATAAGAACAAAGAAGAGAGCGTTCTTGAAGGGGAAGTTATACTTGGCAAAAGCAAACCCACCTAACGAGCAAAAAAGCAAGGCGAAGAAAGTGTATCCACCCGACACCAACAGGCTGTTAAGGATCCATCTTAGCATGGGACTTTCAGTAAATAGGTACTTGAAACTGTCTAGAGTGGGGTTTTCTGGTATTAATGTTGGGGGAAATGAGAATATCTCTGCCATAGTTTTAAAGGAAGACGAAACTATCCACAGGAAGGGAATGAGCGCCACTACCACATAGGCCAACAAAAAAAGATATATCAAGCCCATGCTTATTATTCTTTTGGATCGCATACCGTTTACTCCCTAACCTTTCTTCTTACTTGCTGATCTTGTTGCCAGTGTTATCTAAACTTTCTCAAAAAAACCCAAGCTCTTAAGCATGCCAATAGAGACTCCAAAAATGATAATGAACATAATATAGGCGGCAGCAGTGGCCATACCCAACTGAGAATATCTAAAACCTTGGTCATATATATACATGACGATTGTATACGTCGAAATTCCTGGACCACCCCTTGTCATCATGAACGGCTCTGCAAACAGTTGAAAGGAACCAGTGAAAGTCAATACACAGACGAAAAGCATTACGGGGCGTAGCATGGGTATAGTAATATATCTGAAAAGCTGCGACTTATTTGCTCCATCTATAGCTCCTGCATCGTATAACGTTTCAGGAATATTCTTTAAAGCACCCAAAAATATGAGAGTATTTATTCCGGATATCCTCCACCCATTCATCAATATTAACGCTGGCATGGAAAAATAAGGGTTCCCCAGCCAGTCTATCCTTGGCAAAAACATTTTCTCTAAAGCATAATTAATAATGCCGTACTTCAAATCATAAAAATATGAAAAGATTATCGAGGCTACAATGGTCGATATCAATATAGGTAGGAAGTAGCTCGCCCTAAAGAAATTGTTGAATCTCACCCACTTAATGTTTAAAAAAACAGCTACCACAATAGGTAAACTTATCTGTATTAGAACAGTCACGACGGAGAAATACGCAGTATTGCCGAGCGCAACTAAGAACCTCTTATCAAGAAATATGTCTTTATAGTTCGTAAACCAGGTGAATTTGTATGATGTGTAGCTTTGGAACCTGAAGAAACTGTACAGAAATGAACCAACAATGGGGTATAGAGTAAAGATAAGAAACATAATGTAAAATGGAGACAAGAACAGATACGGATATCCATAACGGCGTAGCCGAAGTATGCGACGTCTCAGTATCCCCTTCGATTTATTGTAAGGTTCATATCCAACTGTCTGAGTAACCCGCGTCACTATTTACTCCTGTATTATGGAATCGTGCGATTTTTCCACTCTGTCCAGTATCTAACTATAAATTTTGAAAGACGCCGTGACAGAACACGGCGTCTTTAGCATTCTTTCAACGACTGATCACTATTCTACTACTTTTTTGTACCGTAGAAGGTTGCGATCTTGTCCCTCAGCTGGTCAGCCACACCAGTAATCAGTTTCTGCATATCGTCTGTACCTGTGGTCTTTAGCCATGCACCGTTTGAGATCACTTGTTCCTTAAGCATGTCTTGTGCCTCTCCGTACCATTCTCCCAAGTAATGAGGCTGTTGTTGCTTTCTTGCCTCAACGACTACCTCCAGTACCACTTGGCCACCGTATTGTTCGGCAGGGACTAACCACGGTTTCAGTTCTTCGGCACTGAATATGTTAGGATCCTCGATCTTCAGCGCTGGTAGACCCTTATTGAACTCAGCCCACTTCGTACCTCCCTCTTTAGACGTCCCGAGGAACTTCAGAAACTCCCACGCCTCCTTAGGATGCTTTGTCTGATTCAGCATGACATACATAGTGCCGCCAAAAGCGGTCCAATGGACTCCTTCATCCTTCCAGGAAGGTATTAGCATGACCTTCCATTTTCCCTCCGGGGATAATTTGGGAACCTCGTAGAGCCACCAGTCACCAACAAGTAGGGTGGCCACCGTTCCATCGCCGATCGCTGTCATGAAAGGTGCTTGGAACCCGTTCGTTAAGAAGCCAATTTTGTCCTTGTTCACCAAGTCCCGCACGAATGTCCAGACTTCTATGGCTTTCGGGCTATCGAATACCACATTACCATCCTTGTCAAAGAATCCGCCCAGCCCTCTTTGAATGAGTAATTGCTCAATCATCCAAGGGTAGTCTGCATACACTGGCAACATATACTTACCATTCTTTGAGATCTTCTTGCCAGCCTCTACGTAGTCGTCCCAGGTTACGATCTTGGTGGCATCAATGCCTGCTTGTTGGAAGAGATCCTCGCGATAATACAATATGACCGTGGGATTCTCTGCTGGTATACCGTATATACGGTCTCCTTTCTTCCCTATTGCCCAAGCATTTTCTGCTAACATATCATAGACTTTGTCCTGCATGACATAGTCAGTAAGATCAACAAGTCCAGTTTCTCCCTTCATGAACCTGCTCAGCTGGCCGATTTCGATGCTCGTCATATCTGGAGCACCTTTGCCTGCCATTAGTTCTGCAATAATGTTGTCGTATCTCTGTGCTTCTGGAATATCTTGGAACTCTATCTCAATGTTTGGATGAGTCTTCTGAAATAGTTCATAGACCTGCTGGTAAACCGGTATCCAGACTCCATGGCCTGCAAACACCAACTTGACTTTCTCCGCAGCTGCCTCTGTCTCTGCTGCTGTTTCAGCCTCTGTTGCTGCTGCTTCGGTTTCGGTTGCTGCAGTCTCTTCAACTGGCGCAGGTTTACAACCTGAAAAGCCAATGGTAAATGCAGTGATGAGAGTTAGCCCTACTGCTAATAGTTTGAATATTCTTAATGAATTCATCTCGCCCTCCTTCTTTAAAAATTTTCATGCTACCAAATTTTCACCTTTGATTTTATTTTCTTATATCTCACCTCCCCCTGTCTGATTATCCTGGCAAAATTAAGGTCATTAAATTTCACTAAAATAATTATATCAAAATTGTTGCAATCGATTAAGTAAATGTTGTTAATTAATAGCATATTTTAAAAAAAAATTCAATATTTTAAAAGTAACTGTAATGTAAAATTATTTGAGTAACTTCTTAATAAAAATTAAATAATTAATTTGGGATTCCATGTGCATCATTATGCTTTGCTAAACACCGATAGATATTTCTTAACAGCCCCCAACTTCTTCATAGCAAGATCATATGTTTTATTTACATTCTAAATTTTTAACATTAAAATGTCAATTCATATTAACATATATGATAAATGTCAATTTTGATTAGAATTTAAGGTTATATGGTAGGTAATCCTAAATAAATATTTTGGGAAACAAGTTTCTTAGGGAATATAATTGTGAAAAGATGGTTAGTCCATTGTAGTATTGATTGGAAAATAAATAATAGAGGATATTTTAAATAAATTGGTAATTATGAAATAAGGAGTATTTAAAAAATGGCAAACGGGTTTTATGATTCAAAGACAAGAATAATGTTAGATTTTCATTTTCCCGAATGGGACAGTGAAATATTATCAGAATTTGATGCAAGAAAAATAGTAGAAAAGTATGAGGAGTGTTCTATAGATTGCTTTTATTTCTATGCAAAAGACTGCTATGGACATTCTTACTACAATACTAAATTTGGCCGTAAACATAGAAATCTTGGGGATAGGGATTTTCTTGCTGAATTTGTAAGTGAAGCTAAGGGCAGGGGGTACCTGGTTGGGGTTCAATACTCAATAAATTGGCAGGTGAACGTTGATGACAACAGTTTTTGGGCAGAAGATGAGAACGGGAATTATATAAGGAATGAGGAGCATGGTGTTAAAAGGTGGCCTCAAATTTGCTACAACTCTAAGGGATATCTTCAGCTTTGTACATCTCAGATTGAGGAGATTGTTAATAATTATGACATAGACGCAATTTGGTTTGACGCTCTTATGTATGATTTTGTTAAAGTAGCTTGTTATTGCGATAAATGCAGAAGAGCATTTAAAGAAGAATATGGTTATGATGACCTCCCGGTTAAACATTCCTGGGATAGGGTTTGGAGGGATTTTTTAGAATTTAGATTTAATGCCAATTACAAATTTGCTAATAGACTCCGAGACACGGTAAAGAAAATTAAACCGGAGATGGTTGTAATTTTCAATTATCATTGTGGACCAAAAGATAATTGGATGTTGGGGCAAAAACCAGTAATGCATTCCTCATTTAGCGACTTTACAATACACGAGGTATATCCTGCAATATTTGGGATAATGTATCCAAGTATTGTACCCATCTATCTTAAGGGAGCTCAACCTAAAAAACCCGCAATAATATTTAATACTCCGTATGATCATGCTCGTTGTTATGGTGCCATAAAGTCCAGAGTTCAATATTTATATGAAACGATGGCAGCCGTAGCACATGGCACAAGCGTTACATCGGTGACTCAACCCTTTCACACAGGTGAGTTAGATGAAAGTCTATATGAAATGATAGGTGAAGTCTATGGTTATATAAAAAGTAGAAAAAATCTTTTCAAAGGAGAGGCAATTAAATTTAGTTGCGTCTATTTTTCACAAAAATCGAGGGATTTATACGGTAGGGAAAATAGAGAGAATTACTCATTGCCCTTTAATGGTGCCATGAAGATGTTGTTGGAAGAACATTTTCCCGTAGATATATTGTTTGACGAGAATATAGATTCAATTGATTTCAGCAAATATAAAATTCTTGTATTACCGAATATCACCATACTTGATGATATTGAATTAGAAAAAATAAAGGAATTTGCTAATAATGGGGGAGTGGTAATAGCTTCTGATGAAACATCTCTTTACGATGTAAATGGAGATATACTTTCAAACTACATGCTATCGGATCTGTTTGGAGTGGATTATGTAGGTAAGACTAAATCCAGTTATAACTACTTTAAAGCTCCTAAAAAATATTCAAGTGAGATAAGAGATGGATACTCTGTCTACGTGGATGGTCCTGCGAACTTAATAAGAACTAATAATGAATATGCAGAAGTATATGGGGACATTGAAATACCATTTTATGAAGCTAACGATGCGATGTTTTTTTATTTTCAACATCCAAGGTGGAAAAGTGTAGGTCCTTGTCTTGTATACAATAAATATTATGAAGGGAAGGTTTTTTATTTCCCATTTAAACTGTTTAGATCTTATGCAAATAAGATTGCATTGCCAGAACACAGAAAATTTTTTAGGAACATCATTGAGGATCTTGGCATCGAATTACCAATAGAAGTTCACTGTCCGCTAAACGTCGATGTCGTTATTTTGGAAGATGGCAGCGATTATTATGTTCATCTAACTGGCTATAATCCCACAAGGCAAGTAGCCACAGGTACCAGTAATCCCCAGGAACCCTTTATAAGTCCGTCTCTTATGATGGAAGAACCACTTACTTATGAAGCATATATAAAAATAAATGTGCCTTTTATCGATTATGAAATTGAGGGGGACTCAAGGGTATTAGAAGAAAAAGGAAATATTGTTAAAATTATCGTAAAAGATGTTTACAAATCTATAAAAATATCTAAAAAATAACCAATAAAACATTTTGATTTATAAATAAGTCACTTTTCTCTATACTCTCTATTATAGAGTGTCAATAATACCCCAGTTTTCAATAGCAGTCTGAAGCTCATGATGTTCTTTACTGGCTTCCTTAATAGGAATTCCAGCACATGCTGCGTCTATTGCCTGTCTCATAGCACGAACACCTGCAGTAATTCCTTCTGGATGACCCATGATCGCACCGCCTACCATTAACATGATATCTATTCCCAAAAGTTTTACGTTTAAGTGCACAAGGCCTGGGTGTAAGCCGCCGGATATAGCGGGTATTGTTGATTTGAAATTATAGTAAGGTCCCTTTAGGGCGTTTATGTAAACTTGAAGTTTATCAAAAGGTGTTGAAATGTAACCACCCAACATCCCAACATGTGTAATATCTCCTCCACACAGCCTAATGGCCTTGAATATTACCAATGCATCTATTCCATGGAAAGGATTTTTAGTGTACGCCATATCGCCACCTCTCTGGACGTGAATTGGTACTCTTATTTGTTCATCCTCAGATAACATTCGATAGCTTGATAGCCCAGAGTAAATGTTAAAATGAAGCGCTGAAGCACCGAGATCGACAGCTTTTCTAGCATGATCTCTTAAGTATTTAACATCCACAGTTAGACATGGAGCGTATAAAATTTTATTACCAGTCTCACTTTCAGCTTTTTTTAAATATTTGGCGATTAATGGAACCCTGCTTTCCATGGGGCAAAACGTCGGATTGCCAAGAATTTCATCCTCTTTAATAAAGTCACAACCACCAATTGCAAGTTCATAACAAAGCTGGGATAAAAGTTCAGGCGGCAAACCAGTCTTAGGCTTGATAATTGCCCCGAGTAGGGGTCGGTCGTGTACGCCCAAAATCTTTCTTATTTCTTTTAAACCAAACCTGGGACCACTGAAAGCATCTGCCCAATAACCTGGAAGTTCAAAATCGAGCAGTTTTACATTTTTTAATATATTGATGTCGAACAGGCTTCCTGCCAAAGTACAGAGTAATTGCGTTATTCCATCAGTTTGGGGGTTTATGTTATGGGCTGGGAAGGCTATTTCCACTATTCCTTGTTTTGTGTTATTTGTGTTACTTATTATTTTTGCCCCATAGTCCTCAAAGAGTTCTTTGTTTTCATATCTGGTTCTTATTGATAGAGGACCAATAGATTGGCCAAGTGCGATAGCCTTGGCCGCGTCTTCAAGAGTAGTTTCACTTTCAATATAGTATTTAGCAATAATATATTCATTGCGGTTTATCTCTTCTTTTTTTCGGTGTATTTCATAGTCTATGTGCATTTTATTACCTTCTCTCTTCTTCATTAAAATTTCATTTTTATGTCTTTGGATTGATGCTATTAGTAGATTTTATGAATATCTTTCAATGACACCACCTTGGCTTCTCTTTTAATTTCTATTGCAATAACTTTAAATCCAGATTTAGCAATTTCTTCATAGTCATGTCCTGCATCAGCCGGAACTGAGTAAAAACAAATAAGAGGTTCATCTCCTGTGTTAGCTGTGCGATGAGCCCATCGAGGTGGAACATATCCTATGGAACCTGATTGCATGAATATTATAGAAGTTTCTCCCTCTAAACTCTCCATTATCAAATATCCCTTTCCTTTAAGACAAAAATAGATTTCAGCAGTATCTGGCTTTTCATGATAATGCCCTTTGGTCATAAAGTACTCACTACCTACTTTGCCTGGATAGATTATGCTGGTTCCAAATATAAGTTGGCCTTCTTCACGAGGTGTCTGTGATTCGAAGACCATATAGATCAATGGATCGCTTTTTTCTAGAAGTACAGTTACCTCCTTACTATCAAAGAACAAGGTGCTCAAATCACTTAGACGTCTTTCAATTTTTCTTCCCCATTTATCGGGGAAACCGTTTTCTAAATTGAGTTTTACTTCAAAGGGTTTCATTTATAGACTCCGTGGTTTACTTTTTTGTTTAAATAAGAATTTTTTCTGACTAATATATTTTTTGCGACTTGTATAATGTTTGTAGCAGTGAGTCCATATTTTGCTTTAAGTTCATTTGGTGAGCCTGATTCTGTAAACATATCTCTTATGCCAACCAGTCCTAGTGGAGTTGGATATTTACACGATAGAAGCTCAGCGATAGCTCCACCCATCCCTCCTATAATGCTGTGCTCTTCAGCGGATACTATAGCTGATGTTTTTTTTGCCCACTTCAATATGACCTCCTCGTCCAATGGTTTTACGGTGTGTAAGTTGATGACTGTGACGTCAATGCTTTCTTCAGAGAGTTTTGCTGCTGCTACTAAAGCTTCATAAACCATGAGACCATTGGCTATAATGGTTAGATCTGAACCAGATCGAAAGAGATTAGCTTTACCAATTTCAAAGGTTGAGCTTTTATTGGTGATGATTGGAACTGGAGATCTTCCTAATCGAATATAGAAGGGTCCTTCTGTATCCACGGCAGCCCGTAGAGCTTTTTCAGTTTCGAGGGCATCTGCAGGGACGACGACTCTCATTTGGGGTAAAATTCTCATGAGGGCTACATCTTCTATAGATTGGTGGGTAAAGCCGTCCTCCCCGACTGTAATACCTGCATGCGTTGCCACTATCTTTACATTACATTTACTGTAAGCAATGGTATTTCTAATTTGATCAAAAGCTCTTCCTGTAGCAAATATTGCAAAGGTACTGGCAACAGGAATCCATCCAGTTAAGGATAAACCAGCAGCAATATCCATCAAGTTCTGCTCTGCAACTCCTACATTGAAAAACCTATCTGGAAAGTATTTAGCAAAAAGACATGTTCTTGTAGCTTTAGAGACATCAGCATCTAAAGCTACAATTTTTGGATTTTCTTCTCCTAAACGGAGGAGAGCCTCCCCATAAGCATCCCGTGTTGATTTAAATTCCATATGATTTTTTCTTCAATTCAGACAAGGCCAAATGTAGTTGCTCCTGATTTAGAGCCTTGCCATGATATTCATTATTATGTTCTAAAAAAGATACTCCTTTTCCCTTAACAGTATTTGCGATAATAATGTGGGGTCCACTTTGATTATGAATGGCTTTATCTAGACTATTTACAATTTGGACCATGTTATGGCCGTCTATTTCCTGTGCGTGCCATCCAAATACTTTCCACTTTACTGAGAGGGGTTCGGTATTTATGATCTTAGTAGTGGGGCCATCAACTTGAAAGCCGTTTCGGTCGATTATGCCAATTATGTTTGATAATCTATATTGATTTGCAAAAAGAGCCGCTTCCCACACTTGACCTTCATTTAACTCCCCGTCACCTAAGAGAACATATACCCATGCGTTACCTCCTGATAGTTTAATACCCAGTGCTATTCCGCAAGCTACTGAGAGTCCTTGCCCCAGTGATCCAGTGGATATTTCTACCCCGGGAGTTTTACAGCTAGCTGGATGACCCTGTAATCGGCTATTTATCTTGCGCAGGGTCATAAGTTCTTCTACAGGAAAATAGCCAGAAAGCGCTAATACTGCATAAAGGGCAGGTGCAGAATGTCCCTTACTTAAGATAAATCTGTCCCGCTCTTCCCAAGATGGATTGGCAGGGTCGTGGCGTAGGAAATGGAAGTAGATGGCGGCTATTAAGTCAGCGCAGGACAGGGAGCCTCCAGGATGACCTGAACCAGCTTGAGTGGTCATCTCTAATATCAGCTGGCGGATTTTATTTGCTCTTTCCGCTAATTTATTTATAACATCTTTTCGCATTTTTGCTAATACTTGATAAATTACTCATTCGTTAAGTAAGCATTTAATTTTTGATCCATCGGTTGCGAACAAGTGAAATAGGTTATATAATCTCTCTATTTATATGTAAATATGTTTGATTATATTAACATCTTATTATATAAGAATTTTATTGTCAATACGTGGGATTTGTATTAAAAATATAATTATGGCATCTAAATACTACATCATCTCTTCTGATCTAGGTTCTCAAAGTATAAAAACAGTGCTCTATGACGGCGAAGGAAATGATTTAGCGAGTTCTGTTCGAGAATCAAAAATATACGTTTTGGGACCAGGCACTCTGATCTATCAAGGTGATGATTTCTATTATGCCACATTAGAAAACATCCGCAGTGTTTTACGAGATTCCAATATAAATCCGAAGAATGTAGCGGTACTATCCTTTACCGGTGTAGGGGGAGGTGTAATAGGTGTCGATAATAACTGGGGCCCAACATGTGAGTATACCAATACTCTTGACACCAGGGACCAACTTTATTTTGAGAGGGTAGTCGAGAATTTTGGAGATCTAATCAGATCTAAGTCGGGTATAGGCTCACCTCAGGGGGCGAACAAGATACTCTGGATTAAGAATGAATATCCTGAAATCTATAAAAAGACAAAAAAGTTTATGATTGTTACCCAGTATGTGCAGGGTAAGCTAACGGGTCTGAAAAGTAGGGATGCTTTTATGGACATAACTACTCCTGCGATTACAGGTCTGGCTGATACCGAGCATCATCAGTGGTCTGAGGAAATATGTAATGCGCTGAAGATCGACATGGGAAAACTTCCACGAATAGTTGAACCACAGGAGATAATCGGTACTCTCACAAAGAACGCTGCTTCATATTGTGGCTTGCCAGCTGGTGTTCCTGTAATCGCTGGGGTTTTCGATAAGCCGAGCGGACTTATTGGATCAGGCTCGGTGGAGGTAGGATCGATTGTCGATGAGGCGGCTACCCATCCGGCTCTGACCACTTGTGTTGAAAAGTTTGCCCCGGATTTAAAACACAAGACCTTGGTATGTAGTCCGTCAGCAATTAAGGGAATATGGATGGCTTGGACCTATATTATAGGAGGAGGGTTAACTCATAAATGGTATCTTGACACTTTTTGCAAAAGTGGCATACCAGAAGTTGATGGAAATGGAAATAATGCTTATATGATTCTGGATGAGGAAGCAAGAGAGATTAAACCAGGTTCAGAGGGATTAATATTTTTACCCCATCTAAGCGGGCGGGCTACCCCTAGCGAACCAGAGGCAAGAGGACTTTGGATCGGTTTCACTTGGACTCATAGAAAGGCACACTTTTATAGATCTATTTTAGAAGGAATTGCCTATGATTATGCGTGTTCTCTTAGGACAGTGAAGGCTAATTATCCCCGGATAGACTTCATTCAGGTAAAAGCCATAGGAGGTGGATCAGTAAGTGAACTCTGGAATCAGATAAAATCAGATGTCCTTGATATTCCTTACGTAAGGCTCAATCGAACTGATCTCGCTACTCTAGGTGCTGCTATTATTGGTGGTAAAGCAGTCGGAATTTTTAGTGATGTGAGCGAGTCTGCCAGACGTTTTGTTAAAATAACAGAAAGAATTAACCCTAATCCTGAAGTTCACAAATACTATCAGAATTATGTTGATATCTATAAAGAATTATATAAAAGCACAAAATCGATATATTCTCAGTTGGCTCATGCGAGGAGAATATAATTTATTAAAATAGTGCATACTGAGCGATGATTATATTAATTGGATAAAGCGATTACTTCATAGAAATTATTTAAACTGTATATCGATGACTTTATGTGTTAGCTCAACGACAAAGCGACATTTATCACCACGAATAAATTGATTGCTGTATTCGATAGGGATATTATCTGAAGTAAAGGTCATTCTTTCTTTAAAAAAAATAGGAGTTTTTTCGCTTATATCTAAATATCGAGCTATATACTTATCTGCAGCGCTTAATTCTAAGGACTCTCTGGCTTTTGACAAAATATAATTGAAATTTTCTTTCAATATTTTATAGATAGATTCGCTTAGATCCATTGATTCTAAACCAGGACAAAGCCTATAAGCGAAATATGCACGGTCTAACATTACGCGCATGGAATTTGCTATACGTATTCTTTCAACAAATATTACCTTTTCGGATGAAGGTACGTTAAGAAAAGTAGCTACCTTAGAGGACGGAGTTATTAATTTCTGTTTTAGAACTATAGAGGTAGGAATAAATCCTTGCGACAACATGCTCTGGGTGAAACCATAGACATCTTCAATAATTTGATTCATCTTGGGTTGAGCTACAAAACTACCTTTTCCCCTTTCGCGATATATTAACCCTTCTCTTACTAAATCTTGTAGAGCCTGTCTTATTGTGGGACGGCTGACTTTATATGTATCGACTAAAAACTTTTCTGATGGAATTAGTGTCCCAGGTGCCCAAATGCCACTTTCTATTTTTTCTTTAATCCTGACCTTGAGTTGATGATAGAGTGGTTCGAAGCTATTGTGGTCTAAAGTAATATCGCTGTCATTTTTGTCTTTCTGATTCAATTTTTGTTCCAATACTTCAATCTCCTGAATCCAATAATTCTAAAATAATTCAAATGTATGATAAGCATATTGTTAAAATGTCGTATTATTCTATCAGTTATCTATTTTGCTAAGCAAATATCTTCATTTTTTGGCCAGCCAGCGCTTCTGAAATATGTCATATATCTGCTTATGACTTCTTCTGTCGGAATTTGCATTTGAAATCTATATAGCAAACCGTTATTTTCATTGAGCTGTTTGATAAGAGTGTTGCATATTGCTTTATAGATATCGCTTCCGACATTAAATTTGACGATCCCTGCATCTATCATCCTTGAGATGTCCTCAGGTGAAAGTCCTGACCCCCCATGCACGACCAGGTATGCATCTATTCTCTCCTTAATTTTATTTATCCGGTCATAATCAATTTTCGTATTTATGTTTTTAGGTAGACCGTGAACTGTACCTACAGAAATAGCAAGTGCATCGACCCCAGTTTCACTCACAAATTGTGCGGCTTCTTCAGGATCAGTATAGAGTTTTGTAAAGTCAATATTAGCCATTTCAGGGTCATTATATTGGCCCAAATCTCCCATTTCACCAAAGGGCATTTCACCTAGTGCGGCCTCAACATCAACACTAGCAGCATGACACGCTTCAACTACTCTTTTTGTCTGCTTTATGTTTTCAGTAAATTGTAAATTAGAACAATCGAACATTACACTTTTAAATCCGAGGGATACCGCTTTCATTATATTTTCGAAACTGCTCTGTATGCCGCCGTGATCCAAATGTAGAGCTATGGGAACTTCCAGTTCACGAATCGAGTAGTTCAAATAGACTATGAAAGCCTCCATATCACCGATGTCATCGAAAAAATTTTCAGATACGCTCATAACTACAGGAGATCTTTGCATTTTAACTGCATTGACTAAACCCTGCATTATATACGAGTTACTTACATTAAATGCCCCTACGGCATATTTTTTCTTTGACGCATCTTCATAAAGCTCTGTGCATTTTACAAACTTAGCCAATTTTTCCATCCTTTATACAAATTGAATAATGATATTATTGAAAATTATAGTTAATCCTCACAATGGCTATCCAAGATTTAGGTACCCATGTATATCTCTCCAGTCTCTTTCTGGCAAGGAAAATCAGATCTAAATTTTTCAATATCACTAAATTGTATTGTCCAACCGATCGCGCCAAGGTTTTCCTTGAGATGATCAATATTTCTGCATCTTACCAAGGTGATAACATTATCTTGGGATATTAGCCAATTGATCGCAATTTGAGCAGGAGTTTTGTCATACTTATCGCACATGTCATCCAAAATTTTTACTCCCTCATTTGTCAGGATGCCTTTTTGGATAGGCGCCCAGGCACTTAAAATGACATCATTTTTCTGACAGTATTCTAATATTCCAACTCTCTCAGGTTCTCTATAAATCAGATTGTATTGAACTTGATCGACGACGATTTTGTTTTTGCTGTAAGATTGTACTTCTTTTACTTGTTGTACATTAAAATTGCTCACCCCAATATACTTGACCAGACCATTGTCTATTAAAGAGTCCATGGCAGACATTGTTCTCTTGAATGGAACATCTTTATTAGGCAAGTGGATTAAATATAGATCTAAATAATTTGTGACCAACCTCTTTAAGCTATTTTTAGCTGATCTAATTAAGTCATTATAGTGTAAGTTCGTATGATAGACCTTTGAGCAAATAAAAAGCTTCTCCCTGTTGTATTCTTTAATAGCTTGACCTATCAATTCTTCTGAATGTCCATGGGAGTAAATCTCTGCTGTATCTATATGGGTAATACCCATATCCAGAGCAGCTCTTATGGAATTAATATCCGTTTGATCATCGTTATTGGGATCACGATTAGAATCTTCACCTATCCCTGAGGTTCCTATCCCAAATACTGGAATCTCAAATCCGTTTTTCAGTTTCTTCGTTGGAATTTCCACTTCATTGCTCCTTAATTAAAAACAATGGAAGCATTTAACTTTCCGCGACAGCTAAATAATAAAGCAAGTGCCCCCTAATTTAAAATAGTGGTGTTAGACAAAACACTATCAAGAGAGGTCAGATGCCTAACAATAGAGCTGGGTTTAATAAAGTCAAATCAAGAGCTTGCAGACGCTTAGGCAATTGAAGATAGACGGATTATAGGAAGATTATTGGACAAAAAGGAGACGTGAAGGGTTACCATGGAAAATAGATGCCGATTCTTGTTTGAAATAATTGACCCAATCGATTTCATTTATTATAAAATAAGGTATGGTTTGTGAAATAAAGAAAGGTGCCAGTGAAGATTAATTCAAAATTAAATAATGTGGGTTATTCCGTTGGGGTAAAGAGAAGTGAACACATAGAAAGGTTGATGGATAGAAGAGCAGGATATGATAAAGAAAAACTTCGTGTTGTCTGGTCTGATGTAAAGGGCATGCGATATGGTCACGCTACAGGAGTGGGTTTTGGTGAAGGAATCACAAAGGGTGAAAGAATGGTGGCAGCGGGAGACCAGGACTCCGCTGTCCGAGTATTACCGGATGATGTGGATGAACTGAGCCTTGATTTTGATTATAACCAGAACCTTATTGATCCTACTTATAAGGGTAGGATACCTTCATTAGGAAAGCAAAACATCTTGGATCCATATAGTTTTGCTGATGATTATGAGGCTTTGCTTGAATATTCCCCGGCTGAGATATACCCATATGAAAATATAGTCGGTGAATTCCACTGGTCTCTTTTTTCGCTTAGACCACTTAGGTATCCAAATCAAATTGAGCTTACATGGCTCAGAAAAGAAGCAAATGAACACGGCTCCGATGGAGCGATTTTTGCCCATACATGTGCTGACGTCAGTATTGGTCTTACCATTGGGTGGAAGGGTGTATTAGATAATATTAAAAATAGCTGTGAAAAGTTTCAGAAAAAGGACAAAAAGAACGAGATTGTTTACCTGAATGCTTTGGAGAAGACATGTAAGGCAATTATCGGATTTATTTGGAAGCATTCAGAAAAAGCGAAGGTGCTTGCGGAGCAGAAAGATGATGAAGAGCAAAAAAATAGATACATAAAGATCTCTCAGATATGTGAGAAAATAGCGATCGAGCCACCCTCTACTTTTCATGAAGCAGTCCAGTGGCTTCATTTCTATGTCATGGTTGAGAGAATGTGGGCTGGGTCCAATGGCTATGGGCATATAGACTGGTATTTATATCCTTTTTATAAAAGAGATCTCGAGGAAGGCAGGATAACCCATGATGAAGCGGTTGAGCTGATAGCTGAGCTCTTCATGAAGTCCTCGCAGTTTTATTCGCTTGGTGGAAGGAACAAGGACGGCACTGACGCGACAAATGAAGTAAGTTGGATATGCTTAGAGGCATACGATATGGTGAGTGGCATTAATAACTTTGGTGTGATGTGGCACTCAGGTATTGATAAGAATTTCTTCAAGTACGCCTGTGATGTTGTTATGAGACATGGTACCGGAAGCCCTGCGCTGGTTAATTATGATGTAATGCGCAAGAGCTTTGCTCATTACGGTGTTGATGAAGAGGACTCCTGGACTGTGGCGTATAGCGGATGTTATTGGTACTGCATACCAGGCAAGGACTACAACTTGAATGATATGTCATCAGTTAATATCTTAATTGCTTTTCAAAATGCGCTAAGGATAGCATTTGAAGAAGGAATTAGGAGTTACGATGAGCTGTGGGAACTATTTTGTTATGAGCTAAGAGAAGCTGCCAGGACTCTGAAGAATTTGCTTGATGCGCAATATAGACTTCAGTTCCAAGTATGTCCTGAGATGACATCATCACTAATGACGCACGGTTGTGTTGAAAATGGAAGAGATTATACAAACTGTGGAGTTAGGTACAATATGACCACGGTCCAGATGGAGGGACTTGCAAATGTAGCGGACTCATTAGCTGCAATTAAAAAGTTAGTTTTTGAAGAAAAAAAGATTACATTAGATGAATTAAAGGCTGCTCTGGATGCCAACTATGAGTGTTATGAAGTTATTCGTCAAATGCTTTTGCATTCTCCAAAGTATGGAAACGATGACGATTACGTTGATCGCATTGCAGTAAAAATAGTAGATCAATATAAGCATCCTTCAGAGATCTGAGAAATTGCAGAGATGGCAGATATCGTCTCGCGGTTTATAGTTGGACAGGATCCCCTTACGCACATGAACTAATTGGTGCAACACCAGATGGTAGGAAGAAGGAGACCTTTATAGCTCAAGGGGCAAATCCGATGCGAGGAAGAAACCAAAAGGGAATAACTGCAACCATGAACTCCATGAGCAAACTTGGCTTTGATGAGTTGGCTGGAGGGGTGTTTCAGTTTGAGATGGATCCTGCACTCCTTGGGATTGAGGATGATCCTGGCAGATTGTTAGCTGATTTAGCCTCAACTTACTTTATAAAGGGCGGAGTGCATGTATTTGTTAATATTGTATCTATTGAGACTCTGGAGGATGCCATGAAAAATCCTGAATTGCATGAAGACCTCGTAGTCAGAGTGACAGGTTATTCAGTTCATTTTGTTCAATTAGATAAAGCAATTCAACAGGAAATCATAGCGAGGACCAGATTTAAGGAATAAGCCTATTTATTAGAAAGAGTAATATTTTTTATTGATCATTTTTGAGAGTATATAACGTAAGACAAAAAATAAAAGGAGTTAATTAGTTTGTTTAGTTCTAAGGAAAGAGTGTTAAGCAGCATTGCACGAAAGGGTTACGATAGGCTGCCAGTAAAGCATACGGGAGAACCTGAAATAGATACGATGATAATGGAGCACTTTGGTGTAAAAACTCAATTGGAACTCCTTAAAATTGTTGGAGATGACTTCAGAACTGTAGCACCGAAATATATAGGACCTGAGTTAAAAAGCTTTAGAGATGGCAGTGTAGAGGGTATTTGGGGAGAAAGATATAAAAATATTTCTTTTGGGGCAGGAGAATACCGCGAATCAGTATATCAACCGTTTAAGGAGGTTGAGGATATTGATGAACTCGATAAATTTACCTGGCCTTCGGTAGATTGGCATGATTTTTCAACTATAGAAGAACAATGTGAACATTTTTCTGAATATTGTGTAGTTGGAGGAAATTGTGGCATGGACCTCATAAACGGTATTGCACACTGCCGGGGAGGTTATCAGGTTTTAATTGATATTGGTTTGGAGGATCCGATTTATCTTGAAATTGTAAGAAGAAGAGCAAATTACTTTTTTGAATATTTTAAGGCAATACTTGAGGCTGCAAAAGGTAAGATTGACATTATACATCTAGGGGAGGATCTTGGAACACAAAATGGTATACTTTTTAGCCCTGATAAATATGAAAGGATTTTTAAGCCTTATTACAAACTGGTTACCGATATGGTTCATGATTATGGGGCTAAAGTAATGCTTCATTCATGTGGTAGTGTAAGGAAGCTTATTCCAAACATTATTGAGACAGGTATTGACATATTGGATGTGGTACAAGTCACTGCAGCAGGAATGGCAATTGATGGTTTGAAGAGAGATTTTGGAGATAAACTTTGTTTTTGCGGAAGTGTATGTGTTCAGTCGACCCTTCCTTTTGGAAGTGTAGAGGATGTCCGTAAGGAAATTGAGTTCAGAAAAAAATTATTTCCCGATGGCGGATTGATTATTGGACCAACTCATGCCATACAGGTTGGGACACCTCTTGAAAATATACTAGAAATGTATAGATGTATTGGGAGTCTAAAAGAATAGGAATGTTATGGGATAAGATAAATTGATGTAAAAAGTTATAACTCTATATAAAAGCCAAGTAGGGCGTGACCTAGAAAAAGTGTACTGGGATAGGTTGACGAAGAAGTATTACAAACTTTGGGTGTTAAAAATGAAATTGACACTATTTTATAAAATTATTGAATTATAAGATAGTAAATATTACTGAAAGCAAAATAATTGCAATTTCATTAAAATTTGCTTATATTAATTTACTAAATCGATTTCATTAAGTGTCAATAAAAATAAATTACATCCTGAAAGGAGCAAAGATGTGTTTCAAGCTTATCAGCGTATTCATGGGTGACATAAATCCATTTTATTGGGAGGGAGAATATCATGCCTTCTACATAGGGGTAGAGAAGGGCAGACCCTTTTGGTGGCGCCATGCGGTTTCAAGAGATCTTATTAGTTGGGATGAGTTACCAGCAGCACTTGATGTTGGAGAACCCGGAGATCCTGATAGCGATGGAATCTGGTCAGGATCCATTCTTGAAAAAGATGGAGTCTTTCATATTTTCTACTGTGGCCACACTTTAAAAAATAGCAAATACCCCCCAGAGACCATGTGCCATGCTACGAGCTCTGACCTCATCAGCTGGCAGAAGGATAGATCAAACCCGATCCTGCTTCCAGATAATGTCCATTACAAAAAAGACGGGAATTTCCGGGATCCTCTTGTCATCTGGAATGATGATGAGAACTGCTACTTTATGTTCATCGCAGCGCACGTAAAGGATGCGCCAACCCCAAGGAGAGGCTGCGTAGGGGTGGCTAAGAGCAGGGACCTGGTTAGTTGGGAACTCC
>JAMDDV010000013.1 GCA_023488455.1 Actinomycetota bacterium | reverse complement strand
CATGGCCCTTGGAAAGTACGAACCTGTCCCGCTCTGGCCAGCTCGGATCAGATGGATCTATGCGCATCGCGCAGAAGTAAAGGCAGGCTACCATATCAGCAGCAGAGAGCGAGCCACCTGGGTGACCTGATCTTGCTATATTGGTCATCCTTATCACGTCACATCTAAGCACCCTAGCCCACTTGTTTAAATCATCTAAAAGCCTAGGTGTAATTTTAAGATCCCAAGAGGAGCGTGGTAACGGAATTTTTGAAGTCAATGTTTCATTTTTAACATCCTGTGAAGATTTCTTGGTCAACCTCTATTCCTTCCCTTTTAATTCATTTTCATCGATGTAAATAAAGTTTTTAAAATTTTCTTTATTTGTTTCATAAAGCTTAACAAATTTTTGATAATATTCTTTATACAACTCATGATTGCTTAAGTCAGGTTCAAAGACCGAATATGCGCTATATTTTTTTGAAAGTAGTGTAAGTTCGTTACCAGAAATACATCCAGATGCAACTCCCCCAGCTAAAGCCGCTCCAAAAAGGGTTGGTTCGTTGAAATCAAGACGAAAAATTTTTCTACCTAAAATATCACATTTAATTTTTAACCATTCTGAATTTTTACTACCACCACCGGTCATCATGATTTTTTCTACTTGCTTCCCAATCATTTTCTCCACATGAATAAAAACATTTTTCAAAGCATAACCAATACTTTCAAAGACTGCCCTGACAAAATCACTTTTATTGGTATAAAGCGATATCCCAAAAAAGATACCTCTTGCATATGAATCCCATAGAGGTGTCCTTTCCCCCTGAAGATAGGGCAGGAAAAGAAGGCCGTTTGATCCAATTTTTGAGCGCTTCACCAGACCAGTTAGTGCTTTAAAATAGTCATCATCTGATAGAGCTGTACTATCATTTTCAGATAAAATGATCCTCTTAAGCCAATTGATGGCAGCCCCGCCGGTATTTATCGGACCGTGAAATAACCATTTTTTTCCTATAATTGCTGTCCTATTGAGAAATTTGTTATCAAAATCAGGCCTATCCAATACCCCAGACACTATTTCGGAGGTTCCAGATGATATGAAAATCTCACCTGCCTTTAAAACTCCCACGCCCATGCTCAGAGCTGCGGTATCAGCTGAACCCGGAGCTATGCAGACATCTTCGCTTAGATCAAGTGCCCTGGCCCATTGTCCCGTGATGCTGCCAGCAGGCTTGGTTGGGGAGATCACAGATGGCATCTTAGCCAGATCTAAACCAAGTTCATCAAAGATCGCAGGTATCCAGTCCCTCTCCCTGGTGATATCGAAAAGTCCCGTCAGCGAAGCATTCGTCCAGTCGATAACAAAGTTAGAGGTGAGCTTACCTGTAAGGTAGGTGGTGATGTGACCAAAGACACGTGCATTTTCATAGATATCTGGCCTATCTTCCTTGAACCACAGGATACCAGGTGCAGAGATAGCTCCCGATAGATACCTGTTGCCAGTTAAACTGAAATAGCGATCACCTATTTTATCTGATATCTCCTCTGCCTGACTAACTGCACGCTGATCAAAATTCATAACTGCATTTGAAAGCAGATCGCCATTCTTGTCAATTGGAACAAGCGTTGGACAGGTAGAGCTAAATCCAATTGAGCTTATCTCTTTTGAGCTAACATCTGCATTATCTGAAACACCTCTTATTACAAAAGGCAATGCACTTAGGATTTCAGTTGGTGAAATTTCGGCCCAACCTGGCTTGGGATTGTATATTTTCGTTGAAATCTGGTAGAACCCCCTTAGATCTCCTGACTCATCAAAAAGGCCCGCCTTTATCCTTGAACCACCTATATCAATCCCCAAAAAGAACCTACTCAAAGAGAACTCCTGTGCTAAACGGTAGTGCTTATCATCTTGGAAGAAAACCTCTACCTTGCGAAACTCTGCATGGAGCTAACCAGATATGCAATATTTGCTGTATCCTCTGCAAGTTCCGCGATGTTAAAAGCAGATTCTGGCGTACTGCCTAAAGCAAGAAGCCCGTGTGAGTTCAAAAGAATGCAGCTAATGTTCCTGTCTGATTTTGAGACTACATCTTCAACCATTTTCCTTAACTGTGAAGAGCCCGGATCAGCATATCTAACAATAGGAGTATCGATCAATTTTAGTTTGGCAGAAACGGTGATCATCGGAATTTTAAGCCCCATACATGCAAAGACAGTGGCATATGGAGAATGGGTGTGAATAATGCAGTTAACATCCTCGCGTACTTTAAATACAGATAGATGCATTCCCGCCTCCTTGGTGGGCATAGCAGCACCCTCGATCAAATTGCAGTTTTCATCAATCACCACAAACTCATCAGGTTTAATCCTTCCAAGACATGAGTTAGTTGGGCTGACTAAGAACCTGTTCTCTGAAAGTCGATAAGAAATATTGCCGCCGGCAGAACCGACTAATTTTCTTTGATAGACTTCGTTTGCAAACACAGCCAATTCCTCTGCAATCGAATATTTTTCCATATTCCTCCAAAAATTGATGTTTCATGCTGTATTACCATTTTTTGCTAAGCAAAATAGACTAAAAATCTCTCAGGGGTAAATGCCTCTGATCCTGGTCGCTTCTGCTACACTCGAAACAGCTATCAAATATGCAGCCGTGCGCATATCAATTTTTTCGTCCTTAGATCTTTGGTAAACACGTTCGAATGCTTTTTCCATAATCTGTTTAAGCTTAATGTTGACCTCTGATTCATTCCAGAAAAAGGCCTGGATATCCTGTACCCATTCAAAATAGGAAACTGTTACTCCACCAGCATTACAAAGAAGATCCGGAATTATAAAAACTCCGTTGTCCAAAAGTATTGGATCCGCTTCTGGAGTGGTTGGCGCATTTGCCCCTTCTGCCAAAATAACAGTTTTAATAGATGGTGCGTTCTTCTCAGTAATCTGGTTTTCAATTGCAGCAGGAATCAATACATCGCAGGGTGTCTTGAGCAATTCTTCGTTCGTGATTTTATCGCCGCCCCTGTATTCACAAATACTTGGGTTTTCTTTAGAAAATTTTATCAATGCAGGTATATCTAACCCATTTGGGTTGAAAACTCCTCCATCAACATCGCTTGCGGCTATTATCTTAAATCCGAGATCATGAAGAAATTTCGCTGCATTACCGCCAACATTTCCAAAGCCCTGGATTACCGCTCTTAATCCTGATTTTGGTAAATTCAGTTTTTCAATAGTTTTTAAAATTGTAAAGACGCAGCCCCTTGCTGTAGCTCCCTCTCTTCCAAGAGATCCACCCAGGCTAATTGGTTTCCCGGTTACTACTCCGGGTACCGAAAATCCTTTATCGGTGCTGTAGGTGTCCATTATCCACGCCATGATCTGCTGATTTGTACCGACATCGGGTGCTGGAATATCCTTCTCAGGACCGATAAAGGGTATCAATTCAAAAGTATATCTCCTCGTAAGCCTCTCAAGTTCATTATTTGAAAGAAACCGTGGATCACACTCAACCCCGCCCTTTGCACCGCCATACGGGATTTCAACAACTGCACACTTCCAGGTCATGATCATGGCCAGCGCTTTCATTTCATCCAGTGAAACATCGGGGTGATATCTTATCCCTCCTTTTGCTGGACCACGATTTATATTATGTTGAACTCTGTAACCGGTGAAAATATGAAGTGAGCCGTTATCCATCTTTACCGGGATAGAAACCTCAACGATCTTTCTTGGTTTCTTCAAATAATCCACCAGGCCTTTATCAAGTCCCAGCAACTCCGCTGAAATATCAAGGCGTTTCAGCGCCATATCCCAAACATCATAGGTTACTTCACAGGTTTCTATCACAATAGCTATCCTCTAAAAACCCTTCAAAGTCAAATATCAGTAATTGGGAGCAACGGTAAAAAGCAGCTTCGACATTCCCACAGCAAGATTATGATATCTATGATAGTACCCTTCGGGTATCAGAAAATTTTCGCCTTCATTTACTTCATATGAGACTGTTGAAACTGAATCCGCATCTGGTGGATCTTTCGACACAACAATCTGAACAGTTCCTTTGAGCACCAAAATTGCCTCATCGCCAGCATGTTTTTCGTAATCCGAGTATTTCCCGCCATTAAGAGATATGGTCCCTAAATGAACTCTGGAGTTGCTGATAAAAAAGTTAACCCCAATCTGATTCCCCGATCCGTGTATCAATCTCAGGGTTTTTTCTGGTGTGATGTGTAAAAATCTCTTTTCCTTCCTTGCGTCTTCGGTATCAACAGGCCAATTTCCTATATAATCTAAATAATTTCTCATCTCTTCTCTCCCTTATGGACGCTCTTTTAACACGACTTGCTTAAACTTGAAACCAGATACGCTGTCAATATCCTCTATCTCCCATATCTTACCCTCGATTATTGCAACAATGATCAGGTCCTCCTCTGTAAAGTTATAAACCTGATGCCAGCATTTAGCCGGAATCAATACAGCATCTCCTTCATTTGCCTCAACAACCTGGCCCGTTTCTGGGTTCACTACTGTTGCCGTTCCTTTGAGGACATAATATGGCTCATCGCCTGAATGAATATCTGGAGGTTGAAATGTCTGACCAGGAGGAACATGCCAGGTGGAGATTAAAATCTTATCCGTGCTTATGGCTATATGGGGTGAGATCTTCTCCTTTCCCGAGCCATAAACAGTGATTACTTCATCCTTCTTGTTTATCAATACTGGTCGTTTTTTGTCTGGTGGGAATGGATGATTACCCATCCAGCTCGGAATACCGCTTGAATCCTTGCTTTTATCGCTCATTTTTCCTCCTCTACCTGAACTATCGCTTTTGCAACACCATCTAATCTTTTCTCCACGACCTCAAAACCATGTTCAATCTCACTTAATTTAAATTTATGGGTAATCATAGCCCCAAGATCGACTTTCTTGCTTGCTACTATCTCAATTGCCCTGGGGAACGTGTTCTGTGCTCCAGCAGCAGCAACCAAAACAAGATCTTTCATCAAAAATTCTGCAAAATCCACACCGTCAACCAGTTCTACAGGAACACCGTAGATACAGACTCTACCTCTTGGCTTTGCGTATTTAAACATCTGAGAAACGGTTTCTGGGACACCCGCTGCTTCAAAAACAAAATCAACACCTCTACCATTGGTAAGTTCCATTACTTTCTTCAACGGATCTTCATTTCTTGAATTTATTGTTAAGTCAGCTCCAATTTTCTCTCCAACGGTTAATCTTGCAGGATTCGGACCAATTAAAATCACCTTTGAGGCACCAGCAGCCTTTGCAAGCTGTACAAAACAAAGTCCTGCGACTCCCGGGCCAAGGACCACTACCCAATCTCCCGGGTAAAAACCTGCGCGCATCATCCCATAGACCGTTATGGCAAACGGTTCCATGATAGATGCATCAGAAAAAGGAATAGAACCAGGAATTTTGAATACCTTTTCCTTTGGGACAACTGCGTACTCAGCAAACCCACCATGTCTGTGAATGCCAATTATCTTCTGACCCCTTTCACACAGTACATACGCACCAGATATGCAGGTTGCACATTCGCCGCATCCAATATTGGGCTCAATTACAACCCTGTCCCCAATCTTGAAATCAGTCACTTCGCTGCCGAGCTTAGTGATCGTGCCGCTAAATTCATGACCTAAAATTAAATCAACAGGAAGCTGTTCCCCGACAAAACCATAACCTTTGTAAATGTGCATATCGGTACCGCATATTCCAACCGCATGTACTTTGATCTGGACTTCATTCGGTTCGGGCTGGGGTATTGGGACATCCGCAATTTCAATTTTCTCCACTCCTTTTAAAAGAGCTGCTAACATATAACACCCCTTTCTCTTTCGATAATTAAGCCGCACATTTCAACCAAAAAGTCCTCTTAGAAAAGATAAACTTTTTTTCGCAAGTTCATCCTGATCGTAATCATAAACTCTCCAAATCGCACCAAGCTCCGCAATTGTTTCAACTTCAGGTGAACAGCTTTCAACTGCCAGCACCCCATCATATTTTATGTTTATTAAGGCATCGTGCACGCCTTCCCAATCAACATTACCTGTGCCGGTAGCTCCTCTATCATTTTCCGGCACATGGAGGTGAAATAATTTATCCCCAGCTGTTTCAATCGCCGACTTATGAGATTTTTCTTCAATGTTCATGTGATAGGTATCGAGCTGTACCCCGACATAAGTTTTATCGACAGCATCAATTAATTCTCTTGCCTCTTTTGCCGTATTAATGAAATTAGTCTCATACCTGTTCAATGGTTCCACTGCAACCCTGATCTTCTTATCTGCGGCATAATCACCAACGAACTTCAGGTTTTTTACACATCTATCAAAAGCCTGCTCCTTTGTCTTTTTATTTAAAAAGCCAGGCTTTATCCCAATTGAATAAGTCGGCCCCACAAGCGCACTTGAGCCAAGCTCACTGCATAGATCGATGCTGTCCTTTATATAGTTAATTCCTGTAGTCTGAACTTCCTCGCTCGGACTTAACAAATCACGAGCAGGGCCATATGCCCCACAGGTCACAGATCCTAAGCCAGTTTTCTTTAGTGCTTCCTTTATCTTTAAAACGTTCGCTCTAGACCTGTCTTCAATTGCAAACTCCACAGCGTCATAACCAATTTCTTTAATCTTTTCAAGTAAATCTAAATAATCAGCGCTGAATGGCCAGACCCAAAGAACGGTATTTATGGCAAATTTCATTTATCCTTAACACCTCCTTAAAGCTGGTTAAATTCCCTTTTCAATTTCCTTTACCGCATCTTCCGCCCTGTTCAGAACTTCTTCTATGTCTTTCATAGTATGTTGAGAAGAAAAACCATGGTGGCACGGTTTGCCGTTGTAATCATGGAAATATACCCCACGTTTCAACATCTCTTTGTAAAACTTAAGATTTAACAATCTGTCATTCTTTGCTGCAGTTCTGTATTCTTTCACTTCCTCATCTATTCCAAAATAGAAACCAAACCGTGCCCCCAGACCCTGAACCCTGGCTACGATCTTTGATTTACTAAATATCTGATTAAGTCCATCGTAAAGTTTGCCAGCTAATTTATAAATGTGATCATAAAAGCCAGGACTTGATATTTCATCAAGGCAAGCAATAGCAGCCATGACTGGGATCAGATGTCCAGTGTAAGTGCCGCTGTGCTCGCTGTGACCAATAGGTCTCATATGCTGCATGATTCCCCTTTTACCGGCAATTACGCTTAAAGGAGTACCGCCCGCTACGCACTTCCCAATCATACAAAGGTCTGGGACTACATCGAAATACTCCTGAGCACAACCGACACCAGTTCTAAAAGCCGAAAGAATCTCATCATAGAGAAGCAAGATGCCATTCTTGGCGGTCAATTCTCTCATTGCCTTCATGTATTCTTTATCAGGAATTATGCAGCCTGAGTTATAGTTAATTGGTTCAAGAATAACTGCTGCAACTTCATCTTTATTTTTCTTAATGGCTTTTTCAAGCAGATCGATATCATTAAAAGGCAGGACTATAACATAATCTTTAATTCTTTCGGGTATTCCACCGGACTGTGCAAAAGGCACCGGATTATCATAGGGTCCAGCTTTATCCAAAGGAGGAGCCCAGCTAAACTGAACATAATCATGATAACCATGAAAATGACCTTCAAATTTTATGATCTTTTCCTTCTTCGTATATTCCCTTGCTAACCTAATTGAGTGCATGGTAGCTTCAGTCCCCGAACAGGTATAACGAACAAGTTCAGCAGCAGGCACCATATCACAAATCTTCTTAGCAAGCTTGCTCTGAAACTCTGTTTCGTAAGAACAGATGATCCCAAGCTCCAGAGCCTTTTGAATAGCTTCCAATATCTTTGGGTGTCTATGGCCTAAGATCGAACCACCATGTGATATGCACATATCGATATACTCATTGCCATCCACATCGTAGATTTTTGATCCCTTACCATTAGTAAGATAGAGAGGCCTTCGTAGTGCCTGATTAAAACGCGCGGATGCTGATCCACCAGCAACAAGATACTGTTTTGCAAATTCGTAAAGCTTATCGCCTGTTTCTGTCTTCAATTTAATCACACTTTCTCGAATTATTTACTCATGCTATTCAAAGTTTCCTTAACCCTTAAAACTCCTGATCTTGGACTTGAAAGAACCCTGTTCTTCAGCTCATCTGGTAAGCTATCGGCTAACCTGGCCATACTGCCCTGTGCTAAAACAACGATCTCATTTGTCCTTGAAGCCTCAATTATCGTCTTCATTACCATTTCGTCATGACCTTTAGCATTGCCTGATATCAGCAGTTCAAAGGCACCTTCACAGAGCTTTTTTTCAAGCTTTACCTGTTTTGATAACTCCAGAGCTTTTTTTTCAATAAGTCTGCACGTAGGATCAAGAGTGGTTGCAAGAGTTGCAACGACACCAATTTTTATAGCTCTCCCTACAGCTTCTTCTGCCATTGACTCATCAATCTTTACAACAGGGATGTTAACAACCTGTCGCACCACATCAGCAGCCTCACTTACAGATGAGCAGACGTTCAATATCGTATCAGCCCCTGCATCCTTTGCTGCTAGCCCATAGGAAACAATGCGCTTTGTGACATTTGCGTTTAATCCACCTGATGAGATTACCTCTTTCAGCAGGCTATCATCGACTATATTAATTAACTCAGCCTCAGGAATGAGATCGCTGAACAATTTTTTTAATACCTCGACAAGAACAAAGCCGGTATGAATTAGTGCTACTTTTTTATTCATTATTTAGATTACTCCCATCTTTTATTCTATATATATATCTTTTATTTATTATGTCTGAAATTAAGTTAACTTCAGCAATACTTTTATATTTTTAGAAAAAATTTTTTCCTTATCTTCTTGAGAGATCTTTGCTATCTCCACCCTCTTAATATTGGGGCCAGGATAGCTGATAGGAAGATTTGTCCCCCAGATGATCCGCTCAGCTCCCACATATTTAACCGATGTTTCAATTAGATTTTCCACAAACATAGCGTCTGTGAGATCAAGAATTAAATTTCCAAACTCTTCTGCCAGTTCCACACAGTCCTGCCAGAACAATATCTTCCCCATATGGCACATTACAATTTTTGCTTCTGGAAACTCCTTGGCGACACGTGCAATTCTATATGGATTTGCAAAATCATCCTGCGAGCAGTGAAAAAAAACTGGAATATCCAGTTCAACTGCCGTTTGAACTATTCTTCTTGAGCTAAGACAATCCGCAGGAAAGCACTGGTCCACCGGATGCAGTTTTAAGGCTCTAAAACCCCACTCTTTTACTGTTCTTAGCAATTCCCTTTTTGCATCCTCTCGATGTCTTGGGTGTACAACTGAAATTGGGATAAACCTGTCAGGATATCTATCACAGGCTTCCTTAACTTCCTGATTACCCATTACAAAGTCGTACTGAATGGCCTTAAGTGACGACACAACTGACTTCTCTATACCAAACTTATCCATGACAGCAACCATGCTGTCCAGATCCTTGATGTAAATCGGATATTTCTTATGAAAAAAGCCTATATGAGCATGTCCATCTATCATCATTCACCTGATCTTAAGGTCTATTTATCATCGCCATCATAATCGGCATAGTCACCAATCTTTGTGGCAGGTGAAAAAATAAATAGCAATTTAATCTCCTGATCTGATTCATTCTTCACGCTGTGGAGCGAACCTGGTGGAAAATAAACCACAGTCCCCGGCTCTATCGGTTCAGATTTGCCATCAATATACACTTTTCCATATCCTTTTAAACAGTAGATAACCTCTTCTTCATTCTCGTGTACATGGCCAGGAGCATGAGTTCCTGGCGGGAAAAAAGATACTCCAACATTGAGATTCTTGCAGCCTATAGTTGATGAATCTGCGAGCAACTTATAATTCCTACCCTTTAACTTATTTAATTTCGCTTCGCTCTCTTTAAAACTAAACAAATTCCCTCATAGATTAAAAAGTCTAATCATATTCTTATAAAGAATTTGCTGCTTTGATTCTTCATCTAGTTCAGAATCGATTATCTTGGAAAGACCAAGTTCAATCGGGTACATCGAATAATCAGATCCCCAGATTATTCGATCTGCTCCTATCTCAGATGCCGCAATTTCGATCATCCCATAATTTATCGTGGCTCCTGTGGTATCCAAAATTATATTTTTATTAGCCTTTGCCACAGCTACGGCATCTGGCCAATCGGTAACACCCATATGGCACATTATAAACTTCAATTCAGGAAATTCTGATGCCAGATCTGCAAACATGTAAGGCGTAGCAAATGATCCAGCATAAGCATCACCGGTATGTGTGATTATAATTAATTTATAATTTGCTGCCCGCTGGACAATTCTCTTAGGAGGATCAGAATTTATATAATATTCTTGAAATTGGGGATGAAGTTTCAGAGCCTTAAAACCCCAATCCTCAGAACATTTCTTAATTTCCTCATAGGACAAGGCAGTGTACCTCGGGTTTACAACAAAATATGGTATTACTCTATCGGGATACTTATCATACGCCTTTTTAAGCTCATAATTTCCCTCGACAAAATCATAGTGAAGTCCTTCATAATGCGAAACTCCCATCTTATCAACTCCACACCTGTCAAGACCTTCTATCATCTGATCTATTGTCTTGTCCGTAATCGGATAATGTTTCATATAGGTGCCGAGATGGCAGTGTGCATCAATTAACATGTTTGATTTTCAACCTTTTATGTGCTCGCGTATTATATATCTTTTATAATGTATTTGATTTATATAAAAAAAATGATAATATTAACTTCATAAACTTGTCAAGTAATATTACCAATTTTCAGGCTGTTAATGACTCAAATTGAACTAATTGTTCTCGGGCATAAGGACTATCCTAATGATCTGGGCTTGTCGAAGGCTGATGAGCTAATAGATAAGATAACCGGTCCACATATCAAAATATGGCACCACAAAATTGCCATAACATCTATCGAGGCCGCAAGGAACGCTGCCAGCGAAGTGATTAAAAAGGATGTCGGTGCCGTAATTCTTTTCTTCGGGACCTGGTCCGAACCCCCAATCGCAATGACATTAGCTCTTGAGTTAGGGCATATTCCTTTAATGGCCTTTGGGTTCCCCATGTTTTCTCATAAAGGCAAGATGGAAACAACCGGTTCTTTGGTAGGCGCAACAGTTATTAAGGGTAGTTTTTCAAGAATAGAAAAACAGATGCACCTTGTAACAGGGTTACCTGAAGAGGCTGATACAATTGCTGCCGTACTTGATTTTATATCAGCAGCCAGTGCAAAAAAACAGCTAATTCGAACGCGCATCGGTTTAATCGGATACTCCGCAATGGGAATATATCCACAGACATTTGATCACTTACTTTTAAGGTCCAAGATTGGTCCAGAGGTAGTACATATTGATAATATGGAGCTCTTAAATATTGCTGAAACTGCAACCAAGCAGCATATAAAAGAGTACAAGGAAAAACTAAAAGCCATTACTAAAATCGATATTGGCATTTCTGAAGAAACTTTAGCTAAAAGTGCTAAATTATATTATGCGTTTAGAAAATTAACAGAAAAATATAACTTAGATGCTATCAACGTAAAATGCCAGTATGAACTTTCACAGGATTACGGTTGCATACCATGTGTACCACTTTCACTCCTGGCAAATGAAGACTACCTGACCGGCTGTGAGGGCGATATCCCCACATCTGTAGCGATGATAATATTAAATTATTTAAGTAACAAGCCATCTACCTACGGGGATGTGCTTGACATCAATAGAGACAGGATATATTTCTCATCTTGTGGTTACTTGCCGTTTAACATGGCTGGCGGAGATCAGGAAAAAATAATAAGGGATATCGATCATCCAGGCTTCAATGGCGCCATCTGTTCATTCGTTCTGCCGCCAGGTGTTTACACCTTTTGCAGGATAAACGAATTACTTGGGAATTTTGAGGTAGTTACTGGAAATGGCTCTGGCATTAAAACGGAGCTGAGGCAGGGCAGGTTTCCTGCTCTTAATTTTAAATTAAATGGTTCTACAGAAGATTTCATTGCTAAAATGGGCGGACAACACTACGCTTTGGTTAATGATAATATAATAAGTAGAGTAGAAATTCTCTCTCATCTCTTAAACTTAGAATTTTATAAAATCGGGGAGCAAAATGAACAACAAAATTGACGATCTTCTAAAACCTATCCAATTAAAGAAGAAATACTCCATTGTAATTGAAAAGATATTGGACTTGATTAAACAAGGTTATTTTAAGGCTGGTGATAAACTTCCCCCGGAAAGGATAATGGCCGATAAACTTGGGGTCAGCCGTCCATCAGTCAGAGAAGGCTACTGCGCGCTGGAAATGACTGGCATCTTAGAGAGCAGAGCCGGGTCTGGAACATATGTCAAATCCGTCGACATCAATGCAACTGCAGAAAAAAAATTAGACGAGATCTCAACAACAGAGGAAAGCCCTTACGAAGCAATTGAAATCAGGAAGATACTTGAGCCCGAGATTGCAGCCTTAGCATGTACAAAGGCAAGCCTGGATGATATAAAGAAAGTGGAATCCATTTTGGAGAATATGAAAGATCAGATTAAACAAAAAGGGTCATACGATCTGCAAACAGATGCACAATTCCATTTGACACTGGCAGAAATAGCTGATAACCAACTGCTTTATAAAATAATCGAAAACATTATTAACATCATGTACGAGAGTTTGTGGGTTGAAATACGAGAGAGAATCGTAAAAAATCCCGGGCACAAAGAAAGAGATATCAAATATCACGAAAATATCGTCAGCCTTATAAAAGAAAACAAACCAAGAGAGATGAGATCTCTTGTCAAAGAACACTTTGAGTTCGTACGAAGAGAACTTATATAGATAGCGGATATCCAAACCAGACAACGGAGTTCAAAAATAACTTTCAAATAGAAGGAGAGAACGAAAAATGAGAAAACCGAAAGTTGGATTCATGGCGCTTTGTGCTCCCGTTCATGTCGAACTAATAGATGACTTGAACAGACCATTTCCTGTTACAGGTGAAGCAGAGCTCGCAGCGAGAGCATTAAAGGAAAGCGGCTGTAAAGTTTACCAATTAAAAGATACTGGCATCATTCAGGGCGAAGTTAAAGGCCTTCAGGTATCAGATTTCGACAGGGAGTGCATAATAGATTCCAAAGAAAAAGCTTTTGCAGCCGTAAACAAGTTCCTGCAAAAAGATGTTGACTGTCTTGTTCTTTTCTTTACCACATGGATGTGGATGAGCCACTATACTCAAGCCTTGATGAAAGCAAACCTGCCCATGATCATATGGACAGGAAACAGGCTCGAGGGTTGTCAGGCTGTGGGGCTTTGGGGCATGCACGGGACTTTAGATGAAATTGGGATGGAGCATAAGCTAATTTATGGAATGCCCGATGACGAAAAAACCGTTAATAAAGCAATGTCCTACATAAGGGCTGCGATGGTCAAGAACGTGCTCAGGAACTCAAAATTCGGACAGTTTGGCAGTCGATGCATGGACATGATACCCGGTCTTTTAAATGATGCTGAATGGCTCTCAAAATTTGGCATAGAGGCAGAGCACCTTGATCAATATCTGCTTGTAATTGAAGCAGAAAGGTTTACCAATGAAGAGGTCAAGAAAACCTACGAAGAGGTTAAAAAGAGCGTCGGAAAGATGCCTGATCTGGATAACCTTACGAAAAGAGCAATAAGGCTTTACCTCGCGCAAAAAAAATTAATCAAAAAACACCAGCTGGACTTTCTCGGCGTAAAATGCGTATTTGAGTTAAGCGATAATTACTGCACGCCCTGTCTCTCCCAATGCATGTTACTTGAAGAGGGAATAGCAACTGCCTGCTGTGGAGAACCAAGAGGTGCACTGACTATGTACATAATGCGCATCCTTACTGATGCTCCAATGTTTCAAGGTGATGTAGAGCAGGTATTAGTTGACAAGAAGATATTGAGAATGGCCTCCTGCGGGTCAGCTCCAATAAGCCTCGCAGATGATTTCAAAAATGTCCAGTTCGTGACAAAACCGGCACTAGAGGGCGATATCGGTGGAGTTAGCATTGAGATAAGTGCCAAGCCTGGAGTGATCACACTTGCGAGGATATCAAAGATTAAGGACAGATACGTCATGCACATCAGCAAAGGCGAAGTATTTACTGATGATCCTGAAGCAAAGAAGGGAACCGGTTTCCCCACCCTACCATTTGCTGCAATAAAACTTCACGGAGACCCAGAAAAATTTATTCAAAATGTGCGAAGCCAGTACATGCATTTTTGTTACGGAGATATAACATCTGAGTTATTAGATGTTTGTAAGCTCCTGGATATCGATCCCATCGTCAGCTGAAGTGAAAAATACAGCAGTATCAAGAATCGATGCACTTCAAAGCAGCATGAAGCAAGATGGCTTCGATGCATTAGTACTCACCAATCCAAACAGTTTTGAACCAATAGTATTTTCAAGAATACCTTATGCCTGCATCGTCCTTCCTGAGGGCAAACCAACGGTATTAATACACAATGATGCTGTAAAACTTTTAAGTGGCAATAACGACTTTAATAAATTAATAAACATCTATACATTTGAAATATCTTATAACTCTAAAAAAACCACTGCACGGGTCATACCAGCAGAAGATCTAATTTTTGAAATTCTAACATCATACGATGAGATGAACACAATTGGGCTCGATTTCAATAACATAAACCTATCCCTTTATAACATTTTTACTCTAAAAGCAGCCAAAAAAATGAGCTTTAAAGACTGCTCTCATATTCTCTACAGGGTTTTCAGCGTAAAAAGTGAAGAGGAAATAAATTTAATCAGAAAAGCGGTAAAAATTGCTGAAGTTGGTCTTGAAAACTGTACCCGTATATTAATGGAAACTTCTAATAAAAAAATAACTGAACGAGTGCTTTCCGCCAAAATTGAACACATCATGAGAATAAATGGTGCTGAAGGCTTTTTTACCCGTCCCAGCATCGCAGGCGGCGCCAGAAGCACGATTATCGGGCAGGCAGATTCGGAAGAAACAGTTACAGGATCAGAAATCCTTGATGTTGACATCAGCCCAGTATATAAGGGTTATTTTGCTGACTTGTGCAGATGCTTCATCCCATCCAACAATAATGAAATTAAAAAAAAGCGACAGATAGTCATAGAGGCACTTCGTCTGGCAGAAGATTCAATCAAACCAGGCGTCTTAGCCCGAGATATCGATAAGCTCGTCAGAAAATTCTTCTACGAAAATGGATACGACGGAGAATTTATCCATCACCTTGGCCACCCTGTTGGTAACACCTGGGGCCCTCAAATTAATCCACTGAGCAATGATGTTCTTGGGGTGGGTATGTGCTTTACTTTGGAGCCAGGATTATATAACAAGAAAATAGGTGGAATTAGGATCGAGAACAACATTTTAATTACAAGTCTAGGATGTGAAATCCTAGATACCTATCCGTTTGAACTGTATTTCAATTAGTTTATCATCGAAGTACTGCTATGAAACTTTTTTGACCTGAAACCGGCAGGCTCCTCTTTTTCTATCAATTACATCGTAATAACATTTGTATCCGTACTTTTCTATAATACGCGGATAGAGAATAATGCAGTGTCCGCAGTAGTCTTCGTACGGTTCAAGGTGAAAAGCGTTCACCTTTCCCATTGATGGACAGACATGCATATCAATAATGAATTCGTCATCCCTTAAGGTCATCGTCCATCTTCCACCTTCCTCGCCCAGGGTGTGGGACCAATATTTATACATTCCTTCCAGTCCCTCATTCTTTACATATTCTTCCAAGTTGAATAAAAATTTATCTGAAATGGCTTCCCAATACTGTATAACCTCATCTTTACCATAATTCTTATCAATATATTTAAAGAGCTCATCATAAAATATCTGAAACTCACTGGAAGGTATCATCATTTCTCCTCTCTATAAAATCTCTGCTCACAACATCCATTTTCCTGGTCATATTTAACCGAAGACCTCAATCCAGCTGCAGATGCAATAGCTTCATTTACTACCTTTGTGCTCATCTCACAAAACTCATCATCTATTTGATAGCCAAATTTTTTCATATGAAGAATTGCAGGACATTTTTTTACTCTTAACAAAAGCTCATCAGTGTCAAGTTTTATTTCAAACTCTCCATCCTCCATTGTATATGCGCTTTCCAGGTAGTTCTTTAGGACACCCAGGCCGTCTTTTTTTATCTTATCAATAAGCGGTTGATGGACTTCAAGTGCGCTCTTTTTGAAAAAATCTCTAAGCTTCTCTTCTCCGAATTTGTTCCTGACATAGCTCATTGAAAAACTCATGGCACCATGAAAATCCTTATGGACATCTTTACTACCATTCTCGCTGGTCCTACACACCCCTTTCAATTTCTACCTCCATTCAGGCAAAGTTAGTATCGCTTCTGGGACTGTTATTTTATAATTGCAGAAAACATTGTAACGGAAAGCCAATAACAACATCAAGGAGATTGGAATGTCAGTAAATTTCATGGAAAAGACCTGGCCAGAGCTAAAAGAGTTCATTGAAAAGAACGCACTTATAATCCTTCCAGTAGCCCAGGTAGAGGAACATGGACCACATCTACCTGTAGGTTGTGACACATACATAGGTACTGAGATTGGCAAAAGAGTTGCAGAAACTATTCAAAGCGAAATCCCGACCCTGTTAATGCCAACAGTGTGGTCAGGATTCTCCCCGCTTAAGATGATGAAATGGCCAGGAACGATAAGGGTAAGGACAAGGGTTGTCTGTGATCTCGTGCATGATATCCTGGCATCCCTGTGCGAAATGGGTTTTAAAAAGATAGTACTAATAGACTCGCATGGTCAGCACAGGGGGATCCTGGAGGTTGCTATCAGGGAGATAGCAGATGATTATTCGGTGTACTGTGCTCTTACAAGTCCTTTTGTCTTTGCTGCTGAAAAATATGCAAAGATAAGAAAAACAGAATCTGGCGGTGCATGTCATGCCTGCGAGTTTGAAACTTCACTGCTCATGGCGATGGGCTTTGACATCGATTTAAGCAAGGCCACCGACGATGATAAGTTAACATACGCATCAGAATTCTATGTAGCGGATGCCATCGGCAAAAAGATGGTTTTCATATCAACATGGGGTCTGCAGGAGAGCAAAAGTGGGATATACGGTGCTCCACTTAAGTCCACAGCGGAAACAGGCATCCAGCTTCTGGCTGAAATAGTCAAAAACTACGTTAAATTCTGCAAGGAATACTGGAGTATTAAAACAGTTTAACAATTAATGGGGTATTTGCCGTATTTATCAATTGCCCAGTAATAAATAAACACGTTGTCGAGTGCTCGCACTGATGGTTGAACGCAGTGTGCTGAACACAAAATGAATCCCCCTCCTGGCGCAACTGTTTTTATTCTCTCTCTCACCTCGCTGACAACTTCTTTGGGAGTACCGAAGGGCATCATATGCTGGACATCAACTGTTCCCCAGAATGAAAGATTCCTCCCATATTTCTTTTTTAATTCCGCAGGATTCATGCAAGCAGGTTGAACCGGATTTAATATATCAAGCCCAATTTCAACAAAGTCAGATATTACGGGTTCAATATAGCCGTCGCTGTGATAAGCAATCTTTATATTTTTATTTACCTTGCGAAATTCAGAAAACATATGCGCATACTTTGGCTTTAAAAATTCCCTGAAGTCTTCTGGCGAAATATACATGCCGGTCTGCATCCCGACGTCATCACCCACCCAGATTATGTCAGCACCCATGGAAATCATCTTTTTTGCAATTTGAAGATGATAATTCATGGTTAGATCCATCAGTTCGTGCACAAAGTCCCTGTTGTCCCTCAAATCGGCCAGGAAGTTCTCAAGACCCCTTAAATACCATGCCGCTTCATATATTGTGGCTGCCACTCCTGCAATTATTGCATAGTCCTTACCGTAGCTATCCACTAACTCTTTTAATGAATCAATCTCCTCCTCTTCGGGATCGGGAGGAGTGAAACCAGAGAGATCTTTCGCGTTAGCAAGTGGATGCTCAATCATCTCAGAATACTTCCCAGAACATGCTCCCGTGCCATAGTTCACAACACGGTATTTGATTCCCCATCTATCGTAAAATTCGATCGATTGTTCGCCGCTGTATTCCTTATGATAAACACCAGGTATGTCCGATATCCCTCTGTAAAATAAAAGCAGATCATTCCCAAGCTCAATATCCATCAAATAGGAATCGTCGTTTGAAATACGTAATACTTCCCTCGCTTGATCCGCCACTTCAGGAGTTAAAAAAATGAACTTCGGAACCCTATCCGGTTCCTTGTGTGCAAGCGCAGTTAAAACTCTTTCTTTGGAATTCATCTCTTTTTAGATTATCTCAACATCCATATCCAGCAATTCACAGAGTTGAGATATCTGTTCTACATAGTCACCATAACAGATGGCGTAATGCTGACTCTCAAATGATTTCAGGAACTTATCCATCTCACCATCTATCTTTATATTCAGAGCCGGAAATCTGCCCTGGCGAAGCTGCGTTTCTACGCCCGTTCCTGTTCCCATAGTTACCTTATACGAACATCTTCCCTCATTTATTCTTGCATAGGTTACTCTCCCCTGCCTCAGCACCAGTGAAGTTATTGGACCATTAAAACCCTTATGATTTATATCTCTTATAACTATCTTTTTTGGATCACTCGCAAGAGAAAATGGCACGAATCCACACGAGGACAGGTACATATTCTCATCATCTGTAGTCAACACATCTCCATAATAAACGATCTGTCCTGACAGGTAGTTAAGCATGGTCATTGTTGCCGTGATCAGCGCATCACCCTCACAAGCACATACTATATTGTCCTCAGCCAGCAAAGATAATGGTACACAAGCTATGCAGCCATAATCCTGAGAAAGCTCGTACTGACATTTTACGTTAATCACATCCAGCGAATAATCCTTTACTAACTTTTGCGTAGCAAGGTAGATACGTGCTGCCTTTATAAGATGTTTTTCGGATACATCATCTGCGATCCTGGCATAACTTTTCACTCTTTCGATAACCTTCTTACATTCACCCTCAGAGAAGCTCTCTGCCAAACTTACCAGCTTATACCCATCAATCTGAACTACTTCAGGCCCTACAATATTGGATAACAGGACATGATCAAACGTGCCAGGATACATGCCCATTGCTGCATAACCAACTAAACCAAGCCGTGTCCTTCTCAATGCTTTTTTCGCTCTTGCCACATTGATGAATGACGTTATATCTCCCAAAGTCTTATCGTCATCGACAGCTCCCAGGACATACTTACATTTTGTGTTTGTTCTTTTTAAAGGACCCTGTATAACAGACCACGCTACAAACGATCCTGTGGAGTCAAGCATTCCCTTATCATTTTTAAACATGGGGAAGCCCCAGATGAGAAGAGGGATATGAGAAAGTTCCTTAATGACACTGATGGTAACGGGTGATTCCACCCATGTTCCCATGAATAAAATCAAACAATCCAGATCCATCCCCAGTAAATCAATTGCCTTTTTTCCGGATGTAATCGGATCTAATATCGACTCCTTTACAAACACGATATCATTATTTAGCTTCTTCAGACCTTCAACTCCTTTTACTGCCATATCAAGGCCTATATCATTCTGGTAATCTGGATGACCAAGCACAAGGAATCCGGCTCTGCCTTTATTCAAATTCGTACTTAACCCTCCTCTTTCTAGAAGATCGCCTCTTCAGTTTTCGAGTCGAAAACATGCAACTTGTTTTCATTGAAAGTAATCTTTACCTTTTCGCCGCTCCTGTGGGTAAGCGTCCTATCTGTGGTCACAACTAATCTAATCGTATCAATCGAAAGGTAAACAATCGTTATATTCCCCATCTGTTCCATGATCTGAATAATCGCATCAATGTACTGGCCTTCTCTCTCATGTTCAACAATTTTTATATCTTCAGGACGGATACCCAATACGAGCTCATCTGATGTTTTCTTTTCTTTTATCAGCTTACCCTTCGGTTCGGAAATATTAAACTTGAAACCGCTCGTTTGAAGTGCAGGACCTTCTATAAATCTGCAGTTAATCAGGTTAATTGGAGGGCTCCCTAAAAACCCTGCAACAAATAGATTCTTTGGATTATCGTAGACTTCCAAGGGTTCTCCTACCTGCATAATCAAGCCATCCTTCATCACAACAACCCTATCTGATAGCGTCATCGCCTCGGCCTGATCATGGGTAACGTAAACTACAGTTCCACTTAAGCGCTGAAACAGCAGTTTTAAATCTGCCCTAGTTTGAACTCTTAGCTTTGCATCGAGGTTTGATAGGGGCTCATCGAGCAGGAAAACCTTTGGTGTCCTTGTAATTGCCCTACCGAGGGCAACCCTCTGTCTCTGACCACCGGAGAGCTCCCTTGGCTTTCTTTCCAGGAGTCCATCTATGCCCAAAAGACAGGCAGCCTCCTTAACCTTATCATCGATCTCCCTGTTTGGGATACCCCTGACCTTAAGCCCAAATCCGATATTTTGATAAACAGACATATGCGGATAAAGCGCATAGGATTGAAATACCATTGCGATATCCCGCTTGCCTGGAGGGGTTTCGTTTGCAATCTTACCATCAATATAGATCAATCCTTCAGTGGGGTCCTCTAACCCTGCCAACATGTTAAGCGTGGTGGTTTTTCCACATCCTGATGGGCCAACAAGGGTTAAGAACTCCTTATCTTTTATAGTAAGGTTAAAATCGTTTACAGCGATAACCTTCCCAAACCTTTTGGTAATATTTTCAAATTTAATCTCTGCCAAGTCCACAACCTCCAATCTTTATCCTCATAGATTATCAAATCCATCTAGTTTTTATTGAAGAGGATCTTCCCGCCTATCATCGTCATGAAGACGTTTATGTCCTCATCAATAAGTACGATGTCCGCATCCTTTCCTACATCAATGCTGCCCTTATCCTTGTCTATGCCAAGGAGTTTAGCGGGGTTATATGTCGCCATCTTTACGGCTTCATGAAGCCTGACACCGCAGTTATTGATCATATTTCTTATAGCCATGTCCATTGTCATTACGCTGCCTGCTATATCGTTGTTATCTAACCTTAATATATCCCCATGCCTGTATATCTTGCGACCATCAAATAGCGCAAAGGTGTCCTCGGGCAGGCCAGTTGGCTTCATCGAATCAGTAATCAATATTACATTCTTAACTCCCTTGCACCTAACTACTATTTTTAGAATCTCCACTGGGACATGAACGCAGTCCCTATCAGCCATCACCTCAGCCATCAGGACGTCCCTAACTAGCAAAACTTCACCCAAACCAACTGGTTTAACACCCCTGTCGCGCAGGGTCCCAGTTCCCATCGCATTAAATATATGGGTGACTGCTTTAGCTCCAGCATCTATTGCCTCATCCACCTGCCTTGAGTCAGCTTCGGAGTGTCCTATCGAGACAATAACACCGTTTTTTGTGAGATATTTGATCATACCAATGGCACCAGAAAGCTCCGGGGCAACCGTCATTATCTTCAAGTTACCTTGAGCAATCTCCGTGAAATTCTTATATACCTTCTCATCAGGCAAAATGTTTAGCCTGCCCTGCTGAGCGCCGTAGTTAGGGTTTAGAAACGGTCCCTCGAGGTTTATCCCAAGTACCTTAGTCCCATTACCATTATTAATATGTTTAATTATCCTCTTTATGGCAGAGCTCATCCTATCGATCTCTGCCGTCCAGACTGTAGGATACATGGCTGTCGTCCCAGATTTGACCTTGAACTCAACCATTGCGGCAATATCATCCTCAACTGCATCAACTCCATTTGCTCCGTGCACATGGATGTCGATGAAGCCAGGGACGATGTACCTGCCCTTGCAGTCAACTATCTTTTCATATTGAGGAGCTTCATCGGCTTTACCGATAAAACTGATCTTATCGTCCTTGACCACAAGCACATCAGATTTTAGGACCTCAAATGGCGTTATTATTTTGCAATTCTTAAATAGATACATTTAAATCAATCCTATTAGAAGTTATATTCATTCCTTAACCGCACCAAAAGTTAGCCCTCTAACAAGATACCTTTGTGTGAACAATGCGACTATTATGATTGGAATTACCAAAAGGCTGCCAGTTGCAGACATGCTCCCCCAGTCAAAATGTCTGTCTGAGATATAGCTTGAAATGATTACGGGAACGGTTTTTGAATTCCTGGAGGTAAGAACTGAAGCAAATAAGAATTCATTCCATGCCATTATGAAACAAAATATGGCTGTAACTGCAACCCCTGGCAAAGAGATTGGTAAAGTTATCCTGTAGAATCTCTGCCACAGCGAACAACCATCGACAATTGCAGCTTTCTCAATATCTCTGGGCAGTTCCTGGAAAAACCCCAGCATAAGCCAGATGACAAAAGGCAGAGAATAACTTACATAGGTAATTATAAGTGATATGTGAGTATCATATAGTTTGAGTCTTGTTATTATCATAAAGTACGGCAGCGCTGTAACTATAGGCGGGAAAATTCTTACAATTAATACCC
>JAMDDV010000026.1 GCA_023488455.1 Actinomycetota bacterium | reverse complement strand
ATTCCAAAGCCTCAGAGATACTTGTTTTACCATAGCTGTTCGGTGCATATATCAATGTCAATTCGTCATGAAAATCAATAGTGCGCTCTTCGTTAATGCCCCGAAAACCTTGTATTGTTACGCTTTTAATCTTCACCTTGTATAACCTCATTAAGTATTTTTCTTAATTCAGACTCCATGGAATCGACAGGATTCTCTCCAATATATGCTTGTATTATTCTTTGATGGACGGGATCAGAGATTTCTTTCAATATTTCTTCAAGAAATTCTTCAAATTTATTTGATTTATTTTTATATTTCATCTGTTTTAGCTATCCACATAATATTGACTTTATTTCTGCTCTTTACTTTTCGAAACTACAAATCTTCTAATAGCTACATCTCCCCTCTAAACGCCACTCTCAAGACTGATAGGTACAAGGCATCTACTACTTTAAGCTGTTTCTCAATCGCTTTTTGAAGTTTATCAATACATGAAATTTTTTTTTCAAGACTTGCAGCAATACGTCGTTGTTCATTAAATGATGGCAGTTGTATAGGAATAGTTGAAATTATAGACAACTTAAGTGATGGATAACCTGTATTTTCCATATATTGAACCATATCAACATTACACAACCAATAATAAATAAAAAGCGTATCAGCAATATTCTCCTTTGGTTTTACCGCTGCTAGATGAGAAACGATATAAGCATCTGTCCCCAAAATCGCTCTATTGTTAGTTATAATTGCAGCACCACTTTTAGGGAAAATGATAGTCCCTTTCTCGGCTCTCACCATATTTTGTTTTTTAATAGCAGTTTCATTAATATAATCATTAAATTCTGTTAAATCAGTTTTCCTACCATATCTACTTAAATCTTGCACTCTTACAAAAGGATATTCTCCATTTTCAAAATATTTTTTATCCTGAGGTGCAGATGATCCACTAAAAATTTGACACACTTCGCCAAGTTTCCTTATATCCCACTTTTTTGCATCTTCACTCTCAAAGACCGCTCGCAAATAGGCAGCCGACAGGGCTCTTGTAGCTTCATGCTGTTTTTTACAAGCGAAATAGGCATACTCCACTTGTTTCATTAAGTTATCGACTCTCCAGATAATTCGTCTTTGATCGCTAATTGAGGGTAGAGGAATAAGATAATTTTCCAAGAAGCTCTTAGGCACTCGTTGTTGACCAACCACTCCTGTAAAATATGCAGTTGCCTCTTCCAAAAAGGAAGTTTGTCTAATAAAGTAATGAATCCATTTTGGTAAAATCTCTGCACTTGCCTTTATTACATGAAATTCAGTTGTACCAAAGCCAATTCCATCAATTAGATTTTTTGCAATTGCGTGCTTACCGTTTTGCATACACGGTGTAATCTTTGCAAAAAGAACATCGTTTTCCTCAAAGTATGTATAACCTTTCGCAACTTTTGAATATGGTACAACCTCAGGTTTAGCAATATTACCTTTTACATCATCAATCGATGCCATTGGCAAAAAGGTTGTTGGAGTATTGGGAGAACGGGTAAATTTTTTAGGTTTAGAAGGATTTATCTTGCATACTTCTCCAAGTTTCACCCAGCGCCAACCTATTGGTAATGTACCTGATTCTGGCACTTTTAGCTTCTCCTCACATTTTCGACAAGTCAGTTATAGCTGCAATCATAACTTGTAAGCATATTTTGCAAGTATTTTCGTCAGGATATATACCCTTATCTCTTTGATACCAAGGATGTACCAAATTTCTGTAATCCTTAAGGGCATGAGAAAAGTGTTTAATATCTTCTTTTATCCATTTGAGTTCGTGAGAAACATTTATCATGTCATTAAGCGTCCACTCTGAGAATTTCTTTATACCTCCTACTTTTTCCTTGGGCGATGATAAAGTTTGGTTTGCTTCTTTTGGATGCTTATGAATAACTGACAATAAAATACCCTCAAGTATGCTGCCCAATCAGTATTATTGCAGAAAGATATGTCTTATTCTCTATACATTTTAAAGTTTCCTTCCACCTATACTTCAAAATCTCATTAAAAGATGGGTCGTCAAGCATTTCTGGAAAATCGGGGATTGGAAAGATTTGAGAAATCACTTTATTTTTTTCCAATAAGTTAGGTAATATCTCATGGATTACCGGATTAACTCCTATTATTTCAACTTTTATCCCTTCAACGCTAAGAATTTCATTTAATCTACATAACACCTTATTTGTTATTTCAGCATTCCCCTTGTACTCTTTTGGATTTGCAAGCCTTTTAATAATTTTTTCCATATCATCAATATTTGCACTATATTCTTGTAATTTTGCCAAAGTCCACCATTTGCGAGTAGAACCATCGTGTGAGACACAATCTACACCAGCATTCCTAAAGAAAACAGGTAACATACTACCAGTTCTATAATAAGGACCATTATCTCCACATATTAGCTCTGCTATTGCCTCAAGGGTTACATTGTCTAAAATTTTAATTCATTAACTCCTTTCAGAGCTTATAAAATCAAGGGCTTTCGGAACTATGTAATTTCTCACTGTTATTACTTCTTTAGATTTGTTGCATTTTTCCCCAAGATTCTATTACCTTTATGGCGTCATTATTTCGGCCTTGGCGTCTTTGTGGCGTCATTATTGCGCCTTTTGCCCTATTAACGCCCAATTGCTGCCCAATTTGCCCATTTATTGCGCTACTTGACATCGCAGATTATTGAATCCCGTTGTTCATTCTTTAAAAGCATAGCTTTTAATCTTTCTGGTCTCATTTCTCTTGTCTTATTTCCTACTCGTTCATGCTGCGAATAGCCTCTTCTTCATTTCCTCAACAATATCTTTTGATTCACCTATAATTCTCAAGGCTTCAAGACCACCAGCCTTGATGACATCAGGAGCAGAAAACACATAAGGGTTTTCAAGTTCTTCAGTGCCACCTATTACAAATTGTTTGGCAAGAGCATTGAGGGTCTTAGATGCAGTCAAAGGCGGACTCTTAAGCCAATTACTGTGCTTATACTCCAGTGCAGAAGCGCGCTCCATCCGGCTTTTTGGATCAACACCATAACCAATTTCTGCAAGAATATCATAAAGATCATAATCGCTGCGCTGCATAAGCTCTCTGATCATGCGCAACCCATACCCATCATCGGGTAACTTTTCAATAAGCTTCTTTCTTTTTTCTGGGTCAATCCAGATACCACGTAGTTCATCAAGAGTCACTGCTTCTTTCACAAGGCTTTGTGAAAGCATCTGTTTATATTCTTCAATTGTCAACATACCAGTTTTATCCTTTACTTTGGTGACAATATATGTACCTGCAGGATTAATATGAACAACAAACCCTTCTACCCGAATTATCTTCTCCTTTCTTTCTTTTTCTACATCTGGTTCTACGGATTCTCGCGTTGGTAAGGGCGAACTCTTAAACTCCTTACCCAAGAGGCGAGTAGCATTTGTGTAATCAAATACACGAAACATCAATTTATTAGTAGGAAGATGAATTCTTGAACCTCTACCCATCATCTGATGGAATGCTATGGGTGATTTTACATATTTGAAAAAGACAACATTTCGAAGAATTGGAACATCAACACCTGTAGTAATTAAATCCACGGTAGTTGCTACAAAATGACTTAGTGCCGAGCCCCGCAGATCGGCAATATATTGGCTTCCCCCAACTGAAGCTGTGCATTTAAAAGCATACGGATCGAGGCGATTATGGCCATTCCTGGCACACCAATCAGCATAAATATTATTCAGCTCCGCTGCTACAGCATCAGCATGTGTATCTCTCACACAGAATATAACCGTTTTTTGATGAGGATCACCAGTGCGAAGGAACATGTCAAAAAGGTCTTTACACCATGCTCTTACTCTATCAGGTAATTGAATCAGGTTCTCAAAAGACGGTGCTTGATAAAAATCGCGTGCTTCAGCAGCTATTAATTGCTCACCAGTTATTGCATCTTTTATGCCTAGTCTCTCCAGATCTATTCGAGTAACACCCTTCTCGTCCAGATCTGTTATTCGCCTTACTATCTCGCAAGCTGGAAGGTATCCATCTTCAATTCCCTGAGCCATATCATACTCATAAACCGGTTCACCAAAGTATCTAAGATTATTGGCAGTTATTTCTTCATCGCCCCTGCGTTCAACTTCACTTCCTCCTTCAAATGAGCGAGGTGTAGCAGTAAGTCCAATCTGAACAGCCTTGGGGTTCTCCCATAGCACAATACTCCATTTACCCCATGCACTTCTATGACACTCATCTATGATAATATGACTAAAATAATTTTCGGGGTAATTTTCCAAAAAGAACCTTGCGTCCTCGTCCTCCCCTGCTATATTCAAAGTCTGATATGTAGCAATCAGAATCCGAGCATTCTTCTGGGGATTAGCTGTCGTAACCTCTGCTGCGTCAGAACCGAACACATTTTGAAAAGCACCAAGCCCCTGCGTACGCAGTTCATCACGATCACACACAAACAGCGCGCGACGAAGTTGCCCAGCATCTGCTATCTTCTTCAAGATATGGACAGCTATAAAAGTCTTTCCTGATCCTGTTGCAAGATAAAGGAGCACTCTTTTCTCACCTAGAGCGATCTTCTCCAGTGCTGCGCGAATAGCTGCATCCTGATAATAGCGTCGATTTGCTTCTCCTCTTGGGTATCTAACTAAAAGCGGTTTTGCAGCCTCACTTTCCAATGAAAAACCAGCATTCTTCTCAAATCGCCCTCGCAATTCTTCGGGAGTGGGAAATTCTTCAAGAGATAGAGGCGCAGAGGTTTTGCCTAAAAATGAGTTATATTCAACAAATAGGTGTCCATTTGATGAATATACAAACGGAACGTGGTTTAAGCGCGCATATTTTTTCGCCTGTTCCAAACCTTTGTCTGGAGGTTCACTGCTTCTTTTTGCTTCAATTAATGCAACAGCAACCGGCTGAGTGCTAATATTAACCCTAATTCGAAGCAGATAATCAATTCTACCTTGTTCTCTTCTCCTCGGTTTGCCTTCTATCACATCAATACCACGGTCAGTTTCCTCGCGGTGAATAAAATCCTCTATCCAACCACAACGGTGAAGTGCGGGGTCAATGAGTTTTGCTCTGGTGTCAGACTCACTCAAAGACATTGAAAAAATCCAGATCGATTTTTGCGAACTTTTTTCATTAATATGTTACTTTTTGCTGCTTAATCCTTCATCCGGGAACATGGTATTTATGAACTTTCTTGCATCTTCCAAATCTATTTCAATATCTTCATAAGTCAAATCTAGTGAAGTGAACAGCGGGTATCTATCAACAAGATAATACCCTGTTACCTTTTCGCATAATTTTCGAAATGTTTCCAGCGCGGGGTTATAATTTACAGCATCATCCAGTAAATCATGAAGGGCGTGAATCTTTCTCAGTTTCCAGCCATGATAAAGTAAAAATGCTTTTAGATACTTTTCTAGTGACTGTTGAAGAAAAAAACTTGCTGCTTCTATATCTTCGTCTCTTAAATTTCTGGTAACCCTGTTCCAATCTTTCCTCGCTATTTTTTTCCATTCTTCAGTAATGAAAGAGTCACTAAATTTCTTCATATCTCTACACCCTTTTCTACAACCTCCTTTATAAACTGATCACCCATTTTTAATCTCTCGGATACTTCATCAGGCTTCAGGACAATTGGAGAAATTGCAAGCCCCATATAAAGATCACGAACTAGACCCAAGACAGTAGCAATCCTTTCAAAGAATTTTTCATTAGTCGGGGCCACTATCAGCAAGTCCAGGTCACTATCTTCAGTTATCTGACCAGTAGAATAAGAGCCAAATAAGATCACTTTTTCAGCATTGTATTTTCTTTTTAATCTATCGCTTATTTTCTGTAGTCTCTCGAAAATCTCTTGATTCATGACTCAACACCATAAGTTTATCTTGAGGTTACAACATAAGTAATATTATCCTTATTTTTAAAATTTTTGTAAATTAATCTGTTGAAATGTAGTTGTTCACTATTAACTATCTCTGGTAATAGTGTAGGATCCTATCTCGATCCTCATTTTCTTTATCACCTTTATAATAAATCTCAATTAACTCAATTTTGTCTGACTCTTCAAAATATGCATAGATTACCCTAATACCAGATTGTGACCCTCTGCCCTTTAGCGAACGGCATGCAAATTTTTTAGCTTTATAAATTTTGGGGCTATCAATTTGTAAACCAGGTAGCTGGAAAACACCTTTATTATCAACCTTTAATTTGTGATAAAGGAATAATTCTTTTTCGATAAAAATTGTAAAATCTTCCTCAATCGTCTGAAACTTTTTCTGGAGTTTCTTTAAATCCTTCTCAAATTCAGGGACAAATGAAATTTCACTGAATTTCTTCAATACATTCTCTTGCAGAATATTGAGGCGTCCGATAAAACACGGATTCGTACTCTATTATTTCCCCATCCTCAGTAGTTAACCAGGGGACATCATTATGAGAATAGTCGCTGATCTGATTAGCATTCAAGTCGGAAAGCCTGAACAAAACATCATTTATAAGTTCAACCTCACTTGCCTTTAGGTTTGAGATATCTGGTTTCCTTAATGGAAGATATTTTGTCTGTAGATAATCAAAATATTTGCTCTCAACCTTCATTATTTCGCCATCGTTCATCATTTTTTTTAGAATCTTACTAAACTCAAGTGGAGTGGGGCCATAATGGTTTTTAATATAAGTGGCACCAATCAGTTGTTCCTCATATTTCTCATAATAATCAAAGTCAATGAAATAAAGCAGCTTATAAATTACGGTCTCACCAATATTTGGTTTTGAGCCAACTTTGTAAAGTATATATAAGAGTACTTCTTTAAACTTTTTTAAATTTCTTTGAGGAACATTGATCCTGATTTGAGGCTTTCTTTCCTTCTCGACCTCGTCATCATCTAAAACAACTTCGGGCTGTTTCTTCAAATCTAATAAATATTCCACAGAAATGTTAAAAATTTCTGATATCCTTATCAATTCTTCGGTAGATATCTTTCTTTCTCCGGACTCCATCAGAGAAATAGTAGGACGAGATAATCCAAACATCTTAGCAAGATCTTGCTGGCTAAAACCGTATTGCTCTCTAAGTTCCTTTATCCTTTGACCAATCTTTCTATTAATATCATTCATTGAAATCATCCTCACGAATCTCTATTATAAATGATGTTAAATAAAATAACAATTAAATGTTAAATATATTTACATAATTCTTTTTATATTCAATTCTGGACGTCTTACTCTTTCATTGAGAAATCACCTGTTGTCCGCCTTCTGTATTTACACATACTGAGATGGTTTCATAAAAATTGTCGTAATATTGCATATTGACTATCTATGTAACCATGCTAATATTTATTATAAATTAATAATAACCATGCTAAAATTAACATGCTATACATCAAAAGAGAAATTGAAAAGACAATTCAGCCCTTCCTAGATAGAAAAGAAGTAATAGCAATCATCGGTCCCAGGCAGGCTGGTAAAACAACTTACCTGCAAAATCTCAAAAAAAACTTAACAGCAAAGGATAAGACATTAAAGTTCATCACGTTTGAAAAAAGAAGTGAGCTTGCCCTGTTCCAAAACAATTTAGAAGATTTTAAAGATCTGAACAAACACTTTCAAATCATCATCATTGATGAATTCCAATATGTGAAGGATGGAGGGGCAAAACTTAAATATCTTTATGATACGACTGATACAAAATTCATAATATCTGGGTCATCTTCCCTAGAACTCACTTTCCAAACCGGTAAATACATGGTTGGAAGGATTTTCAATTTCACACTATTGCCTTTTTCTTTCAGGGAATTCCTCTCATATGTTAATGTGGAGCTATTTAACCTGATCAAAGAACGAATACCTGACATCTTTTCCTCTGATTTTAAATTAGACAACGCATTCGGAGATGAAATTAATCAAAGACTTGAAAATTTATTCGAAGAGTATTTAATCTGGGGAGGTTATCCCGCAGTGGTATTGGCAAAAACTCAAATTGAAAAACAAAAAATCCTGGAAAGCGTTCTGGAAAATTATCTTTTAAGAGATATCGGTAGCCTTCTTCAATTAGCTACGGAGGATGAGCTCATAACTTTGATTAGATTATTATCAACTCAAATTGGAAATTTGGTCGAATATAAGGAGTTATCCAATGCTTCAAAACTTTCGTATAAAGTGCTCTTAAAACACATAAATATTCTAAGGCAAACTTATATTATAGATTTAATTAAGCCATATTTTACTAATATGCGCACTGAATTAACCAAGAATCCCAAAGCTTACTTTATAGATTCAGGCTTAAGAAACTTTGCTATTACAGATTTTAAACCCTGTGATATGAGAAGTGACAGGGGAAGTCTGGTCGAGAACTACGTTTTTAGCGCCATAAAAAGAAGGTTAGCCCCTTTTGATAGTTTGAATTTCTGGCGTACAAAAAATAAGGCTGAGATCGATTTTGTTCTAAGAATTGGACAAAAAATAATACCCATAGAAGTTAAATACACAAATACCCCGACCATTGGCAAAAGCGTATATAGTTTTATTAATAAATTCTCACCACCTGAACTATTTTTACTTACTAAAAACTTTGTTTCGGAGTATAGGATAAAGAGCTGTAAGATCAAATTCTTACCTGTCTACTATTTATGATCAGAAACACCTCCTAATCATTTGACTATGTACTACAGCAGTTGTATAGTATCAGACTGTTATGTAATTTGTACGTAGGAGGAAATTAGGTGCCAGAAGGAAAGGTTAAGTGGTTCAGCAACGCAAAAGGCTATGGATTTATTGAGAGGCCTGATGGTGAAGACGTATTCGTCCACTACAGCGCAATCAAGACAGAAGGCTACAAGACTTTGGAAGAGGGACAGAAAGTCTCCTTTGACATAGTCGATGGGAGCAAGGGCAAGCAGGCAGAGAACGTTCAGCTGATCCCTTAACCATAGTAATTGAGACTCTTAAACCCCCGACAGTTCATGTCGGGGGTTTTCTTTTACCAGCATGATAACAGCCAACCCCGCCACTAAAAACAAAATTACGACAGACATTGCTAATCTCTGATTGCCCGTTATTGACGATACCAATCCGAAGACCAGAGGACCTGTTATCGAAGACAGCTTGGCAAAGAGCCCGTAAAGCCCAAAAAACTCAACCTGCTCATCCTTGGGGACAAGCAAACTCATCAGCGCTCTGCTGGAAGCGAAAGTAGATGGAGAAGCAAAACCAGCAAGAGTAGCAACTACGTACAGTTCAATTTTTGTTTTACCAATCAGCGCAATGACAATAATAACAAGCCAGATCCCAAGCGTCATCATAATCGTCCGCTTTGGCCCAATCCTGTCCGCGATGAACCCAAAAATAAATGATCCAAGAACCGCAGGGATCTGAGCAAACAGAAACAGGACTGCGATTTCGCTGATCTTAAACCCGTAAGTATTTCTGGCAATAATGGCAACAAAAAATGCCATTATAACAAGCGCATTCGAATAGAGGAAAAAGGAAAGCATAAATTTAAATATGTTGGCATGCGACCTGTAAGACCTGATCGTTTTAAAGACCTTGCTAAAACCGTACTTTGAAAGCGCAACAAATCCCAGGTTACCATTGATTACCCTGTTCTCCCTAATGTTTATAAACAGCGGAATAGCAAATATCAAAAAAAACCCTGAACATACCAGGAAGCTATATCTTAAAAGTGAAATATTGCTGACCTTCTCAGCAAGAAGAAAGATGGGGTAAGAAAAACCAACAGCAAAAAAAGCACCAAGATAGCCCATTGCGAAACCAAACCCGGAAATCCTGCCAACATCTTCGTATCCTGAGATCGCTGGCAGAAGTGAATCATAAAAAACCGAGGAAGCCTGGTATCCGATATTCGCAAGTATGAAAAAGGTCATCGCAAGAGCGATCATCCCACTCCCCAGGAGGGCAAGCAGTGTGGTAAACAACAGACATATTGCCGTTGATATTACGAGAAAACGCATCCTCAAGCCCGATCTATCTGAAATCGCCCCAAGAATGGGGGAAAGCAAAGCGACTATTAGCATGGATATAGAGATCGAGAGCCCCCAGTAAAAATCTCTGAGGACATTTTCTACGCCAACAATTACTTCGGTGAAATAAACAGCGAAGGAGATGGTCATTATTATGACCATATAAGAAGTATTGGCGAAATCGTAAAGAGACCAGTATAAGATCTTCCTGCCCCTGCTCCCCTTTAATATTTTCAGGAAATTCTTTATCACACTTCAACTCACATGCTTATGTTTGCCCCTGAGGCTGGATATCACTGATGCTATAAACAACGTCACTGAAGTTATCCTGAATATCTCCGCTATAATCCTCAACAGTGCCTCGGGTGAATCATTGCCGAAAATCGTATCATACACCGGCTGTCTTATGCTTATCACTACAGCGATGAAAGCCATCCCCATTATCCAACCCAGGTTTCTAACCACGCTCAAAATCCCACTGGCGACGCCCAGCTTGCTTTTGGGGGCTGAGCTCATTACAGAATTGTTATTAGGAGCCATAAATATTCCCATCCCTGCTCCAGCAAGTGTTAATCGTGCGATGATGCTGACAAGCGTGGAGTCCTTTTGCAGAAAAGAAATCAAAAAAATAGCAAGGGCTCCCAAAAACAAGCCCAGAGTTGCGGGCCATCTTGTGCCAATCCGATCACATATCCAACCAGATATGGGAGCCATAATTGACATTGAAATGGGTATGGATAGCATCACAAGTCCAGAAAAAGAAGGGGACAGAAGGTATATGCGCTCAAGGTAAAACGGCATAAGGTACGTAAGTGATATCGCAGATGCAAAAGCGATAAAACCTGATAGATTGCCAACTAAAAACATCCTGTTCTTAAATAATCCAAGATCAATCAGTGGATTCTTCACTCTTAATTGAAGAACTATCAATAGCGCAAAGCCGAGCAAGAATACCAAAAAAAGAGCTATCGTTTTAACTGAACTCCAGCCAAAATCTGCACCCTTCATCAAGGTCATGACGAGAGCAGAAATAGAAACTACGAAGAGGACTGCGCCAGGGAAATCAAACTTTCTTGAATCCGCAACATTTTTATCATTCTTCAAATTGATGAAAGCAATAACGGTGCCAACGACTCCGATGGGAACATTTATTAAGAAGATCGAGCTCCAGCCAAAATGCTGTACCAGAAAGCCTCCAAGTGGCGGCCCCATGGACGAGCCGGACGCTACCACGGTCCCCATCATGCCAAGCGCAACACCTCTTTTCTTAAACGGAAAGGCATCCGTTATGATCGCAAGACCGTTTGCGACTATCATCGACGCACCGATCGCCTGTACCACCCTTGAGATGACAAGCCAGATGAAGTCATCCGAAAGCGCACAGAAAAGTGAACCAGCCGAGAACATCACAAACCCGAGGTTATAAATCAGTTTTCTTCCGATTATGTCAGCTAATTTGCCAAAGACGGGTAAAAAAACGGTTGTGGCCAGCAGATAGCTGAGCACGATCCATTCCGTGTTGACTATGTCAATGTTCAGCCTGCTTGATATCGTTGGAAGAGCGATGTTAACAATACTGCCATCAAGGGAGGACATAAACGTACCGATGGAAACAGTTGCAAGTGCTATCCAGCTATAGTTTTTGCTTTCTCTTATTCTATGCGCGAAATTGGCATTTGGAATCTGCACTATGATGGGAACACGTTTCTTAAGCCTGGGCTATCAATCTCTTCTGTCGGGAAAGATGACCACATGTTGTGCATTTTAATAGATTCCATATTTATGTATCGCATTAAAGTACGCGACTACGTTCTCCCAGGGGATCGTATTTATCAAGGAATGTGAGCAGCCAGCTACATACCCGTACCCGGGTTTCAGCACATCCATGTGTGCCTTTACGTCCGCATCCACTTCTTCCGGGGTGCCCTTGGTCAATGGCCACTCAATATCGATGTTGCCGTGCAAGCAGGCTTTTGCGCCAAAGCGCTTTTTGTAGTCCCGGTAATCAATTCCATATGGGTCCATGGGGGTAATGCAGTTTATACCCATGTCAATCAGGTCTCCAACCATATCATCTATCTTCCCATCAGAATGGAATATCATGGGTATCCCCGCATTGACAGCGGGCTCAAGAATGCGGCGATATCTACTGCCCCAGATATCCCTGAACAGCTTTGGTGGGATAAAAAGACCGGTTTTGAATGCAAAATCATCAGCTGGCCACAGAAAATCGACACCCTTTGCCACAATTGCCTTGACTAACTTAATCCAGTACTCAGTGCTTACCTCAAGCATCTCCTCTACAAAATCCCTATCCTCATAGACCATCATCATGAAATCGTTCATACCCACAAGAAACTCATATGGTGTCTGGATCAGACAACCAAAAAGAATCCCTACACCTATATTGGTATCCTTTACTGCGTCCTTATACTCATCAAGATAAAAAAGTACACGGTTAATGTCGTCCTGCGATGGCAGGATTAACACTCTAAAATCCTCTCGAGTTTTTACACTCCTATCAGAAACCAGTACTTTCTTGCCATCAGGCATCAGACGTCTAAATGGCGTCCAAATATGCTCGAAAAGGATGACGTCCTGGCCAATTATATTGCAGAGTTCTATGTAGTCTTTAGGAAACATAGGACGAACTTTTTCTGGATCCACAACTCCCTTGGCTGGATCGCCGCCGTATGCCAGAGTGTTTCCTGCATATCGGCCAAGCATTTTCTCTACATGTTTATCTTCTATTAGCACATCGAGGTTCGGGACTCTATCTACAGGCTGATGTTTAAATGCAGCTATCAGTCTTTCTTTATCCGGTTTCCCAATATAAGACTCAAGTTCCATGGAAACTCCTTTTCGTAATTAATCAGACTTTTTCGGATTTTTATTTAAGCATCTTTTCTCTTACGAATTTCATCGAAGCAACGCCGTCATTCTTAGCAAACAGTGCTTCCAGTTCATCCTCATCAAACGTAGCTATAATATTGCGAAGTCTCTTTATCCACTCCACGCACTCCGTCGCTGCTTCTACTCCATTCTCGCGATAAGGGAATATATCCAACGTTATGTAGCCCGAATACTTTATCCTTTCAAGCCAGTATAGATACTCAAGGGTAGCAATCGTGTGAACAGAGCCAACCATAAGGTCATCGTCCCAATAACCGTAGTTATCGTTCATGTGCATTCCGATGAGCTTCGTGCCAAACACTTCCAGGAGTGCAACACTTTCGGCTAGATTCTCCCTTGCCTGAAGTGCATGTCCTGTATCAAGTATTACACCGACATTTGGCCTGCTGATCTTATCTATGAGGAGTATTGTTTTTGCCATTGAACTGATGTAGCAGTAGTTCCTGGGTTCACGCGGTTTGTACTCGATCCCTATGTCTATTTCTGGATTGTAATCGGCCATGTCCCTGATAATGCTAATTAAATTGCTATACGCCTTAACATGGTCCATCTGGAAACAGTAATCATAGCCGTCCTGACCAAACCAGAAATCAACCACTGGACAATCTATCATTGCTGCAAGATCAATCGCAGTCCTGCAGTGCTCAATTGCTATTTCCCTCACCTTCTTATCCGGCGAAGCTACCCCTCCCCTCGCACACTCCACCAGTGAGGAGGTATCCTGCGTCACATTGATAGCAACCAGGTCGTATTTTTTTAAATAAGACTTAACCTCATCAACATTTTTCCTTGTTATATCCCAGTTACCGTACATGTCAACTGCTTCTATGCTTGGGACGCTCGCTGCAGCCCTGAACTTTGATTCAAGCGAAACCTTGCTCTTATACGAAGATATAAATCTGTCACTGCACGGCCCAAATACTGCAAGCGTTGTAGCATACTTGATGGGCTGAAGTTTCATTTTTGTTCCTCCGTCTACATATTTACTATCGTTCCATTTCCTTCAATATACTGAACTTGGTAAGTATCAGTGCGCCAAGTCCAAATGACCAGACCAGAATCGTCACCACAAATGAGAATACTGGTATTAACCACAATACAAAAAGTATCGCAAGTCCAACAAGAACTGATAATAATGGATGAAGTGGCTTGCTCCTCTTTGAATTAAGGATCAGATCACCAATCGAAATACCAACAATAATTTTAGTCACGTAAAGCATGAACGGATAAACGGCCAGCGCGAAAAGCCCAATAGGAAGTCCAACTACCGTTAACATGAGAATTATCGAACCTATCGGGATTACGATTAAGGTCAGGAAGCCAATCCCAAGACTCTTCCATGGGGATTTAACAAAGATCTCCATGGCCATTTTTGTGCGCTTCGGAAATCCATAAACAAAGATCAGTGAAACGACAAAAGCCATTGCAAACATAACAAGCTTTCTGATAAAAGCCCACAAGATCATGCTTGCAACTGAAGTCGCAGTTATAGCAGCTGCTCCTGCCCTGCCAGCTTCAGCAGCCTTAGCTCTTTCTGGTACTATCTGTTCGACTTTGCCAGTGATCTGAGTGCTCTCATCTATCTTTGCTTTATTCGCGGAAGTATATGTCAGATCACCCGATATCCTAGTTCCTGGTCCAATAGTAATATCGTCGCTCTCAATCTTCACATCGCCCAGGTATTCACCCTTAAGGGTAACCTGCCCTCCACTGACATTCACATCTCCATTAAACTTGCCGTTAAGCGTTATCTGACCTCCGGTCGCAAGGGTCTTTCCAGCCACCTCGCCGCCCGGATTAACGTTAATAATGCCGCCTGCAACTATAATATCCTTGCCTACTTGAGATGTAACTGTTAAAAATCCACCAGCTGCACGAACTGATTGCCCAATTCTTCCACCAATGTTGAGCTGTCCACCGGCAACTATTCCATCATCCCTGATATCTCCAGCAACACTGATATTCTGTCCGGCAGCAACCAGATCACCGTTCACAACGCCATTAACCTGAATCGTGCCTCCAACTACATAAAGGTCATCGTCTATCGTTTCTTCTGTAGAAAGAACATAGGAATCGTTCGCTTCAAATTGTGATTTCGCTGATGCCACTGATGATAACAACAATACGGAAAAAATAACGACGGCAATGAAAAGAAAAAATCTTTTAGCCATTCATGCCTCCTAGAAATTGATAGCTAATTTTAACAAAATTTCGTTAAATTGTTATTACAATATTATTATCAGTTTATTAACATGGAGGACAGTATGATAACCATTGATGAGTTAAAAGAACTTGCCAGGATCGATAGTGGCAGCTCTCCGCTTATCTCATTGTACATAGATACGTTTCCATCATCAGACTGGAAAAAAATCGCAAATATTTACATAAAAAATGAGAGGGCCAAGGTGCTGTCCATATTACAAAAAACTGAAAACAAAGCCGCAATAAAAAAATTCGAAGATAATATCGCAAAAACATTAACATTTTTAAATTACGGGCTGGAACCGGAGGTAAATGGAGTCTCCATCTTCACGTGTAGTAGCCCAGATCTTTTTAAAATATTCAAGCTAACTTTTAGAGTGAACAATTTGATGGTTATAAGCAACAGGCCATACATAAAACCTCTAATTAATTTTCTTGAGGACTACGGCAGCTATATACTTATCAGGATAAGCGCTGATGAGGTTAAGGTTTTCTTGATTTCAAGAAAGGAAATTTTAAGTGAGGTCAAGTTTGAAGAGCCCAACCTCTATGCCAGGACGAGCAAAGGAGGCTGGATGGCACTCAGCCAGGGAAGGTATGAGCGAAGGCGGGAAAAACAGATTGATAGCCTCTTCAGAGAATCGATAACCAATCTGTCCAGTATTGTTTCAAAGCATAAGGTCAACAGGATAATACTTTGCGGATCAAACGAAAACCTGGCAATCTATAAGAACCTTTGCTCTCAGTCACTACTTGAAAAGATCGTCTCGGAATTTCAATTTGATGCCAGGGCAACGGACAATGCAGTTATAGAGGCCTCATATAAATATGACGAAGAAGCGGAAAGAACGCAGGAAAAAAGGAAGCTCGACAAGATACTTGACAGCATTGGTGCTTCTGGCAAGGGAGTAATCGGAATAAATGAGACCCTCGAGCTGCTCTGGAACGGCCGTCTGCAATCATTAATCCTGGACTCAAACATCGTCCTGGAGGGAAGTCATTGTGCCAACGAAAATTGTGGTTATTTTATAGCCAATGAGATCTCCAGATGCCCCTACTGCAGCAATGAAACTACCGCAACATCTAACATATTAAATCTGGCCATCTCAACAGCCTTGAACCAGGGCATCGATATAGAGTTCATTCAAAAAGATGATAGGTTAAAAGCCATTGGTGGCATCGCCGGGATACTAAAATAACCTATAACTCCTCTGCTTTCTTTATTGCTTTCGGAGTCTTTTCGTAGCTTTCTCTTTTTGAATACCATATGGAAACACCCACAACTGCCAGCGCAATAACCATGGTGACAATGATGGGCCATGATAACTGTTTGGTCTTCGCTATCAATGGGGCTACCAGAAGCGATACCAGGTTTATGACCTTTATCATCGGGTTTAGTGCAGGCCCTGAAGTATCCTTCAATGGGTCACCAACCGTGTCCCCCACCACAGCAGCCTTATGTGCTTCAGAACCCTTGCCACCGTAAAGACCGTCTTCGATTGTCTTCTTCGCATTATCCCATGCTCCACCGGAGTTCGCCATGAATACAGCCAGAAGTTGGCCTGCAAGTATGACACCTGCTAAAAACCCCCCAAGGCCTGTTTCGCGCAAAAGAAAACCAACTATGATCGGGGTCAATACGGCCAGAAGTCCGAGGCTAACCAGCTCGCGCTGCGCAGCAGTGGTGCATATGCTAACTGCCTTGGCATAATCCGGATCTTTTGTGCCCTCCATGACGCCGGGTATTTTAAACTGCCTTCTGACCTCATTTACAATTAGTGAGGCTGCCCTACCGACTGCGCGTATCGTCAGCGAAGAGAAAAGAAATGGAACTGAACCTCCGATAAGTATGCCGATGAAGACAAACGGATTGGCTATATTTATACCAATATCGCCCAGGCCTGTCGTCTCGACAAATGAACCAAAAAGTGAAACCGCAGCAATGACCGCCGAACCGATCGCGATACCCTTTGTTATCGCCTTCGTTGTGTTACCAACAGCATCCAGGTCGGCCATGATCTGACGTGCTTTTGGTTCGAGGCCAGCCATTTCACCTATTCCGTTTGCGTTATCAGCAATTGGCCCAAATGCATCCATGGAGATGTTATTACCAGTTAAGGTGAGCATGCCTATTCCACACAGCGCAACCCCGTAGAGAACAAACTGATAACCTTCCCCCATGAAGATGATGAAGGAAGACAGTATTGCCATTGCGATTACTATGATTGCCCACACTGAGCTCTCCATGCCGGTTGCCAGTCCCCTGAGCAGTGAGGTTGCTGCCCCCGTCTGAGTGGATTTGGCAATCTCTTTCACAGGAGCATGCTGCGTACCCGTAAAGTACTCCGTTAACATATTTATAACTATCGCAAGTACTATTCCTGAAAGCGTAGCCCAGAATACGCGCAAATCGTGCATATAGAATATGGAGATGAGCAGAAATCCGACTACGGAGGTCGCTGCTGCAATGTTAAAGCCGCGCGATATGGCGCGCATTGCACTCTCCCCTTCCTTCAGTGAGCGCACCATGTACGTACTGAAAATCGATGAGAGAACTCCTACAGCGCGTACCATTAACGGGAAGAGGACCCACTTTAGATCAAATTTGGGGAACAAAGATGCCACCGTAAGCCCCAATATCATTGCAGCTACTATCGTAACTTCATAGCTCTCGAATATATCAGCCGCCATTCCTGCACAGTCCCCAACATTGTCACCGACTAGATCCGCTACCACGGCAGCATTTCGTGGATCATCCTCTGGGATGTTCTTCTCAACTTTACCAACAAGATCTGCTCCGACATCAGCAGCTTTCGTATAAATTCCGCCTCCAACTCGCATGAAAAGAGCGAGAAGGGTACCACCAAAGCCAAAACCTAACAAGACCTCAGGTGCATGCTGGCGATAAACCATAAATATAATTGTGCCACCCAATAACCCGAGACCATCGGTAAGCATCCCTGTTATCGTTCCTGAGCGGTAAGCTAATTTTAAGGCTTCGTTGAAACTGCGGCGCGAAGCGGATGCAACGCGCACATTACCCTGAACGGCCATGTTCATTCCGATAAATCCAACCGTAGCAGAGAAGACCGAGCCCATTAAGAAAGCAGCAGCGCGCCCAACGGAGATGAACTGGCTCGCCCCAACTAAATAAGCTGTTAGATAAAGCGCTGCGGTCAGAAAGACTATCAAAAATATGATCGTCTTGAACTGGCGGGTCAGGTAGGCATTTGCACCTATACGAATTGCGTTCCATACTTTTATCATCTTCGCATCGCCCTTATCAGCTCGCAGGATCTGCCTGGTAAGAAATACAGCATATAGAAGACCCAATATTGCAACGCCAAGAATTAACCACAGAGTAGAGTTTTCAAAAAGAGTCGCTTTGTACATTTAACCCTTTCCCTTTCTTGTGTAAAATTGCCGATAGTTTATCAATTAATGCACGATAAATTCAACACATCTTTATAAAAAAAGATAAAAAAAGTAAACTTTAACCAGTTAACAGATATAAACTTAAAAATGGATCTTTATATCGATTGCTTTTCGGGGATTAGTGGAGATAAATTCATAGCAGCGCTGGTTGACCTGGGATTCCCACTCCAGGAATTGAACCACGCCATAAAATCCACTGGGCTAAAGGGAATAGAGGTAACTTCAAAAAAACGCCTGGAACACGGCGTCCTGTGTACACTGATCGATATCAAGGACGAGTCCAAAATCAGACTCAAGGAAATTGGGGATTTTGAGAAATTAATTAACAAAAGCTCAATAAGTAAATCTGCTAAATCTAAAAGCCTTAAAATCATCTCGGCCATGACAAAAGCTGAATCACGAGTTCATGGAGAAGATGCAAATAAAACTCATTTCCACGAAGTCGGTAATGCTGACACGCTCATCGACAGCATCGGGGCTGTGCTTGGGCTGGAATATTTTAATGTAAAAAATGTTATTTCCTCCCCAGTTGCACTCGGTTCTGGCAAGATTAAAAGCAGTCATGGTACCCTCCCGATCCCAGCACCAGCAACTGCAGAGATATTATCAGGAGTACCGGTCTATCAGGGAGATGTAGAGGGAGAACTAACCACGCCGACGGGAGCAGCAATAATAAAAACATTTGCATCCTCTTTTAGCCATATGCCGCCGTTTACTATAAAATCAATCGGCTACGGCTGCGGACATAACAGCTTTAACATCCCAAATTATCTGAGAATCTTCCTGGGAAACCTCGTGCAGAGCGCGGGCTTCAGTGAAAAAGTGATGCTCTTGTCAACAAATATCGATGACATGAACCCCGAAATATTGGCGGACTGCGTCAACAACCTGCTTGAAGCAGGAGCACTTGACGCCTGGATCGAGCCAGTGATAATGAAAAAGGGTCGCCCTGGATTTGTCCTGAACGCATTATCTGATACAGCCAAGGTACAGATGATTTCTGAGATAATCCTTTCCCAAACCACAACCCTTGGTTTAAGAATACAGGAACTGGGCAGAATTAAACTGGACCGTAAGATCATCGAGGTAAATCTTGGCTATGCAACCGTCAGCTTAAAAATCGGATACTTGGAGGATAAGATCCTCACCGCCTCACCCGAATATGAAAGCGCCCTGCGTGCTTCGAAAACATCAGGCAAACCGCTAAAGGATATCTACGACGAGGCAAAGGCAAAATGGTTGGAACAAAACACCAAAAAATAATCAGGAAAGAGTAATGAATATTTCGATAGAAAATGAAGTAATGGCAACAGTCCAGCGCAAGTTTTCCAAACTAATTTCAATCCTCAAAGTGATGGACGGAGCGATCATTGCCTATTCAGGAGGAGTTGACAGCAGCCTGCTGCTCAAAGCATGTGTGGATGTGATCGGAGAAAGAACAGTCGCAGTTATAGCAGATTCGCCAACAATGCCGCGAAGTGAACTAAAAGAAGCCATCTGCACTGCCAGATCGATCGGCGTAGATCCTCTCATTATAAAGACAGATGAGTTATCAGATGCTGATTTCAGCAGGAACTATACGGATAGGTGCTACCATTGCAAGACAAGCTTATTTGGGGAGATAAAAAAGATAGCTGTGGATAGAAATATCACAAACATACTCTACGGAGGAAATCTGGATGACGACAGCGACTACAGACCAGGCATACAGGCCGCAAAAGATAGGGGGGCACGCGCACCGCTGCGTGAAGCAGGATTGAAGAAGGCCGAGATACGGCTTTTATCTAAGAAACTAAACTTAGACACCTGGGACAAACCTGCACAGGCTTGTCTTTCCTCAAGAATACCATACGGCGTCAATATCACAATGAACCGGCTACAAAAAATCGAAGAGACAGAAAATATAATGAGGAAACTGGGGTTCAAACAGAACAGGGCAAGGCTTCAGGATGATTACACCGTCAGGATAGAAATTGAAAAGGAAGACTTTCATAGAATTCTGGATGGCGATATCAGACAAAAGATCGTGGATAAGGTCAAAAAATTAGGGTTCACTTACATCACACTTGATCTTGAAGGCTTCAGGTCAGGAAGTATGAATGAAATTCTGTCCGAACACACCGCAGGTGAAAGGAGAGCAAGAGATAATGGATGATGAAAAACCCGGTGGCGACAATATAGACTTTGCCTGTCTTGATTTTGGCAGGCTCAAGAGGACAGGACTACCTGAGGTAATCTTCTGCAAAGGTAAATCACTTGAACAGATAGTGACCATAGCCAAAACCACCTACAAGGCAGGAGAGAACATCATTGGCACAAAAGCAGATCTACCTGTATATCAAGAGCTAAAAAAAGTAATCCCGGAAATCCGCTACAATGAGATGGGCAGGATATTTCATCTTAAACAAAAAGAGACGGAAAAAATATCTGGGGTAGTCAGTATAATAACGGCAGGCACTGCGGACATTCCCGTAGCAGAGGAGGCAGCAGAGACACTGGATTTTTTCCGCATAAATGTCAAAAAATACTACGATATCGGAGTAGCAGGGGTTCACAGAATTCTAAACAGGCTGGATGAGATCAGAAGCTCTGATGTAATAATAGCCATTGCAGGTATGGAGGGAGCGCTGCCGAGCGTAGTTGGAGGACAGGTCGATTGCCCAATAATAGCTGTGCCAACTTCAACCGGATATGGAGCCAGCTTTGGTGGATTATCCGCTCTCTTAGGGATGATAAACTCATGCGTTCCCGGAATCACGGTGGTGAATATAGATAATGGCTTTGGCGCTGCTGCTGCAGCAGTCTCAATCTTAAGGAAGATAAATAAAAACGATAAATAAGAAGATTTCACATAACAGATATATAAATATCGTCCTTGTTATCCTCATCACCGTGTCAGCAATACCCGTTTTTCATGCGTGTACAAAGAAGGAGGTGGCGTCCGGCATGAAATCCAACGAAAACTTGGAGAGAATCGAGCTTCCACAGCCGAACACCTCGGGAACAATGTCCCTTGAAGAAGCTCTTCTTAAAAGACGCTCAGTTAGAAGCTATACCGATGAAGAGCTTACCACTAGTGAAATATCACAACTGCTATGGGCAGCTCAGGGCATCACAGACTCAAGAGGATTCAGGACAGCACCCTCTGCCGGTGCACTTTATCCTCTTAACATCTACATAACGAAAAGCGATGGTACCTACACTTACGACCCGACCAACCATGAACTGATTAAACTGTCAGAAAGCGACATCAGGAGATCACTTTATGCAGCCGGCCTTTACCAGGAAGCGATCGCAGATGCTCCTGTGGTTTTTGTGATAACAGCCGTCTTCAAGAGGACAACGGGAAAATATGGAGAGCGTGGCATTCAGTATGTTTATCTTGAGGCTGGCCATGCTGCGCAAAACCTGCTCCTGCAGGCGACTGCTCTTGATCTGGGAGGGGTCACCATTGGTGCATTTGTCGATGAACAGGTATCTGATATCATGGCTCTTCCTGCCAAAGAAACACCAATATACATAATTCCAGTAGGTCACCCCGAAGAATAGACATGATTATAATGCTCTCACTTATATAAAAGTAAGAACTGATGCTTTTACCTTGACAACCGTATACAAAACGTATACATTCTTGGTAAGAAAAGGAGATAGACGGTGCTTTACATCGAATCTTTAGAAATCGATGATCATATACTAGACAAAATTGAGGGCAAGCACAAAATTACCTTTAATGAGGTAGAGGAAGCCTGTCTATCGGACAAGCGACATATGAGAAAAAGTAAGGAAGGGTTGTACAAGCTCTTCAGCCAAACAACAGCAGGGAGATATATCCTGGTAGTACTGGTGAACTTAGGAGATGGCAGCTGGAAGATTGTTACTGCCAGGGATATGATCGATAGTGAAAGACAGCTTTACAAAGAATCAATAGGAGGCAAATAAATGGCTGACATAGATAAAGCAATTAAGGATATTGAGCAGGGAAACGCATGGAACGAGGGTGATGAGATAGTTGTGGTTGAAGTGAAAAAGCCACTGAATAAGGTCATACCTGTTCGGCTCTCGAGTGATAAGTGGGAAGAACTCAGAGTGGAGGCAAGAGAACTCGGCGTTGGCCCTACCACTCTGGCCCGCATGTGGATTCTGGAACATCTACGCCAGCGGGTAAAAGCTTAAGTCAACAACAATCAGTCGCGGCTAATTCTTTACGCTGATTTTTGAAGTACGCTCTTCTATAGCCATTTAATTGATCTCTTTGAAATCTGATATTCCTCAATTATTTTAATATGAGTCTTTAAACAATTTTTGAATATCGTCAAGGTCAGGCTGGCGACAGCTATTTTGAAGCGATCTCTTGACATCAAACGCTGATCTGCTCAATTCAGGCAGGTCGTCTTCCTTAACACCGAACTCCTTCAGACCACCACCAAGACCAAGATCGCTCTGAAGTTTATATAGTTCATTGATAAAGCCATCTGACTTGCCTATAGTGCTCGTGAGATTGTTATCCGGACTTATGACATCATACAACGAGGCGAATAAATCTGGCCTTTCTTCTGCATTAAATCGCATCACTACAGGTAAGACAAGTGCATTAGCAAGCCCATGTGAGATGTTTTTAAGTACAGAGAGTGCATATCCCATCGCATGAACTACCGTTGTCCCCGTGTTGGAAACTGACACACCCCCAAGCATAGCCGCAAAGGACATAGCCTGCCTCGCAGTCATATTCATTCCATCTTCATAGGCATTAACCGCATTTGCAAAGATCGCAGTTATGGATTCGCGTGCAAACATCTTTGAGAACGAATTTGCGCGTCTGGATGTATATGATTCAATGGCATGCGATAGGGCATCCATTCCGGTCGATGCTGTGAGGAGTCTGGACATTGATGTCATCATCATCGGATCGATAACCGCACAACCGGGTACTATATAGGGGCTTATCACAGAATTCTTGGTTCTCTGCTCAGTCAATTTAAGCACGGAATTATGTGTGACTTCCGACCCACTGCCCGCGGTCGTCGGCACCATTATCGAGAAGATACCCGGCTTCCTGATTAGATCCGGGCCTATAAAAGATTCAACTTCCCCGTCATTGTTGACCAATGCTGCTACCAGCTTTGCAGCATCCATTGAACTTCCACCACCAATGCCAATTATGCAGTCGGGATTCTCTCCTCTGGCAAAAGCGCGGCAGACCTCAACATCCTTGGGCTCTGGCTCTGGCGGCACATTAGAATATTCAACATATTCTATACCAGCCTTTCTGAGAATGTCCTCCATGATGCCAGAGACATTTGCCCTCTTCACTTCTCTCCCACATATAATCATTGGCTTCTTAACTACCCTATTTTTAATTATGT
>JAMDDV010000014.1 GCA_023488455.1 Actinomycetota bacterium | reverse complement strand
CGACTGATCATTTTGATTCCAGGTAATCTTTGGTAGCCTTATCCACATTTTCCATTGCTTTTTCTGCTGTTATTTTGCCTTGGAAGACCTGGGTAAGATTGTCTATTAGTGCCTGTTCTATTTCTGGAGTGTAGGTTATCCATGGGACTGCGACACTCTGCTTAACTTCTTGTAACATCTTTGTATAGAACTTACTTGGAGCTACCGATTCGAGGTCATCAGGAAGTCTCCCGGCTGGATGAATGCTTTGTTTGATCATTGCTGCTGCAGCTTCAGGAGTGCTTAAGAATTTCAGGAAATCAAGCACAGCATCCTTATGTGGATTATCTTTCAACATAGCCACTATCTGACCGGGGCCCGCGACATAGGTGTTAGTCGCTGCACCTTCAACTACGACGGGATGGTGGAATTCGAAAAGATTTTCCTCCACATAAGCAGGATCCAATACGCCTAAGGACCAGGGGCCGTCGTATATGCTTCCCCAAGCCTGGTGGTTTTTAATAATTTCGTAATGATCCGTTTGGTAATCCAGCGAAAGAACATCTTCTCTTGTGACCTGTTTTAATGCCTTGATTCCGTTAGCTGCGTTTATGAATATTGGCTCGGTCCATGACATCTCGCCCATCTCTGCTTTTAGGCCTGGGTTTTCTTTACCGCCTGTCTGCTGTCCAATGAACCCATAAAAAAGCTCTCTAAGCATGTAGGCACCCAATAATCCGCTTGACATGTACCACTTCTTATTGCCTGCAGCCTTTAAATCCTGGGTAAATTTGGCAAGTTCGTCCATGGTCTTTATAGCCCGAACATCCTCTTCAGTCTTGCCCATTTCAGCAAGGACATCTCTAAAGCCCCACATTGCTATGTGGTATTGATCAAAAGGTACTGCCACCTGCCTGCCGTTTCTGTCATACAGGTCAGCAAAGTTAATCGTACCACTCAGATTATCATACCATTCTTTATCATTTTTTATGACATCTGTGAAATCAAACAGGATTCCTTCATCAGCCACGCTCCAGAGTTGAGGTCCCTGGTACAGTCCGAATAGATCTGGCAGTGTGTTGCTTTGGCGTGCAGTTTTAATAAGTTCATCGTATTCGGATAGGTTATATCCAGTCCTCTCGACCTTTATATTTGGATGCGTAGCTTCGTACATTGGGATGATTTCAGAGAATGCATTGAAAAAAGGATCTCCTGCCTGCCAATCCCAGATGGTTATTGTAATTTGTTCTGCAGCTGTTGTCTCTTCAGCTTTTGTTTCTGCTGTTGTTTCCTCAGTAGCAGTCTCTGATGCAGCAGTTTCTTCGGTGACCGGTTTGGCTGGTGCACAAGAACTGAATATAAAAGTTAGAGCTGAGATCAGTAGGACTATCGTAACGATTAAAGAAAGTTTAGTTCTTTCTTTCATAATAATTTCCCCCCTTTCCTGTTTTATTATTTGTAGAAACCTGTTTTCACCCTCCTTTAATGATTCATTATGAAACTATTGTTATTAAGATAAAAGAATTAATTCTATCTTCCATTCTCTTCTTGCTAACTGTTGAGGCCAATAATATGATAATTTATAAAGGTAATCGATTAACTTTATTTTATTTAAATGTTCCATCATTGTCAATAACTGTAATAATATGTTTTTACTGTTTCATACATTGCCAATGCGTTTTCAACGGGAATATTTGGGTGGATTTCAGAAGTTGAACCCATGATCATTTTATATTTCCCTGAATCTTCAATTGCTTTGATAGTTGCTTTTCTAATTTCTTCTGGAGTTCCATAAGCAAGAAGATACTGGCAATCTATTGGTTGACCTATCACTAATTCAGGGTATTTTTTTCGAAGAGCTTTTACATCCATTGAAGCAAGTGGTTCGCAGGGATCAAGGATATCTGGATTTAACTCCAGTAATTCATCAAGTATATCCCATTTATAACCTTCTACGAATAAGATGATGTAGTACTCATATTTATGCCATGTATCGATTATTTTTTTTATTTTTGGAAATTGATTTTGCAGAAGATGCTTTTTGGGGAATATTAAGCGGTCATTAAATGCAACTGGGGTTCCAACAAAAGCAATATTTGTTAACCTGGCTGGGGCAAATACATCAATTCTACACAGTTCATATTCGCATAGTGCGTCAAGGTATCTCATCACAAGATCTGGATAATCTGCAAGAAGGTATGAGTACCATTTGAAATCATATCGGGTTATTGCTAAATATTCGGGACCAATGCTTTCTGGAGCTATCATCATGGTGCCATTAAGCTTGGAGGAGATTCGCTTAAACCGATAGTTAACCTCTTCTAAATATTCGTCGTGCTCACCAAGCAGCTCTACATGTTGCAGTGCCTGCCAGCATACCTTTTTCTTTGAGATACAATCATGTATTCTCTCGATGTCGTTTTCCATCAATATTCTTGCATCCTCAGTGGATTGGAAAGGACGTGATGCAACTGTTTTTGTCCACCATTCACTTCTATATGTAAAACCATCTACGTCCGTTTCATACCTTATCTCAAGGTCATCTGGCACACAGAAGTGACGAACTAGATCGAGCATCTTTGAAGCAGCAGTGCACACGAGATCTTCAGCATTCTTTAAGGATATTTTTTCTCCTGATAAATATTCTATTAAATCAATATTATGAAAAATATCTAATATCGGAGCTCTATCGATATTTAATCCCTTAATCGTTCTTTCGAGTCGTTCTTTACACGTAAGATTTTGCATATTATTGCTTAAATAATTTCGTAAATGTATTATTATGAATTATTATGAATTTTAAATTACTTATTATAATATTGTCAAGGATTGAAGGAGAAAATAATTATGGACAAAATCATTGAGGAGATACTCAGCTTAAAAGAATCTGATATTCCTAACTATGAAAAACATCTTATGCTGGGAGGAGGTACACCAGGGCCTCACCTCGTCAGGGGTAGAGGAATATATGTTGAAGATATGAACGGCAAAAAATATATTGATTGTACGTCTCAAAGCTGGGCGCTGTACCTTGGATTTAATCATCCAGAAATAAATCAGATAGTTAAAGAACAACTGGAAATATTAACACATGCCCATACCGGTTTTTATACTCTGCCGAGATATGTTCTTGCCAAAAGGCTTGTTGAAATTACTCCCGAAAAATTAAACAGGGTAATGTTTACAGTGGGTGGTGGTCCTGCTGTCGAAGCAGCATTAAAAATCGCAATTATTAATAAACCAGAAGCACACCAGTTTATTTCACTATACGATTCTTATCATGGTACAACTTTTATGAGCATGGCTGCTTCATGGATTTCAACTATGACATCTGGAGAATTTATAGGTGGAGCGAAATTTGCTCATTTTACTCAGAATTTTATCAGAGTACCAAATCCATATTGTTACAGGTGTGTTTTCGACCTTGAATATCCAAAATGTGAAATATTTTGTGCAAAATTTTTGGAAGAGACGATAAAAAAAGGTAGCAATGGTCCGATAGCTGCTTTGATATTGGAGCCTTTACAGGGTAGCGGTGGACAGGTCCTCTTTCCAAAAGAATATTTAGAGAAAGTAAGACAAATATGTGATAAGTACGGCATTATTCTGATATATGATGAGATTCAAACAGCTTTTGGAAGAATGGGAGAGTGGTTTGCGGCTGATTATTTTAATGTAGACCCAGATATCATTGTTGCTGGCAAATCGATGGGGGCAGGTTTTCCTATAAGTGCGATTATTATTAGTGATGATTTAAAAGGTTTTGAGATGAAGGGGGAGGATCTGCATACTTTTGGTAATAACCAAATATCACAGGTCGCAGCTTTAAAACAGCTCGAAATAATTAAAAGGGATAATATCTTGGACAATGTTAAGAAAGTAGGAAATTATATCTCTGGAGAAATAAAAAAGATGATGATGGAATTTCCTCAAATTGGGGAGATCAGAGGTCCGGGACTTCATATAGGTGTTGAGCTTGTCAAAGACCCTGTAACAAAAGAAATTGCGAAAAAAGAAGCCATCCAGGTGAGGGACGAGGGCATTAAATTGGGCATAATATTCGGATTAAGCGGAACTGGCAAAAATGTAATTAAAATTAAACCTCCTCTTATAACTACAATAGAGGAAGCAGGAAAAATTGTGGAGCTTTTCTACGAAAGCATGAGCAAAGTATTCAAGCACTGATTGACTTCAAATTTATTGCCTGTCCATGGGTTGTTTTCTAAAATATCTACAAGCAGAGATAAGAGGAGCAGAGAGATGAATTTTTTGGCATTCGACCTTGGTGCTGAGAGCGGCCGTGCAATTTTAGCAATATTTGATGGGAAAAAATTTACAACAGAGGAGATTGACAGATTTTTCAATGAACCTGTTCTATTTAATGGGACTCTCTACTGGGATGTATTAAGGTTAATGTTCAATGTCAAAAATGGGATCGGAAAAGCTGCTAAACTTACAAATGGCAAAATTGACTGTATCGGAGTTGATACCTGGGGTGTTGATTTTGGATTAATTGCCAGGGATGGAAGTTTAGTCCAGAACCCTGTGCATTACAGGGATAAGAGAACAGTAGGACAATCAGAAAAAGTATTAAAGAAAGTTCCTCTTGAGGTGATATTAAGCGAAACTGGCTATCAAATTTTTGAAGTAGCAACACTTTTTCAGTTAAATTACCTTATTGAATCGAAATCCTGGATAATTGATGTTGCAGATAAATTGCTGATGATGCCCGATCTAATAAATTATTACCTCACAGGATCAAAATTTGGCGAATACACAGATGCAACAACATCAGGAATGTTCAATTCACTAACAATGAGCTGGTCAAGTAAGATAATCGAACCACTTGGGATACCGCAAAGAATTTTTCCGGAGGTAATCAAGCCGGGGACAAAGGTTGGTGAACTCTCTGCAGAAGTTGTAGATGATCTGGGAATCAAAAAGATTCCTGTTGTTGCTCCTGCCACGCATGATACTGCATCTGCAGTGTCTGCTGTCCCTTTTACGGACCTGGATTCTGCTTATGTCAGTTCAGGAACATGGTCAGTTTTTGGGGTGGAGGTTGAAAAACCTATCTTTGATGAAAAAGCATTCGGGTATAACTTCACAAACGAGGGTGGTGTCGCTGATAGAATACTCTTTGTAAAAAACCTGACAGGCTTGTGGGTCCTTCAAAATTGCAGAAGAGAGTGGCAAAAGCAGTTAGGAAAGGAACTATCCTGGGAGGAAGTTGTAAGAGCGGCAGAAAGAGCTAAGCCTCTGAGCTGTTTCATAAATATCGATCATGAATCTTTCTTTAGATTTACCAACATGACAAAAGCAGTTTCTAATTTCTGTAAAAATACTGGACAGGTTGTTCCTGAGGATATGAGCTCAATTGCAAGGTGCTGCATAGAAAGTCTCGCAATGAAATATAAAGAAACCTATTTACAACTTGTTGATGTATTTAAAAAACCAATTAAAAGATTACATATAATCGGCGGAGGTTCAAGAAATAGGATTCTATGCCAGTCGACCGCTGATGCACTTGGGATACCAGTTTTAGCAGGACCAGGTGAAGCAACAGCCCTTGGAAATGTTTCACTCCAGGCCATTGGAATAGGTGAGATTTCAGATATTAGCGAAGCTCGAAAAATTATATCGAATTCAGGAAAACTAATAGAATATGAGCCGGGGGGAGTAGATCGATGGGAGGAAGCTTATAAGAGATATAAAAAGATATGATTTCTCACATGCATCAGATTGGGAAGAAATCTTTTTAGAATGTTATAATTATGTTAAACGTTTACCGTTAAATAATGCTTAATAAAGATAAGAAGATAACCATTAAAGATATTGCAAGGATTACTCATGTTTCCACAGCAACAGTTTCAAGAGTATTAAATAATATTGAGGGGCATTGCAGCGAAGATACAAAAAAGAAGATTCTGGATACTGTTAAGAATCTTAATTACAGTCCCGATCATTTTGCCGTTAGTCTTAAGAGCAGAACTTCAAAAAGCATTGGTTTAATTGTTCCTGAAATGCACTCCTTTTTCTCAGAGGTTTTTAACGGAGCTCAAGAAGTTGCTAGCGCTAATAGTTATTCACTTCTTATGGCAAATTCTAATTACAGCGCTGATCTCGAAGAAAAGCTTATTAAAAATCTCAAGCAAAAGAGAGTAGATGGGATAATTATTACCATAGGTTTGATGGAAAACAAAAACCTTAAGGAGCTAAGAAAGGATGGAATGCCGATAGTATTAATAGAGAGATTTATAGAGGATGATCAAATCCCTGCGATAGTTATCGATTTAAAACAGATGACTAAAGATGCGATGGATCATCTTTATCAGTTAGGACATAGAAGGATAGGATATATCAGTGCACCGCTTGATATGGTTTCTCTTATTGACAGGCACGAAGGATATAAGGAGTTTTTAAAATTGCATAATATAAAATATGACCCCGAGATAGTAGTTATAGATAAAAGCATTCAAAAAAACCTGCTTGAGCCAGGATATGAACTCATTAAGAAAATCATTGCAAAAGGTAATCTTCCGACAGCTTTTTTAATAATTTCAGATACAGTCTCGATAGCAGCGATTAAGGCTTTCAAGGAAAATGGCTACAAAATTCCGGATGATGTTTCAATTATAGGTTTTGATGGTTTAAACATATCCGCGTTTACAGATCCTCCACTAACTACGATTACTCAGCCTCGTTATGAAATGGGGAAAAAAGCAATGGAGGTACTGTTAAAGCTAATAGAAGGCAAGGAACCTTCCGGGAAAGATATTTTACTACATGCTTCACTTACCGTAAGGAATACTACTGCTCCTGTAAAAAATTTGAACTGAAATCCGTTGAAGTTTCAATAAAAAATATTGACAACAGTTGCAGGCTTTATTTAAAATAACGTTAAACGTTTACCTTAAATACTTAACAGTAATGATTATTAAAAGAGGAGAATAAATGACGATTGAATCCTTTGAAACTTCAAAAACAGAGATATTTGGCGACCTTTTATCTAACCGCAAAAAAGATAAGGAACTTAAGGCAGGTTTCTTAGCTGGAGCATATTTTGAGTATTTTAGGATGTGGGGAGCTGAATACGAACAGCAGATTCATAGGGATGCGGATTTAGTAGCAAGTAATCTTAAAAAGCGTTTTAAAAATGTTGTCTATCCAGGTCTTTGTGACACCATGGATAAATGCGCAAAAGCAGGAGAGCTATTTAAAAGTGAGGATGTGGATTTAGTTTTGCTAGCAGAGTTGACCTACTTCCCTGACTATATGCCACTTGAAGCACTGGGAAGAGTTAAGGACATTCCATTAATTATTTTCCTCTCTCAGACGGAACCAGTAATTCATCAGGATATGTCCTATCCACAAAGTATAAGGGATAGTGCAATGATAGGCCTAATACAGTTCACCGGCGCCATTAAGAAGATGGACTGGTTCAAAAATTACAGGGTAGTAGTTGGATGGTTGGATGACCAGAAAGCTTATGATCAAATCCAAAGATATGCAAATGCAGTTTACGCATACAATAGTTTGCAGAACAAAAATATTGGGGTCATAGGTCATGTCTTCAGGGGTATGTATGATTTCGAGCATGATAAAACTAAGGTGAAGGGGAAACTTGGTTCAAACTGCATAAACATCCAGGTAAGTCATCTCGTTGATACGTGGGAGAGCGTTAATGAGGAAGAAGTAAAAAACCTGCTGGGTGAAGTTAAAGGAAGGTTCAAAATACGGGATATAACGGATGATGATATATACAAGGCATCAAAGCTTGCCATAGCAATGAAAGATGTTGTTAACAGGTTCAATCTGGATGCGCTTTGCTATCTTGGGCAACATCATGTTGAACAGAAGACTCAGACAACAGCATATCTTGGTAGCGCCATGCTTCAGGAGAACGGAATAATGACCATTAGTGAGGGCGATGTTCATGGATTGACCATGATGTTAATCCTGCGACTTCTAACTGATATTACACCCTGGATGGGTGAATGGGGAGGTTTTGACGAAGAATTAAATGCACTACTTATAATGATGCATGGTTTCGCTGATCCCAATATAGCCAAAGATCCAAATGATATATGGGTTACTTCGTCTCCTGAGAATTGGGGTTACACAGGAAAAGGTTTCTCATTCGAGTTTACTGCCAAACCAGGTCCAGCAACACTCGGTCATTTTATAGATGACCAGGATGGTTACCGAATGTTGATATCGAGAGTTGAAATACTGGATCTTCCATGCATTCCATGTGGGGAATGTAATTTCAGAATGAGAGTAGAGAAACCGGTAAAAGATTATCTGGTTGAATTGTTAAATCATGGTTTTGCGCATCATAGTATCGTTGGATATGGTGACTTAAGAGAAGAGCTCTCATTTATTGCTGATCTTATGGGCATTAAAAAAATCTTTATTTAGAATTAGATAATCAATAAATAAAGCGTTAACGATACTTTGATAAGATAATCTAATAGCGATGTACAACATTAATTACGATGGAATAAAAAATAGATATCACATCCAGCCCTATCATATGAATGGGTTGAACTGGAGGTTGGTTCCAGATGATCCAGATAGGGACAATATTGTTATAGTTACAGGGTTTATGCCTTCGTGGTGGACAAAAGAGTACGGAATAACATTTGGTAGTGACTTTCACCTCAACCCGGATGTCCATCGAAATACGCTGTCGAGAATGGAAGCGATATTACGAGAGAGATTTGGAGACCTTCCGAATTTCTATTGTGGGGACAACTATGCAACATCGCATGCTATGGAACGAAGGTATGGAGATGCTCTCATTCCTGCTCTCTTTGGATGCAGCGTATCATTTGAAGATGCAAGTGGCCATCCGTATGCAGATGGTCTCAATCTTAATGATGTAGAGGCATCAAATCTAACGGTTCCAGACATGAGGAATCATCCTGTAACAAAACTACTTTTTCCTGATCATAAAAACACAGATTTTCAAACCACAGGAGAGCTTGGATTTGAAGGTGTCATAAATATCGCGTACAAGCTAAGGGGACAGGAACTATTTATCGATATGATGAGTAATCCACAAAGAGCGCACCATATTTTTGAGGTGGTCTGGGAAACTATAGATAAGTTTGTCCATATGGTGCGTGATTGGCAGGACCCAATGCATGTTAAGCCAACCTATTTTGTCAATTGTGATTGCGTTGTAAACATGATATCCGGGGAAATGTACAAGAATCAACTGTTGGAGTATGAAAAACGGTTTAGTGAAAGTTTCGATATCTTTGGAATTCACACCTGTAACTGGAATATAGATCCATACCTGGATGCTCTCTCTGAGTTAGAAGGTCTTGCTTACCTGGATATGGGAGCTGATAGTGACATAGAAAAGGTTCACAAACTCTTCCCTGACTTATCTCTCTCTGTTTTCTTTCATCCCGAGAAGCTAAGGAACTTATTAGAGCAGGAAATTAAAAAAGAAATCAAAGAGCTTGGAAAGAGAATTGGTAAAGGATATATCCTCTTTTCCGATCTCGAGGTTGGAACAACAGACAGTCAAATACGAGCTGCCTATGAAGCAGCCGCAAATCTGTAATTATCTATTTGCTTCCTTCGGGATGTCTGTATAAGATTCTACCGCCATCAGCAATTATCTCCTGCCCACAGATATATTCGGAAAGGTCTGAAGCCAGGAAAAGTGCAATATTTGCAATATCCTCTGACTTCCCGATCCTGCCAAGCGGTATTTGGCGTGCAAGCTTTTCGTTTACCTCTTTGGTGTCGGGATACCTTTCTCGCAAAAGTGGTGTATCTATTACCGCAGGTGTGATTATATTTATGCGGATGCCCCTTGACAGCAGTTCGTAAGACACGCCCTTGACTATGCCTAATAGCCCTGCTTTTGATGCAGCGTAATGCACGCCACCACCACTTCCTGTAGCTGTGGTTGATGAGCCGATAATTATTATGTTCCCCTTTTTCTTTTCCAGCATACTATTAATAAAGCTGCGGATGAAATAAAAAACTCCGCTAAGGTTTATATCTATAGCTTTTTCCCATTCTTCTATTTTCATCTCATTTAGGGGAGCTATAGAAGCATATCCTGCATTGCATACAAGGATGTCAACCCCTCCAAAGTCTATTAGGATCTTTTTTGAAGTGGCTTTTACTTCTGCGTAATTAGCTACATCGCACCTGTAAAAGACACATTTAGAGGTGCATGCCTTTTCAATTTGGCTTTTTACCTCGATACCTTTATCTTCACTCCGTCCGATTATTGCAACCTTTGAACCAGCTTCAGCAAATAATCTTGCTATTTCTGCACCGATACCTTTAGTTGCTCCGGTAATTACAGAAATTTTATTACTTAGGCTTAAATTCTTCATTTCATCTTTCCTGTTTTCTACTTCCTTTGTATTAATTGTAAATGATCTGATGCTATATTAAACATTGACTATTTTCTCAAATTAAATAATTTTATCGCGTTAAGCCCAAAAATTTTTTCCTTATCTATATCATTAATATCGGAGTAGATGACATTAAATACGTGATATCTTATATCCGTCCACGGCATATCGGTTCCAAATAGTATTCGCTCTGAACCGACTGTTTTCACATATTTTTCAATCAGGCCCGGTACAAATATGTCCCCGGCGAAATCAACGAAAAGATTTTTGTGTCTATCCAATAATTCAAGGACTTTATATAAATATTCACCTCTGCCGCCGCCATGAGCAAGTATTATTCTTAAATCAGGATACTTTTTCAAAACTTCTTCGAAAAGCAAGGGATCCGCAAACCGCTGTGCAGGGTTTGCTACAGTTGGGTTCCATGTATGGGAGATGATCACGATATTTCTCTCTGAGGCGAATTCCCACAACTTGTTATATTTGGGGTCATTAATAAAACAGCTGTGCCACGCAGGGTGCATCTTTATGCCGACTATGTATTCATTATCAGCGAATTCCTTCAGGGTTTTCATAGATCTTTCGATGCATGCAGGATTGAAAAGCAGGTAACCATATAAGTATCCTTGATGCTTATCTATCGAGTTTAATAGGCTTTCAACCCCGAAATCATAGGACCCAAAGCTTGAATGGTGAGCACAAATAGCTTTTTTAACTCCCCATTTTTTTAGATATTTGATGAGTTCATCTTCATTAATACTCGGCGTGTACAGGCTTGCCATGTAGCCGAGATGGATATGAGCATCAACAATGTAATACTTATTCCAGATTTTTTTCTCATTACTATTATTCACGATTAGTCCAGCTCTATATTATTAAGTATTTTTTTGGTATTTAGATTTGCGATATCATTTTTTTCTTGCGTTTTCAGATCCGAATACAGGATTCTATTTGTAGTTAGATGTGTATTTATAAAAGGAAAATACGATCCATAAAGCAGCCTCTTTGAACCAAATAAAGAGGAGATATCCTCGATCTGATTAAAAGCGAGCAGGTTATGCGTGTCAAGATGGATGTTATTGGTGTATTTCAGCATCGGGAAGATATAGCTGTTAAACTGAAGTTCCTTTGAGCTACCTCCGTCAATTATTATGGGAATGTTTCTGTAGGACTCTGCAACTTCTAATAACTTCTCCCATTCGATATTCTTGTTACCCGTTATGTCCAGCTCATCGATACTGACCATTATGGGGAAGTTATGATCGTTCAATACCTCGTAGATTTCCCTTAACATGCTTTTTGCAATTGAATATTTATGTGACTTTGGGAATAGCCTTATTATCCTGAAGCCCTCTTTAAATTTTTCTGTTAAGTATTCTTCGAATTTCTTGCCTTCACATATATATTCTTGCTCCAAAGCCAGGGCACCAAAGATTCCACGGTTCTTGTCCAACGATTTTGACAGGATTTTGTTCCCCTCCATGGGATAATAGTAAAGCGATAGAAAATGGGTGACCAGGGTTGAGGAGATCCTGAATAGTTTATTTCTGTCATCTAAAATCCATGATAGTTTATCATCATCTAATGAAGATTTTTCATCTAAACGATTTTCACCGACCCAGAAGTTTAAATCAAAGAATTCAATCTCTTTCATAGAGACTAATGTATGAGCTCCCGCTTTATATAGTAGGGGAACGTGCCCGAACCTCCCTTCATTAAACGACGGTTAGCTTGACTTCGAGCTTCCCGATGCTTCTTTTAATATCTTCATCCAGCTTTAAATCTGTTATTATTTCATCTATCTTTCCAAGAGGTGCAACATTTATATAGGAGTATTTCCCAAATTTTGAACTATCGCATAACAGAACTATCTTCTTGGAGCATTCGATCACAGAGCTGGTGATTTCTGCATCAAACTGGGTGGCAGTAGCTATCCCCTTATCCAACGATACTGCGACTGCCCCAATAAATGCTATATCAGCATTTATGCTCTTAAAAAAATTGACGGCATGAGGCCCAATATACGTGTAAGTTTGTGGTCTGATAATTCCGCCGCATACACTGATTTCGAAATCCTTTTTTATACTGGCTAACCTCCACAACTCATTTGCTATGCCTATTCCGGCTGTGGCTATTTTTAAATTTCTCTTGTCTTCGAGATTATGGACAACTTCGAGGCAGGTGGTGCCGGATTCGATTATTATTACATCTTCATCATTAATTCTATTTGCAGCCTCTTTCCCAATTTTTTCTTTTTCTGCTTTAAATAATTTGATGTTCTCAAGATAGATGGGCTCCGCTTCCAAGTAGGCCCGATCTGCAACTGCGCCACCGTGTACCTTTCTCAGGTAACCATCTCTATGTAACTTTTCCAAGTCTCGTCTAACAGTAATGGGAGATATTCCAAATAATTCGCTCAGCTTTTCAACGCTGATTATGTTTTCCTTTTCGATTAATTTTCTGATCTCTATTCTTCTTCTTTCCGGTATTCTCATGACAGCATCTCCATTGTTCTTAAAATATTTCTCTTATACATTCATATAATACCTCTAGTATGTTATCTGCTTCTTTTTCATTAATTATAAGAGGTGGCTTTATTTTCAAAACGTTCCTCCAGGCACCACCCAGTCCAAATATTACTCCTTTTTTTAAACCAATGTCCCTTATTTTAATTGTTTCCTTTACTGCTGGTTCCTTTGTTCTTCTATCTTTTACAAATTCAACTCCAATGTGAAGACCTGGACCTCTTATATCACCGATCTGTTCGAATTCATTATAAAAATCATTTAACTTTTTCATAAAGTACGCGTTCATTTTTTTGACATGGTCCAGGATATTGTCTCTGAGTATTATTTCAATCTGTTTAAGAGCAGCGATCTGAGCGATCTGGTTGTTCGCAAATGTGTGGAGTTCTTCACCAGTTGGCTCAAATCCTTTTAACTTTTTATTTAAGAGCACGGCTCCAATGGGGAAACCAGCTCCCATTGATTTGCCAACTACAATAATGTCTGGGGTAACTCCGTAATGTTCAGCAGCAAACATGGTTCCCATTCTTCCAAATGCTGTCTGGATCTCATCAAAGATTAAGGTTATTTCAAATTCATCACATAGTTTTTTCATTTTTTCAAGATATTCATTAGGACATGGAATCTGGCCTCCACTTCCCTGAAGAGGTTCAATCAGAATTGCACTAACAGGACCATTAGATCCCCTCTTTATAGTTTCTTTTGCTACCTTAGCACAGTAGATTTCGCAATCAGGGTATTTAAGGTTAAATGGGCATCTGTAACAGTAAGGATTGGGTATCCTGATAAAATCTTTTAGAAATGGTAGAAATTTGGCTCCGCCCTTGTATTCACCAGTAGATCTGGTAGCTATCCATGAGGCACCTATCGTCATGAAGCTTGTGCCGTGATATGCATCATAAAGGGAGATGAATTGAGTTGCGTTTGGCTTATTTATTATGGCAAGCTTTAGTGCGGCCTCCACTGCAAGTGCTCCTCCGACCGTAAAAGACACTCTAGTGATATCAGGAGGGGATATATCAACCAGTTTCTTTGCTAACATATATCTGATAGGTGTGTTAAAAGGTTGATGCGTGTGAATTAAATAGTCCATCTGTTGGTGAACAAGTTCATTTATCTCTTTATTTGAGTAACCCAGGTTTAAGGTGTAACCCTGTGATGTGCAATCTATGTAGGTTTTCCCATAGACATCGGTTACCCTGATACCTTCTCCTTTGAGCAGAGTGGGTCCCTCTGTACCTCCACCGATCATTAAGCAATCTTGATATTCTTTCAAGTTTTCGTTTTTGAAGGAAGCTGCTTGTTTTATTATATCGTCAATTTTTTCGTTCATTTTTCCTTCCTTAATTGTGATTATAATTGAATTATATTTAATTATTGTGATTATTTCAAATTTTTGACTTTTTAAAAAAGGCTTATGGTATTATCAGGACATGCAAGAATCAGCATCGACCTTGGATTTTGTAGGCGGTCCTAAACTTACGGTTATTTCTGGAGGGCCTGGTACTGGAAAGACAACATTAATTGCCTCAATGATCGCTGAGATAATCAACTCAACAAGTTCTCCTGTAAATATATTGGCGATCACTTTTTCAAGAAGGCTGGCTAAGGATCTCTGGGTAAAGGTTCTTTCACGGTGTCAGAGGAGCTTTGAAGGGTTGAGCGTCGGTACCTTTTATTCCTTCTGCTCTGACTTTATCAACAACAACTACAGGTCAATGGACTGCGTGTCACCACCAAAATTGATGACCGCACTTGAGCACTGGAGGTTTGTTAGCAACCTGATCAGAGGTTTGGATGAAAAGAAGTACCCCTCGACCAGGGATTTCTTTCAGAACAGATCGTTTATACAGGAAGTTTTTGATTTTGTCCTGAGGGCTCAGGATTTTTTGTATTCCCCACATGATTATGAGCTCGTCCATGAGACTTGCAAGGATGATGCTTTGCAGGAGATGTTCTCCATATACAAGGAATATATTGAAATGCGAGGTAGATATAATCTGCAGGATTTCAGTGGGATCGTCCTGGCAGTTGCTAATTTTCTTGACAAAGTTGAAGAAAGTCACATCAGCGTGAACGATGTTCCTGAATATGTTTTTGTGGATGAATTTCAGGAAGCTTCACCCAGTCAGCGTTTGCTATTTAAAAAGTTATTAAACCTGTGCAGAGGTGCATGTGTGGCTTTTGATGAAGGAAGCAGAATATTTGGCTTCAGGGGTGCAAGCAGGGAGGGCCTTGATGAAATTATAGATGGATGCAGAGATGTGGGCGTTAATTATTTGACGGATAGCCGCAGGGTATCAGAGGAGATAGTCAGTAGGACAACAAAGCTTGTTGATTGTATTTACAGTGTAGATCGTTTGAAAATGAAGAAAGGACGAGATGGTAGGGGTGGCATGAAACTGTTTCGTTTTGATTCAGAACTCACAGAGTACGAATTCATTGCCAGATACATACGCGATGAACATGACAGGGGAGATCTCTGCTACAGGAACATTGCCATTGTGCTCCGCACTGCTAACCAGGACATTGAAATGCTTACCTCAATTCTTGATGAGAATGGGGTTCCCTATAAGTTTTCCCTTCCCGCCAAACCGTTATCAGGCGAGATATCCTTTAATCTTTTAAACTTTTTTAAATTCCTCATCGATTTAAGCAATGGAGATGTCAGCCATGAAGCACTGGTCGATCTTCTTTTATCAAGGTTGTTCAGAATCGACCCATTTTTCGTTAAGAGGTTTGAGAAGTTAGTTGAGAGCCAGAGGAAGTCGGGAGGCAGGCGAGTTGACATCGAGTCGTTATATAGATTGAGCGGTGCTAATCGCCATCTGAGGAGGTTTAAGAGTGCGATTTATCGATTTAAAGATCGGTTAAGTGATAAGCCCGCTGCGGTCATATTCGATGCGCTTTTTTATTTCAATCTGATTGGTCCCTTTATCTTGAAGAAAAGCCCGGCATTTGAGAGGATATCAGATTACAGTGACCTTGAGGATATACGGGAACTTTGCTTTGTTGCCTCCAGGTTCTCCGATGAAAACCCGAACGCAGGCATCACGGATTTTATCTCTTTTATAGAAGACAGCAAGGGATTCATAGAGGACCCTGAGATATCGGACCTCGGTGAGGAGATTGATGCAGTCAGCGTTATTACCGGTCACAGGATCAAGGGGAGAGAATTTGACCTGATATTCATCCCAAAGTTCATAGAGAATGTTTTCCCCGCCAGGGATTATGGGAGCATGTTCGATGTTTTTTCATGGGATAAAATTTCTGGTGTACCACGGATGGATAGCCTTAAAGATGAGATATCACTTCTCTACTATATTCTTGGAAGGCAGAGGAGGGGTGCGGTAATTTCCCTTTCGGACAGATATTTGGGACAGGAAGATGTCCGACCATCAAGGTTTATAGGTATGCTGGATCTATCGCCGGAATGTGTCCTGCAAACATGTTTTGTGAAGGAAGATAAGAAAGAAGATAGGCATATATTACCATCTTTTTTTGCTGGTGATGAGGTTACCGAAAATTCAGTGAACCCATTTTGCGACGGGGAATTTAAAACTTCCTTTACCGCGCTGAGCTCCTATGAGGACTGTCCATTGAAGTACAAATACGAACATTTTCTTAATATAAGGATGCCCAGGACCATCGCGCTTGCTCGTGGGAAGCTTTATCACGAAATCATACAGGATTTTATCTTAAAGGGTGACATGACGCTTCGATCGTTGTTTGATTCCATTGATAATATATGGGATGAATCACTTTTTGAGTTTCTTATCATTTCAAAGGAGCAGAAGCGGGAGTGTCTGAGCAGATTTGAGGCGTTTCACGGATGGTTTATGGAAAGAGGAGTTATGCCTGTTGAAGTTGAGAAGAAGTTTGAATTTGAAATGGACCGGATCAGGTTCAGCGGTAAAACAGACATGATAGGCAGGTTTGAAGATGGTTTTGAGATCGTGGATTTCAAGTCTTCTCAGACCGCGCTCAGCTTTGAGGATGCTGCTTGCGATTTACAGCTCGGGTCTTATTTGCTGGCCACAGATCTGTCACAGCAGCTCTCAGACTATAGAGGCAGGATCAAGAGAATGTCATATATATACATCGGTGAAATGAGGGAACCCGAACGCCCTGGTTCCTGCGAACCTCAACGTGTACTTGAGGTTAAGGAACAGATAAAGAACATAATCTCGAAGATATTTATGGAAAGATTTGAGCCAAATCCCAGGAATAAGAGCGTGTGTCATACTTGTGATTTCAAGATTGTCTGTCCAAAGCATCATGGAAGCGAGCTTTTGCAGGAATGATGAAATCGGTTGATTTGACTGACGAGCAGAAGGCTGCGATTTGTTACACAGAAGGTCCGTGCCGCGTAATAGCCTGTGCAGGTTCAGGTAAGACCACTGTCATGGCCGAGAAGATCGCACACGTGATCGAGCAGGGCCTGTGCAGGTCTGATGAGATACTGGGCCTCACATTCACAAATCAGGCGGCATGGAATATGGCAAAAAGGCTTTCCCGGAAGCTAAACGATGATGTCCTGAGCTATTCGTTGAACATTTCCACGTTTCACTCATTTGGTCAGGAATTTATCAGGGAGAATTATTTGATGCTGGGACTGGAGAGAAATGTTACGGTATTGAACAGAGCGCAGTCATGGCAACTCCTATATGATATCCTGGATGAGTTTGATTTCAGATACCTGGAGATAAAAGCAGATCTAGGCGCATTCCTGGATAGGGTCATCGACTACATTGTTGGGTTAAAGGATCGGTGCATAGACCTTTTTTCCTATGCTGACTACCTTAAGTGTCAGGCCGAGGTGGTTGACCAGATCGAAACAGATAAGCTGCGAGATTTTGCCATGTCAAACTTTCAAAAGCAAGCCGAGCTCTTTACCGTGTACAAGCGTTATGAGGAAGTTAAGCGAGAAAATAACTATATAGATTATGGTGATCAGATAATGCTCCCCGTCCTTCTTCTGGAGTCAAAAGCAAAGTTGCGCAATTCATATCAGAGCAAGTATAAATTTGTCTTTGTTGATGAGTTTCAGGACGTAAATCTTGCGCAGATAAGGCTCTGTGAGCTGGTAGCTGGTTCTCACAGGCGGATAACTGTCGTTGGGGATGATGATCAGTGTATTTATGAGTGGAGAGGCGCTACGAACAGGGGATTTTTAAGTTTTGGTAAAGCTGGAGTCTTTGCGGTAGATGGATTTAAAGATTTTAAAATTGAGAAAAATTTCAGGTCTGGTTCCAGGATACTGGAGCTGGCCAATCTCATAATTTCGCGAAATGTTAACAGATCAGATAAGATGCTGATCCCTGCAGAGAATATGGATTCAAACGTTGCTTTTTTCATTGGCGAGGATAAGGGAGATGAAGCTACGTGGGTAGCAAGGAAAGTCGTTGAGGTCAATGTAAATTGCAAGTGCCCCTTTGGTGAGATCGCTATACTTTGCAGGCAGAAATCGGGATTTCCAGCAATATCAGGGGCTCTGGCGCAAAGTGGAATACCCTATGAAGTGGTGGGAGACGTAGGTTTCTACCATCGGCCCGAGGTCGTGCTTGCACTTTCCTACCTCAAGCTGATTGATGATCCCAGTGATGAACTTTCTCTTGTTATCGTTTTGAAGTCTTATCCAATCTTGCTCTGTGATCGCGATATCTATTTCGCATTGAAGGAGAGCCGTGATCGTCATGCCGATTTTCTAGAGTTTTTTAAGTTGTCTGAAGATGTGAAAAATATCGGCATAGTTGGGCTGGGGAGGCTAAGGTGGATTGCGGACAGGATATCGGACTGCATATCACTTTCAAGGAAGCTTTCGCTCGCCGGTTTGATCAGGAGGGTAATTATTGAGACCAGGATGCTGAGTGCTCCTGATATCGGTAATGATGCTGAGGTCAACAGAAGAAAAAGAAATCTGGAGAAGCTCGTTAGGATGGCTGCTGAATTTGAATACAGATCCAGTGGTTTTGCCTTTAAGGATTTCGTGGCTTACATCAGGGAGGTTATCAAGGCCTCTGAAAAGGAGCCAGGGGAGATCGTGGTTGGCCAGGAGGATAGCGTAAAGTTAATGTCAATACATGCAGCAAAAGGACTGGAGTTCAGGGTAGTCTTTCTCCCTGGTCTTGTTGAGTGGATATTTCCACCAAGAAAATCTGACCCGGGATATCCTCTACCAGTGGCCAGGGACTCCGATCTTGAGATTTTTTTGTCTGAGCGTGCCTTTAGCAATTTCAGCCAGTACGAGAAAGCCAGAAAGGAAAGAAAATTGGAGGAGGAAAGGCGGCTTTTTTTCGTTGGCTGTACGCGTGCAAGAGAAAAATTGTTTTTTTCCTGCTACCGAAAGGACGAAAACCAGAGCATTAAGGAGCCATCCGTATTCATGCAGGAAGTTCTTGAGTCGGGATTACTTGAGGAGGAAAACGAAGTTTGCTGAGATCTTTTGATTTATCCCATACTGTATACGAAGTAGACAAACAGGTTTACAGCATTACTGAAATTCTCACCTATATTGCATGTCCAAGGAGGTATCTCTATCTATACGTTTTCAGGCTTCCGCAGAGACCGAGCAAGATGATGGAGATTGGGATTTTGATTCACAGAAAGATAGAGCAGGTGTTGAAGCAAAGTTCCAGCATCATGGATCTGGACTTTCCCTCAAGCTTTCAGTCTGCGGAAGATATCATAGATGAGGGTGAATCTTTGTTCGACCAGAGGTCCAGTGATGTCGAGCAAAGCGCGATGGAGCTCGCCCTGAATTTCCAAAAGAGCAGGTTTTCTACCCTTCCGGACGATTGCAAGGTGATAAGTGAACAGAGAATAAATTATAGACTCAATAACTTCTTCATCGTCGCAAAGATTGATCTGGCTTACGTATTCAGCAATGAGAGTGTGGAACTGGTTGATTTCAAAACGAGTTCTGTAAATGAGGAGTCAATCGAGCTTCATCGAAGGCAGCTTCGCGGCTATGTACTTGCACTGAGTGATTCCAGAGATATTGACCCTTCAAAAATAAAATGTACACTTGTTTCGCTTACCAATTTGCAAGAGTTTAGTTTTAAGTTTCCCCAGGATGAGCTTTACAGTTTCAGGGATGAGATGATTGAAGCAGTAGACAACATTCGAAGAGGCATCTACTCTGCTAAAGAGGGGTTAGACTGCAGGTATTGCGATTATGCGAGGAGATGCGAGGAAAGAGGCAGTGAATGAGCAGGGAGAAAGTAGTGATCATGGGGGCAGCAGGCCGCGATTTTCATAACTTCAACGTGTATTTTCGCGAGAATCGAGATTATGAAGTCGTTGCGTTCACAGCAATACAGATACCAAACATTGACTCGCGTACATACCCACCCGAACTTTCAGGGAAGCTATATCCAAACGGTATTCCTATCTATCCCGAATCTGATCTGCAGACGATTGTGGAGAAATTTGACGTTGACAAAGCAGTTTTTGCATACAGCGATGTTTCGCAAAGTTATGTGATAAAAAAGGCCATGTGGGTACTTTCAATGGGGATCGATTTCATGCTTATGGGGCCAAAATCAACGATGCTGAAGGCGAATAGGCCGGTAATATCGGTTTGTGCTGTGCGGACAGGGTCGGGGAAGAGCCAGACGACCAGCAGGGTTTGCGAGTACCTGAAGGAACTCGGCGTAAGGGTCGTCATTGTTCGACATCCAATGCCGTATGGAAATTTAAGCAAGCAGGCAATCCAGCGATATCAAACGATTGCTGATTTGGACCGATATGAATGCACCATAGAAGAGAGAGAGGAGTACGAGCAGCATATCGAGCGAGGTATGGTTGTGTATGCTGGGGTGGACTATCTGAAAATATTAGAGATGGCTGAAGCAGAAGCTCAGGTAATAGTATGGGATGGAGGCAACAACGACTTCTCCTTTTACAAGCCTGATTTAAGCATAGTGGTTGTTGATCCCCTGAGGCCGGGTAATGAGGTCAGCTATTACCCTGGTGAAGTGAACTTAAGGACAGCAGATGTCATAGTGATAAACAAGGTTGATAGTGCAAGGCCACAGGATATGGAAATGGTTAGAAATAATATTGCCCAGGTTAACCCGGATGCAGTTGTCATTGAGGCTACATCTCCTATCTTTGTCTCTGATGGTGAAAAGATAAGGGGCAAGAGGGTGCTAGTTGTTGAGGATGGCCCAACGCTAACACACGGTGAGATGAAGTTCGGTGCAGGGGTCGTGGCAGCCAGGAAATTCGGTGCAGGTGAGGTGGTTGACCCAAGACCATTTCTATCCGGCAGCCTGATTGATACATTTAAAGATTACCCGGATATTGGTGCGCTTCTGCCATGTATGGGCTACGGATCGAAGCAGATCCGCGATCTTGAGAAGACCATAAAAAGGTCAGATGCAGAAGTCGTTATAATTGCCACTCCGATTGATTTAAACAAGCTCATAAAGATAAACAAGGAGACCGTCCGTGTGCGGTACGAGCTGGGTGAGGAGGCCTCTGAAAAGTTGAGGTCGGTGGTGGAGAAATTTATACTTTCGTGAGCCAGTTTGAATATTTTTTTATCTTTCCGCGAACGACGTCGAAGTAGAGCTGCATGATTTTTTTCGTTAGCTCTCCGACCCTGCCGCTGCCGATGCTCCTGTGGTCAACCTCTACTATTGCTGAGACCTGGGCTCCTGTTCCAACAAAGAACATCTCGTCTGCGGTGTAAAGTTCGGTGCGATCTATCTTTCTCTCCACTGTTTCTATCCCCAGTTCGCTGCGGCATAGCTCGATTATCGTTCTTCGGGTGATGCCTTCCAGTATGTCGTCAGTGGTCAGTGGTGTGTTTAATCTGTTATTTTTAACAAGAAAAAGGTTCATTGCGCTTCCCTCGGACACATGGCCGTCCTGTGTCAGCACTATAGCTTCATCGTAACCATCTAGGATTGCCTCTGTTTTATGCAGGGCTGCGTTGACGTAGGAGCCGGCGATTTTGCCGCGTGCTGGCAGGGCATTATCAGAAACGCGTTGCCAGGAGGAGACGCATACCTTTATTCCGTTCTCGGTGTCTATGTAGTCCCCAAGAGGGGTTGTGTATATGAAGAAGTCATCTTCAAGTCCAACAAGCTTGGGACCTATGGTAAGGCTGCTCTTATAAGCATAGGGTCTTATATAATAATCCTCACGGTAGTCCTCTTTTTTACATAACTTCAACGTTATGTCTATCAGCTCATCGACATCGTACTTGATGCTTATCATCATTATCTTGCAATTGGAAAAAAGCCTTTCATAATGTTCGCGTACTTTAAATATATACGAGGTTTTTTCATTCTCGTTCCAGTAGCCCCTGATCCCTTCGAATACAGCAGTACCGTACTGCAGGGAATGAGTCCTGATATTAACGTTTGCATCATCGATGTTAATTATATTTCCATGAAAATATGCGTATTGAGGTTTTTGCATTTTCAATCACTCCTGGCCATCCAAACAATTTGTGTAATTTTAATTGAGTCTGTACTTCAATTCAAACTTCATTTCTCATTATTTTTAGATATCAGGATGGATTTTAGAAAATATATTCTTAATCGTATAATCAGTTGGGTGTACGCGGTCAAGATCGGAGAATTTAACCGGGAACGAGACAGTTGCATCATCGGTTATCCTTAATGAATAGACCGAAGCCAGGGTTTTCCCACGCGAGTTTTGATTAGCATCGAAAAAGACTTTTCCCTTTCGCTTGTTCTTTCTCCATTCAGTAGTCATCAGATCCGAATATTTCTTAGATAATTGTTCTCCAATTTCCTGGGCAAGAGCCCGAGTTTCTTCATAGGTCTTACCCGAGATTGGGCAGAAACAATGAATTCCAGTCTTGCCGGATAGTTTGTACTGTTGTTTTAGCATTCCTAGAGAATCCAGTTCTTTTTTTAAGGCCTTGGCAGCTTCAACAGTTTTTATGTATGAGTTTCGATTTAGATCCAACTCTTTGTTGCCCTTTGTCTCTCCATCATAAATGTATGGATCAAGGTCAAACACCAGATAATCTGGATAGTTTAAATTTGACTTAAGCAGAGCGGATTTATTTGTAAAATTTTTGCCATGTGGGCCTGAGACTTTTGAATACCAGGGATGAAACTCAAGTGTTCCCCATTGGGCAAAGAGAACCAAACTTTCAAGGTTATTAACCAATGGAAAAGTTGAGATGCCATTTTTTTCTTCAACGTAAACATCAACGGTTTTAACAAACTTTGGTAAGTTAGTTTCGTCAACATTTCTTTGGAAAAACCCCTCTTTTTCGACACCTTCAGGGAATCGGTTAAGCGTTACTGGCCTATCTTCTAGATGAGGGAGCATCAAATGGGCAATTTTAGCATAGTGTAAGATAACTTCTCGCTTTGTAATTTTATTCTTAGGATAGTAAATTTTATCCAGATTGTTAAATTCAACCTCTTCACCCTTAAGTCTAATTTTGAATTTCTCCTGACTTTTTAATTGGTTCAATAATTCTTCCATTTATCACTCTCTTCTTATGGTTTTAGGATCTTTATCAGTTCGAAGTCCAAGGTAAATTGGAACTCGCAGATGTCCATCTTTAGTCCATTCGGCAAATTTAACCTGAACAACTAATTTTGGAATAATCCAGTATTGCTTTTCTCGAGATTTTGGGGTAGATGAAAATGGACATTTATCCTGTTCTAAGGATTTTAATTTTGGGGTTAATTCATTCAGAATTTTTGTGTTAAATCCAGAACCTGTATGGGCTGCATAAATTAATTTGTTTCCTTCATAATAACCAATTATTAGAGATCCGAAATACCTTTCCCGAGCACCTGTTCCTCTGGTGTAACCACCAACAACGAATTCCTGTTCCTGTCTTCCCTTAAACTTAAGCCAGTAACTGCCGCGATACCCCTCTAAATATTTTGATTCAGGGTCTTTTGCGATAATTCCTTCTTCTCCCGTTTTTATTATTTTTTGAAAATAATTTTTTGCGCTGCCCATTTGATGAGGAACATACTGAATTTTTGAGCTTTCCTTCAGAGTGTTCCTTAGAATTTCCTTTCTTTCTTTGAGGGGTAAATTTTTTAAATCTTTGTTGTTTAGATACAAAATATCAAATACGTAATATACAACTGGATACTTTTTAATTGCTTCTTTAATATCTTCTTCTCTCATCAATCCAATTCGATTTTGAAGCTCCTGAAAAGAAGTTACCCCTTCTTTGGTACGAGTGACTATTTCCCCATCTAATATTATTTGCCTAGCCTGTTGAGATAAAACTGCATCGCGAATTTCAGGAAAACGATCTGTGTTGTCTTTTTGGTTTCTGCTTTTTAATATTACATTTCCATTATTTTTGTATGCTAGTATTCTTATTCCATCAAATTTCGGTTCCAAGAACCAACCAGGGTGTTCTTCAACTTTTTTTAGCGTCGCAAGCATGGGTTTAATAAGTTCATCCATAATTATTCTTCTTTAAGCCTGTATCAAAAAAGTTTAACAAAAAACCCAAAAATTTACATTGCTATTGTTTAATTCATTTTTATATTTTAAATTAGTCTTAACTGTACAGTTGAGGATTAATTGACAGGCGAGAATCTGTTAAAAATTGAAGAATTAATTCGCGATGCATACGTGAAAATTAACATTGAGATTTCAGAAGATATCAGGTCAGCACTCGAGCGTTCTCTGGAAGAAGAAAGTCTGGCAAGGGCAAAAGAGATTTTGGGTATAATTCTGAAGAATGGCGAAATTGCCAGAAAAAAGAATGTCCCGCTCTGCCAGGACACAGGTGCAGCGTTGATTGACTTCTATCTTGACTCGGTGCCAAAAGATGAGCTTCTTGCTTGTGCGAACAGGGCAGTTAGCAGTGCCGTGGAGGTCGGAAAACTCAGGCCGTCGATCGTCAGGGCTGCGTTTACTTTGCGCGAGAACACTGGGCGCAATACCCCGGTTTTTGCCACATTTAATACAGTCATCAGCAGACCGCAAGTTTACGTCATGGCAAGGGGGGGAGGAAGTGAGAACGCCAGTGCGCTCTTTAAGATGAACCCGACGACAGATCAGCGGGAGATCGAGAACGTGATACTAAGACACGTGAGCAAGGTAGCCCCTGGAAGCTGCCCCCCGCTTATTATTGGTATTTGCTTTGGTGGAATGTCAGAGCAGACTGTATTGCATTCAAGGCTCGCCTTATTCAGGGAGGTTGGGAGCTCGAATCCCAATTCAATGCTGGCAACAATGGAAAAAGATATGCTGAATAAGATAAACGGTCTTGACATAGGTCCAGGAGGAACAGGTGGAGTGACGACGACGCTGGCAGTTCACATGACTGAGCTCCCAACGCATATTGCCTGTCTTCCTGTGGCTGTATCTGTTAGCTGTCATTCGCTTCGCAGGACGATCATCGATCTGCCAAAGGAGTGGGCTGGATGAAGTACGTGAAACTACCACTTTCCAAAGAAAAAACATCTGAATTTAGGGCAGGGGATGCATTGAGCATAACCGGTGAGATCCTGGTTGCAAGAGATCTTGCGCACAAGAGGCTGCTGGAAGATGTTGAAAGAAAGCAGGTGCCTGTGGATTTGGAAGGCGCATTTATTTACTACTGCGGACCGACGTCTTCGCTTTTAAAGGCCGGTGTTGGATCTGCTGGTCCAACCACGAGCTCGAGGATGGATGAATTTGCTTCGAAGCTCTATGATCTTGGAGTTATGGCTACGATTGGTAAAGGCCCGCGCTCGCCGCAGGTTGTTGAGAGCATAAAAAGAAACAGAGCACTGTATCTGGTTGCAGTTGGAGGAGCAGGTGCATATTTGGGTCAGTTCATAAGACATGCCAGAGTACTGGCATATGATGAGCTTGGACCAGAGGCATTCATGTCTTTTGATGTAGTTGATTTTCCCGTTTGGGTTGCCATAGATCAAAGAGGTGACTCTATTTTCCCTTATAACGATGCTGGATAGATATATACGGATTTTGTCCAAGAAACTACCTTCAAGATCATTTTTAGCTAGAGATGGAATCGGTGAGATCTCGCACAGTGAGAGAAAATTGATGCTCAGATGGCCTCTTCAGTTTGCGAGGGATATACTGCAAAACTGTCAGTTCTGCGAATTCAGGTGTCGTGTGGATCGGACAAATGAAGAATATGGCAATTGCGCGGTCTCAGATAAATCGAGAATTTCGTCCGAATTCCTCCATTTCGGTGAGGAACTGGAGCTAATTCCCTCTCACACCATATTTTTCAGTGGATGTAACTTTAGATGTGTGTTCTGCCAGAATCATGATATATCAACGCAGCCACTTGCCGGCATAAGGATAGGTGAGAATGAGCTGGCGGAGATCATCCTGAGGCGAAACAGACAGGGTGCGAGGAATGTAAACCTGGTTGGCGGTGACCCGATCCCAAATCTGCATTTCATAATGTCCCTGGTTTCCAGGTTCGATGAAAATTTCAAATATATACCTGTGGTGTGGAACTCCAACGTGTATCACACCCCGGAGGCATCTCAGGTGCTGGATTATTTTGTCGATGTTTACCTTGCTGACTTTAAATACGGAAATGACGACTGCGCAAGGCGGCTTTCAGGAGTTAATAACTATCTTGAGGTCGTCACCAGGAACCTGCGTCATGCAGATGCGCAGGCCGATATCATGATCAGACATCTTGTGTTACCAAACCATTTAGGGTGCTGCAGCGAACCTGTTTTGAGGTGGATTAAGGAAAATCTTCCGAACTGCTATTTCAATCTCATGTTTCAGTACAGGCCGTGCCATCTTGCTTATAATTACCCTGAGATTGCAAGGCCTCTAAATGGAGATGAGATTCGAATGGCGACCATGCTTGCAAGAAAGATCGGAGTGGAAGTCCATTAATTTATTTTTTGGCTGGCTTATTTAGGGAGACTGCCAGTTAGTAAATTCGTTCAAGGGATTCGAACAGGAATCTCATCATTCTGCCTGTTGGAACGTCATTGGTCAGGTACCAGATTCTGGCGTACCCGGTGTAGATATCTGGTCTCACGTAGATTTTTATCCTTGCTGGTCTTCTTATGAAAGTGATGGCGTTTTTTGTCCTCTTGTGTTCTTCATATCCAAGCTTTTCAAGCTGATGGTAAATGATTTCCGAGAGCTTTTGCGAGTTCAGTTTAAGATATCTAGTGCCCAAAAAAATTTGGTTTACCTCACCTTGCTAAAATAATTGGATATGCAATTATTTTGCATGTAGACTTATGAAAAGTAAAATATGGTCTTTAAAAGTTAATCAGGAGTTTAAATTGGATCTTAAGGAAAAGATTTTAGAGGTGAGCAAAAGTTTCCCTGCAGAGTTCAGGACTGAGAAGGATGGTAGCCTATCACTTGAGTTCATTGTGGCTGAGCGGAAAGCTTTTCTGTCGAGGAAGACGTTGAAGTACAGGGCAAGGCTAAGGGTTAACGATGAGAATAAGGTGGTCAATTTCTTTGAAATCCTCAAGGAGTCGGGTGCAGGTTTATCTTCTAGTGATGATATGAGTCCTGGATTTGGGTTCAAAGCCGGAGTATCAAAGATTAGCGGAAAGGAGCGAGAGGGGAATATAACCGAGCTCTCAAATCTCTTTGGTAAGGAATATAAATATTCTTTTGACTTTGCAAAGATACGAAATGTAATAAAAAGTGAAGCCGAGAAGCTCGGATACAGTATAAATATCGTGCTGCTGGAAAGAAACGTTTAAATAAATTTAGCTTATAACAGGCCTTTTTTCCTGTAGTAGTTTCTTGCTTCCTGCAGTATCCTATCAAGCTCCTTATCCTGCTGCGGAGTGATCGGTTCCACCTTATGATTTGCAAGGATATATTCCATTCTCTCCCTGGCGTAGTCGATCGCTTTTTTCTTGCCTGATTTGAGCCAGTCCGGATACATCAATCTGTCGGATGACTTTGGTACGAAGTATTCTTTTTTCCAGTGCTCTCTTGTATGAGGTTTGTTAAGGTAAGTTCCAGGGACAGGCCCAACCTCCTTGATCAGTTCAAGTGCCATTGTTTCGTAGTTGACATCGAATCCTTCTATCGTCCTGCCAACAATATGTGCCATGTCATCGTCAAGTATCGCCTGTAGTGGATGATATGCCAGCTCCGAGCTCACCCCACCGTGTAGGACTATCATGTTTGCACCGGATAGAGCGGATGCCATTGCGAGATGTGTCTTCTCGTACCCGCACTGGTAGTCAATTATCTTTGAATTAGGGAATGCTGAGCCAGTATTATTTGTTGGAATTTTGTAAAAGCCGTTCCATATCTGGTTGAACGCCATCTGATGCAGGCTTGCACCCAGTGCACCGAAGAACAGGTTACCGCTCCTCATGTCCATTGGGGTTACGAAGTCGTTTGCGATGATCCCGATACCAGGCTTCACGAGCTGCAGGAATACGAGCGCAGCGAGCAGTTCAGCGCTGTTGCTAATGGTTGAACCAGCGAGCGTGACCGGGGCTGTTCCGCCCATCACTGCACCAGCAGCGATGTAGATTGGAAACCCGGCTTCTGCGTATCCCCATCCAGCGTTTATGGCATCTTCTGGATAGGAGAGAGGTGGGGCAGCTTCCATGTTTCCAAAAAGTTGCGCTCCAACTGCCTGTGCTAGCTGTGTCTCCCATATGTACGTCTCTGTGGGTTGTGCACCTCTTGAAACCTTGGAGGAGAACCTCAGCCTGCTTGCACAGCTTGTGGGGCAGAGCATTACCGGTTCAACACCTTCTATTTCAAAATAAGGGGTGTAAGAAGGAAAACAGTCAAGGCTGTCAAGAGCATCAGATATTAAAACTGCCTGGTCGTTCTCCTCCATGGTTGCCATGCGAGCCTCACCGCTGTAAGGATCACAGATCCTGGCGCCAGCAGATGACATGTAGTATAAGTTATTTCCTCCCATCATTAGGTTGTTTTTTGGATTCCTCGCCCTGACCAGGAAGCTGTTTGGGGTTATTCTTGTGCATTCTTCGACCAGGTAGGAAGGAATTCTTACCATGTAGTCTTCATAGTCAACTATGCAGCCGTTTTTTTCAAAAAGCTGCAATGCCCTTTTGCTCTCAAATCTGCAGCCGGTTTCCTCAAGCACATCCAACGTCGCTCGATGGATCGCTTCGACCTGTGAATCCGTAAGTACCTTTACGGGAGGTATATTTCGAGTGAATCCTCTTCTCATTTTGTCTCCCTTATCCAACACTCAGTAACTCTTTTACTATCGCCACGCCGTCAATTGCTGTGGCACCGTATCCGTCAGCACCGATGCTGTCCGCGAACTCCTTGTTAATGGGAGCTCCTCCAACAATTATCTTGACGCTTTCCCTCAAACCCTCTTTCTTTAGCTTTTCTATCACGTTCTTCTGTTCCATGGCTGTCGTGGTCAGAAGGGCTGACATCGCAAGGACATTAGCTTTATTTTTCTTGATTGCTTCTATGAATGTCTCGCTTCCCACGTTCACCCCCAAATCGATCACCTCAAAACCTGAGGCGAAAAGGAGCGTGCCCACCATTTCCTTTCCGATGCTGTGAATGTCACCAGAGACTGTCCCAATGACGACCTTGCCAAGCGATTTCGTCTTCTCGCCTTTTTTGAGGATTGCATCATTGATCACTGGAAAGGCTCTCTTCAATACTTCTGATGCTGCTACCAGGTCGGGCAAAAACAGGTCTCCTTTTTCAAATCCTTCTCCTATCTCCTTTATGCCATCGGTCAGGGCTTCTGCGCACCTTAATGGGTCAGTTCTCTGCGTTAGTGCTTCCTTTGCCAGGTTCTCAGCATTATCGATATCGAAGTCCATGACCATCTTCTTTAATTGGTTTAAGATCTCGCTTCCCACTTATCCATTCTCTCCCGTCTTGCTTTTAAGCAGTTAATCGTGTCACAAGCTAATCCATGTGGAATACTTCTTCGAGCATCTCGGTTTCTGGCCCGAGGATTGATTTATCCTCCTTTACAAAGTATTTTTCCATGTATTTCTGCCATCGTTCGTTGGCCTCGGTCTTGGAGAATTCAGACATGGCTTTATCAAAGTCATCTGTCTCAAGGTAAGCAAAAAGTAGCCCATCTTTTCTGAAGAATATTGAATAGTTCCTCAGTCCAACCCGTCTCATCTCCGAGATCATTTCCGACCAAATTTCATCGTGTGCTTTCTTGTACTCGTCCTTTAGCTCTGGTTTGATCCTGAATAGAAATCCCACCCTGCTCATTGATACCTCCATGGTATTGGTTTTTAAATAATATCGAGGAATTAAAATGAACTCATCAATTTATTAAGATACAATAAAGGTCTATATTTGTTCAAGCAAGAGAATGTAGTTGCGGTTTGAAATATCTAAAGTCAGAAGGAGAGATGCTGTGAATCCTAAGACGCTGTATAAAATAAGTTATGGTATGTATGTCGTCAGTTCAAGGAAAGGCGATAAGTTAAATGGGCAGATTGCAAATACCGTCTTCCAGGTGACATCAGAACCTCCTGCAATAGCAGTTTGCATAAACAAGCAAAACTTGACATGTGAGTGCATTAATGAGAGCAAGGCGTTTTCTGTGTCAATACTCTCCATCGATACTCCGCTCAATTTCATCGGACTATTTGGTTTTAGGGGTGGCCGGGACCTGGATAAATTCAAGGATGTAAAATATAAAATAGGTTCGACCAGTTCGCCTATAGTGCTCGACAATGCTGTTGGCTACCTGGAGGCCAAAGTTACCAACAGCATGGATGTCGATACGCATACTCTGTATGTTGGCAATATTGTGGAGGCGGAGGTATTGAGTGATGATGAACCCATGACCTATGCTTACTATCACCAGATAAAGGGAGGGGCATCTCCAAAAACTGCCCCAACCTATATAAAACCTGAGGTTGAACCAGCTAAAACTGGAATGCAAAGGTATAAATGCAGCGTCTGCGGTTACGTTTATGACCCAGAGAAGGGCGATCCTGATTCGGGCGTAAAACCCGGTACTCCTTTTGAGGAGTTGCCCGATGACTGGGTGTGTCCTGTGTGTGGTGCAAGCAAAGATCAGTTTGAAAAGGAGGGCTAATGTCTGTTCGAGAGATAAGACCAGATGTTTACTGGGTAGGTTCTATTGACTGGGACCGAAGGTTATTCGATGAATTGATTCTGCTGCCAGACGGTACCAGTTATAACTCCTATCTTGTGAAGGGAAGCGAAAAAACTGCCTTGATAGATACCGTTGATCCATCAAAGATCGATGAGTTTTTTGGAAATTTAAAAGAACTGGGAGTGGATAAAATTGATTTCATCATCGTAAACCATGCTGAGCAGGATCACTCTGGTTCGATTCCGGATGTGCTTGCGAATTTTTCTGCTGCGAAAATACTGACGAATCCAAAGTGTAAAGACATGCTTATGAATCTGCTGTTAATTCCTGATGAGAAGTTCATTACTGTGGTTGACCGCGAGAAAGTTTCTCTTGGGAATATAACTCTTGAATTCATCTACGCCCCGTGGGTGCACTGGCCAGAGACGATGTTCACGTATCTGGAGGATGAAAAGATATTGTTTACCTGTGATTTTTTAGGATCACACCTGGCCACCAGCGATCTCTTCGTAAGCAATTATGATGATGTGTATAGAGCTGCCAAGCGCTATTATGCTGAGATAATGATGCCATTTCGGACAAGCATAGTGGCGCACCTTGAGAAGTTGAAAAGTTTGAAGGTAGAGATCGCTGCTCCAAGCCATGGACCTCTGTACAACAAGCCTGAATCTATTATTGATGCTTACAGGGACTGGGTCTCCGATAAGGTTACAAACAGGGTGATCATTCCCTACGTATCAATGCATCACAGCACGAAGGCGATGGTAGATTATTTCGTCGATGCATTGATCAAACGCAAAATTGGTGTCAGGAAGTTCAGTCTTATAAATTCCGATATCGGTGAGCTGGCAATGGAACTTGTTGATGCAGCAACAGTTGTAATTGGCTCACCTACGGTGCTGGTCGGTGCTCACCCTGCTGCTGTATATGCAGCTTATATCACCAATATCCTGCGTCCTAAGACCAAGTTCATCTCAATAATTGGTTCGTATGGTTGGGGCAGTAAGATGGTTGAGAACCTGACCGGCATGCTTGCCAATTTAAAGGCAGAGTGGTTAGAGCCTGTCATTGCGAAAGGGATTCCAAAGGAAACCGACTATAAAGCGCTTGATGGGTTAGCTGACAGAATCCTTGAGAAGCATCGTGAGCTGAATATCATTTAGTTTCAGGCAGAGAATAAGCATAATTTTGGGGTGAACCCACTTGCATTGCACAAAAAGTTAAGACACTCTACTGAAATTAGAAGGTAGTAAATGTGTCTATAAAGCATAGAGTCTAGAAAATGTGAGAGGGTGCTGAATGATGGAAATAGGACAAAGTATTGATAATAGCCAGATAAGAAGAAAATCCGGAGGTATGGGCATACCCATACTAGATTACCTTTTAAGCAAAATCCAGGAAATTTCTAAAAAAGAAGGTTTTAGCCATACACTTTTTGCAGTATGTCCAAATTCTCTTAACGTGCTTAAAGCAGCTCTGCGTGCTGCAAAAAGAGCAGATGCACCCATAAAGTTTGCTGCAACACTAAATCAAGTTGATATAGACGGCGGCTATACAGGCTGGACCCAAGATGACCTCATAAGAAAGATAAAGGAAGAGTCATACAGAATTGGTTATGAGGGACCAATAATAGTTGCAGTCGATCATGGAGGCCCTTGGGTAAAGGATCTTCAGACAATAGAGAGATGGAAGCTCGATCGTTGTATGGAATGGGCTAAGAGGTCATTTGAAGCCGCACTTTTGGCAGGTTATGATCTGCTGCACATCGATGCGACCGTTGATATTTATGAGAAGAATATAAAGATAGAAACGGTTGTTGAAAGGACAGTCGAGTTAATAGCACATGTTGAGAATTTTCGAAATAATAAAAAAATAAAACCGATATCGTATGAGATTGGGACAGAAGAAGTTCACGGTGGTCTGGCTGATATCAGCGTATTTAAGAGACTCCCGGCACTCTTAAAAGATAAATTGACAGATAAACAGTTGGGCTATATCTGGCCAATATTTATTGTGGGAAAGGTGGGAACCGATCTCCACACCACTACATTTGACTCGCCAACTGCAGAAATAATAGTAGATATCGCAAAAGATTATGGCTCATATATTAAAGGCCATTATACCGACTTTGTTTCCAATCCTGAAGATTACCCTAAAAGCGGAATGGGTGCAGCAAATGTAGGACCAGAATTTACCATATACGAATACGATGCATTATTAGAGCTCTGGCAGATTGAAGAAAAACTGTATGAAAATAATAGAATTGCATGTAGATCGAACTTCAAAAAGATTCTTACTCAAGAGGTGCTGGACTCAAACAGGTGGCGAAAATGGCTTTTACCTGGAGAAAACGATTTTGATTCACTCAGCAGTGATAGAAAAGAGTGGCTTCTTAAAACCTCCAGCCGCTATGTATGGGCAAATCCCAAAGTGATATGTGCGCAGACCCAACTTTACAAAAATTTAGAATTAGAAGGCATAGATGCTGAAAATTGGGTATTATTAAAAATAGAAGAAAGTATGGACAAGTACTTCAGAGCATTTAATTTGATAAATTTAAATAAAAAAATTCAATCATTATAAAATTCCGCAGTCCTCCAGACCTTGTTAATTCTAGAGGATGGGTTAAAGTGTCTAATATTAATTAGCAATTTAGGATTTTAAACAAAAGATATCAGATCTATATTTCTGTTTACAATATCCCATGCACCGATAAGAGGTGCTCTATCTTCAATTTTTGTTATCATTATTTGTGGTGTAATGGGCACAAGTTTTGAAATTTCTTTTTTTAATGGTTCTAATAGGATCTCTCCTGCTCTTGATATTCCACCGCCAATAATTAAAAGGTCCGGGTTGAATAAGATAACTGCATTTGCAATTCCAATTGCAAATCGTGGTAATATTTGATCAATAATCTCATTAGCAAGCAGATCGCCCTTTTTTGCGCAATCAAATACCGTTTTTGCTGAAATTTTTTTGAGATTTCCTTCAACTTCATCTAGCATAATGGATTTTATTCCTGTCTTGATTTTCTCTTGTGCTAATTTTGCATAAGCCAATCCAGATGTCGTATTCTCAAAGTAACCAAATTTCTTGGGATCAGCCATGTCTACGGGGTCAGGTTCCCCTGGTATATATAAGTATCCAATTTCACCCCCGGCGTACGTTGCACCTCTGAAAATTTTATTATCTATAATGATCCCAAGTCCAATTCCAATACCATAATCCACATACATCAGAACTTTGGAATTTTTTGCGTACTCCTGACTTTTCTCGCCAAGAGCGGCAAGTTTAAATGAACTGTCTATGAATACAGGAGCATCAAAGCTTTTTTTGACTGTTCCTCTTACATCTATTTCATCCAATCCTTTTATGTTTGGGGCAATGGAGATTGCTCCGGTGTTTGGGTTTATTGCGCCAGGTGATGCAACCCCGATCCCGATCAATCTTTTATCAGAAAGTCCATAATCAGATATCATTTTTTTTAAAGTTGACATGGCGCTATCGAGAATTTCTTTAGCCCACAGTTCGTTTTCAAGGTCAACTCTCTTTTCATCCAAGATATTGCCGTTTAAGTCAAGAAGGGCTGCAATGTATTTAACAGCTCCTAAATCAAGAGCTGTGATAAAACCAAAATCTTTGTTGAACTCTAACAGGATCGGTTTCTTTCCACCCCTTGAATTGCCATATCCTATTTCTGTAACTAAATCTGCTGAGATTAACTCGGAAACTAATGCTGATATTGTGGGTCTTGCCAGACCGGTCACTTTTTCAAGATCTGCACGTGATATTGGCACATTGTTTCGAATAGACTCAAGCAATATTTGTAGATTTCTTTTTTTCATCAAACTTTGCGGGGTATGTGATTTTATAGCCATAATTAGCACTTTCTCTTTAGTTTTATAAATTTTATATCAATATTTTCAAATATCATTATGTATATATTGATTTCTTTGTTAGTTAATATTACAATCATTTTAATAATTTTTCAATTTTAAATTAGTTTTCAACCAGTAATTAAAATAATATGAATACTTTCGATAGAATTACAACCACTTTGGAATTTAAAGAACCCGATAGGATTCCGATATATGATCTTCTCAACAACCCATTGCTATATGAGCTTTATGGTGGCAGGGGCAATCAGCTTTGTAGGGCTGTAAATACCTACAAAGAATTTGGAATAGATATGACTAGGTTTCATGTTGATTTTGATGAGAATTGGGTTCAGGCCATAATTAATGAGTGGGACCACTATATGGGCGTGGACAAAAATAAATGGGGCGTTGAAGCTTCATCTGGGACATATTGGATTTCAAAGAGGCCATTTAACGATATAAAAGGTTTAAAAAAGAATCTACCAAGATCCTTTAACAAGGATCAACTTTATAAGAACTACGTTAAGGGTTTTAGGAAAGTAAGGGATGCATTTGCTCCAGAGGTAATGTATATTGGAGCCGTTGAGGGATGTGTTACTAACGCATTTATGTATTCAGACCTACAGCTTTTTTGTGAAGCCATATTCGATGCTCCCGATATTGTTAGTTACCTGTTAGATCTTTTTGCCGATTGGGCTTTCACAGTGGCAAAGGCTTATGCAGAAAATGAGCTTGGGCTCATATTCTTTATTGGTGATGATATTGCTTACAAAACTTCTTTGATATTCTCATTGGATTTTTTAAGAAAGGAATTCATACCAAGAACCAAATATATTATTGAACCCTTAAAAAAACATGGAATTAAGGTCATGTATCATAGTGATGGTAATCTTGATCTAATTCTTGACGATCTTGTCAATGAACTGAATATTGACGGATTAAACCCAATTGAGGTTGCTGCTGGAATGAATCTTATTGATTTAAGACATAGATATCCTAAGCTCTTGTTATTTGGCGGAGTGGATGTTTCTGAACTGTTGCCGTTTGGAACACCGGAACAAATTGAAAATGAGGTCCGCAAAATTATAAAGGAGATAGGGAAGTACTCCGGTTTGTTTCTTGGAACTAGCACAGAAATGCATGAAGGAGTTCCACTTGAAAATGTTCGCACATTTTATGACGCAATCAGAAAATATGGAAGATATCCACTGAATTGGGAGTAATATTAATTTTGGACATGGATAATGAGATTAGCGTCTTATAAAAGAAATGTCATTGACGTCCCAATATTTTCTGAAAATGTAAATGATGAAAATAAAGAACGAATTAAAAGGGTTTGGAACTACCAAAAAGTGGATTTTATTCCATTTACTCTTAATGTGCTCCCTTATCCAACAGAAATTACATTGAATGATCGTTTTGAACGTCATGAAGCTGATCTTTTGTATAACATCGAGCGAATTAAATTAGGTTTGGAGGCAGGTCCTGAATCTTTTATACCTACGCTTAGACCTGAAATGGGATGTGTAATATTGCAAAGTGGATGGGGATCAAAATGGAAGTACAGCAATATTGAAGGTCAGTATCCAAGAGTAGTGGATCATATAATAAAAAAGCCAGAAGATATATTTGAGTTGAAAAGAATAGACCCTAGAAGTGATGGTCTCATGCCAAAAGCATTAGAGAGGCTGGATCTTTTTATTAAAGAAACCAAAGGGATGTTTGAGACATGTCTTTTAGAGTTAAATGGACCATTTAATACAGCCATAGACTTAATAGAGAACACGGAACTTTATTTGATGCTTTATGATATGCCCGATGCTGTAAAAAGACTTTTGGATGTACAGGTTGATGCATTTATGGATTTCTTGGATGCTCAACTTAATATAACGGGTGGTATATCTAAAGTGGCAACAACTGGATTTATACATATTTGGTGTCCAGAGGAATATAGATGTCTGGTCTGTGATGATTTAAGCGCTACAATTTCACCAGAGCTATTTTTAAAATATAGTGTTCCTGCAAATAATAGGATTTATCAAAAGTATGGAATGGGCATTCTTCACAATTGTGGCCCCCATCCTTCGCTTAAAGAGTACTTTGAACATAATCCTCCAATAAAGGCACTTCATGTTGATGGAACCCATACTTCAGAAGACTTTAAGAGAATTAAGGAGATTTTCCCTGAATATAAAGCTATATTAATGATTGAGTGGTATGACAAACCGATTGATTTTCAAATTTCAGAATATTCTAAAATGGTAGATGTTCTTGCTCCTGATGTTATAGCAATAGCAACTTTTACGACTCAAAACAAAGATAGGAAAGAAAATCGCAAGATCTTTAATGAGATACTTTCTATTTCGATGAAGTATTCAAAGATGATTTTTGGATAAATGTTATTTTCTAGATAATGGCTTAATTTTGAATGTTTGACTTTATTTTAACTTTGATTATAATATTAACAAACGAACACTCAAAGCAATAATCAGGAGGAGCCATGCAAAGAGAGAAAGCAAAAGTTGGCTTCATTTCAGTTACTTGTCCAACACATATTGAAGCTAAGACTGAAACAGGCATAGATTGGGTAAATAAAGAAACTGTGGATAATGCTAATAATGCAATCGAAAACATGGATTTTGACGTCGTTCGATTTAATAAAATTGTAGATTCAGTAGAGGATTCTTTTGAAGCTGCAGATTTGATGATTAAGGAAGATGTTGACTGCGTGATCATATTTATTGCTACATGGAATTGGGCAGCGCAAATAATGCAAGCTGTTAGAAAAATTGGGAAACCTGTCATATTATGGGCAATTCCCATACCACCGGCCTGGAATATTGGGGGCCTTGCAGTAACCCATGGGTCATTTGATGAAGTTGGATATAAACATTTAACGGTTTATGGAAGTGTCGATGAAGAGGATGTTCTAGAAAGAATTAAAAGCTATATAAAAGCATGCTATGTAAAGAACATTCTCTCCAAATCAACTTATGGTTCCATTGGTGGTCAGGGAATGGGCATTCATACGGGCATAATTGATGCTAATCAGTGGATGGAAGAGTTTGGAATACTTGTTAGTTTTACGGATCAATACGCTGTAGTAGTCGAAGCAGAAAAGATCGAAAGAGATAAGGTTACTGCGTATCACAATCTTTTGAAATCAGCGTATGGTCAGGTTCCTCCATTAAATGATGTTACAGAAAGATCGATAAGGCTTTATTTGAGCCTTGAGGAGATAATAAAGCGGGAAAAATACGATTTCACTGGCGTTAAGTGCACATTTGATTTAAGTGATAACTATTGCTCGGCGTGCTTAGCGCAGAGTAGATTGAGTTCGCGTGGTTATGTCACAGCCTGCCTTAACGATTCAAATGGTGCACTAACAATGTATATGCTCAGGCTTCTAACCAAAGAACCATTATTTATGGCTGATGTCAACTTCATACAGAAAAAAGAAAAAATCATAAGACTCATAGATGATGGTTCCGCGTCCATAAATTTAGCTAAAAATCCAAAAGACGTAAAACTTGACTTTCAGCCTACCCTTGAAGCTAAAGCAAGTGGAGTTTGCACTGGCCTTATCTGCAAACCAGGAAGGGTAACCTTAGCAAGATTTCAGAGAGTGATGGGATATTACCAGATGCATATAGTTACCGGTGAAGCCATTGAGGCTGATCCTAAGTTGGTCTATGAGTGTGGTTATCCTATGTGGCCACATGCATTCATAAAATTAGATGGGGATATTGAAAAATTCATACAGAATTTAAGGAGTGAGTATATCCATATGGTATATGGCAATTTGAAAGATGAGCTATTGGCTATATGTGATGTGCTTAATATAGAACCTACAGTTTCCTGAAAAGATTTTTGATCAAGAGGGAAAAAGATGGATAAGAACAGAAAATATTGGCTGTCTGGTGGGTTCACTGCAGATGATATTGAAAAAATGCACTCTGCGATGCTTGATGTCGTAGAAAATGTCGGCCTTAATATTCAACATGATGGAATTCTAAGGGAGCTTTCTGGAATTGCAGGGGTTAATATTTCTGGTGAAAACGTAATGTTCTCTGCTGATCTTGTTGAAAAGGCTATTTCGCAAATGCAATATCCAGATTACGTAAAAAATGCCGATTATTTGATAAATCAGGGCGCATACGAGATGAACGTGCTAGATTTAGAAACGGGGGAAATCAGGCCTTCGACAACAAAAGATCTCGTTGAGATGGTGAAATTATCTGATTCATATGGTATGTACGGCTCCTCACCAGTGAGACCTCAGGATATTAAATCAACAGAATTGCAAGAAGTCACAATGTATAAACTCTGTTGGGAGAATGGTCCAAGAATTTCAAATAGTATATTTGAGGCTAATGAAAAATCTTCTGTCAGGGTTGCTGAGTATGTTTACGAAATGTCCAAGATTGCTGACAAACGTTTTTCACTTGGATTTTGGATAAAGAGCCCGTTTAGAACGGATTTCAGGGAGCTCGATATAATTTACAGGTTTTTGGATAAGGGAGTTCCCATGTGGGTTGCAACGATGCCGATTGCAGGTGCCACTGCCCCGGTTTACATGGTGGGTGCCTATGTTCAGAGCATGGCTGAACTCTTCGCTGGTCTCACTATGTTAGGTCTTATAAATACAAGTAATGAAACCCCACATTGTCTGATAATTGACTCTATCAGGGCTTATGCTTTTGATATGAGATATGCATCTTTTGTGTATGGGACACCCGATGATATTATTGGCACAATTTTCCAGGCTCAATTAAACAAGAGGTATGGAATACCATTGGTTGCCAAATCGCTTATGACCTCAGCAAAATTTCCCGATGCTCAACTTGGCGTAGAGCTTGCATCGCATACTCTTGCAGCAGCACTCTCAGGCGCCAGAATTTTTACCGGCGGTGGTTTTCTTTCAGTAGATGAGGTTTACAGTGGTGAAAAGTTGGTTCTTGATTACGAAATTGTGCAACATGTAAAGAACATAGTTGAAGGGTTTGAGTTTAGCGATAAAGATCTTTCTTTGGATATCATTAAAGAGGTTGGAATCGGAGGCTCCTTTATTTCGCACGATAGTACTCTTGATAATTACAAAGAGGCATTCTGGATACCGGATGTTTTTGATAGAACCATGTTGGGGCAGTGGAAGGAATTGGGTAGCCCAAGGCTAAAAGATGTCTTAAGAAAGGCAGCAAAGAAACGAATAGAAGAGCATTCTTATGAGATGGATAGAGATGTAAAGAAAGAACTTGAGAAAATTTTCAGAAAAGCAGTTGAGGAATTTGGAAGCTAGATCAATTGAGCAATTATTGGAATCTTCATTCTAAATTTATTTAAGAGGTGGTGAAATAGATATTTCTATTGGTTAAATTTTATAAAGATTTTATTAAGGAAGAGAAAAAAACTAAGAGGTTAAAAAGATGAATAGTATTAGCAAAGAAGAGATAAAACAAAGAGTTGAAAAAGTCAAAGCAAAAATGGAAGAAGCCGGTCTAAAAGCACTGATAATTTACGCTTCAGGAAATAGAAATATGTATTCAAATGTTCTCTACTTGTCTAATTATTACATGTTTGATCCATATGGGCAGGCTTTGCTTATTCTATTAATAGAAGGACAGATGCATTTGATAATGAATATAGAATGGGATGTAAATCGAGCTAAACTTACGAGTGTAGCAGACGATGTGATTTCCACATCTAATTTAAGCGATGCGGCAGCCAAAATTATACAGAGTTATAGTATAAAACAAGATGAATTAGGACTGGTTGGAGAGTCCTACATGCCCTACAACTTATACCAAAAGCTGACAGAGACTTTACACCCTAAGCACATTATATCTGTTACAGAAATGATAGAAGAGTTTAGATTAATAAAGAGTCCTTCAGAAATAACATTGTTAAGAGATGCTGCACGTCTTATGGATTTAGGTATTGGAACTGCTGTGGAAAACCTCCAGCCAGGTAGGACAGAGCTCGAGGTGCTCGCTAGTGCTATAAATGCTATGCTCATAGGTGGAGCAGATGAAATCGCATTTACACCACAAGTGTCATTCGGCGAGAATACCTACGTTTGTATGACCCCTGCCTCCAAAAATCGCCTTAAGGAAAATGATATGGCTATGTTTGATATGGGTATTATATATGGTTATTATGCTGGAGATGAAAGTCGAACAGTGCTTATAGGTAAAGCTAATAACAAGTTAAAAAGAATTTATGATTTAGTAAATAAAGCACAAATGGCAGCTTTGAAGGCAGTTCGTCCAGGAGTAATCGCAGAAGATATAGATAAGATAGCTAGAGGCATAATAGAAGAAGGAGGTTATGGACAATATTTTAATCATTATACGGGTCATGGTATTGGGTTGAGTTTACATGAAGATCCATTTATTGAGCAGCATAATTATCTGGTGCTGAAACCAGGAATGGTTTTTTCGGTAGAGCCTGGTGTATATCTGCCTAATGTTGGCGGTGTTCGAACAGAAGACATTGTTTTGGTTACAGAAGATGGAAATGAAGTTTTAACTAAATTTGAACGATATCTTGTTTTCCCTTAATTTAAAGCAAAAGAAGTATTGATAAATTATTTAAACTTTGACCAAAGATTATTTCAAGAGAGGGGGTGAATGTTTGATATTTATTGAATTTTGTTAAGGAAAGGAGGGAGTGATATGCATAAGAAGATCACGTGTTTTATTATGGTAATTGTTCTACTTTCAACAATAGCAATAATAAATGGTTGTAAACCTGTTGTAGCCCCAGAGACTAAGCCAGCAGAAGAAATGGAGGCAACGGAGTCAGTTAAAGAAGCAGAAGCTGCTGAGGAAAAAATAACACTACGCATGTGGTGGTGGGGTGAGGATGAAGCTCCTGGCATGCAGAAATTTTTACAGGAAACAGGGGAACTTTTTACTAAGCAAAATCCTAACATAAAGTTTGAAGAAACATTAATTCACATTGATGCAATGTACCCAGGGTTTAAGGCTGCAGTTGCTGCAGGAGAAACTCCGGATATCCACGTGCTATGGGGAGGAGTGCTTGGTCTTGAGGAAGCATGGGCTGGAAACATTACACCAATCAGCGATTACTGGTCCGAAGAAGAACTTTCACATATTTATCCCGCGACAAGAGCAGAAGGATACTGGAACGGAAAGCAGTGGCTAATTCCACACTATCTTGACCCTTGGCTTGCAGCGATAAATAAGAAAGTATGGAAGGATTCTGGTCTTGATCCTGACAACCCACCGACAGAATGGGCTGATTTTGTTGCAGCTTTAGAGAAAATAAAGGCAGCAGGATATATACCCTGGGCTGTTGGCATAAAAGATGGATATTATGGAGCTTGGTTTCCATCGTTGATCCAATACCAATATTATGATTCTGCTACGGATGAGCATAAAGCTGTAATTGGAGAAGAAAAGCTTACAGATCCGAAACATGCTGCATGGTGGAAAGATATTCAGGAAATAAGGGATAAAGGTCTTTTCAATGATGATGCTGCGTCCCTAACTCTTGCAGAGGGCAATGATCTATTCCTTGAGGGTAAAGTAGGTTTTGTTCTTGGTGTGCAGCCTGTTATATCCTGGTATGTCAGGGAGATGGGCGAGGATGTAATTGGGGTCATGATACCACCTTCTCCAGGGCAGGGTAAGCTAAAAGGACATTTGCCAATACCTGGTGTTGACCTAGCCATCCCAGCACTAGCAAAACATAAGAAAGAAGCTGCAGAGTTCCTTAAATTTATGTATTCACCAGAAAGAATTGCTGCTATGAAGGAACAAACAGGTGCTTTCCCAGCTTCAGATTTACTGGCTCCTTCTGTTGTAAAGACTCAACAGGATAAGCTCATCTTACAATGGATTATGGAAAAATCTGCTATGACTTATAATTACAACTATCCAGGAGCATTTGAAGAAGCGCTTTATTCAATTAGTCAACTGCTAATAACTGGTGATATTGACGCAGGAGAAGCTGCAATGAGGTACGAGGAAACTGCGGAGAAGTGGAGGAAAGAAAATCCTGAAGCAATGGAGAATTTTAAGATCTGGGTCGAAAATCCACTTCCAGGAGTTTAATTTTGAATGGGGGGTAACTGGTACTTTCCAGACCCCCTTTTTTTATTTTTTATAATATTTTGGAATAGTTTTATTATCTAGGGTATTGGATGAAAATAAAAGTTACCACAAGACAAATTGATAATATATTTGGCTATATTTATGTATTACCTGCTGTAATTTTCATCATCTGGGTCTATTTTTACCCCATATTTCAAAATCTAAGGTTTAGCTTTATAGATTTGAGCATAAAAGGTGCACCATTTGTGGGCCTCAAAAATTATATTAGTATGGTAAATGATAAAGTATTTTTTATTTCATTAAAAAATAACTTACTGCTGTTTTTAATCGTACCTGTGCTTGTAGCTATTTCACTGATATTTTCGGTTCTTCTTTATGAGAAAATAAAAGGATGGAAGGTATATAGAACTTTTTTGTTTATGCCTTACATTCTTTCTATTACTGTGGTTGGGATATTTTTTTCTTTCTTTTTTCAGTTTAACGGTGTACTGAATACCATTTTAAGAGTATTAAAATTAGATTTTTTAGTATTTGATTGGCTTGGTAAGACTCATCTGGCACTACCGACAATAATGCTTGTTATTATCTGGAGGGAGCTTGGGTTTGGCGTTGTACTTTTTTTGGCAAGATTAATGACAGTTTCTGAAGAGTTGTATGATGCTGCTAAAATCGATGGTGCTGGATGGGTTCAGAGACTTTGGTATATAACTATACCTCAACTTAGTACGGTTATTGAATTTTATATTTTTATAAGCTTAATAACGATGCTTAGCTGGGTATTCAATTATGTCTATGTAATGACCAATGGTGGCCCAGGATATAGCTCTTATATATCGGAACTTTATATTTATACTCAGGCATTCAGGCAAAATGACATTGGTATATCTGCTGCTGTAGCAATAGTATTATTTGCCATTACAGCAATACTTGCATTCCTTTCATATAATTTCAGAAAAAGATTATATGCAGAATATGAATAAAACAGATTTTAATGGCGCGAAACATAAGTATATATCAGAGGAAAATTTGATACTTAGAGTAAAGAATTTTTTTGCCAGTTTGCTTAAACACTCGATAATGATAATCGCAGTATTGATTACAATCTATCCAATCTATTTCATGATAATGACCTCCTTTAAGACAAAGATGGATTATGTCACAAATAAAATTGGTCTTCCGAAAGAATTCATTTTGACTAACTTTACGGCTGCCTTCGAGGGAAAGACTTTTTTAATCTGGTTTATGAATTCAGTAATAATGACTGTTGGTTCAGTAATAATAAGCACAATGATCGCTGCAATTGCAGCGTATGCATTCAGCAGGATAAGGTTTATAGGGAAAGAAAAGATATTTAATTTTGTGATTTCATTGATGGTGATACCCCCAATTGTAATGGTAATCCCACTATTTGTGGTAATGGTAAAGATGAAGCTCGTAAATACTTACTTTGGGGCTATCGTAATTTATACCGGACTGTTACTACCATTTTCGATATATCTTCTTAGAAATTTCTTCATAACAATCCCAGAATCGATTGTTGAGTCAGCGATGATAGATGGTTGTTCGAGATTTAAAGCATTTACAAAAATTGTACTTCCGATTAGTGCCCCGGCCCTTATTACTCTCATAATCGTAAACGCGCTCTGGGTTTGGAACGAATTATTAATAGCACTTATCTTCCTTCAGCGAGCTGAGCTCAGGACATTGATGGTTGGTCTCTCAGTTTTTAGAGGTAGATATAAGATAGATCAACCTGTTTTGATGGCTGGATTATTCACTGCCACATTACCAATGTTACTTCTATATCTTTTTGGGCAGAGGTTTTTTATCAGGGGGTTAGTTGCTGGCTCACTGAAGGGTGAGTAATTAAATTATATAAATGAATAATAAATGAATAGCAAAGAAAGGGTTTTAATCTCTTTAGATCATAAAGAACCAGATAGAGTACCCATATATAATACTTTTACGCCAGAAGTATCGGGTACTCTTTCAAATATATATAAAGAAAAAGCATTTGAGCTTGATATTGTGCTTGGACATGATTGCATGCTTGTTGAGCTTGGAATTTTTAATGGGTTTTACATGGATTTTTCAAAGGACTCATATATTGACAGATGGGGAATTAGATGGAGGAAGATAAGTCACCAATACGGTTGCTATATGGAGATGGATGAACCTCCAATTAAGCAAATAGAAGATGTATATGATTACAGGTTACCTAATATTAAAGAGGAGCCTTTTTATAGTGAACTAAAAACGGTCTGCAAAAAATATGGTAAAGATTTCGCAATCATTGGTGGCAGTATTTCAATATTTGAGAACTCATGGTACTTGCGCGGAATGGAAAATTTCTTAATGGATATGACGTTAAATAAGGAGGCAGCCCAATATTTAATGGATTTGATAATGAAATATAACTTAAATCTTGGATTTAAAATTCTGGATGCAGGAGTAGATATTCTCTATGCTGGTGACGATGTTGGTATGCAAACCGGTCTTTTAATATCGCCAGATTTGTGGAAGGAGTTTTTATACCCAAGATGGGCTGAGTTAATTAGTAAATTTAAAAAGAGAAGGCCAGGAGTAAAAGTTGCTTTCCATAGTGATGGTTATATACTGCCATTGATCGATGATCTTGTTGAAATCGGTGTTGACATATTAAATCCAGTCCAACCAGACTGCATGGATCCAGCTCAAATTAAAAAGAGATATGGAGATAAGCTTTCAATCTGGGGCACGATTGATGTACAGCACACTCTCTCATTTGGAGCTCTCGAAGATGTTGAACGAGAGGTCTTATTAAGGCTTAAGACTATTGCACCAGGGGGAGGGTTAATTTTGGGTTCAACTCATAATGTCCAGCCCTCAGAGAATGCAGTCGTAAATTTGCAAAGGTTTTATAAAGTAGTCGAAAAATTTGGTAGATATCCAATTAATTTTTGATTAGTGGGAGGAAGAAATTGGAAAAGATAAAGTTTAGCCTCCAAGGTGGGCTTTCAACAAAGGATATAGAAAAAATGTGGGAAGGGGCACTTTCCCTAATTGAAAAATTTGGGTTAAGAGTTCCTCATTCCGGAATTAGAAATATGATTAGTGAGATAGATGGAGTTAAACTTAAGGATGATATTGCCTATTTTAGCCAAGAACTTGTTTCAAGAGCACTAAAAAGCCAGGATTATTCAGATTGGCCACGAGATTTGGGTCCTAACAAGTTTGGTATGGTCTCAGGCGCTTATGAATTAAACGTTATAGATTTAAAAGATGAGAATATCAGACCTGCTAATTTGCAGGATCTTGTTGATTACACAAAGCTATGCGACTCGTATGGAATTTACGGTTCCGCACCCGTAAAACCACAAGATATCCCACAGGAATTGCAGGAAATCATTCTTTACAAAATCTCTTACGAATATAGTAGCATGAGGCCAGGTGGTATATTTGATGCAAACCCAATGAGCACTCCTAAGAAAGCAAGGTATATAAAAGAGATGTCAGAAGTAGTAAATAAACCATTCAGTCTGGGGTTGTGGGTAATTAGTCCATTCCTAGCAACACAAGAAAATTTGGAGCTATTATTTGAATTCAGAAATGAGCCTGTGGATATGTGGGTTGCAACCATGCCAGTAGCTGGGACTACTTCTCCAATTAATATGATTGATTCATATATACAAAGTATTGGTGAGCTTTTTTCAGCCCTAACCTTAGTCTGTCTGATAAACGAAACTAAGCCTTTAAAAGGAAGGTTAAAATGCGCAGTTATTGATAGTATAAGGTCATATCCCTTCGATATGAAGTACGGTGCTTTTGTTTACGGATCACCTGAGGATCTTCTGGCTACACTTTACCAGGTTCAATTAAATAACTATTTTGGTATTCCAGTAGTGGCGAAATCATTATTGACAACATCGAAGTTACCTGACGCCCACGCTGCAGCAGAAAAATCTGCACATACATTGGCAGCTGCACTTGCAGGTGCATATGTATTTACAAATGGTGGTTTATTGTCAGTAGATGAAATTTATAGCGCAGAACAACTTGTTATTGATTATGAGATTGTTCAATATTGTCAGAGGGTAGTTAAAGGGGATGAGTTTGATGATGATTTATCTGTATTAAAAATCATCCAGGAGGTAGGCCATTCAAGCACTTTTCTATCTCATGATTCTACATATCAAGATTTTAGAAAATACTGGGACCCCAATCTTTTTCTGCATTCGACATTGAGACAGTGGCAAGAAGATGGGGGAAAGAAAATTACGAAGATTGCTAAAGAAATAGCACTCGAAAGAATCAAAAACCATTCACATGAGGTAGATAGCCAAATCAAAAGACAGCTTGATAGGATATATGAGCGAGCCATGAGAGACCTATGTGGATGAGTTTAATGGAAAATGCCAAAGTGCATGTAATTGGTGAACTTAACCCCGATCTTATATTATCTGGTCTTCGGAAATTTCCTGCACCAGGAGAGGAAACTCTTGCAAAAGATCTGAATTTAACTCTTGGTTCTTCTTCAGCAATTTTTGCAGTTGCTCTCTCAAGGTTAGGTATAAAAGTTGAGATGGCCAGTAGGGTTGGTGCTGATTTTTTTGGCGATTTTACTATTAAAGGGTTGGAAGAAAATGGTGTTGGTACAGGTAAGATAATTGTTGATAGGGAGATTCGGACCGGGATAACGGTATCACTATCTACGCCTGAGGATAGAAGTTTTGTGACATTTTTGGGAAGTATTAGCCAGCTAAACATCAATGATATTGATATCTCTTATTTTCTGAATTTTAAACATCTGCATATTTCATCCTATTTTTTGTTAAAAGGTTTGAAAAAGGATATACCTTATATTTTCGAAATCGCAAAAAAATGTGGTCTAACCACATCACTGGATACAGGATTTGATCCCGATAATATGTGGGAGATGAATTTAAAAAAGGTTCTGCCTAATGTTGATATTTTTTTACCAAATAACATCGAAGCGCTACGTATTCAGAAAAAAACAGGTGTTGAGGAGGCAGTAAAATTTCTTGGAAATTATTGTGAAAATGTTGTGGTTAAACTCGGCGAAGAAGGTGCAGTATCTTATTCAAAAGATGGTTTAATCTCGGTTGGAGCTTTTAAAGTTAAGTCTATTGATACCACTGGCGCTGGAGATAATTTCAATGCAGGATTTATTTACGGCTTTCTAAATGGATTTGGTGCCAGAAAGTGTCTGGAGATAGCCAATGCTTGTGGAGCAATTTCTACTACCAAGATAGGCGGAACTACAGCTTCACCTGGCCTGAAGGAATTAAAGAATTTTTTAAAAAAACATCACCTAAAAACAAACAGGTTTGATAATTAATGGTGTGTTAGTTATTAAAAATGAAGAAAGTTTCAGATAGCAATATTCCAAGTAAAAAGCAGTTGGTGCTTAGTGCAATTAATAGGCAAAAAGTAGATTTTTTACCAACCCAGATTGATATGACTTCATCTATGCAGGAAATAGTGAAAAGATATTATGGCATTAAAGAAAAATTGTCCTTAAGCGAATTTTTGCATAACCACCTGTTTTATCTTTTGTGCAATGATAAGGTCTTGGTAGATGAGCAGAATGGCATTTCATATGATATATGGGGAGTTGGTTGGGATATAAAAAGAAGCGAGGGTTTTCTTGCTTTAAAAAAACCAATCAATGGAATTGACGAGATTTGGTCATATAAATTCCCATCACTTAATTTCAAGGAGTTATTTTCGGGATTTGCCGATAACGTTAATTCTGCACAAAAACTTTCCTATTTTATTGCTTTTGACCATGGCTGGACCCTCTTTGAAAGAGCCTACCTTTTATTAGGATACGAGGAACTTATGATATATTTTTATACAAACAGTAAAGAAGTTAACTATCTTCTTGATGGAATTTTGGGTGTTCAGATGGAGATAGCCCGAAAAGCAGTTGAATATGAGATAGATGCTGTTTGGACTGGTGATGATTTTGGAAATCAACTTGCATTGGCATTTTCTCCTGCAATATTTCGAAAATATTTTAAGGCTAGATATGAAAAACTATGGGGATTTTACAGATCTAAGGGTAAAAAAATATTTCATCATTCCTGTGGGAATACTATGGAAATACTGGATGATTTGATTGAGATTGGGCTTGATGTCATTAACCCTGTTCAACCTGAAGCAATGAATATTAAAGTTCTTTCAGATGAGTATTCTGATAAAGTCAGCTTCTTTGGAGGGATATCGACTCAGCGGGTTCTCCCTTTTGGAACTAGAGAAGAAGTTATTAATGAGATTAGAGAAAAGGTTAAAGCTCTTGGCATTAATGGTGGATATATAGTTTCTCCTTCTCACGAAGTCACGTCTGACTGTCCCATGGCGAACTTTGAAACAATGAGAACGAAATTTATGAAAATTAGTGGAGCTGGAAGTAAGAACAAACATGAATAAACATGAAAAATTTGCAACTTATAATGAAATTTTTGGGCAGAAGGAATCTATAAAAAGTGCGTTTGACAAATATAGAGACTTTCTTTGTAATTTCAATAAAAATAAATATGAGACATTTGAAGATAATGAAAGCATTACAACGGTTTTTGCAGGTTGTGGTTCATCATATTACTTAAGTCAGTGCATCTCAGCCTCCTTTAATAAGATCACAGGTCATCCATCTTATGCAGTGCCTGCATCTGAAATCTTTCTATCTGCTGATAATTACCTGCGGAAAAGCCATAAATACAGACTGATTACAGTATCGAGATCAGCAACAACATCCGAGACGGTTGAAGCCTCAAGATTTTTTAAAAATAAGGTTGGTGGAAAAGTTGTTGCAATATCCTGTCGTTCATTACCTCCGATAAATGAGATCGCTGATTTGATTTTATATGAGGAAAGCAGTATGGAAGAAAGCGTGGTGATGACGAAATCCTTTTCAACAATGCTTATCATTGCATTGATGATCACAGCACATATTGGCAATAGCAAAAGTTTATTTGGTGAAATAGGTGCTGTTGTTAAGGAAATTAAGAGAGTGATTAATGAAAGTTCTAAATTATCCCTTGAAATATCTGATTCTATTGAAATTGACAGACTTTTTTATCTTGGCAATGGCCCATTTTATGGGATATCAAATGAGGGGATGCTTAAGGCAAAAGAGATGTCTTTGACTTTTTCTGAAAGTTATCACTTTCTGGAATTAAGACATGGTCCGATGTCAATGGTAACCGATTCATCACTTATCATCGGGCTAGTTTCAAAAAATAACCCACAATATCAAGTATCGGTACTGCGCGATATGAAGGCTCTTGGAGCGAAGATTATGACGATCAGCGATGATGTCGAACAGCTTGGTAACTTTAAGCCTGACTATTCATATTTTCTAAAAACAGGTCTTTCGGATGAAGTCAGCTGTGTGCTTGTAATGCCATTCTTACAGTTTTTTGCATTTTACTGTGCTATAAAGAAAGGATTGGATGTTGATAGACCACGTAATCTTGTTCAAGTTGTCCGATTATGAGTAGTTTTCCCCTGGCTGAACTCTTTTTTCGTATCTTATAGGGATATTATTAATATCCCTATAAGGGGCGCAAAGTTATCGTGGCATTATTTAAGAAAGAACAATAATATCGAGGCTACGAGCGCTAGGGTCGCGCCAAATGAGAATGCCAGTTTGGGTCCTGCAAACTGCCAGAGCAAGCCCAGGATTAAACTTGCAGGTAGGGCTGTGATGCCGATGGCTGTGTTAAATATCCCATAAGCAGTTCCTCTCTTTTCCGATGGCACAATATCCGCGACCATTGCTTTCATTACACCTTCATTGATACCGTAGTAGAATCCATAAAATGCAAAGAGAGCCCAAGCGTGCCATCTCTTTGCGGCGAACGCAAAGCCAAAGTAAGCCAGTGCATAAATAAAAAAACCGATCGTTATCACGCGTTTTCTTCCTATCCTGTCCGAGAGCCTCCCACCAGGGATTGACATCAAAGTGGAGGTTACGTTGAAGACCAGCCAGGTCAGCGGTATCAAAGCAGTGGCGATGCCGAGGCTCTGGGCGCGCAGCAGTAGGAATGCATCGCTTGAATTGCCCAGCGCAAATAGCATTGCTATCAGGACGAAGAGCTTGAACCGTCTGTCCAGTGATTTCAGGCTGAGGTCTGGAGTTTCCGTTGAAGGACATTCTGGCTTTCTTTCGCGCACGAAAATTATCAGGACGATCACTGCAAGGATAGCAGGTATTGATGCAAGGAGGAACAGCTGTCGATAATTGTCCTTAAGGATGCTAAGCAACCAGAACGCGAGCAGTGGCCCGACGATTGCACCAGCAGTGTCCATTGCCCTGTGCAGGCCAAATGCAGTCCCTCTGCGGTCGTCGCTGCATGAATCAGCGATTAGCGCGTCGCGGGGTGATGTACGTATGCCCTTACCAAGTCTATCCAGGAACCTGATGAGCAGTACCTGCCAGCCAGCCGTAGTTAGAGCAAGGAGAGGTTTCCCAAAGGTAGAGAGGGAGTATCCACCGACCACTATTGCTTTTCTTTTTTTGGTTCTATCCGAAAGCCATCCAGAGAAGACTTTGAGTATTGAAGCGGTGCTCTCAGCAATTCCTTCGATGAGGCCGATAAAAGATTTGCTCACTCCAAGTATTACTGATAAAAAAATGGGTAAAATTGGGTATATTGAATCGCTTGACACATCTTGTAGGAAGCTGACTATTCCCAAAACGAATACGTTTTGCCTTATACCTGCTAATATTTCCCCTTTTTTGCGTGAGTTCTTATTTTTAGCCATCTTCATTTCTCCAAAATAACCTCGTCCATTTTAATATAAAATATTTAATTGGATACATGCAGTTGTGATATATTTTTGCAAATGCGGACTTTAATACAAAGGGTAACCTCATCTTCAGTTAGCATTGGGGGTAGAGAGATCGCAAGGATAGGCAGGGGCTTCAATGTCCTTGCTGGCGTCAATGCGAATGATGAACAAAAGGATGCCGTTTTTCTTGCGCAGAAGATATTAAACCTTCGCATATTTGAGGATGATGAAGGCAAATTCAATAGATCAATACTGGAGGTCGGCGGTGATGTCCTGGTTGTATCGCAGTTCACTCTTTATGCGGACTGCGAGAAGGGGAGAAGGCCAAGCTTTACCAGCGCTGCTCGCCCCGAACAGGCTCAGGGCATAATAGATGTTCTGGTTGAGAAGTTGAGGGAGTCAGGTCTGAGGGTTGAGAGCGGTATTTTTGGTGCGCATATGGTGGTTGAGATCGTAAATGATGGTCCAGTTACCATAATTCTCGATTCAAAATAATTAGTAGGACAACTTAATTCTTAGAAAGGGTGCATACGCTTTGCAAAAGAGAGTCTATTTCAAGAGATTGATAAGTTTACTTGTGGTAATTATTTTTGTTCTTCCTTTTCTTGTTTCTTGCAGCACGGCAGCAGGTCAGGGTGAAGTCGAGGAGCTGATACAGGAAGATCAGGATGCGGGTGGTCAACAAGGAGCTGATGCTCAGCCCACTGACTCCACGGAGGTTGATCCTGCAGAAACGGCCGCCTATTTAGCCTGTCCTTATGACGGTGCGATGATTGAAGCAAATATAAAAAGGCCACTTGCAGTCATCATCGAGAACAGCTCAGATGCAAGGCCGCAGTCAGGTTATCAGCATGCGTGCGTCGTGTTTGAAATGGTTGCAGAAGGCGGCATAACCAGGACGCTTGCTATCTTTGGTCATGATTCCGCTGAGGTCGTGGGGCCGATCAGGAGCGCAAGGCCTTATTTTGTTGAAATAGTGAAGGGATATGATGCACTGTTCTCGCACTGGGGAGGATCGGATCAGGCATACCAGTTGATAGCAAACCTTGGAATTCCCGATCTTGACCAGATGAGCAAGGACATAGGCAACGCTACATATTGGCGCGATGGTTCACGAATAGCCCCGCATAATGGATATTCTTCCACGCAGAAACTGTACGAATTAGCAGGGAAGTGGAAATATTCACTTGAAGGTGGATTAAGCTCCTTTGAATTCAAGGATGATGCAAACCCATCTGAGTTTGGCGCGTATAGCGAAGTGAGCCTTCTTTTTTCATCCAAGATGTACAACGTTACTTACAGGTTTGACTCGAGCAGTAATGAGTACCTCAGGTTCGTAGGCGATATACCTCATATTGACAGGGAGACCGGAGAACAGATCGCGGTGAAAAATGTTGTTGCGCTCATCAGTGATATCGCGAACTCTGGTGATGGCGCAGGGCATATGATCATAAGAACAACCGGGCAGGGGAAAGCCTTTGTTTTTCGTGATGGTAATCTCGTCGAAGGTACTTGGGAACGCAAATCAGTAAATGAACCCTTTAAGCTGCTGGATAAGGATGGGAATCCCATTCCCCTTAATAGAGGTCCTGTATGGGTTGGAGTGCTAGCAAGCGAGCAGGCAGTCGTCTATTGACCTCCAGCTTTTACGTAGTTATTAGCCATCTCGATTCTATTTTGCGCCGAGGGATGGGAATAAAATATGAACTCAACCCATCCTGGTGGGTTTGGGTCGCTTTTGTTCATCTGTGATAGTTTTGTTATTGTGGAGCGCATCGAGTCGGGATCGTTGGTCAACCCCAGGGCCATTCTATCTGCGTCTGCCTCCATTTTTCGTGAGATGGAGTTTTGCAACGGCATAACGATTGCGGAGAGCAGAAATATGAGCAGGATCATGAAAGCAAGAGACGATGGGTCTCTGAAGCTGCCTCTTGAGCTAACAATGCCAACTTTTAAGAATATCTGCCAGTATAAAAGCAGGAATGCAGCTGACGATAATATGCCCAGGGTGAGCATTGTTGGGATATGTCTTAGTTTATCGTGCGCAATTTCGTGTGCAAGCACGAATTTAACCTCATTGTTTGAAAAATTGTTTAGCAGGTTATCGCTCAAAAATATCTTCCTGTTACCCAGAATTCCGGTGAAAAAGGCATTGGACTTATTTGTGTATCTGCTGTAATCGATCTCGTATACCTTTGTGTTTTTATATCCTGCTCTGGATGCAAGCTCCTTTATGTCAGCGGATAGCTCTGTTGAACTGATTGGCTTTGGGGTGTAGAAGATCGGTATGCCGATGTTTGGATACAGGTAGCTGTATGCTATCTGGAAGAATATGGTCCCTGCCATCACGATTGCAAACCAGAACTTTGGGGATTTATTTATGCATATATACAGTAGAAATGCCGCTCCCGGTGAGAGCAGTATCCCGATGCCAGCTCCTTTCAGATATTTGATTGCCCATGTGCCAAAGCTGATTTCCGATAGGTTGAATGCACGCTCCAAATAAAATCCCGAGATGATTGAGATGGGAAGCTCCGATATGAGGAAAATTATGTATACGACCAGGATAATGAGGTAAAAGGCCACCCATCTATTTTTCATGCCATCCATGATTGTTTTGGAGATGGAATAGGATCTGCCCGAAAAGTAAAGATAGGCCATGACTGAGATGATGACGACCATCTGGCTGCAGTAAAGGATGATCTTTAACTTCGTATAATTTTTGGCATCTGCCATCGGAAAGGAAAAAAGAAAGTGGTATTTTTGAATATTTAGGAGCATGGTCGATCTATCTTATTTTTCTGCTTCTTCTGTTGTTGTAAACGACGTTGTACCACCCGCATTTCTTTATGGCCTCGATGAATTCGTTCTCGTCAAAGTGGGGACAGTGAAACGATCCTTTCAGGGATATGCCTTCAAGCAATATTCCGTTATCGCGAGCAAAACCGACGTCTCGTTCGGTGAACGGGTAATAGCAAACTTGCTTCTTTTTCTTGTAATCGCTGTGATACGCACAGAGTCCGCAAAATATCTTACTCATTATTTCTAGATCATCTTTTCGCCTTAGATGATAGTTTTGCATATCGTAAGTCGCTCTGCAACTGTTTCCTTGTGCTTGACAAATACGGATTTGAAAGTTAAACTCCGCAACTTATGTTGAAAGTTTGAAATAAAATGTTACATGGAGGTACTGATTTATGAAGGTATACAGCATAGTTATGCTCGTCGCTTTTGCTGTTCTGGCTCTGTTTTCAACTGCGATGAACTTGACGAACGCCTTACCTCAGCAGACTCTGACAACTGATCTCAGTTCAAATGGGATTTACCCCTTCGGCGAATTCACAACTACATATACGACTGATTATGCATACAAACTCCCTGATACTCTGATTAAAGACCTGAAATACGAGACATTTCTGGCAACTGCATATGCAGCAAATGATTTTCGCGACGGCACCGATGGCATAGGTGCGATGGGAACTGAGATTCATTTTGGCGATATAGCAGTTGATCCAGATGTCATTCCCCTTGGGTCGTGGGTATTAATCAAAGGTTATGGTATCTTTCATGCTGTGGACACGGGCGGCAAGATCAGGGGACACAGGATAGATATTGCTTACCCGACTCATGAGGATGCGATTAAACTGTGGGGCACGAGATATGTGCAGGTAGCCATTCTTATCAATAGTGAGCAGATCAACTGAAGACTAACTCACCAGTGATCTTATTGTTTTCATGTTCTGGAGGTCTAAATCCAGGGTTCGACCAGGCGTCTCCATTATCGCATCTATGCCCTTTAAAACCTCATCATTGGCTATTTTTCTAAAGCCATCGAGGCCAATATAGCCAGATCCGATGTTCTCATGTCTGTCAGTGCCGGATGAAAGCGGCTTTTTAGAGTCGTTCAGGTGGATGAGGAATATCCTGTTGTATCCGAGGTTTTTCTCGATTTCGTTCTTAAATTTTTCATATCCGTCCGCGCTGACCAGGTCGTAGCCAGCAGCATATGCATGACAGGTATCAATGCAGATGCCAATGTTGTTGGTATTGATCATGGAGAGTATCTCTGCGATCTGATTAAAAGATGAACCGATGCTGTTGCCCTGTCCAGAGGAATTTTCAAGGGCAATCAAAAGCTTTCCTGAGGCTTCCTGGCAGATTAAATCCAGCGCACCTGTTAGCCTTTTTAAAGCCTGTTTGTAGTCCATGGTGCGGTGGCTGCCGATGTGAAAAGACAGAGCCCTGGCTCCGATCCCGATCGATTGCCTGACACCAAATAACATCATGTCAAGTGACCTTTTGTAGATCTGATCATCTTGTGAGCAGAGGTTAACAAGATACGGAGCATGGGTGTAAAAGCTCATGTTGCCTGAAATTTTAAGTTGACGTTTGAATTCATCTATTTCATCTTCGCTGAAGATCCTCTGTTTCCATGTAAGCGGGCCCGTGAAGAAAATTTGAAATACTTCGCATCCTCGATCAACTGCTCGCTGGACGCATTTATGCAGGCTCCCTTCGATGCTCACGTGAAAACCAAATCTCATCTCTGTTTGTGCTAAATAGTGCCGATGTCACGTGCAGAGAGAACACCGTGAAGGCTCTCAGCACTTTTTACTGCGTCGATGATCGCATGCTGGGTAACTACGGCAGCTGCATGTGAAATTGTGATCATCTTCGCCGCTTTATTGCCCACTGATACTGCAAAACAGAGGTCGCCATCAAGGATCGTGTGCGAGGGGGAGATGGATCTTGCCATACCATCGTGTGCAGCTTGCGCGACAAAATTTGCCTGGGACTTATCGAGTTTCGCATCTGTGATGACCGTGATCAAAGTGGTGTTTTGCAGGAAGGGTGATATTGCGGATGTTTTTTTCAATATCATCTCGGCCGTGTTCATCAGACCGCTGCGCTTATTATATGCGCCTGCTATTATCTTCCCGCCTTCATCTATGATGTCACCATAGGCGTTGGCCACGGCGATCGCATGGATGCTTGCACCAAATCCAAGTTCAATCGAGCTGTAGCCCAGCCCGGATTTCATCATCGTGAAGGGACCCCTGATCTTGCCGACAGTTGCTCCAGTGCCTGCGCCTACGCAGCCTCTCTCAAACTTATCACTGGCAGCCATGCATGCAGCATAGCCAGCGTCAGAATCGGGATATACAGTTCTACTCCCAATTATGAAGTCAAAGATGATTGCAGCGGGGACGATGGGCACTTTAGTTATGTGCGTATTATAGCCGATGCCCTTTTCACTTAAGAATCGTACTGCGCCATCTGCAGCCGCAAGCCCGAATGCGCTGCCGCCGGAGAGCATGATCGCGTTTATGTTATTAACAAGCTGGCCGGGCTTGAGCAGGTCAGTTTCTCGCGTACCCGGAGCGCCGCCCATGAGATGGTAACCACAGATCGCTCTACCTTCGAAGATTATCACCGTGCAGCCCGTGGCATCTTTCTGATTGGTAAAGTGTCCAATTAAAGTCTTTGGTATCATCTCATATATTTTATATTAAAGCAGGACGATAAGGTTCAACATATTTTATATCATATTAGCATGACAAAAAGAGGGCAACTAAGCCTCTATTTCGTAATTTTAAGTTTATCCTTTTTCGTTATAATCAAATAAACCGGTAAAAACCTGCGAATAAATAATCTGTCAAATTAAAATGCTTACCTGAAAATAAAAAATTCAGCCATCATATTTGAGATGATGACTGAACTTTAGTTTATCCGATATTTAGTTATGGCTAATTATAAAGGAAAAAACTATCTTCTTCCCTTGGACATAAAAAATTACTATCAATGCGACTGCGCCAATTATGATTAGTAAAACTGCAAGCCAGGTGGCTTGGCCTCCAAGTCCCATTATTAAACCCGATGCTAAGCTAAAAATATATATATGAGGAAGTATGACAGCTTTATTACATTAAAAATTTCAAAGGGATTGGCTGGTCATTGTAGATGAAGAGAAAGTAGTAAAATAACAATATTGGTGCACTAAACTATAGAGAAATTACAGGAAAAATTGGGTGCCACTAAGAAAAGGGTGGTTATAAATATTATTTTTATTGTTAGGGGAGGATTAATATGGCAATTATTGACATTGCTGTTGAGGCAGCAAAATTACTTGGAGCAAATAAAAGTATTGTAAGACTTAGCGAAATTCGTTTTAAGGCCAATGAAATAACAGGAAAAAATATTAAGAGTGGAAGTTTTAATGCAATTGTTGCTTATCATACGATAAACATTCGTTCAAGGTTTTGGAATCCAAATAACAAGGATAAAGATCAAAATAGAGATTGGAAGAAGAGACCAGAATTTTATTGTGAGGAGAGAGGATGGTATAGGTTGCTTTCAAATGAAGAAAAAAAGATTTTTTTGAAGCTAGTTGATATAGATCATCCTATTATTTATAAAGATGAACCTTCGATAAATGAGATAATGCAAGCTGCTCAAGGAAATAAAAGTGACTTCTCGGAATAAGTAAAAGAAGAGAAATATATCCAAATATCATCTAAAAAAAAATAATTCAAAATAGTCTTAAACATTAAATTTAACAATTTGAAATAGGTTTTTGCTAATTAATTTTAGGGCAAAATAGGGAATACATTCTATCTAATTGTTAAATCTATATTACAAAATACTCTTTAGAGTACCTTTCTTGTAAAGCATTAAGCAGACATCTACTATTTCTGTATCATAGAGGATTCCTCTGTTATTTGAGATCTCCTCAATGGCTTTATCTATTCCCAGGGCAGGTCTATAAGGCCTGTGCGAACTCATAGCCTCTATGACATCAGCTACTGCCAAAATCCTTGCTTCGATACAAATTTTGTCAGCTTCATTTCGATTCGGATAACCTGAGCCGTTCATCCTTTCATGGTGCTGAAGTACAATTTTGGCAATTGGCAACGGGAATTCTATTGTGTTAAGTATGTCAAAACCAACTTTGGGATGTGATTTTATTATGTTAAATTCATTTTCGGTTATTCTACCTGGTTTACTTAGAATCTCAGAAGGAACAACTATCTTTCCAATATCATGAATTAATGCAGCCATGCGTATTCCTTGAATTTGATTCTCTTTTAGATCTAACCTCTTTGCTATTTTGGATGCGATATCGGCAACGCGCCGTTGATGACCAGATGTATAGGGATCTCTCATTTCAATTGTCGCTGCCATGGCCAGGATGAAACTATCTAGGGTCTTATCTAATTTCTCATAACTTTGCCTTAACTCATCCTCTGCTTTTTTTCGATTAGTGATATCTGTAACGCAAGCGAAAGCTCCTATAAAATTTCCACCATCATCCATAACTGGTGATGACGTAAAGGTAACATAGATCTTATCTCCATCTTTTCTGAGGAACTCAAAATCAAGCTGTTCACTAATTCCCTTTTTTCTATGCTCCATATTTTTCTTAGCGACGTTCAGAACACTTTCATCAATAAATGAAAACAAAGACTTGCCCAACATTTCATCCACGTGATATCCCAGCATTTCTGCCAGTCGCTGGTTTACATAAGTGGTTCTGTAGTCGGCATCAATTGCCCAAATGCCCTCTTGAAGGTTTTCAACCAGCATATGGTATTTGTATTCGCTTTTTTTTAGTGCTTCCTCTGCCTGTTTTTGCTCTGTTATATCCTTTATCATTGAAATAAGCCCTATTACTGTTCCATCTTCTTTTTTAATAGGTGTATTTGTCCAATCACAGATGATCTTACGGCCATCTTTGGTTATGTTTTCATTTATGCTGTTTGCGCTCATATCCCCTTCAAGTATGCGGCTCCATATACCATTTACATGAGCTCTGGCCTCTTCAGGTACGATTAACTTATAAGGATGTTTACCAAGCACCTCGTCCTCGGAGAAGCCAAATATCTTCTCAGCAGCTGGATTCCAACCCTGAATTAAATAATCTGTATCAAAGAATATGTAGGCCAATGGCATTCTATCTATTTGAAGCTGGAGTCGCTCTTTTAGTTCCTTTGTCTTTTCATACAGCTGTGAATTTAGGATTGCCCTGGCACATCTTCCTGTGGTTGACTCAAGGAGGTGAAGTTCCCTCTCGTTAAATGGATGGTTGCTTAACCAGTCAATATGCAGGACGCCAATGAAATTTGCATTTTGTTTTAGCGGCACGCCAAGCATTGAACGAATACCGCGCTGCTTTGTAAATGGATCTATCACTCTTTCATCAGTCTGTGCGTCTTCTATATATAGGGGCTTCATCGTTTCTGCAATTATTCCAGAAAAACCCTTGCCAAAAGTTAGGACGTAGTCTTGGTACACTGCCTCATCCAGCCCAACGCTTGTCTTGTAATGAAGCCTATCATTTTCTTTAAGCAAGATCACACCGATATCTGCTTTTGATACTTGAACCAAATGATCAATCAAAACTTTTAGTAATTTATCTAATTCCAATGTACTTATAACATTTTCGGTTACTTGAGTAAGAAACGAAAGGTCTTCATTTTCTTTAATTAACCTATCAAATATAAGAAAGCGCTCAACCTCAAGCTTTTTGTTTTCTTCTATAATTTTCTTGTATCCAACTTCAAGTGATTCCAGTTCAGAAATTCTTTTACGCAACTTCTTGAGCTCATTAAATGGCTGAGCTCCTGTTTCGTGTTTGTCATTCATCCCAAATCTTTCCTTTTTTTACAAAAATCATGCTTTTACTACAGTAATACACACATATATATTTATATATCAAAAATGCATAAAATCCTTCAATATTTGTAAAGTAATTAATTATAATTATAGACAAATATTCACACCTTTTTTATTCTATCAATTAATCTACCCCATCTCACAAGTCCCTTGTCTCCCGGCCCGAGTCAGAGGCTCTTACTTAAGCTTTTTGAATGGCTTATTATAAAATTAACGAAATAAATGAAGTTATCAATATATGTATGAAATGGAGCTAAAATGAAGACGGTCAACAAAAATCTTTTTAAAAATGCCCTTTTAATCTTACTAATTTCCGCAATTGTTGGAGTCTTGACGTACTTTTCATTTGGTATTGGCAAATTTATTGGCATCGCAATATTTGGTCAGGGACTGCTTCCAATTCTATTAGCTTTTGTTTTAAAAATTGATATCAAAAGAATGGCTCCTGATATTATATTTGGCATCGTTGATAACTTAATTCTCATTATACCTGCAATCATAGGTGCTGAAATACTTGGGGCGCTTGGAGCTCTTGTCGGAGCCGTTGTAGGAAATGCAATTTCAGATGCAATAGCAGGTTTTTTTGAAGGCTGGATATCTCAATGGTTACGTACAAAAAACATAGATGAAGCGCGCACTCCGATAGGCTCTTCGCTCGGGAAAATGAGTGGGTGTCTTTTTGTTGGTATAGGCCTACTCTTCTATTAATAAATATGTACTCACAAAATAAATAAAATAAATATGGCAACTGGTGCCCAGAAATTTCATTTCGGAGGTGTTAAAAAATGCACATGATTCCAACTTGGTTAGAGGCAGACTTATGGGGTTTATTAGCAGGCGCTGCTCTCATAATAGGTTCTGCCGTAGCTTATATAGCACATGTTCCCCAGAGACTGATTGCATTAATCACTGCATTTGGAAGTGGAGTGCTTATCTCTGCACTATCTTTTGAGTTGCTTGAGAAAGCCTATCAGCGCGGCGGATTTAGCTCAATGGCAATCGGTTTTATAAGCGGAGCTGTTGTTTATACCATAATAAATTTGTTACTGGCACGTTTTGGAGCAAAGCACCGAAAACGATCTGGTGATCTACATCCCTCAGAGGAGAAATTTAGTGGCAGCGGTTTATCAATTGCTATTGGTGCAATATTAGATGGTATTCCTGAATCGATAGTGATAGGTTTAAGTTTGCTACAGGGTGTAGGTGTGAGCATCGTGGTAGTAATAGCAATTTTCATGTCAAATATTCCTGAGAGTCTTTCCAGCACAGCAGGTATGAAAAAAGCTGGAAGATCAAAAGCATATATCCTTGGTATCTGGGGCAGTATTGCAATAATTTCTGGTATAGCTTCGCTGATGGGATACACAACTTTCAGGTATTTTTCTCCCGGAGTAATCGCAGCAACAACAGCAGTAGGTGCGGGAGGTATTTTGGCAATGCTGGTAGATACAATGATGCCTGAAGCTTTTGAACAAGCACATGATTACGCTGGACTTATTACAGTAATTGGATTTCTCTCCGCTTATTTATTGTCTAAACTTAGTTAATAAAGATGAGTCTCAACATTTAATGAAAATCAAATTTATTAGAAGATTGAGCTAGTTGAATTTATAATAGTAAGATTGATTTGTTTAATTGGAGGAATGGATGCCGATATACGAATATTCATGTTGCGATTGCAACTTAAAATACGAGGAACTGGTCTCAGGTTTACAGAGTGAGGAGAAATTAAAATGCCCAAGTTGTGGAAGCATGAAAAAGGTGCGTGCTTTTTCGACGTTTTATGATCATTCATCGAAGAACACGGAGAGCCTGAGCTCCGCGCAATTGTCCGGAGGCTCATCATGTTCGACCTGCAGTTCATCCAGCTGTGCAACATGTAGAAGATAGATATATGAGCTGATATTTTGGGTGGGAGGTAGACTGTTGAAGGACTGGACCACATTACTTGAATATTGCAAGGAAATAAGCGGCTGTCAGAAGTGTGACCTTGCCCGCAGCAGGACCAACTTTGTCTTTGGGAGCGGCTCTCAGAATGCAGAGTTGATATTCATAGGTGAGGCACCTGGATACAATGAAGATATTCAGGGGAAGCCCTTTGTGGGCGCAGCCGGGAAACTTTTGGATAGTTTATTGAACGAAATAGGGTTGTCCAGGGATGAAGTATTCATAGCAAATGTGCTTAAATGCAGGCCACCTGATAATCGGGATCCGAGGAAAGAGGAGATAGAGCTCTGTAAAGATTACCTGTTCAGGCAGATAGAGATAATAGATCCGCAACTGATATGTACCCTGGGCCGCCACTCAACATCTCTTTTGCTCAAGACCGAACAGCCAATCTCTAAATTGAGGGGCAACAAGTTCATTGTTGACGGCAGGATCGTGCTGCCGATATTCCATCCTGCTGCAGCGTTATACACAGCATCAAATCTTCAGGTGATCAAATCTGATTTCCAGCGCATCAAGAGGATTTTAAGTGGAGAAGAAAAGGAAGATGCATCTTTCATCTTGGAGAAGGAGTCGATTCCTCCTGCTAAGGTTGAGGAGAAGGAAAAGAGTTCGGATCAGCTGGGGCTTTTTTGACAATGATTTCTCATGCAAAGATTTTTAACTATCAGTGACTCTCCGGAAACCACAGAAGAGATTGGTGCAACCATTGCTAAAATTCTAAGAAAAGGGGATATCATATCGATCAGTGGAGAGCTTGGTGCAGGGAAGACCTGTCTGATAAGAGGGATGGTAGTGGCGCTTGGGGGAGGCCAGAACGTTACCAGCGCGAGCTTTACGCTGCTCTCCAGGTATGACGCATCTATTCCCATTTATCACTTTGATGCATATCGGTTGGAGGACTCAGCTCAGGCCCTTCACCTTGGTCTTGATGACTACATATTCGGTGACGGTATCACAATAATCGAATGGGGTGATAGGATATCAGATATCCTGCCTGATGAGTGCCTCTTCATTGAGATCGAATATCTTGGAGATGAAGCTCGGAGGATAACATTACTTTCCGATTCAAAAAAGTGGCAAGATCGTTTATCTGAGTTGGGAAGATCATGGAAACGTTAGCTGTTGAGACCACCACAAATGTCATTTCGCTGGCTCTGCATGGAGATAATGAGAGGATAATAACCGTGAATAAGGACGGCAGTGGGCAGGGGGTGGTTGTGATCTTTACCCTGCTGCAGGATTTGCTGAATATGGGTGGATTATCGGTAAAGGATATCGATAGGGTCATAGTTAATATTGGCCCTGGTGATTTTTCCGGCACCAGGGTCGGTGTTATTTTTGCCAAGACCCTTTCATTAAGCATAGGAGCATCTTTGTATGGTTTTAACACACTTGAGGTCATGGCCAGCAGTATGGAGGTTCCAAATGAAAGGCTTATCATACCGATATTGGATGTTCGGAGGGGCTATTATTACTTTGGTGGTTTCAGAAGAGTTAGACGCGTTAACGGCAAGAGACAGGAGGGGCTGGCTGAGGTATTCAAGCCTGACTGCGAGAAGATTGAGAAAATAGTTGCAAGGCTCATTACAGTTCCTAAAGAAAAAACGGTGTTGATCCAAAAAGATCAGGTCAAAAGTTCACTAAAGGATATGCTGGAGGGGATAAATTATATTGAAGGTGATTTAATAAATGCAGTCAGACTTGTCTCTTCTATGCTGTTTTTAGGTTTATCAAATAGAGAATCTGATCCACATAAAATATTCCCAATCTATCCGGCTAATTTTGAACTGTTTTTTAAGGGGTCAGGGGTAGATTGAATGGCTCTAGCGGTTTTTCAATTGAACCGATGATGAAAGATGACCTTAATGAGGTTGCGGAGATGGAGAGTCGGATATTTCCATCTCCATGGACGCGATCTCAGTTCAAGGCAGAGATATCAAATCCGTTTTGCCATTATATGGTAGCAAAAATGGCAGGCAAGGTAATCGGGTACGTCGGTTTTGTGGGCGTCGAGGACGAGGGCTACATAACAAATATCGCTGTTGAGCATGGCTACCGGCGGAAAGGAGTGGGCACTTTGCTTATAACTCATGTATTTGAAAAGGCAATAGAATTGGGGGTTAAGAAGTTGCTTTTAGACGTAAGAAGGTCAAATACGAATGCCCAGAGGTTTTATCGCAGGTTCGGTTTTGCTGAAGTGTCAGTGAGGAGAAGGTATTACTCAGACAATCTTGAGGATGCGATCGTTATGGCCTCTGAGATGTCATCTGATTCCAACGCGATGGAACTAATAGAGAACATTAGGAAGAATATGATTAGGGATAGGGGTACTGATCCAGGTGCTTGATAACGTAATGTCGATTGAAACTTCATGTGATGAGACTGCGGTTGCAGTTCTCAGCCGTGATGGCCGCGTGAGGTCAGAGCTTGTCGCATCCCAGGAATACATCCACCAGAAGTATGGTGGTATTGTCCCCGAGGTCGCGTCCAGGCGGCACGTAGAAGTCCTTAACTTCATGATCGAGGAAGCACTTGATCTGGCAAACACTAGTTATAACGGGCTTGACGCAGTTGTTGTAACCGCAGGCCCTGGGCTTATAGGCTCGCTTTTAATAGGCCTGACCGCGGCAAAGACCGTCTCCTATTGCTTTGAATTGCCGCTGATTGGGGTTGACCATGTCATTTCACATATATTTGCAAACTTTTACCAGGATGGCTGGTCGATCAGGCCTGCGGTCTGTCTGGTCGTATCAGGGGGTCATACGAGCCTTTTTTTGATCGATGAGAATGAAAATATACGCTGCATTGGTCGCACAATAGATGATGCGGCGGGGGAAGCCATGGATAAGATAGCAAGATATCTTGGTCTGGGTTACCCAGGTGGTCCGTTAATTGATAACCTCTCCAGGAAAGGTTCCCCTGAAGCAGTTGATTTACCGCGGCCGATGATAAGGTCAACTGATTTTAATTTCAGTTTTAGCGGTCTGAAGACCGCAGTTGTGCGGACGGTGACTAGAAATCCTTATCTCCGCAAGGAGCCTGCGTTATTTGATATCCTGGCGAGCTTTCAGGAGGCGATAGTCGATACGCTTGTGTCTAAAACGGTTGAAGCGGCCAGATTTCATGGCGTGCGTCAGATCATGATCGCAGGTGGAGTAGCAGCGAATTCGAGGCTTCGCGAAAGGATGCTTGCGGAGTGTTCAAAAGAAGGGATCTCATTCAGTTCTCCGTCTGTGAAATATTGTACCGATAATGCTGTCATGACCGGTCTTTACGGCATCTTCAAGCTTAATCAAGGGCTCATCGATGATATAAGTTTGGATGCCTACTCATTGTTTAAGGATTATTAGCATGGAAGAAAAGAGAGGGTGCTGTCGCATTTTTTTTAGCGCGAAGCTTTACGTAAGGATATTGCTGGTAATCTTTGCAGGGCTTTTGCTGTTCATCTCCTTTCCCAGGATGAACATCTGGCCAGCACCCTTCTTTGCATTTTTAACGCTTTATTTTGCTATTCACGGTGTTCGTTTTAAGTTTGCATGGCTCCTTGGAATTATCTTCGGGCTGGCAGTATATGCTCCCCTGATCTACTGGATGATATATGTGGGCTACATAACATGGATACCGCTTTTGTTTTATATGTCTTTATATGTCTGTATTTTTGTGATGCTGGCCTGGTTTCTGATAAACAGATTGCCCGCAGCCTCCATTTTTGCTCTTCCTGCGCTGTGGACACTTATTGAAATTGCAAGGTCGAGCACCCGGCTTGCATTTTCCTGGGGGCTGGTCGGATATTCCCAGTCAAGTAATCTGATACTCCTACAGTTTTTGAGGATAGGTGGGGTTTTCAGCATCAGTTTTCTGGTCGTGTTTTTTGCAACAACTGCGTGGTACCTTATTGCTTTCAGGGTCAGGATCCGTTTGAGGATAGTACCGATTATCATCTCCGCAGTAATATTCATCTCTGTTCTGGTCTATGGATCAGCTTCCTATTTTAAGTTAAGGGAAGGAGGTCTGGATGACTATAAGATTGGAAGTTTAAAGGTTGAGATGATGCAGCCAAACATTCCTCAGGAGTTGAAATTAAATTTGGATGTGGAGTATATATCTAAGGTGATAGAAGACCTTCTCAGGGAAAACAAATCTGACGATGTCGATCTGATAGTCCTTCCTGAAAGCGCTGTGCCCTATATCATTAATTATGATGAACGCGGAACTGAGTGGCTTAAGGGGTTAATCCTTGAAAGGAACAAACCGTTTTTGGTTGGCAGCAGTACGGTAAAGGGAGATTCGTATTACAACTCCATACTGCTGATGTCAAGGGAGGGCGATCTCATCGACCAGTACGACAAGATAAACCTTGTTCCATTTGGTGAATTCGTTCCGCTTCGTAAGTTGTTATTCTGGGTTCCACAGTTAAAGTATATCCCGGCTGATCTCTCTGCTGGAAACCGGCAGACAATCTTCAGAATAGATGATGTCACATTTGGAAGTGTCATCTGCTTTGAATCATCGCTGCCAGGCACCATGCGGGTGATGAGGTCAAGAGGTGCCCAGCTTTTATTTGTGCTGACAAATGACGGATGGTTTAAAAGAAGCCCTGCGTTGGATCAGCATTTTTACATGGCTGCTTTCAGGGCAATTGAGAACGGAGTTACTGTAGTGCAGTCGGCTAATACGGGGATAAGTGGTGCATTTCTACCAGATGGCAGTAAGCTATTCTCATCATCGATTGAGGAGAGAACTGAGCTGATAGAAGAGATTCCCATGTATTCGATTTCGACTATTTATTCGAGATTTGGCGATTGGGGAGTGATAATTTTCAGTTTACTTTCCCTAATCTCCGTAATCCCGTATAAAATTTTTTGTAAATATTCTTGACCTGATAAAGCAAATATTTTAATATCTATTAGCACTCTCAGTTAGAGACTGCTAACAGTCGATCAGTTGGAGTGCTAAATTCAGTTAAATTAATAGGAGGGATGTTTAATGAAGGTTCAGCCTTTAGGCGACAGGATACTTGTTAAGCCAGGCGAAAGCGAGGAAATGACGAAAAGCGGAATTGTATTGCCGGATACTGCAAAGGAAAAACCGCAGGAAGGTGAAGTGATCGCAGTCGGTTCCGGAAGGTTCGAAGAGGGGAAGAAGATCCCCATTGAAGTAAAAGTCGGAGATAAAATTATCTACTCCAAATACGGCGGCACAGAAGTTAAGATAGATGGAGTAGAACATCTTATTTTAAGGGAGAGCGACGTTTTAGCCGTCGTTATTAAATAGGTTAAAGGAGGAGTTAATATGGCAAAGGAATTAAAATTTGACGAAGAAGCCAGACGGGCACTGGAAAAGGGCGTTAACAAGATCGCTGATGCAGTCAAGATAACGCTTGGTCCCAAGGGCAGAAACGTCGTCCTGGATAAGAAGTTTGGTTCACCCACGATTACCAATGACGGCGTGACAATAGCTCGCGACATCGATGTTGAGGATATTTATGAGAACATGGGCGTTCAGCTCTTGAAGGAGGTTGCAACCAAGACAAACGATGTCGCAGGTGATGGTACGACCACAGCAACACTGCTTGCTCAGGCTATAGTGAGGGAGGGTCTGCGCAATGTTGCTGCTGGAGCGAACCCCATGCTGCTAAAGAAAGGTATAGATGAGGCGGTTAGCATGGCTGTCGACGCCATCGGCAAAAATAGTCAACCAATAGCAACTGATAAGAAGAAGATAGCCGAAGTAGCTGCGATCTCTGCTGCTGATGAGGAGATCGGAAACAAGATAGCAGAAGCAATGGAAAAGGTTGGCAAGGATGGTGTTATAACCGTGGAGGAGTCCAATACTTTTGGAATCCAAATCGAGGTCGTGGAGGGCTTGCAGTTTGATAAAGGCTATCTTTCTCCATACATGATCACCGATCCTGACAGGATGGAAGCCGTGCTTGATGACCCGTTCATAATTATTGCGAATCAGAAGATCTCGGCAGTGCAGGACCTTTTGCCCGTTCTGGAGAAGGTCATGCAGGCAGGGAGGCCGCTTTTGATCATTGCCGAAGAGGTGGAAGGAGAGGCACTTGCGACCCTTGTGGTTAATAAACTTAGGGGCACTTTCAGCAGTGTTGCCGTAAAAGCCCCTGGGTTTGGCGACAGGAGAAAGGCAATGCTTGAGGATATATCGATAGTGACAGGTGGTAGGGTCATCACAGAAGAACTTGGAATAAAGCTGGACAAGGTGACACTTGACATGCTGGGCCACGCCAGACAGGTAAAAGTTAGCAAGGAAAACACGACTGTAATTGAAGGCAAAGGCTCACCGGAAGAAATCAAGGGTCGCATTAAGCAGATAAGGACGGAGATAGAGCAGAGCGATTCCGATTTTGACAAGGAGAAACTCCAGGAGAGGTTGGCCAAGCTTGCCGGCGGTGTAGCAGTAATCAAGGTTGGCGCGGCAACCGAAGTTGAACTAAAAGAGAAGAAGCACAGGATCGAGGATGCGCTATCCGCAACCAAAGCAGCGGTAGAAGAAGGAATAGTTCCTGGTGGTGGAGTAATCCTCATAAACATTGTTGATGATATCAACGAGAAGAAGCTTGAAGGTGACATGAGGATAGGCGCGGGGATCGTTAAGAGAGCCCTTGAGGAGCCGTTGAAGCAGATCGCATCCAATGCTGGCTATGAGGGATCTGTTATTGTGGAAAAGGTTAAAGGGCTGCCCAAGGGGCAGGGTCTCGATGCTCTGAGTGGTAAGTTCGTGAACATGGTTGATGCTGGAATAATCGACCCGGCCAAGGTTACGAGAGCTGCACTGCAGAACGCAGCGAGCATAGCATCGCTCATCCTCACAACTGAGGTCCTGGTTGCTGAGAAGCCTGAAAAGGAGCACGCTCCAGTTCCACCTCAGCCACCGATGTATTAAAAATGCAGCATTAGTATATGTATTAGAGCTCCCGGTCCGCCGGGAGCTTTTTTTATGCTTGAATTTTATGAATAGGTGATAAAATTCTAAAAAGGATTTAGGAGGATTAATTGGAAGTTGAAATTGGCAAAGGCAGGTTAGCCAGGATCGCGTACGGTTTTGATGAGATCTCGATCGTCCCCAGCAGGAGGACGCGTGATCTGGAGGATATAGACATTTCATGGAGCATAGCTAGTTATAAGTTTGATATTCCTGTACTGGCATCTGCAATGGATGGTGTGGTAGATGTCGGGTTTGCAATAGAGCTGGGTAAGCTTGGCGGACTTGCGGTATTAAACCTCGATGGCATTCAGACAAGATACGATGAACCCGCGGAGATTTACGAGAGGATCAGAAATGCTCCCAGGGAGGCGGCGACGAGTACGATACAGGAGGTATATAGAGAACCTGTTAAGATGGAGCTAATAACAAAACGCGTTAAAGAAATGAAGAACGCCGGCATAATCACAGCAGCGTCTTTAACCCCTCAGAAAGTCAGGGAGTTTGCACAGATCGCCATTGATGCAGGGCTTGACATTTTGGTTATTCAGGGAACGGTGGTCAGCGCAGAGCATGTTAGCACAAAAGTGACGCCGCTTGATTTAAATGAATTCATAGGAAACTGCAAGATACCCGTGATCGTCGGGAACTGCGCGTCTTACCAGACAGCACTTCATCTCATGCGCACAGGTGCGGCTGGCATCCTGGTTGGAGTTGGCCCCGGAGCTGCGTGTACAACCAGAGCAGTCCTCGGCGTTGGAGTGCCGATGGCCACTGCTATTGCAGATGCAGCAACGGCCAGGATCAGATATCTTGAGGAGATGGGCAGGTACGTGCATGTCATTTCAGATGGTGGTATGCGCATAGGTGGGGATGTTGCTAAGGCGATTGCCTGTGGCGCAGATGCCGTAATGATAGGGTCGCCGCTGACGCGTGCACAGGAATCTCCAGGAAAAGGTTATCACTGGGGTATGGCTACATATCATCCTACCCTTCCCAGGGGGATGCGGGTTAAAACGGAGGTCGTGGGAAGCCTTAAAACTATTCTGCTCGGGCCTTCATCGGAGAATGACGGTACCCTCAATCTCATGGGTGCCTTGAAGACCTCAATGGCAACATGTGGATACAGGGATATAAAAGAGTTCCAGAAAGCTGAGATAGTCATCGCTCCATCAATCTCAACAGAGGGCAAATTCCTGCAGTTAAGGCAGTTCAGTTAGGGCGAATTTTAATGAATCTCATTGCCGTTATCGATTTTGGTGGACAGTACAGCCAGCTAATTGCGCGCAGGATAAGGGAACTGAAAATCTACTCGCTGCTTGTTCCTTACGATGAACTGGCCGACCGCGTAAAAGATTTGCAACCCTGTGGTCTGGTCTTCTCGGGAGGACCATCCAGCGTAAATTCTGATGACGCAATATTCCCGGACAGCGAGCTGTTTAGCCTCGGAATTCCCATCCTTGGTATATGCTATGGGCATCAGTTGATGGCGAAGTTTTTTGGCGGGGAAGTGGTCATCGGTGAGTCGAGGGAGTACGGGAGAGCGGAGCTGAAGGTGGTATCTAACTCAAAATTGTTCGAGGGAACACCAGAGGATCAGATCTGTTGGATGAGCCACGGCGATTTTGTTAGCAGCGTGCCTGGTGATTTCAGGGTAACCGCACGCACCGGCAGCGGTGAGATAGCATCTATGGAAAGTAAGACCAGGCAGATGTACGGTGTTCAGTTTCATCCCGAGGTAAGGCATACCCAGTTCGGCATGAGGATACTGGAGAATTTCGCAGTAAATATCTGTGGATGTAAACAGGATTGGACACCATCAGGCCTGATTGGGACGCTTGTGAAGGAGATCAGGACGATGATTGGCAGCGGCAGGGCGGTATGCGCGTTAAGCGGCGGCATAGATTCATCAACTGCTGCTGTGCTTGCACATCGGGCAATAGGCGAGAGGCTTAACTGTGTGTTTGTAGATCACGGCCTGCTCAGGAAGAATGAAGCCGAGGAAGTCAAAAATTTCTTTACGATAAACATGAGATTGAACCTAACGGTTATCGATGCCAGGGAACGGTTTTTGGCGAAATTAAAGGGAGTAGTAGAACCCGAGCGCAAGAGGAAGATCATTGGCGAGGAGTTCATAAGGGTATTTGAGGAACAGGCAGAGAAGATTGGTGATATTGATTACCTGATTCAGGGCACGCTTTATTCGGATGTAATTGAGAGCGGAAGCAGGACCGCTGCGAAGATAAAATCTCATCACAATGTGGGTGGCTTACCTGAAGTCATGAAATTAAAGCTCCTGGAGCCATTGCGAAATATTTTTAAGGATGAGGCCAGGGAGATAGCCAGGGGGCTTGGCATAACTGATGATATAGTCCAGCGCCACCCATTTCCAGGGCCAGGACTTGCCATTCGCATCATAGGCGAGGTCACGCAGGAAAGGCTTGAGATACTGAGGGAGTCGGATGCGATAATTGAACAGGAGATCAGGAGAGTTGGTCTCTACAATGAGATTTGGCAGGCTTTTGCTGTACTCCCTGCGATAAAGAGCGTGGGCGTCATGGGGGACAGTAGAACTTATGCATATCCTATTGTGGTCAGGGCAGTTAAAAGCGATGATGCCATGACTGCGGACTGGGCTCGGCTTCCATATGAGCTGCTTGCGAGGATATCAAACAGGATAATAAACGAGGTAGGTGGGATCAATCGGGTGGTTTACGATATCAGCTCCAAGCCCCCGAGCACAATTGAATGGGAGTAATCAGGATATCTTGCTTATTGGAGCTATGGATGCAAGCAGTGTCTTCTGTTGCCCCCCTCCGAAATTCACTGAAAGTTCCGTGTCTCCTTCCGAGCTTGTTGTTGAAAGCACAACTCCGATTCCAAATTTCTGATGGAGAATCCTGTCTCCTGGCCTGAGATCAAGTTTACTGCCGCTATTAAATATGTCTTCGCTGACGGTTGTCGCATTGAACTTTTCCTCGATCCTTAGGTGATCGGGAATCTCAAAAATAAAACGGGAGACATTGTTGTAGCTATCCTGGCCGTGCAGGCTTCTTGCGGCAGCATTGGTAAGATAAACCTTTTTCTTTGCCCTGGTTATGCCAACGTAGCAGAGACGTCTTTCCTCTTCTATCTCCCTGTGATTCGTCATGCTCATGTAGTGTGGGAGGATCTGTTCCTCCATCCCTGTGAGAAAGATGGTGTCAAACTCCAGGCCCTTGGCGTTATGCAGCGTCATTAAAACAAGCGCAGGCTCGCCTTCTGAATATTTATCGATATCGGTCATCAATGCAACCTCGGAGAGGAAGTTGTCCAGGTTCGGCTCATCCGACCTCTTCTCAAAATCCCTTGCTGCGCTTATCAACTCGTCAAGGTTCTCAAGCCGTGTCAGCGAATCGATGCTGCCATCGTTGTACATTTTCCTGTATCCAGTTTCCTCGAGCACAAGCTCAATTAACTGGCTTGCGCCTTTTTCATGTTTTGTCTTTTTAAAGGTCTCCATCATCTCTTTGAATTTGAGTAAGCTTTCCTTCGTCTTTCTGGAGAAGTCGGCGCAGTCTGCACACTTTGATATCGCCTCATAAAGAGATACCTTGTGACGCGTTGCTAACTCTTCAAGCTTTAATAGCGTACTCTGGCCTACGCTTCTTCTGGGGGTATTTATGATTCGTTTCAAGCTAATGTTATCATCGGGATTTGATATCACCCGTAGATATGCAAGTGCATCCTTGATCTCCATCCTCTCATAGAACTTCAAACCCCCGAATATTCGGTACGGAACTCCACAGGATATGCATGTCTCCTCGAATACTCGTGATTGGGCATTCGTGCGATAGAAAATCGCGATGTCCTTCAGGGAACATTCTTTATCTCCTGTAGTTAACTTTATTACCTCATTTAGCACGTACTGGGCTTCGTCTCTTTCGTCCCTGGCGCGATAATAACTTAAGAGCTCGCCGTCCTCCTTCTGCGTCCAGAGGACCTTGTGTTTGCGCGAGGCGTTATTTTTTATGACCTCATTTGCAGCGCTCAATATATTTTGTACTGACCTGTAATTTTCCTCCAGTTTTATAACCCTGGCGTCGGGGAAGTCCTTCTCAAATTCCAGTATGTTTCTTATATCGGCGCCGCGCCAGCTATATATGCTCTGATCGTCATCCCCAACAACGCATAGATTTCTGTATCTTTCACTGATCAGCCTCACGAATTCGTACTGTGCTCTGTTTGTATCCTGATATTCATCAACAAGAACGTGCCTGAATCGGTTCTGGTATTTTTCAAGGATCGAAGGGAATAGTTCAAATATATTGACCACGGTCATGATGAGGTCGTCAAAATCAAGACAGCTGCTTTTGTAGAGCTCGTCCTGATACTCCCTGTAGACCTCAGCGACGACCTTCTCAAATGGGGTTTTTGCATATTTTGCATACTGATCGGGATCTTTAAGTTCATTTTTTGCTGTGGAAATATATGCAGCAACTGCTTTTGGGGATACCCGTCCTCCTAAGGCGTTGTTCTTCTTCAGGATGTTTGTTATCAGCTTTTCGCTGTCGTTGCTGTCGTATATCGTGAAATACTTGCTTAAACCCAGCTTTGCGATTTCAGCTCGCAGTATCCGTACACAGGCTGAGTGAAATGTGCTGACCCACATGTCGTTGGCCATAATACCAAGGATTGCTGCAAGACGCTCCTTCATCTGGTTTGCGGCCTTATTTGTGAACGTGATGGCCAGTATTTCATATGGCAAGGCTTTTCCCTGTGCGATGAGGTATGCAATTCTATGCGTCAGCACCCTCGTCTTGCCGGAACCGGCACCTGCAAGTATTAGAAGAGGACTGTTCTCATGCAAAACAGCTTCCTGCTGCTCAGGATTTAAGTTATTAAGTACGTCTATCTCCATGTCTATATGATGATATAATAAAAAAGTGTTGTGGAGGTGAAAATGATCCCGAAGATATCGGTTGTCATTCCTGCACATAACGAGGAAAAATACATTTCTGTCTGCCTATCATCTTTGAAGCACCAGATCTACACGAATTTTGAGATAATCGTCGTTGACAATGCCAGCACCGACAGGACCGCGCAGATCGCCAGACTTTTTGCTGATAAGGTCATATTTGAGCCTGTGTGCGGTGTGGCACGCGCAAGACAGGCGGGTTTTGAGGCAGCCCACGGTGAGGTAATCGTGAGCGCGGATGCCGATACCCTTTTTGAGTCGGACTGGCTGCTCAAGATAGCAAGGAAGTTTGATGAGGACGACGAGCTCATCGCTCTTTGTGGACACATGATCTTTTACGATGGCGATAAACTGTCCAGATGGATCACCGCCCGTCCTTTTAGATATGTCATGTCGGCCAATTACTTTTTGGGCCTCAGGTCGTTCTTTGGTTGCAACTTTGCGGTGCGAAAAGAATATTTCAAGAAGTGCGGCGGTTTTAACCTGCGCATGAACCAGGATGAGGACCTTGAGCTCGCCCAGAGGTTGAAAAAGCTTGGGAAAATCGAATATTGTCCCGATATAATGGCATATACTTCCGTTCGACGCTTCAAGGCGAACCCACTGGAGTTCCTCTGGATCGCCACCATGAACTTCTTCAGAGTCATGTTCAAAACTGGCGATATCGTAAACAACTTCAAGGTCGTCAGATAGTATTGTCAAGAGTAAATGATTTCAAGTACCAGGTACGGCACTGATTGATATAGATTGCAGTTGGAATTCATTTAATTTTTAGCGAAGGAGGGATTTAATCCAAATAATAGAAATAGAATTACACGTGTAATAATAGTAATGGACTCAACATAAAGGACAAGAAGCGAATGTGAGTATGAGAAAAAATTTATCTATTTCTTTGCTGGGTGTTTTCATACTTTTAGCTTTGTATCTGGCAAGCCGTTATAGCTATATCCTCTTTCACAGCCTTGCTGAGTTATTCAGTATCATTATTGCTTGCGGTATCTTCATGCTGGCATGGAACTCACGTAAATTCCTGGATAATAATTACCTTCTTTTCATAGGAATAGCGTATCTTTTTGTTGCTGGTATAGATACGATTCATACGTTGGCATATAAAGGTATGGGAGTATTTCCTGGATATGGCTCTAATCTCGCAACCCAACTTTGGATTTCAGCTCGTTTTCTTGAAGGCACAGCTCTAATCATGGCCCCATTTTTTATTAATAAAAAGCTTAAGGTCAATCTCGTATTTTTGGGTTATGGAGTTGCTGTCTTGCTAATGTTTGTTTCAATCTTTTACTGGAAAATATTTCCTGCCGGTTATATAGAGGGCGTAGGGCTAACTCCATTTAAGAAGATAAGCGAATACGTGATCTCGATGATTTTGTTAGCCTCTGTTTTTCTGCTGTTTAAGAAAAGAAGAGTGTTTGACCCAGGAGTAACCAGGTTATTAGTCGCATCTATAATTGTGACGATATTTTCTGAACTCTCTTTCACCTTATACGTAGATGTGTATGGTATTTTTAATATGATAGGACATATTTTTAAAATCGTTTCATTTTACCTCATATATGAAGCAATTATCGTCATGGGTCTTGTAAAACCTTATAGCCTTTTATTTAGGAATCTCAAACAAAGTGAGGAAGAACTGAGAAAACATCGTGATCACCTTGAGGGGCTTGTGGGTCAGCGTACTGCAGAAATTCAAAAGATAAATATTGAACTTCAAAAAGAAGTTGTTGAGCATAGACAGACATTAGATGCATTACACATAGCTAATCAAGCATATAAGATACTCAGCAGCGGTAATCAGACCTTAATTCGTGCTACAGATGAACATGAACTCTTGCGTGAAATATGCAAAATCATCATAGGATTCGGAAAATATCGATTTGCATGGATCGGCTATGCTAAATATGATAGAGCAAAGACTGTCCAGCTGGTGGCTTGGGCTGGAAATGAAGTGAGCTATCTTAAGAGATCAAGTATCACTTGGGCTGATACTGAATTTGGCCGCCATCCGGCGGGAATAGCAGTTCGAACACGTAATTACTCAATTTTAACGGACATTAAAACTGATTCCAACTATTCTCCATGGCGAAAGGATGATCTTGAACACGGTTATATGTCAATAATCGCGCTCCCTTTGATAGTGGATTCAAATGTGCTTGGTTCGCTTGTAATTTATGCTTCAGAGAAGGATGCTTTTAGCCAGGAAGAAGTAAAAGTTCTGACGGAGTTAGCAGATGACTTAGCTTTTGGTGTAGTCACATTACGTAAGGGAGTTGACCTAAAACGAACGAGAGAGGAACTTGAGAGGAACCTGAAGAGGCTGCAAAAGGCGATGGAGTGCACCATTCAAGCTATGGCTACAACATTAGAAAAAAGAGATCTTTACACAGCAGGTCACCAGGTGAAAGTTGAGAAACTGGCTTGTAGAATAGGAGAGGAGATAGGAGTTTCATCTGATCAAATTGCTGCTCTTCGATTAGCTGCCGGCATTCATGATATTGGTAAGATATCAATTCCTGCAGAAATATTAAGCAAACCTTGCAGTTTGACCGAGGCGGAAATGAGCCTCATAAAGTCACATCCCCAGGTAGGTTACGATATACTTAAAACAATAGAGTTTCCATGGCCGATTGCAGATATTGTTCTTCAACATCATGAAAGGTTAAATGGCTCTGGATACCCAAGAGGTTTGACAGGCAATAAAATCTGCTTAGAAGCCAGGATCATAGCAGTAGCTGATGTTATTGAAGCAATGAGCTCTCACAGACCATACAGGCCAGCTCTTGGCATAGATGACGCTATAAAAGAAATATCTCAGAACAAAGCTGTTCTCTATGATCCTAATGTTGTAAATGCTTGTGTAGGGCTTATTACTACGAAAGGGTTTACGTTCGAGTAAGAAGATTATAATTTAGTATCCATTTCTCTATTTACCATCTTTATAGGAGTTGAATAACATAGTTAAGAAAACTTTATTTTAAACATCGCTTTACCCAAATTATGGAGGATTATAAGAATAATTGTCGTAGTATAAAATTTGTAAGAAGAAATCCTACCTTTTTAGTGAGGTTTCAAGATGAGCGACAAGAACAAGGAGAAGACCCAGTTCGTAAAAGTTTTAGAGCCGTTAGGGAATAGCGAAGAAGCAATTCACTTGTTATTTGACGCTATGCATGAGGGCTTCGCATTACACGAAATCATTTGTGATATGAAGGGCAAGCCTTGCGATTACCGTTTTCTTGCATTAAACCCTGCTTTTGAAGTGCTTACAGGACTTAAGGAAGCTGAAATAATTGGGAAGAAAGTGCGTGAAGTCCTGCCTAAGTTGGAACAGTACTGGATTGATACCTACGGAAAAGTTGCACTTACCGGGGAAACCGTCCGCTTTGAGAATTATTCAAGAGAACTTGATAGATATTATGACGTTATTGCCTTCAGCCCACAAAAAGGTTATTTTGCCACTTTATTCATAGACATCACCAACCGCAAGCTGGCAGAGAAAAAAATAGAAAGATTGTATTCTCTACAAGAAACTATTAGAAAAATAAACCAGTTTATTCTGAGGGCTAAGAGAGAAGATGAACTTTTGCAACGAGTTTGTAATATTCTTACAAAAATAGGCTATGTTAAATTTGCATGGATTGGACTTATAGAAAGGGGGAGCTTTGATGTAAAGCTTGTTGCTCAGGCAGGTTTTGAAGTTGGTTATCTCTCTTCAATCAAGGTTACCTGGGATGATTCCGAGTATGGTCAAGGACCTACAGGCATGACCATTAAGATGAGAAAACCTTTTATTATTGGGGATATTGAATCTGACCCTAAATATAAACCCTGGCGAGAAGAGGCATTAAGAAGAGGTTACAAATCAAGCATGGCTATGCCACTTATGGATAGAGGAGATGTTGTGGGTGCACTTAATGTGTACTCTGAGTTAAAGGATGCCTTTGGAGATGAAGAAGTTGGATTCTTTATGGAAGTAGCTGGTGACATTGCTGTTGGAATAAAATCTCTAAGACTAGAAAAAGCTCTTGAGCAAAGCTATGAAGATATAAAAAAGGTTTTGGACGAAACAGTTAAAGCCATTTCCTTGATCGGTGAAATGAGGGATCCTTATACGGCAGGGCATCAGCAGCGTGTCTCTCAGCTTGCATGTGCAATAGCCAAAGAAAGAAGGTTTTCAGCAAGACAAAGAGAGGGCATCCGGATAGCCGGATTGCTTCATGATGTCGGTAAGATTGCTGTCCCAGCGGAAATTCTCACAAAACCTGGTGCGTTAAATGATTATGAGCTTGGCATAATTAGGACACACCCACAAGTCGGTCATAAAGCATTGAACGCAATAAATTTCCCATGGCCAGTTGCCCAAATTGTATTACAGCATCATGAAAGGATTGATGGTTCTGGTTATCCTTTGGGAATCTCCGGTGAAGAGATTATTCCTGAGGCAAGAATCTTGGCTGTGGCTGATGTTGTTGAGGCAATGGTTTCTCATCGACCGTACAGGCCGGCTTTTAGTATAAGTAAGGCTTTAGAAGAAATCTCAAAGAATAAAGGTGTTCTTTATGACCCAGGTGCGGTTGACGCCTGCTTATTGCTTTTCCGAGAAAGAGGATTTAAGTTCGCTTAGTAATTTTTCTATTCCCGCACTACTTTTAATTTTACACCTACAAATTATTTTACTTTACAACAGCCAGCAATTCCGCATCTTCTTTTCTAACGCATCAAAATCAAGCTTAAATATAGCCTAAAATACCCTTTTTTCTAAGAAAGCAAATTCGCATTCGAGAAATTATTGCATTTTATCATAAATATGATATA
>JAMDDV010000002.1 GCA_023488455.1 Actinomycetota bacterium | reverse complement strand
CCGCTGATCTGCAGGGTACATCAATAAATTCGATTCCCGGCATTCTTGAGGCGGGTAGTTTTCTGTAGTACGGTTATAAACTGTCTGCTGTTAAGCCCCTGCAAGGTGTGAACAGTTTGACGCTTACGATGGATAAACCCAACTACTTATTCTGTGGGGCAGACGTATATCCCGATTTTCAATACTAGACAAGGCCCTGGCCAACCAATTTTTTATGTTTCTTTATTTCAGGGAAGGTTGCGATTAATGCTGTATAATTCTTCCGGCTCCCTGATATATGACCAGACAGAAACACCTACTATTCCCCTAAAGAATAACGGGTGGTACTTTATTGCATCAATCATTGAGGTAAACAGCAAAAGGGTACAGAACTTACTTTGCGATCGAAGTGATGGGGCTGTCTGGCAATCTCCAGTTCGAACATTCACGGGAGACTTAAATCAATCCTGTGTTGCGGACATTGTGATGGGGATGCATGCAAATACCTATTATTACGCAGGAGGATTTGATGACTGGTTCTATGAAAAAGATTCTTCGCTTACCATGGAGGATCTTATTTTCTATTTTAAATCTTCAATTTTGGCAAACGGTGGAGACAGCACTGCTGATGTTGATGCTCTTGTGGACCCTGGTTCTGTCATACTAAAAGCAACAAGCGGAGTCTATGCACAAAGTGGCCAGTTTTATTCGATAGCAGCTGCCTGTGGGCTTTCTGGAACGGGTAGAGTATCAGTTACAAGTGAATACATTGCAGGTATAACATCGATAAGCTTAGTTGAAACTTCTACATCAGATGATTTGTCTAGTTGGACTGAATGGCAGGCTATTGGAACAAGTGGGGAATTACAATCTCCAAACAGAGAATATATTCGTTATCGAATTACATTATCTACTCAAGACACCAGTAGAACTCCTAAACTTCTTGAAATACAACTACATGATATACCAAAACCTCCTTATGAGAGACTTGGATTTGCAAGACCAGTTGTGTTGGATACTAACGGGGCTTGGGAAGCAGTGTTAGAAAATGCCTTTGATATTGTAGTAACAAGTGAAGTAAATGGCGCTGATATTCTGGAGTTTAAACTGCCATTTCATGATTCCAAGCGAGAGACATTAGACAATGAAAAACAGGTGCAGATTGTTAATGATGTTTATCGTATTCGAACTATAACAGATGAGAAAAGCTCCGATGGAAGAGTTGTAACTCAAGTATATGCGGAAGCAGCATTTTATGATCTTTCTTTTAGTGCTGAAAAAGAACCCATGGAATTTGTTGCAGAGACACCAGAAGTCCCTATGCGCTATGCCTTACTTAATACTGGCTGGTCATTAGGAAACGTAACTGTAAATACTAAACGTACATGGCAATCAACAGAAAAGAATGCATTAGCTATCCTACGAACAATACAGAATATTCATGGAGGCGACTTGATTTTCGATAGTGCCAATCGTTTGGTACATCTCTTGACATTTGGAGGTACTGATAGTGGGGCATTATTTTGCTATAGAAAGAACATGAAAAGTATACAGCGCGTAGTGGATACTAGAAGTCTAATCACTCGCCTTTATGCTTATGGAAAAGATGGTATAACATTTGCTTCTATCAATGGTAATAAAGAGTATGTTGAGGATTATAGCTATTCATCAGAAGTTAGAGTAGGAACGCTGGATGCTTCATCAATCAGCAACCCTTATCAGCTGCTTGAGTTCGCTAATATGCGCTTAGCTCAGTATGCGAAGCCACGAATCTCATATGTTCTCTCTGCAATGGACTTATCAGTGTTGACAGGATATGAGCATGAGGCATGGAAACTAGGTGATATAGTAACTGTGGATGATAGAGATTTGAATTTATCTGTCAAAACTCGTGTGGTACGCAGACAATATAATCTCCAAGAACCATGGAAAACAGTGCTGGAGCTATCAACAACGTTAAGAGAACTGGGGGATTCATCTGCTGTTTGGGATAAAGCTGCTGATATTTTATCTTCAGCTGATGTTCTTGACCGTCAGGAAGTAAAAGACTTAGTTCCTTTTAATCATCTAAGAAATTCACGAGCTGATGACGGGTTAACCTATTGGTTAAGTTCAGGTTTTACAGTGGACCCTAATAATGGGGTATCAGGATCAGCTTCTTTTAAAGCTGAGGGAGTTTTAGGAATGACAAAAAGTCTATCACAGACTGTGTATCCTGCTAGTAGAAAGAGTTACACATTTTCAGCGCAGATTGCATCGGAAAATCTACAGAAAGGGCCAAATGGAAAAGTTGGAATTGAAGTTGTCATTGAATATGAGGACGGTTCGACAGAAACTAGGTTTATTGATCTCTATTAGGAAGGAGGTAGCGATATGGCTTATTTTTCACAGACAGCTCATGCTATTACACCGAGAGGTTTTGGCAAGATAAAGTCGCTTACCATCCGTCTTTTCATTACTGATTGTACTGGTGAGGTATTCTTTACGGATATGCTTTTGCAAGGTGGCTCTGTTGCTACGGGCTGGGTTGGTCATGTGTCAGAAATACAATGGACGCTGGATGGGTAGGTGGTGCAAATGTCAGTTGCATTTACCAGATTTACCGAGACGATTCATTGTAAAGAGGATAAACGAGTAGTAAGCGTAACAGTGAATTTACTTCTTGAAGATTGTACAGGTACGGTATATTTTACTGATATTCAAGCACAGGAAGGAAATCACCTTACTGGTTATACAACTAACACAGAGAGCATGCTGCAAAAATATCGAGAGAATGAGACAATTGTTCCTGTTCGCTTTTATAATGGAGTAGTTCGAAGCGGAGAGACGATTATTCTCTTCAATCTGGGTTCAACTTCCGCTGGCCTTGACTGTCATATTTATCCCAACCAAAATATGGCTGCAGGCAGTATCCAATTGTCTCAAGGAGCAGGGGCGCACAAGGTGATATTTAATGAGGCAGTTAGTCCAGGTGATACCTTTTCGCTACTAGCATCAACTAGGCAGTGTTTAAAGAACGGAAACCCAACTGATAAGGAAGGTTTTTTTCAATATACAGCATCCGGTGATAGCAAACATGTGATAAAGCTAGAAGACAGAAAATCAGCCCGGGTATTATTTGAGTTTCAAGAAATGCAGGAAGGAAGTGAGCGCCTTTGATTGACTATTTAAAAGGTAAGCGTTGTATGGTCTGGAGTTTCATGGGGAATACCCGCATGTATCAAGCATTACGAGACTATGGTGATCGAATTGATACGGTGGGTATTTTTACTTTTGAAGTGGATATCACCGGGACAATAACAGAAACAGGAACAAGCATATCCAGTATGCTTACCTATATTAACCGTTGGCCTCATATCAAATGGCTACTGACTATTATGAATCATGGTACAGCTTCTATTTTTACTGCCCTTAGAAATAATACCAGTGGTGCGAAGGATAAATTTCTTACTGAGATCATTCGCATTATGGAAAAGTATCCATGGTGTGCAGGGGTTGATATAGACTTGGAACGTGGAGGTGGCTACGAGAACAAGGATGCTGCCAATGCCCTATTTCGTGACATATATAATACTGTCAAAGCCTATGATTCTTCTAAACTCGTTAATATTTGTTTACCAGGAATGACGGGAGTACAAGGCTCGGTTGGTGGCGAAAATTGGTGTGTCTATGAAGACTTAAATCCGTACTGTGATACGGCAGCGATTATGAGTTATGGCATGGCATGGGCTGGTTCTGCTCCGGGACCGGTATCTCCGAGGGATTGGTTGGAAGGAATTTATGATTATGCAGTTCAGGTTATGAGTCCTGAAAAAATATTTTTGGGATTGCCCGCCTATGGTTGGAACTGGAGAATCCACGATACACCAGAAAATCTGGGCATCACATATCGTGGGATTTCAAACACATATTATGCCGCACAGCTTTGGATGACAGGGGGATATAACTTTACAGATGATGGACCACCACAGCCCATGATTCCTATCATAGCGTATTGGGATGATTATGATAAGGTGCCTTGGGCCTTGCCACATGTGTATGACTACATGGAAGGCTGGGATGCAGTTTCAAGAACATACCCATTACTTGAGGAATCCTATAACCGTCGCAGATATTTGACCGCCTATAGTAAGGAGCAAAAAACTGAATTTGGCACAATTTATGTAGATCGTAGTGGTGGAACACCTGATAACTATTTTGGTAATGTATCAGTTTCATCTCAATTTATTACACTTGGAGATGAAGGTGAAGCCACCTACGAATTTGAAATAGAATCTGCTGGCTTTTATGATGTAGCCATTCGCTTTTCTTTTCCTTTCTGGGACAAGAATACTATCCATGTTTCGCTTGACGGAATGAATAAGGTATTTAGTGAGAGTAGGTTATGGTGGCCATACTGGAGAACAACTTGCTGGAGCTCTTTGGCTTCGGGTGTATTTCTTTCAGCTGGAACTCATACTGTCACAGTTACTTCCTCAATACCAGGAGTACAGTTCTACGGATTTCGGGTATGTTCAAGCTTTACTGAAGAACCTACTGCTGGAGAGGCTGACTTCATGCTATCCCCTCGCAAGTTTAAAGATGTGAACGGTTTAATGGCTCAGCCCGATCGAGGATTTAAATTGACAACTGAAGTGCTTCGCAGAAAGCCTGATTCAGCACTAATTTGGTATGAAGACTTTCGAGATGAAAATCCGCTTCCATCCAGCTATTGGACAACATTAAGCGGAGAGTGGGAGGTGTGGCAGAACAAGAATGATCCAGCTACTCGCCCTTATTCACAGCTTGATGGACATGGGAGGTTGGCGTGGAAATATAATGGTTTCTCAGATGTTCATTTAAGAGCGAGATTAGCTTTTCCTTCAGATGGAAGTGGCCGAGCAGGCATTTTTTGTGGAGATATCTTTTGCTGTTTAAATATTAATTCACAGCGTATTGAACTATATAATGGTTCTACTCTAGTCGGAAGCTATGCAACCGAAATTTCTAAAACTCCATCATCAGATCTTCGCTCAAATCCAAGAATGTACACCATTGAAATGAGGATACGTAGTAATTCTGTAAGGGTTTATTCTGGAGCAAGTAGTGTTTTGCGATTCACAGCGTCGCTTAATGGTTATTCAGGTGGTTATGCCGGAATTCAATCGGATGGACGTATTCTATGTGAATTAATAAGATTAGGAGATGCCTGGACTTATGAACCTTATGAAAGATTTGATGTAATCTTCCCAGATGGAACTAGAACGGAGTATGGGAGACTAGAAAGAACTGGTGTTACATGGGATAGTGAGTTTCAGGTTTTTACAGTTAACAGTGATGTGGAGGAAGCTTCAACAAGAAGTCAGGATATTTCCATGGATTATGATTTTTTTCACTCAGAGCTTTTATCATTGGTCTGTGGAAATGACTATTCAGTAAAGATTGTGCCTAAGGACATTAATGTATGGATTTCACGCCTATTTCTCGGGGATGCTGATGGCTTCTCAATTCTTTACTACCAAGACGTGGATAGCCTAGTCTATTGGGCAAATGAGGCAGCGTATCGATGGAAGCTTAGGGGGATTGCGATATGGTCTCTGGGACAGGAGGATATGAGGTTATGGGAAGCCTTACCTAAACAAATATAATTAACACACTGAACCAAGAGTGTTTGCGATAATGCAGACACTCTTTTTATATATGCACCAATCATGAAGGAGGTAAAAATAATGAAGGAAATTTGGAGTTGGATACAAACTGCGTTTACTGTACTTGGTGGACTTTTAGGATGGTTTTTAGGAGGTTTTGATGGATTTTTATATGCATTAGTGGCATTAATGGTGGCTGATTATATCACCGGTGTCATGTGTGCCATTGTTGAAAAGAAACTATCAAGTGAAATAGGATTTAAGGGCATCTTTAAAAAAGTGCTCATTTTTATTCTAGTTGGAATTGGACATTTGATTGATACGAACCTGATCGGAGATGGAAGTGTGCTCCGGACTGCCATTATCT
>JAMDDV010000007.1 GCA_023488455.1 Actinomycetota bacterium | reverse complement strand
TTGCCATCATCCCTTCTGTAAATTACATTCTCATCATTTTGATCAATTATTTCTTCCTCAAAACATGGGATTGGCATTAAATCAACCTACACAGAATGAATTCTTTCATCAAAATTAAAGTAACTATGCTTATTTTTGTTATTCAAAGAAGCCAAACAATCAAAAATATTTGTGCTCTACTTAATCGCTCCTGCTGTTAAACCTTCAATAAAATATTTTTGAAAGAATATATACAATATCAACACAGGTAGGACTATCCCGGTAAAACCCGCAAATACCAGAGATAGTTCATATTGATGCTCAGCTAAAAAATACCTAGGCAGTAATGTTAAGGGTTGCAAAGTTGTTTTCTTTAAAAATACCAATGGTAACATATATTCATTCCAAGAGAATAAAAAAGTAAAAATAGTTACTGCCGACAAAGCTGGAAGGCTTAATGGAAAAATAATTCTCCAATAGATTGAAAAAGGGGTGCATCCATCAATCAACGCAGCCTCTACTATATCATTTGGAATATCATCCATATAATTTTTTATTATAAGTAAAGCAAAAGGCAAGATAAGAGCAACTACGGGTAGAATCACTGCAAGATAATTATTTACCAACTTAAATTTCACTATCATTACGAATAACTGAACTATGATTGATGCTGAAGGAAGCATCAGTGCGGTAAGAAAAACATAAAAAATTACATTTTTCCCCGGAAACTTTAATTTTGAAAAAGCAAACCCACCTAAAGATGAAATAAAAATTACTAATATTACGGAGGGTACAGCAATTAAAATGCTATTTATAAAATATCTTGGTACTTTAGGATCGCCAAATACTCTTATATAATTGGTAAAACCACCACCTCGCAGAGATATCGATATAATGGTAAAAAATGGTATCAAGAAAAGTAAAGAAACAATAATAAGAATAATATGATATTTTATACTTCTGAATGTTCTTTTATTATAAGGGCCCATTTTTGCTTCATTGATCATATTCTCACCCTTCTGTACAGCCTTAACTGGGATAAGGTTATAGTCAAGGCAACAATCAATAGAATTACAGAAACCGCGGAAGCATACCCTGTATGGTTCAATTTAAAGTTCTCTAAAAACACATGAGTTGCTAGAACTTCAGTTACATGCGCAGGCCCACCAACGGTCATTACATAAACTATATCAAAAATTTTTATTGCACCAATTGAGCCCAAAATAAGAAGTGAAAAATGCGTACTTGTTAGCATTGGAAAAGTTATCTTTGTTATGGTTTGGAAAAAACCAGCTCCATCAATCTTTGCTGCATCGTATAGTTCCTGGGGGATATTCTGAAGTCCAGCTAGATATAACACAACTGAGAATCCCGTCCATTGCCAGATATTAATAAAAATTATGGTGTACATAGCAAGTTTAGGACTTCCTATCCAGTTCAATGCCAGGAAACCCAACCCAATATGCCTGAAGAACTCGTTCACGGTACCATATGTATAATTTAACATATTACCAAATGTATATCCTATTACTACAGGCGCTACTATAGCTGGCACAAAGACTATGCTTCTGTAAATGCTCCTTCCAATTATTTTATTATTCATAATTATAGCCAACACAAAGCCAATGAGATTCTGCATGAGAACTGTTAAAATCAAAAAAATGATGTTATTTTTAATGGAGATAAGAAATATTTTGTTCGTAAACATATCTACATAATTTTTTAAGCCAACCCAGGTTTTTTCTGGCGAAAACCCGTCCCACTTAAAAAATCCCACATAAATATTATTAATGATTGGATAGATAATGAAGGCTATAAAAAACATAGCTAATGGTATTATGTAGATATAATTATTAATCCCATACCTATAGATATATCTTTTCATTTTTAATAATCAGTTGAAATAATTAATAGTTTTTAATATTTATACAAGAATCATATCCTCTGGCGTAAACGCCAGAGGATATGATTAATTTGAATCTAACAACTACAAAGGGTTAGCCCCAAAGACTATCATCTACTAATACTCTCTGAAATCTTCTGAAGATCGGCAAGTGCTTGCTCTGGATTCTTCTGTCCGGTCACCACTGAGGATAGAACCTCATATAGCCCCTCTCTTATCTCAGGATATTTAGCCTCTCTTTCCCCTTGAACTTCTGCATTTTCAAAATACCATTGTGTATTTGCTTTCATTTCTTCTGCAAATTCACCGGCCTTTTCATAGACTGAATCTGCAATCACTATTTCTTTGGAAGCAGGAAATTGCCAAAGGCCATTTGCATAATACTGAGCACTCTCGCCCTCTACTACCATATATTTTATAAATTCCCAAGCAGCTGCTTTTTTGTAATCATCAAGACCTTTTGTTAGACCCATTCCATTGCCCATTGTCACTGTTGGCCTGGGTTTCACGCCATCTCCATTAAGATCAGGAAAGTTAAATGGCTTAAACCCGCCCATTTGAGCATTCTCAACAGGCGTAAGGTAAACAAGGGATAAATGCCAGAAACCCATTGGAACAAATACTCCTTTGCCTTGTTGATACTGTGTAATGGACTCCATGTAAGTATTTAAGCTATAGGCTCCTGGTTGTACTAATTCCTTATCAAAGAAATATTTCCACATATTCAATGCATCCAGGAAACCTTTGCTCTCAAAGCTAGACTGACCTTGCTCTGCCTTATAAAACTCACCTGGAGCAAAATCATCTAACATAAAAAAGAATAGATCCTGTGCATTCCAGTTGTCCTTAAACCCACATAGTATGGTTGCCAATCCATCTTTACTTACCGTATCTTTGATCTTTTCAAGATCTGCAAGATTTTCCGGAATAGCTAATCCATATTTATCTAAAATTCTCGTATTTGCCCAAATTCCCGTTGGAGTCCATCCCTGAGGCATCATATAGTATTCTTTACCAGTCCATTCTACCTGTTCATTGCAAAAATCATAGAACTTATTGCGCCAATCTGGTCCCCATTCCTTTTCGGCCATTGGAGCTAATGGCTCAAGGTATTGAATATAAGGAGTTATCTGGGCTCCTGGTTGGAACATTGCAACATCTGGAGGTGAACCTGCCGCATATGCAGATTTGAGATTTACAAAATATTCATCTGCGAGCTGCGTTTCAGCTTCAACGGTAACATTAGGATAAGCATCCATAAACAATTTAACCATCCTATCAACATCCACATTCGCCGGATGCCAGGTCATGTATGTTATCGTTACTGGTTTGTCAAAAGTTACTTTAGCAGTTTCCTCGGCAGCTGTCTCCGTAGCCACTGCTGTTTCCTCAGTTGCTGCAGTCTCTTCAGCAGTAGTTGGTGTTACAGCCGCTGGCTTACAACTGGCAAATATAACTCCAACTACAAGAGTTAAAACTATTAAAAATAAATATGCTTTTTTCATTTTATCCCCCTTTTTGTTTTTTCATTAAAGAATAATCTTCTAATCTTTTAATCATATATCACCCCTTTCTTAAACAAAAAAATTCAAGTGTCTACATCGCTTTCTCTATTTCTTCTATCCATTTCTCTCTTTTATCGATTTGAGAGAAAATCAAACTACTAAAATATTCTGAATATCTTCTTATTTTTTCTCTTCGATACGAAGGTACCTTCTCGACCCACTTATCAGGAAGCCTCTCCGACCTCGCTCCTGTTATCGCACCACAAATAAATCCAATTGTTGTCGAATTCCCGGATAAATTTGCTGCTCCTATCACTGCTCTTTCAAAGTCAAATTTGGTTATATTTAAAATTCCAAACATTTTCTGAAGAATGTTCAGGGGTTCCTGGTCAAGCCTTGATTTGGTTCCCTTGACGGCTTCTTTGTGTATTTCCTCAATAGCCGAATATGCATCTTTATATTTAGAGGAAATTTCAATAATATTCCTAATTAGGGAGGAAATATTTGCTTTGTCAAGCTCTGTGCCATTGTAGATACTAATTTCAACATCCGCATAACCTAATAAAGTCTTTATCAAATCATCAAAATTCCTACTATCATTAAATAACATCGAAAAATAAGCAGATAGTATTGCTGGACATGATCTACCAATCTCTCTTTGATATGAAGATGTGACCTCCAACCCATCATAAAATGCTTGCTCAGGGTCAAAGATATTAAAAAGACCAATTGGAACTGCCAGACATAAGGAACTACTTGAAATAATATTAAAATAACCAACTATCTTTTCTGGTACACCCTTTTTTATTAGTTCGCAGGCGTTCCTAAACTCATAATAAGTGGGTGCTTTGAAGTCCTCGTCGTTAATAAATCTATCAAGCCTTTCAATGTTATATTCATTAACCAAGACCTGACTGAAATCTCTATAATTAATCCTTCCTTGCTTTTTTAGATAAGCTTTTATTGCTATCTCAGCAATCTCCCAATCAAGATTATTATCAAATGATCTTTCATCTAAAATATCATCGATGAGACCATATTTCTTCCTGATCTCATTAAAACTCAATGAAAAGTTAGAGCCCTCAAGCTTATGGCCAATTATTGAGCCTATCTGAGCACCTAAGAAACAGTTATTAATCCTGTTAATAAAACTTTCCCTATCCATCCATTCTTACCTATAAAATCATTTTTTCAGCCAAAGAGATCCCTTATCTCTTTATTAATTTTTATCGTATTTTCTAATTTCTTCTTAATCAGCTTTATGAAATCATCAGATATCTTTTCATACTTATCGTAATAAGCAGATCCAACCTGATCTATTAACCTTCTGGGGATTTTTTCAACACCGTTTAACGCCCCAGCTAATGCGCCATTTAGATTTGCTATTGAATCAGCATCCCTTCCAATATTTGCCCCCCATACTATCCCCCTATCCACATCTCCTCTTGCTAAGACAAATATTGAAATTGTAAATATAAAAAACTCAACAGGATCGATTGAATGCCAATCTGTTTGAAAATTATCGTAAAGGACTTCTCTTGCCTTATAAAAGTCATCATATCTTGATGCAATATCTATTGCCTTTTCTACTTGCTCATGTAAGTTAACTTCTTTTAGGTTCCCATAAGTCCTAATGATTTTATTTGGGGTTTTTTCAAGTATGATATTGAGTATTGAATCAATAGTTGCATCTCTCCTCATAGACTCAGCAATCGCAGCTGCAAAGACAGCAGCTACTTCCACATCTATCCCCCTTGCATATATTTCTGTAAGTTCTATAGCATCTATATATGCCTGGTCGGGATCGCAGGCATTATAAATACCGGCAGGGGTAATTGCCATCAGTGCTGCACCGGTATCAAGATTTAGCGATCCGGTAACTTGAGGAGATATACCAATTTTCATGAGATTATATGAATTCTGGCAGCATAGATATAATGAACTTGGATCTAAATATTTAAGCCAACCTTCACAGTAATCAAATGAATTTATTCTTTTGCCCTTGTTAATATATGTACTAGATAATACCAGCGTAACATTGCAATCATCTTCCGTCTCAATACAACCAGGATATAAAATATCTTCTATTAATCTATTACCATATTTTTTTTCTATTTCTAAATAGTGCATATTCTCAAAAGGGCTTCCAAAGGCATTACCAATAGCTCCACCTAGTAGGCAACCAAAAATTTTGCTCTTTAAATCACTTTTCATTAAAATAAGACTCTTTATATTTATTGCTATCGTTGGCAATAATATTAATATATATTGCCAACGATAGCAATATTATTTTCTTAATTTTTTAATATTTCCCAACACGAACATCAGTTGTTGTTACGCAGTAAAAAAGCAAATAACACTGCAGCTAAAACGCTCAAATACGTCAGTAATACATCAATATTCCAGAGGATAGAACAACATGACTAAATTTGACAGGTTTACGCAGGCCAACTCACATTTAGATATTTTATCTCAATTTATTCTTTTAACTGATTTTCTAATAACAAGAGTTGGTGTTAACTTAATATGTGATTCTTTTATTTCTTCATTATTTATTTTATGAAAAAGTAACTCTCCTATTTTTTCTCCAATGAGGGTTTTTTGCTGGTGAATTGTTGTGAGAGGTGGGTTCAGTAATGGAGCACAAAAGATGTCATCAAATCCAACAATAGAATAGTCTTCAGGAATTCTAATATTATTTTCATTGCAGTATTTTAAAATACCCATCGCAATTAAGTCGTTAAAACACATTATCGCAGTAAAATCATAATTAGTATTAAAAATCTTTTTCGCTACTTCGTAGCCACCTTCGATGTATACTTTTGCGTCAAACACTATTTCATTTTTAAATTTTATTTTATTTTTCTCTAATGTATCTTTATATCCACTTAATCTAGTATCCCTATTCAAAACGTTAACATCACCATTGATGAAAACAATTTTTTTATGTCCATTATTTATTAGAAATTGGACTGCCATTGACATACCTTTATAGTCATCAATATGAACTGAAACAGCATCAATATGGAAGGTTTCAACATCTCCAAGAACAGCAATATTAACACCCATTTCTGCGATTGATTGTAAATATTTATAATCTTTTGTGGCTGGGTTTATAATAATACCGTCTACCATTCTATTCATTAAAGTTTCCAGGTGCTGTTTTTCAATTTCAAAGTCATATTGTGATTCACAGATAATTACTGAATAATTATTTCTTCTTGCAATAGATTCTATAGCTCTTATTATTGGTGAAAAAAATGGACTATATACATCTAAAACTATAACACCAATAGATTTGGATGATTTAGATTTAAGACTTCTAGCAATAATATTTGGTTTATAATTTAATTCATTTATAACTTCTAAGACTTTTTCTCTTGTTTTGCTATTAACTAAATTGGAACTATTTATTACCCTTGAAACTGTCCTAATACTCGTATTTGCCTTGATGGCTACGTCTTTTAAAGTTATTCTATTTACCATTCTATTTCCTTTTAATGTATAAAAAGTTGAACTCCATTAATCTACCATACGATAACAGAGCTCTGCACGATTTTATAAGTATGTCTTTATGTACTCCAACCTCTTCTCATCAAAATTTATCAATGTATCCCAGGCATGTTCATAAAAAGGCATAACTTCAAGATGTTTTTGTGCTTTCATATGATTATATACAGCAAAAATAGTTGACGGTGGGCAACAGGTATCCCTCATTGCGCACGAAATCACCGTTCTAGCTTTTATCCAATTACAGAGGTTAAGATTATCAAAATAGCTCAGTGTATCAAACATTTCTTCTTCCCTTTCGGGATATTTTTTTATTAACGACCTGAATTCAAGATAGGTGACATTTTCAAAATCTTCAGCCCATTCAACGGCACGATTAAAGTGACACAGATAGGGTATTTCCGCTATAGTAAGCTTCGGTCTATCATCCAGGGCTGCAGTCGCTAAAGTCAATCCCCCACCCTGACTTGCTCCTGTTACACATAACCTTTCAATATCTATCTCACTTCTTGTTGCAAGAAAATCTATTGCTCTAACACAATCCATATAAACGCCACGATAATAATAATCTACTTTGCTAAAAATCCCTTTTGTCATATGCTCAATTGCAGAAGGAGCCGGGTATGTCTTATTATCCGTGCTCTCACCATTCTGTCCCCTAATATCTATAGCTAAAATTGCATATCCAAGAAGTACCCATTTTAAATAGTAATTAATTTTTTGTTTATCATCCCCGTAACCATGGAACCATAAAATTACAGGATGGGGACCAGAGGAGTTTGGAACAAGATAAAAACCACATATCCTGGCTCCGCCAAAACCATCATAGTATATCTTACTGGCACTAATCTCTTTAACTATGTAATCGATCTTTATTATTTCTTCATTTAACTGTTCGTTTTTAGAAATTGCTCTTGTGTCTTTCCAGAAATTTTCAAAATCATCCCTTTTTGTAAGTCTGGGTCTATACTTTTTCAGTTCATCCAAAGACATATCAACAAGCATTTTTAATACCCCCAATACTTTTAAAAGATTTCAAATCGCACATTTCTCAGAATCTTGTTGTTCCTAACATTTCAGTTTTATGGATTTTTTATTAGAAGCCATTAGGAGTAAGGATTCCAGCAAGCATATTTGTGAGTTGAATCGCCGTTATGCGCTTCAAGGGGAGGCTCTTCCATAGAACAGATATCAATTGCCCTGGGACATCTTGGGTGGAAATGACACCCACTTGGTGGGTTTATTGGGCTAGGTACGTCACCTTCCAGGATAATATGCTTTCTCTTCCTCTCCTTATCAGGATCAGGTATGGGTACCGATGACAAAAGAGCTACAGTATAGGGGTGATGCGGGTTTTCGTATATATCCTTTGAGTTCGCTGTCTCAACTATCTTACCCAAATACATGACGGCTACTCTATCGCTTATATGTCTTACCACGCTTAGGTCATGTGCTATGAATAGGTACGTCAGATTAAATTCACACTGTAGGTCATCCAGCAGGTTCAATATCTGAGCTTGAATAGAAACATCAAGCGCGGAAACGGGCTCATCGCAGACAATGAATTTCGGATTCAACGCAAGCGCTCTTGCAACCCCTATCCTCTGCCGCTGACCCCCACTAAATTCATGCGGATACCTGTTCGTGTGCTCGGGGTTCAGGCCAACGATCTTCAGCAGATCCTTCACCCTGCTCTTTCGATTTGCTGAATTGTCAATCTTATGTATGATCAGTGGCTCTTCCACGATCATACCTACGGTCATCCTCGGATTCAACGAGGCGTACGGATCCTGAAACACGATCTGCATATCTCGTCTCAATTCCCTTAATCTCACCTTACGGATGGTGAGGATATCCTCACCATTAAAAAGAACTTTGCCATCAGTAGCATCCAGCAACCTCAGGATAACCCTGGCAGTTGTGGATTTACCACAGCCGCTCTCTCCAACCAGACCCAATGTTTCACCCTTTCTAATATAAAAAGAGATATCATCAACAGCGTAGACATGACCAACTGTCCTTCTTATGACTCCCTTTTTAATAGGAAAGTACTTCTTCAAATTCTCTACTTTTAAAATATGATTATCCTGGTTCACAGCTCGCCTCAAGTATTTTTTCTGCCTTGTATTTTGCTACTTCATCAGCATCAAGATAGCAAGCAATCTTGTGAAATCTCCCGACATCACTTAGCTCAGGCACTATCTTAAAACAGATATCCTTCGCGTAGCGACACCGCGGACTGAATGGACAACCAGGAGGCACATGTATCAATGAAGGCGGAGCCCCAGGTATTGGTATGAGCCGCTCCTTCTTAACCTCATCAAGCCTGGGAATCGACCTGAGCAGACCCCAGGTGTAAGGATGATGTGAGTTATAGAAAATAGTGTGAGCATCAGAATATTCAACAACCCTCCCACCGTACATTATGATGATATTATCAGCCATCTCGGCGATGACGCCCAGATCATGGGTGATGATTATTATGGAGGAGCTTGTTCTGTTCTTTATTTCATTCATCAGTCGCAATATCTGAGCCTGTATTGTGACATCAAGTGCAGTCGTCGGTTCGTCCGCAATCAGTATCTTGGGATTGCACGATAGTGCCATCGCGATCATAGCACGCTGCCTCATACCACCGGAGAACTGGTGTGGGTACTCTTTTATTCTGTGCTCCGGATTTGGGATTCCCACGTTCATTAATAGTTCAATAGTTTTCTTCCTCGCTGCTTTCCTATCCAGTCTCTGGTGAAGCATTATGGTTTCCATTATCTGATTGCCTATGGTAAATACGGGGTTTAGCGAGGTCATTGGATCCTGAAAAATCATCGCAATCTCATTCCCTCTGATCTGCTGCATCTCCTTTTCCTTCAAGGCAATGATATTCGTACCGTCCATGTATATATCACCACTCACTATCTTGCCTGGAGGATCGGGAATTAACTTTAATATCGACAAAGCAGTGACGCTCTTACCGGAGCCTGACTCACCAACAATCCCCAGCGTTTCGCCTCTGGCAAGTTCAAAGCTTATGCCATCAACTGCCTTTACAATGCCGTCCTGTGTATAGAAATAGGTCTTCAAATCTTTTACCCTTAAAAGAACATCGCTCATTTAGAAACCTTTTCTATGGTCTGTTTGGGGTCAAGTGCATCGCGCAGACCATCTCCAACAAAATTAAAGCAAAGAACGGTTATCACAATCATCAATCCAGGAAAATACGTAAGCCACGGATAAAGTCTCATTGTAGTTTTTGCGTTATACAGCATGTTACCCCAACTTGGTGTTGGAGGTTGAATCCCGAAACCAAGGTAACTGAGCACCGATTCAATTAATATTGCTATTCCTACCATTAACGTGGTATTAACGATGATAGGAGCAACTGCATTTGGGAGCATGTGTCTGAAGATTATCCGTACATCAGAAGCCCCAACTGCTCGGGCAGCTTGAACGTAATCTTCCTCCCTGATCGAAAGAAAGGAGGCTCGCACCAGCCTGGCGACATATGTCCATGTTAGTATTGCCAGAATGAGGATAATGCCCACAAGACCTGGTCCTTTAACAGCAGCAACAACGATCAGCAGCGGTAAAAGCGGCAGTGATAGTATGAGGTCCGTAAATCGCATCAATATATTGTCAAGCACCCTACCGTAATACCCCGCAAGCACTCCTATCATGGTGCCGATCATCGAAGCCATTAAAGCTACAACCGTCCCAACCATAAGCGAGACCCGTCCACCGTAAACTATTCTTGTCAGCTCATCTCTTCCAAGCTCATCAGTGCCCATGATGTGCTCCAGGCTTGGGGGCATATTATTGTTTTTCAAGTCTATGGCATCGAATTCAAATGGGGTTACAAAAGGTGCCAAAATCGCAAGTAAATACAGTAAAAAAAGGACGATCAGACTTGCAACGGCCAGTTTATGTCTGAAAAATCGCCGTGAAAATATTTGAATTAGAGTCCTGCTCTTATAACCTTCAAGTGCAGCAGCTTCGTTCTTCATCTAATCATACCTGATTCTCGGGTCAAACACTCCATATAAAATGTCAGCAAGGAGATTAAAAAATATGACCATTACCGAGAACAGCATCACGCTCCCCATCACAACGGGATAGTCCCTTTTATTTACGGCATCATAGAACAACCTCCCCATACCTGGCCACCCGAAGACCGTCTCGGTGACCACAGCTCCGCTGAAAAGTGCAGCAATATCAAGCGTTAGCACTGTGATGAGCGGTATGATCGCATTTCGCAGCGCATGTTTTAATATAACTTTGCTTTCGGGCAGCCCTTTTGCCCTTGCAGTTCGCAGATAATCTGAATTTATGATCTCAAGCATGCTTGACCTCTGATACCTGCTCCACCCCGCAATCGAGGCAATTGAGAGGGTCATGACGGGTAGAGCCAGATGCTGAAGCCTGTTAAATATATTGCTGGACTCTCCCACCGAATACATGTTCGCACTGAAAAAAATATGAAATCCAGTCCAATCGTAAAGGTAATATGCAAAAAATAGCTGCAGCATCAGCCCAAACCAGAATATGGGCATCGAATATCCTATATATGAGAAAGTAGTCGCCAGATTATCGAACCATGAGTACTGTCTTATTGCAGAGTAAATGCCAATTGGGATTGCAAGCGCAAGCGCAAATATCATGGAAACACCCATTAACTGCAGGGTATTCGGTAATCTCTCCATTACCATTACAAAAACAGGCCTGTGGGTCTGAAAGCTCATTCCCCAATCGCCTCTTATATATGCAAAAAACCACTTAAAATACTGGATATACCAGGGCTTATCCAGCCCAAGAGATGCTGTAAGCCTTGCGAGATCTTCCGGCCTTACCTTGGGGTTAAGCGCAAGCATGGCAAGCGGTCCACCAGGTGCAAGGTGCATTATCCCATACATAATCACGCTAACCAGTATTAAAAGCGGTATTGCGTACAAAATTCTCCTTACAATAAAGTTCAGCAATAACTACTCCATCGTCAATAAAGTTTGGGAGCCCAGCAAAACGGGCTCCCATAATTTAAATCGTTCTTAAAAGACCATCTTGCCTATTCCTCAATGGTCCATTCTTCGGTATTCCAGAATGTACCGATCTGAGAAGGATTGGCTTTTACTCCCTTTAGATTTGCATTGTGTGCTACTACGTTTAACCTCTGATATAAAGGCAGAATTATAGCATCATCGGCCATTAGCTTCTGGATTTCCTTGTATATCTCATTTCTCTTTACCTCATCAGCCTGCTTATTGGCATCATGCAGGAGTTGTGTCACCTGATCATTCTTATACCAGTAATAGTTCTGTCCATCTGGTGGGATCATATCTCCAGCAAAGGTGCTTGCCAAATCTGGATCCGGTGAAACAAGCCAGGCCCATTCACCAATGTCAAATTCTCCAGCAGGAGTCTTCTCCCCAAACCAGGTATCAGGATCGAAGTTTTCAATGGTAATGTTAATCCCGATCTCCTTGAGGTTAGCCTGTATTATCTGCTCCAGCTGCTCCCTTAAGACATTACCAGCAGTGGTACTGATCTTCAGCTCGATTGGATTATCAGGACCATATCCTGACTTAGCTAAATACTCCTTGGCTTTATCAACGTTGTAGTCGTACTGCTCCCATGCAGGAACGTATACTGGCTGGGTTGATACATAGATCGACTGCAGTACGTTAACCTGACCCTTCAGGAGTTCATTGACTATTGCCTGCCTGTCGATGGCATGGCTGATGGCTTTCCTCACGTTAATATCGCGAAGCGGTGTATCGCGCTGCTGACCAAATGCCAGATGCTCCCAAATCAGTCCACCTTGAACCTGGACCTCAACACTCTCTATTGCCTTGAGCTGTTCAATCAACGAAACATCCGGAGGTGGTATTATAAGGTCAACCTCTCCTGACTGCAGCATTGTGACCAAAGTGTTAGTTTCCGGGTTGTACTTAAAGGTTATGGACTCTATGGTTGGCTTGGGATCGTCCCAGTACTTCGGATTCCTCACCAGGGTGATGCTATCACCAGAAATCCATTCCTTGAACATATAGGGTCCGCTGCCAAGCACTTCACGATTCATGACCTGGTTAAAGTCCTTGCCCTGGAGCCAGTGCATCGGAAGGACAGCATATGGCGGGGAAAACAGGTTCTTCCATGGAGCGTAGATCTCCTTGAACTTAACCACTGCCGTCAGATCATCAGGTGTCTCGATGGATTCGATCTTGTCATAGCCGTCCCTGCTTATTATCTGGTTATCAGGGTTCATTATTGTTTCCCACGTGAACTTTATATCAGCAGATGTCAGCGGTTTGCCGTCGCTCCATTTGATGCCCTTTTTCAGTTTATAGGTTAAGGTGAATGGGTCAAGCTTGATGCCTCCATTATCAATTGTCGGCACTTCAGCAAGCAGGACAGGAATGTAGTTAAGTGTATTGTCAACAGTGAAGAGGCCCTGCAAAATAGACTGGGTGACATCCGCTGTCGCCATCATATCACCACCAATGATGAATTGGTTTAATACAGCTGGCTCCTGGTCATAGCCAACTACTATTCCTCTTGATACCTTTGGTGCGCAACCAAAAAATTGAAAAAGGGTAAATGTTAAAACTACAGCTAATGCTATTATTACAATTTTCTTGGTCAATGTTTTCTCCTTTCTCTTTTCCGTTGTCAACTCTTTTCACCTCCTCGTTTAGAATTTATATAAATTTTGAAAATTTCCTTTAAAATTATGAAACAAAATATGCAGAAATAACAACAAAATTCAATATTAATCTATTCGTTACGTAAATCAATTCCCAAAATACCACTCCTGGGTATTCCAGAACAGACCTGCTTCTGAAGGATTGACCTTTGTGCCCCCCAACTTATCGTTATACGCAACAAGCACGATATGCTGAAAAAGGGGAAGAATTATCGCATCATCGGCCATGATCCTCTGCACTTGGATATACAGTTCGTCGCGCTTAACATCATCTACTTCATACCTCGCGCTGTCCAATAGATCGGTAACCTGCTGGTTTTGGTAATAATAATAATTTTGTCCCCCTTTATCGGGTAACATCTTCGAGGAGAATAGATTTGATACATCAGGATTTGATGTTCCAGTCCATGCCAGCTCACCGATCTCAAAATCACCATTGGGGAACTTATCCGTGAACAGCTCTTCAGAGTTAAAATTCTCTATCTGAACATTAACGCCTATCTGCCTTAAATACCCCTGAATTATTGTCTGAACCTGATCCCTTAGCGGATTACCAACGGTGGTTGTGAATTTCAGGTCAATCGGATTTTCAACACCATACCCCGCCTCAGCCATCAGACCCAAAGCAGTCTTCTTATTGAACTCATACTGCTGCCATGCCGGTTCGTAAAAGCTTTGCAGCGGGTTATAAAACGACTGCGAGACCTCTATTCTTCCCGTGAAAAGCTGATCGACTATTCTATTCCTGTCAATCGCATAACTGATAGCTTTTCTCACGTTAACATCCTTCAAGGGCGTATCTCTTAGTTGGCAAAATCCCAGGTGCTCCCATTTAAGGGAGTTGGAGATTACCAGACTTATTCCGCCCATCGATTCCAGTTTTTCGATCGTACTCATCTCCTGCTCTGGCAGGATGATCATATCAATATCGCCGACCTCAAGCAGGGTTAGAAGGTACTCAACCTGTGGTATAAACCTGAAGACTATCATCTCCAATTTTGGTTTATCCTCTCCCCAGAAATTAGGGTTCTTTTCCAGGCTGATATGATCACCAGCGACCCATTCTTTAAAAACAAACGGACCGCTGCCTATTAACTCGTGATTCATGACCGTGTTGAAATCCTTGCCCTCAAGCCAGTGCTTCGGAAGAACGTGATTAAAGAGACTCTTCCATGCAGGATAAACCTCACTGTAATTCACAACCACTGTCTTTTCGTCTGGTGTCTCAATCGATCTTATCTTTTCGTATCCCTCCCTGGAAGCAATGAAGTTTTTTGGGTTCATTATCGTCTCCCATGTAAATTTAACATCAGCAGAGGTCAGCGGAGTCCCATCACTCCAGACTGCGTTCTTCTTGATCCTGTAAGTTACAGAAAAGGGACTTTCGGTCACCAGACTGTTCTGCAGCGAGGGTACTTCATCTACCAAAACGGGGACATATTTCAATCTATCATCTATGGTCATGAGGCCCAGAAGTATTGGATTAACTATATCCCTGGTAGCTTCATTATCCCCGCCTACGATAAAGGGGTTTAGCATTACCGGCTCCTGACTGTATCCGACAATTAGTTTCAATTCCACCGGAGTTGTTTCCCTGATTTCCTGTGTGGTTTCCGTTCCAGTCGTTCCAGAGGCTTGCATGCTGGCAGCTTCGGATTCACCCTGCCTCAAGCCACAACCAGATTGCATGAATATGAAGGATGAAATTCCAAAAATCAGGAGGAAATAGCCAATCTTATTAAATATTTTTTTTATCACTTTGACAGCAAAAACGTCTTATAAGATCAATATCCTATAACAAAATGGACAACAATATTGTGACCACAGCGAAGATCAACGACAGCACTATCGTTATCCTGTTAAGATTTTTTTCTATTATGCTCGTGCTGGTAAACGAAGATATCGTACCCCCGAAGGCTTCGGACAGACCTCCACCCTTTCCGGAATGGAGCAGGACAAAAACAATCAAAGCAATGCAAACTATCATCTGTATTGCAAAGAGCAAGATCAAATACCACCTGTCAAACAATGAATTAACCTCCGTAAATTTCAAAACTGAAGTTTAACATACACAGTTCACACCTTCAATCAGTATACGATAAGTGACCTTCCGGTCATCTCATCAGGTTTTCCTATGCCCATAATATCAAGTACAGTTGGTGCGACATCGGCGAGGATGCCGTCGTCCCTCAATCTCATTCTTTCATTTGTTAAAACGATGAACGGTACCGGATTGAGAGAATGGGCCGTGATTGTCTCATTGGTCTTCAAATCCAATTTGTCATCTGCATTGCCGTGATCGGCCGTTATGATCATAAGCCCCCCAACCTCGTTTACCTTTTCCGCAATCTGACCAATGCATTCATCCACAGTCCTGACGGCTTTTTGAATGGCCTCAATTACCCCTGTATGCCCAACCATATCTGCATTTGCAAAATTGACCACGATAACATCATACTTACTGCTCTGGATCTCGGACAGCAATCTATCCTTTACCTCATACGCGCTCATCTCAGGTTTTAAGTCATATGTCGATACCTTGGGTGATGGAATTAAAATTCTGTCCTCTCCAGCCTTGGGTTCCTCAACTCCTCCGTTCAAAAAAAAAGTAACATGGGCGTACTTCTCGGTCTCAGCAATATGTAACTGCTTGAGACCATTATCTGATATCACATCCGCAAGGGTATTCTTCAAATATAGTGTTGGGAATGCGATTGGAAGTCCGAAATCTGCATCGTACTCAGTCATGCAGACAAAAAATACTGAAGGCGGGTTTGGACCTCTGTCGAATTTATCAAACCCCTTCTCAAAGAAAGAGCGAGTGAGTTCCCTTGCACGATCAGCCCGGAAATTGAAGAAAATCACGGAATCGCCAGATCTAACGCCATCATACTTCCTACCTCTTTTATTGATAACCGTGGGCACCATGAACTCATCCATCACTCCTGCTTTGTAAGACTTTCTCACCGCTTCTGCTGGATCTGTTTCGATAATCCCCTCACCGTACACTATCGCATCATATGCTTTTTCAACACGGTCCCATCTGTTATCACGGTCCATGGCATAGTACCTGCCGCAAATAGTGCAGGGTTCACCAAGACCAGCACTACTCAAAAACTCCTCCAGATTAATCACATAATAGATGCCTGAATCCGGCGGCACGTCGCGACCATCAAGGAATGCGTGAACGTGAATTCTGTCTATATCATGCATCTTGGCCATCCTGATGAGCGCATACAGATGCTCGATATGGCTGTGTACCCCTCCATCTGAAAGTAGGCCCATCAAGTGAAGGGCTGAGCTATTACTGTTCACATTTTCTACTGCTGCAAGTAGCGCACCATTTTTGAAAAAATCTCCGTCCTTAATGGATTTTGTTATCCTGGTCAGATCCTGATAGACAATACGGCCAGCACCCATATTTAGATGCCCAACCTCGGAATTGCCCATCTGTCCGATCGGCAGGCCTACCGCCTCCTCTGACGACTTTATCCTGGTTGACGGATATTCATTCAAGAATCGGGTCATGTTCTTAAGGCTGGACTGTGCGATTACATCGCCGCTGCCGCCATCTCCAACTCCCCAACCATCAAGAATGGTGAGCACCAGCGGCTTTGGGATTTTTCTGAAGAGTTGACCCATCTATGTGCCTTTGGGTTTCTTCCTGTCATAATTCACGATAAGGGCAAACTCATCCACCTGAAGGCTTGCCCCACCTACAAGGGCTCCATCAACCTCAGGTTGTGCCATAATTTCAGCTATATTGCTGCTCTTAACGCTCCCGCCGTACTGAATTCTTATCTTATCGGCAACCTCCCTCGAGTACAGGGAGGATATTGTCTGCCTGATCTCACCGTTCATCTCATTGGCATCACTCGGATAGGCAGTCTTACCAGTACCTATTGCCCAGATTGGTTCATAAGCGATTACCATATTTGTTACGAGCTGCACAGGTAGACCGTCCAGACATCTCTTTACCTGTTCCTTAACAAAAGAGAGCGCCTTACCCTCCTCACGAACCTCTATTGACTCTCCTACGCACATTATTGGTGTCATCGAATACTCGTAAACTGCGCGCACCTTTTTATTAACGACATCATCGGTCTCAAAAAAATATCCTCTTCGCTCAGAATGACCAACGATGCAGTAGTTCACATTAACTGCTTTTAGCATCGGTGGAGAGATCTCCCCCGTAAATGCACCCTGGCTCTCATAAAAGACATCCTGCGCGCCAAGTTTTATGGACATTCTGTCCGAGTCGATGACCGTCATGACGCTTCTCAAAGCAGTGAATGGAGGACAGACCACGACCTCGACATTACTGCCCTCGGAAACACGAAGCCATAGATCCTGCACAAACGATATTGCCTCCATGTGAGTTTTAAACATCTTCCAGTTACCGGCGATGATGGGTCTTCTCATATTTATTAATACACCTTTCATTCTTTATCCAGTAGCGCTGTGATCCCAGGAAGCTCCCGACCCTCTAATAGCTCAAGCGAAGCCCCACCACCGGTGGAGACATGGTCGATCTTGTCCTCAACTCCGTACTTACGAACAGCAGCAATCGTGTCCCCACCGCCAACAACGGTAAATGCCTTGGCTTGAGCTACAAGCTCGGCAACTGCTTTCGTCCCAGCTTCAAAGTTCGGCCATTCGAAGATGCCCATCGGACCGTTCCAGAAGATGGTCTTAGCACCATTTATCTCCTGTTTGAAAAGTTCGATCGTCTTTGGCCCAATATCAAGCCCCATCCAATCTATCCTAATGAACTTAATACCAACAGTGGTGAACTGCGCATCAGCAGCAAAGTTATTCGCAGCTACCGTATCTACAGGAAGCAGTATCTTCACCTTCTTATTTTCAACCTCTTTAAGGACATCCCTGCAGTAATCGAGCTGATCCTCCTCCAGGATGGACTTGCCAACCCCAAACCCTTCCGCTTTCAGAAAAGTAAAGCACATACCACCACCTATTAACAGAGAATCGACCTTTGCCAGCAGATTTTGTATAACTTTTAGCTTGTCAGAGACCTTACTGCCTCCCAAGATCGCTATAAAAGGTTTCTCAGGGGACCCCAGAAGTGGATAGAGCGAATTTATCTCCGATTCCATCAGAAATCCTGCGTATGCCGGCAGATATCTTGTCACTCCCTCCACAGAAGCATGAGCACGGTGTGCTGCGCCGAAAGCATCATCAACATAGATATCACCAAGGGAGGCCAGCATCCTGGAAAATTCAGGATCGTTTTTCTCCTCACGCGAATCAAATCGCAGGTTATCGATCATCATGACCTCACCATCAGCCAGGTTATTTACAGCTTTGAGCACTTCCTCAGAATAAATCTCATTCAGCTTGAGCACATTCTTGCCAATAAGTTCACCAAGTCTCTTAGCTACCGGGTCGAGCCTGTACTTATCTATGACCTGACCTTTAGGCCGGCCAAGATGAGACATCAAAATCACTTTAGCACTGCTCTCAATTAAATATTTTATGGTTGGAAGAGATTTTACAATCCGGGTATCGTCCGTAATCTTCAGCGACTCATCAAGTGGTACGTTGTAATCAACCCGCAGTAGCACCTTCCTGCCTTTTACGTCAACATCCCTTATCGATTTTTTATTCATCAAAAGTCCCCATGCTTAGAATTAGATTTATAGCCCTACATCTTGCCTATGATGTAGTTAATCAAGTCGACAACTCGCTTGGAGTAACCCCACTCATTATCGTACCAGGCAAGTACCTTCGTCATGCCGGCGACTTTCATAGTCGATGCAGCATCAAAAATCGCGGAAGCTGGATTGCCAATGACATCTGCAGAGACAATCGGATCCTCAGTATACTCCAGCAGTCCTTTCAACCTGCTTGACTCTGAGGCCTCCTTCATCCTGGCATTTATCTCTTCAACAGATGCGTCTTTTTCCAATTCCATCACTAAATCCAGTAACGAACCGCATGCAACTGGCACCCGTAGCGCCATTCCGTCCATTTTGCCTTTCAATTCCGGTATCACAAGCCCGATCGCCTTTGCAGCTCCAGTTGATGTTGGGATTATCGACAATCCTGCAGCTCTCGCCCTTCTAAGATCCTTATGTGGAAGATCGAGTATCCGTTGATCATTTGTATATGCATGCACCGTAGTCATAAAACCTCTTCTTATCCCAAAATAGTCAACCAGGACCTTGGTAACAGTTGCAAGACATCCTGTGGTGCAGGATGCATTTGAGATAATATTGTGATTTTTGGGTTCGTACTTGTCCTCGTTAACTCCCATTACCATTGTGATATCCTCTCCCTTCGCTGGAGCTGAGATTATCACTTTCTTGGTACCGCCCTGAAGATGTTTTTCCGCACCCACCCTATCGGTAAACTTCCCTGTGGATTCAATCACTATGTCAACCCCCAGGTCTTTCCAAGGAAGCATAGCGGGATCCTTCTCAGCGAACACTTTTATTTTCTTTCCATCTACAATTATTGAGTCTGCGTCTGCCCTTATCTCATTTTTTAGCACTTTGTGAATTGAATCGTACTTAAGCAGATGTGCTAAAGTTGCTGGATCAGTAATGTCGTTTGTCGCTACTACTTCAAAATTCTTTTCATTCATAGCAGCGCGATATACACAGCGACCAATCCTGCCAAACCCGTTAATTGCAACCTTCAAAGCCATCTTATCCTCCTGTCTTTTTCCCAAATCAAGCTATTAATATTATCTTATTAAAAAAAAATTGCAATCAGGTTGGAACAGTTTGTTACATTATTTGTTACCAATAATCCTTTTAAGCTGCTTGAACCTGTGATTTATCACGGACTTCGAAACCCTGTTTTTTGTGAAGCGCGAGAGTTCGCTTAACGACGCCATGGGATGATCAAGCCTCAACCTGGCAACTTCCTGAATGCTCCGCGACAGATTGTGCAGGCCGATGCTCTTCTCTACCTTGTTGATAACCGAAATTTGTCTCTGCGCTGCTTCTACAACGCGTTTCGTGTTGTAAGCATCACAGTTAACTACCCTATTCACCTCGTTCTTAATCTCCTTAATCAGCTTAATATCCTCTACTTCCAACAGATTATGATGAGCGCCCAGAAGAGACAACAAAGATATCATATGATCTGATTCCTTTATATACAGCACCGGAAAACTTCTGTCATAAAAGAAGTGTGAGGTAATCTGAAAACGTTCGAGCAGCTTTTGCAAGCCACTTAAAAACGACTCATTGAAAGCCCTGAACTCAGCATAATATCCTTTACTTGGATGCCTTATGGAGCCCGCACTCAAAAAAGCGCCCTTAATAAAAGAGACTTTGCAGCAGCTTGACCTTATTATTCTTGCAGGAACTTCTTTATAAAATTCAAGGCTTTCATCTATCAGTCCAATTTCGTTCAAAGCCTGATTAAATCTATCAGCACGCTGTATATGAACTGTGAAGTGGTTTTTTTTCGATTTCCTGTTGATCCCTGGAGTTAGCGGAACACGATAGCTCCCCCTGATAACCTGGCACAGAAGTTTCAAAGACGGAGCATTATCAAAACCGATCGAACAATAGTTATCCTCAAAGAACATCCTATCAGACGATCTCACCCCCCACAGCATCCCGGAGAGCAGAGCTCTGCGGCAGCACGCTTTGGGGATCATGGACCTGGTTATATCTGACTTCACATCATTCTCAAATTCATTCATTTCAAACCAAAATGTCGTTTAATCGAATTTACCACTTTCATGGGATCATGCCGCACGATCTCAATGTGGTTATTTCGCGCCATTTCTCTCTAAATCACGATGCAAAAGTGTTGGGATATAACCCATCTTCTCAAGCATCTTCACGATCTCCTCCGAGATGACAACCGATCTGTGCTTACCACCGGTACACCCGATAGCAATGACCAGATAGCTCTTCCCTTCCTTCTCATACTGCGGTATCAGAAATCTCGCCATCTTTGTAAGGAGATCCAGAAATTTTCTGGCCTCTGGCTTCTCCAGCACAAACTCCGAAATCCTTGCTGTCCTGCCATCAAGATTCTTCAGATCAGGAAGATAATAAGGGTTTGTAATAAACCTTACATCCAGAACAATATCAGCATCGGTTGGCACTCCGTATCTGTATCCAAAAGAAACGACCGAAATCTGCAGCTTTTTGCCTTTTCTATCAGCAAGCACGGTATCAGCTAACTTTTCATGCAGATCACGGGTGGTTATATTGGAAGTATCTATTATAATATCAGCTATGTCACGCAGCGGCTGAAGCCTGCTCCTTTCCTTCTCGATGGCATTCAAAATCCTGCCGGTATGACTTAAGGGATGTCTTCTCCTGGTCTCTTTAAATCTTTTAATGAGGATATCATCCGAAGCCTCAAGAAAGACGACCTGATAATCAATGCTTTCCTTCTTCAGCGACATCAGTCCCTCAAAAAGGTGGTCGAAGAAATCGCTCCCTCTTGCATCAATTACAATGGCGATTTTTTTATTCTTTGTCTCCTTAAAAAAAGTAGAGCCCAGGTTATAGATCAGAGATGCTGGCAGGTTATCAATGCAAAAGAAACCGGCATCCTCAAAATACCTGATCGCCTCACTTTTACCAGCTCCTGATAAGCCGGTCAGGATTATCAGCTGCAGGTCTTCTCTTTTCTTTAAATCCTTACCTCTTGTCAAATAACAATCCTCTCGATATATACGAAATTATAACCCTTTTAAATATACTTAAAACCTGTGGAAGAAATTATATATGTCCTCTGCATCCTTTTTATTTATTCCTTTTATTGATAGAAGTTCATCAAGGCTTGCCTGTCTAATAGCCTGGTGGGTATTGAACTTCTCAATCAATATCATCCTCTTTACCTTGCCAATCCCAGGAATGGCCTCAATAGTTGATTCAAGCATCACTTCTGTTCTGACTTTCTTGTGATAGGTGACCGCAAACCTGTGGGCTTCGTTCCTGACCTTTATCAATAGTTTCAAGGCATCAGAATTCCTGGCTAGATCGGCCAGCTCCAGCCCCTCATCCTTATATATCTCCTCAAACTTCTTGACAATACCTATCACGTTTATATCACCCCACCCAATCTCAATTAACTTCTGCTTAACCACGCTCACCTGTCCCTTGCCACCGTCTACCATTACAAGGTCAGGGATATATCCAAAGCCGTTAACAGCAGCACCATCAAGTAGCCTGCTAAAGCGGCGCTCGATCACCTCCGCGAGCATCGCGAAATCATCCTGTCCAGAGACAGACCTTATCTTAAACTTTCGGTAATAAGATCTACTTGCTTTTCCATCTATAAATACAACCATTGAACCTACTGCACTGGTTCCAGAAATATTGGAGATGTCGTAACATTCGATCCGCCTTGGCACTATCTCCATCGACAATGACCTTTTTAGCTCTTCAAGTGGTTTCATATCGACTGCACCACCCAGGTTTCTCTTCTGTACCTCTAATTCAAGATTGCTTCTCGCGTTTTTCTTGACAAGTTCGATAATCCTTTTCTTCTCACCTCTCTTGGGCACGATTAACGAAACCTTTGTGCCCTTTTCTGATGAGAGCCACTGTTCCAGAAAGGCCTGATCCTCAACTTCTTGTTCTATATAGATGAAAGGTGGGATAAAAACCGCACTTTGATAATATGCCTTTATGAAATACTGAAGACATGTTTCAATTCCAGCTTCCCTGAATATTTCGAGGAAAAAGCTGTCGCGCAAGGAAATCTTGCCATATCTGAACTTGAAGACCTCGGCACAGGCAACATCATCGCCCATGAAGATAGCAACAGAATCGAAGTCACCTTCCATCTGGTACACCTTCTGATCACCAAGAACGGACTTCAGGGCGGCTATCCGATCTCTGATCTTTGCTGCCCTCTCATACTCCTGCTTTAATGAATAATCTTTCATCCGCTTTTCGAGCTCAATGAACAGCTCTTTATGTCTTCCCTTCAAAAAAAGCATTATCTGTGAAACGATCATTGCGTATTCACTCTTGCTTATATTTCCGATACAGGGAGCATGGCACATGCCGATATGAAAGTTAAGGCACGGCCTCCCCGTTCCCTTTCCGGGAGTCTTACCGGCACATGTCCGTATCGGAAATATCTTCCTTAAAGATTCGATCGTCTTTCTCAGTGTCTTGGCAGAGGTAAACGGTCCAAAATATCTTGCACCTGATATATTAAGATCGCGCGTGAATATCACCCTTGGAAAATCCTCGTCAGCTGTGATCGCAATGTACGGATATTTCTTATCATCCCTCAGGCTAACGTTAAACTTTGGGCGGTGCTTCTTAATAAGGTTGAACTCCGCAAGCAGAGCTTCTACCTCATTATCGGTCTCCAGGAAATCGAGCGAACTGGCGGACCCTAACATCGCCTGTTTATCCGGCAGTAGTGTTCTTGAATCCTGAAAATAGCTCATTACCCGTTTTTTTATCGATTTTGCTTTTCCGATATAGATGGGAACTTCATTTAAATCCTTGAATATATAGACCCCAGGACCAGAGGGCATCAGGTTAACTTTCTCTTTTACTTCCGAAACCAACATGATAGATATTTTCCAGTGTACGAAGACGTGTTCTTGGCGACCTCCTCGGGCGTTCCGGTAGCCACTACAAATCCTCCCTCATCACCGCCCTCAGGTCCCAGATCGATAATATGATCAGATGTTTTTATAACATCTAGGTTGTGCTCGATTATAAGCACAGTATTCCCCGAGTCAACAAGACGGTTAAGTATATTGAGCAACTTCTTTATATCGTCAAAATGCAGCCCTGTGGTCGGCTCATCAAGAAGATACATCGTCCTGCCGGTGCTCTTTTTCGATAACTCAGCCGATAGTTTTACACGCTGTGCCTCCCCTCCCGAGAGTGTAGGCGCGCTCTGCCCAAGCTTTACATAGCCGAGACCGACATCCTGAAGTAGCTTCAACTTGCGCTTTATTGGTGGAATGTTTGCAAAAAACTCAACTGCCTCATCAACGGTCATCTCAAGGACTTCATAGATATTCCTGCCTTTGTACTCTATCTCGAGCGTCTCTCTGTTATACCTCTTCCCTTTACAGACCTCACATGGTACATAAACATCTGGAAGAAAGAGCATCTCAATCTTCAACGTTCCCTCGCCAAAACAGGCCTCGCATCTGCCTCCTTTGACGTTAAACGAAAACCTGCCAGGTTTATATCCCCTCATCCTGGCGGCGGGTGTCTTTGCAAAGACATCCCTTATAAAAGTGAACGTCCCCGTGTAGGTAGCAGGATTTGATCTTGGTGTCCTGCCAATAGGAGATTGGTCTATTTCGATCACCTTATCTATATTTTCAACACCTTTGATATTAATATGTCTTCCTGGCCTGGTCTTGCTTTTATATATAACATTTGCCAGCTTTCTATACAGTATCTCATCGATGAGCGTGCTCTTACCAGAGCCCGATACTCCGGTGACGACTACAAACTTTCCAAGCGGTATCTCAACATCGATATTCTTAAGATTGTGCTCGGATGCACCGATGATCTTAATTACATTCCCGTTACCGCTCCTCCTTGTACTGGGGACCTCAATTTTTAACTCACCTGAAAGATACTTTCCGGTCACCGAGCTGGGATTTTCCATAATATCCCCGATGCTGCCCGTAGCAACAATATAACCACCCTGACGACCAGCTCCGGGTCCAATATCAACTATGAAATCGGCCTCCCTTATGGTCTCCTCATCGTGCTCAATTACTATCAGAGTATTGCCCAGGTCTCTGAGCTGTTTAAGCATGTTAAGCAACCTCCTGTTATCACGCTGGTGCAGCCCAATGCTCGGTTCATCAAGGATATAAAGGACACCTACCAGTCCTGATCCTATCTGCGTCGCAAGTCTTATCCGTTGCGCTTCACCCCCGGCAAGTGTGCCGGTCACCCTGTCCAGGGTGATGTATTCAAGACCAACAAAACTCAAAAATCCAAGTCTTTCGCGTATCTCCTTCAGCACCTGTGAGGCTATAAGAAGTTCTCTCTCCGTAAGATTCAGGTCATTTATGAACTCAAGTGCTCTTTTCACAGTGAGCGTCGTGAAATCATAAATGGAAAGACTTTCTATCTTTACCCCCAATATCTCCGGTCGCAACCTTTTTCCTTCGCATTTTGGACATGGCCTCGTGCTCATGAACTCCTCAATTTTCATTCGGGCATATTCTGAGTCGGTTTCCCTATATCGCCTGTTTAAATTTGGAATGATCCCCTCATAGCTCATCATGAACTCCCTGTGATTGCCCATCGAATCGGTATAGCCAATCCTCAGAGGCTCACCCCCAGTCCCGTACAAAATTATATTTTGTGCCTGAGGACTGAGCTGTTTGAACGGCGTGTTAAGCGAAAAATTATACTTTGAAGCAAGCGCACGGAGCAGCTGCATGGTGAAATCTGTGCTCGTAGAGACCCATGGAGCAATGGCTCCCTCGATCAGGCTTAACTCATCATTTGGCACCGCCAGCTCTGGATCAACCTCAAATCTATACCCAAGACCGTGACAGGTCTGGCAAGCACCCTGCGGACTATTGAAAGAAAACATCCGTGGGGTTATCTCCTCAATGCTAACTCCGCAGTCAGGACATGCAAACTCCTCAGAGAACTTAAGATCCTCACCGTCATCCAGTTTTGCGTAGATAAGCCCGCCTCCAGCCTTAATAGCTGTTTCAACGGAATCTGCAAGCCTCTGTTTTGACCTCTCACCGATAACTATCCTATCGATCAAAAGCTCGATATCGTGCTTGAAGTTTTTATCAAGATTGATCTCTTCTTCCAGATGCCTTATCTCTCCATCGACGATGACCCTTGAATAACCCTGCCTTTTCAGATCCTCAAATAAATTTTTAAACTCGCCCTTACGTGAGCGTACAAGCGGAGCAGTTATCATAACCCTGGTATTCAATGGAATAGAGTTCAGTTTTTCTATTATTTGAGAGGCTGACTGACGAGTTATCTGTTTCCCACAAATATAGCAGTGCGGCTTTCCTATCCTGGCATAGAGAACCCTCAGGTAATCATATATCTCGGTCATCGTCCCGACAGTTGAGCGTGGATTTTTTGATGCTCCCTTCTGGTCAATCGAAATGGCAGGCGATAGTCCCCCAATGTAATCCACGTCAGGTTTCTCCATCTGCCCCAAAAACTGCCTGGCATAAGCTGATAGCGATTCAACATACCTACGCTGTCCCTCGGCATAGATGGTATCGAAAGCAAGCGACGACTTGCCCGAACCGCTTATGCCGGTCATAACGACCAGCTTATTGCGCGGTATCTCCAGATTGATGTTCTTAAGGTTGTGCTCCCTTGCACCCCGTATAACTATATAATCCTGCATTTACCTCAACGGAAGCCCTTTTAACTCCCTTATCCTATCCCTGAGCTGCGCAGCATATTCAAACCTCAGTTCATCAGCAGCTGTGCGCATCTCATCCTCAAGTGCCTGGATCAAGCCTGGGAGCTCTTTGTTGTCAAATTTAAATTCAAACTTGTGCTTTCTATGTTTTTTGCTCTTGCCATATCTCTCCTGCATCTCCCCTACGCGCGTTGCCATGAGCAGATCGGATATCTTCTTGGAAATGGACCTTGGCTCAATTCCATGTAACTCATTATGTTCGGATTGAATCTTCCTTCTCCTATTTGTTTCACTTATAGCTCTGTTCATCGACTCCGTGATCTTATCTGCATACATGATCACCTCTCCATTTATATTTCTCGCGGCACGGCCGATGGTCTGAACCAGGGAACGCGCAGACCTGAGATAGCCCTCCTTATCCGCATCCAGGATCGCCACAAGTGATACCTCTGGAAGGTCGAGCCCTTCCCTTAAGAGATTAATCCCAACAAGCACATCAAAATCTCCACTTCGCAGGCCTCTTATGATCTCAATTCTCTGCATCGCATCGATCTCGGAATGCATGTACCTGGCCTTTACGCCGAGCTCAATGAAGTACTCGGTCAGATCCTCGGCCATCTTCTTCGTCAAAGTAGTCACGAGTATCCTTTCATTGCGGTCAACCCTCTTGACTATTTCATCATAAAGGTCATCAATCTGTCCCTTCGTTGGTCTCACCACGACCAGTGGGTCTATAAGGCCGGTTGGCCTTATTATCTGTTCAACTACCTGCTGGCTTTTGTTCAGTTCAAAATCTCCGGGCGTTGCGCTGACAAACATGATGTTGTTGACCTTAGCAAGAAACTCATCAAATTTCAGCGGCCTGTTATCAAGTGCGGAGGGTAATCGAAATCCGTAGTCAACGAGTGTCTGCTTCCTCGATCTGTCGCCCTCATACATCCCTATTATCTGCGGTATGGAGATATGCGACTCATCTATCAACGTTAAAAATTCTCCTTCAAAGTAATCAAAAAGAGTGCTTGGCGTCTCACCTGGTTTTTTTCGCGAGAGGTGTCGTGAGTAATTTTCAATGCCTTTGCAATATCCGATCTCTCGCAGCATCTCAAGATCATAATTCGTCCGCATCTCGAGCCGCTGGGCTTCCAGCAGCTTCCCCTCCTTCTTCAGTTCTTCAAGCCTCTGCTCAAGCTCAATTTCAATATCCCTTATAGCAAGTCCGAGGTTCTCATCTGAGGTTATGAAATGAGTTGCAGGTGATATTATGAGGTCATCCCTCTTTTCCAGTACTTCACCGGTCAGAGGATCCATTTTAAAAATCTGATCCACATCATCCCCGAAATATGCTATTCTGAAACCGTAGTCTTCATACGCTGGGAAAATATCAAGATTCTCTCCCTTCACCCTGAAGGTACCC
>JAMDDV010000038.1 GCA_023488455.1 Actinomycetota bacterium | reverse complement strand
GATGATTATGTTTAACAATGATGATGATTTAGATAAAGAAAAGGAATTTATAAAAGATTTAATAAGCATTAATGTAGCCGGAGTCATAATAACCCCTGCTAAAGGGGACAGCGAAAACCTAAAAATTCTAAAAAAATTCGGAATACCTTTTGTCCTTATCAATAGATATATTAATAAAAATGAAGATAACTATGTGGTTGTAGATGATTTTAAAGCCGGCTTAATTGCCACCGATTATCTAATAAAGAATAGATCTAAGAAAATAATTTATCTGAATGGGTTCGAGGAAATATCTCCTGCAAAAGAAAGACTAAGGGGTTATAAAGAATGTTTAAAGAAAAATGGTTTACCGGTAATTAAAAAATATATATATAAAGAAATTATGAAACAGATCGATGGATACGAGATAACAAAAAAAATTTTGCTTGAGCACAAACCGCCCTTCTCTATCTTATGTATTAGTGACTATGTGGCCACTGGGGTAATTAAGTACTTAACAGAAAAAGGAGTAAAAATCCCTGAAGAAATCAGCGTTATGGGTATTGATAATGTTGAGAAATCATTTTTCTTAATTCCATCGTTAACAACAATTGATATATCACAAAAAATGCTAGGGGTCAAAAGTGTAAATATATTATTTAATTTAATGAACAAAAAGCATTATGATAACGAATATCGTATTGTACTCGAACCTAAACTCATTGTAAGAGAGACAGCGTAAAAGAAAATTTTTTATGTGGAGGATGCTATATATGCCAAAAGAAATAATTATGCCCAAATTAACCCTTACTATGGAAACAGGAACGATAGAAAAATGGTTAAAAAAAGATGGAGATTTCGTAGAAAAAGGAGAGCCAATTTTTGAAGTCTTAACTGATAAGGTTACTATTGAGGTAGAATCACCAGATTCTGGATTTTTAAAAATTATGGCAGGTGAAGGTCAAGAAATCCCTGTTACTGACATAATAGCATACATTACCAATAAAGATGAGGAAATAATGTGATTAATATCAAATACAAGACAAAATCATACAGAGACATAAGCATGTATGATGGGTATTTCAAGCGAGTAGCAGAACTAACACCAACGAGGCTATGGATAAATAATCCAACCCCTGAAGAGGCCGATAGGGCAATTGCTGCCGGAGCCATAAGCTGCACAACGAACCCAACCTTCTGCATGAAGCAGTTAAAAGCTGAATCAGAGCACGATCATGTATTAAAGGTTATCGATGATGTCATAAAAGAGGAAGATGATGACAACAAAGTTGCTGATCTAGTTCAGCAAAGACTTGCTAAAAAGATACTGGATAAATTTCTTCCTCTTTATGAGAAGAAACCTGGTGAGCAGGGCTTTGTTTCCATACAGGGGGATCCCTTTTTTGATGACGACGCTCGTCATATAGTTGATGAAGCATTAAGATATCAAAAGCTTGGCAAGAATTTTATAGCTAAGATCCCCGTAACAAAAGCTGGTTTAGAAGCTCTTGAAGCCCTGATAGCAGAGGATGTACCCATGATCGCAACAGAAGTGATGGCAATTTCTCAGGCAGTTTATGTTTGCGAGATGTATAAGCGCGTTTCCAAAAAATCTGGAATGCATCCACCATTCTATTTAACACACATCACCGGAATTTTTGATGAGCACCTGCAAAACGTTGTGAAACAGGATAAGATCAACATCCCCTCTGATGTGCTCTGGCAGGCAGGATGCATCATGGCAAGAAAGCAGTACAACATTTTCAAAGAAAGAGGATATCCTGGAATAATGCTTGGTGGTGGTGCAAGGGGACTTCACCACTTCACCGAGATGGTCGGCTCTGATATGCACATAACGATTAACTGGAAGGGTACAGCTGATAAGCTAATAGAGCTAGATCCACCCGTTGTATTTAGGATGTTCAATCCAGCACCGAAGCACGTGGTGGATGAACTGCTTGAAAAAGTCCCCGATTTCAAGAAAGCATATCATGAGGATGGACTAAAAGTTGATGAGTTCAAGGATTTTGGACCCGTGAACCTGTTTCGTACCCAGTTTATGAACGGCTGGGGCTACCTATTAAGCGTAATAAAAGAACGTCGTGAAGGAATAGCTTAGGTTGGTGATAAAAGGTCAACTATTAGGACAGCTAGTAGATAGAGCCAGCTCAGGTAAACCTCTAAGGGTAGGATTAATTGGAGCTGGGAAGTTTGGAACTATGTTCCTAAGCCAGGCGCGCAGGCTGCCAGGCCTGCACGTACTTGGTATCGCCGATCTTTCATCAGAACGAACACACAATGCACTAACCCTGGCTGGATGGCCACAGGAGCAGTTCACAGCCAAGAGTTTTTATGATGCACTTAAAAACGGAAGCACTTTTATAACTCAAGATGCAGAAGATCTCATCAGAACTGATGGATTGGAGGTACTAATTGAGGCAACAGGAATCCCCTCAGTTGGTATAAGACATGCACTTGCAGCTTTCGATCACGGTGTTAATGTTATTATGGTAAACGTCGAAGCAGACGCGCTTGCCGGGCCATTACTTGCCGAACACGCAAAATCCTCCGGATGTCTATATAGCCTGGCCTACGGGGATCAACCAGCACTGATCTGCGAGCTGATAGATTGGGCAAGGGCAAGCGGTTTTGATGTCATCTGCGCAGGTAAGGGCACCAAATATCTGCCTATTTATCACTCATCAACCCCAGATAGCGTATGGCATCACTATGGATTTAGCCAGGAACAGGTAACGAAAGGTGATTTCAACCCAAAGATGTTTAACTCCTTCCTCGATGGCACCAAGTCAGCAATCGAGATGGCCGTCGTCTCCAATGCGACAGGACTTCTGCCACAACCGGAAGGATTGTGTTTTCCCCCCTGCGGTGTCGATGACATAGCGCATGTCTGTAGACCCAAAAGCGAGGGAGGACAGCTCTCACATAAAGGTACGGTTGAGGTATTGTCCAGCCTTGAGCGAGACGGAAGGCCGGTATACCGAGACCTGCGTTGGGGGGTTTATGCAGTAATTGAAGCACAAAACGATTACGTTAGTCGTTGCTTTGCTGAGTACGGGATGAGGACAGATGAGACAGGGCACTATGCTGCCATGTACAGGCCATTTCACCTAATTGGATTGGAACTTACTATAAGCGTATTGAAAGTAGGATTACGTAACGAAGTAACAGGATCAACTGCAGGGTTTAATGCTGATGTTGTTGCAACTGCAAAGCGTGACCTAAATGCAGGTGAGGTGCTGGATGGAGAGGGTGGATACTGCGTATTCGGTAAACTTATTCCAGCCAAACAATCGATAGAAATGGGTTATCTTCCAATTGGTCTGGCGCATAATGTGAAGCTGAGGAACAGAATTGAAAAGGGTCAGGCCGTACACTGGACTGATATCGAGTACGATGAGACAGATTTTATCGTTGATTTCCGCAGAAAAATGGAAAATTTTTTTGAATAGTATAATGGATTATTCGAAAGTTTTCATGTGGCTCCTTGGCCACCTCTTACCATCCCAGTTGACCATTGCAAACTGGATTTCTGTTAAAAGAGTCAGGAATACCTTGTCCTAGCTACGATTTCTTGTTGTATTGCCTTATCCAACTGTACAAAGTGAACGGAATAACCCGTAACCCTTATTACAAGGTCCTCATGCTCCTCGGGGTGCTCCATTGCATCAATTAGAGTATCTCTTGATACAATATTAACGAAAATTTGATTGCCGCTCTTTTGAAAGTATGAATTTGCAATTGATTCTATGAAACTTGCTGGATCTTCAAGCCTTAGGAATAGCGGATCTACTTCAATCTGAAGTGTTCCGCCAGCAAGTTCATCAAATCCAAGTCTGCTCACGGAATTAATGGTTGCAGTCAAACCTATCTTGTTTCTTCCGTGCATAGGATTTGGCCCCTGGGAAAGCGGTGCTTCTTTTTTTCGCCCATCAGGTGTTGCGCCGATGATCTCAGGACCATACGGTGATCCCGTCCAGTTATACACAGCTATCCTGAAACGACCTCCTTTGCAGTTTCTCAAATCTGCAAAAGTCTTCTTGAACTGTTCTACTACCCTAACTGCTATTTCGTCAACATAGTCCTCATCATTACCGTATTTTGGGACATTAAGAAGCATCTGCCTGACTTCCTCATTTCCCTCATAGTTGGCATCAATTGCCTTCTTAATTTCGCCAAGTGTCAATTTTTTATCCTCAAAAACAGCCTTTTTTATTGCCGCAAAGGAATCCGCGACGTTTGCTAGACTCGATAGATGGACGGTCGTCATATTGTACTTGACGCCGCTATCCGTTATATCCCTCCCGTTTTCAACCGGACCATGGCAAAGAAGAGATGCTACTATCTCCGGCCATATCTGCGGCTGCACCTTATACCTCGCATCGACCAGCGCTTTTAGGGATTTTGCTGCTAGATCCAGTTGAACGCTGAACAGGTCCCACAGTTCTTCATAGCTATTTATCCCTTTTTCGCATGCAATATCAAAAGCATTCTTAAAGCATAAGATCGTATTGACTGCGGACATGTCGTCTCCGTTGTACACCATGCCCGGTATGCAATACCAGTAGCAGCCGCTATATGCAACCTTCCAGGCATCCTTTGGATCAACTCCATAGTATATGAAGCTCTTGCGCATGGTGTCGTAGTTAACAAGCGCAGGGCTGCCCGTTCCATTCCTCATCAGCACTTCGCATGCATGTCTAAAGAAGTCTCTATCTATATCAGCGTGCCAGAGCACACCAAACTCATTTGTGCCCCCCACGACGTCATAGGCATCAAGAAATATCCAGCTTACCTCGTTTGTCGCGTCTTCTCCCTTCTCATTTCTTCCACCAAGCGAATAGTACGTCTTATACTTGATGAAGAGCTCTGCAACTATCTCAACAGCCTGTCTTCTATTTATCCTGCCCTCCCTTAAATCTTTCTGATAAAATGGGTTTAGAAGCCAGTCCATGTGTCCGTAGCCATTTCCACCTGCAAGCATTCGCTCAACCATGATGAAAAACCACAGCCACTGAACAGCCTCATAGAAGCTTGATGGTGGCTCACTGGCTATCCTGCCGCATGTCTCTGCGATCCTTAGATAGTTTTCTTTTTGTGCTTGGTCCTTTTCCTGATCAGCTAACTGGTAAGCTCTAGCGGAATGCTAATGCTTTTGATATGAACCTCATTATCGATTTGCAGACGATCTCTGCTGCTTTTAGGTAGGTGACCTCCTTATCCTTGCCATCTTTCTCAAATTTGGCAAGGTTATCCCTTATTTTTCCTAAAATACCTCCCCAACCAAGCGAAAATCCGATACCAAGATCAGCACAGGTATGAGTAGCAGATGTTCCGTCTGCTCCATAACGACGTGCAATTTTTTTTAGCTCCTCGACTTCTTTTTGATTTGGAGAGTTAACTCCTCTAACTTCTCCCAGCTGCCAATGGTATTCACCAACTATCGTCTCATATGGATAGATCTCAGTGAGTGAATAATCCAGGAGCGCCGCGTAGTCCTCTGCGAAGTTTATCTGGTCAGACAGTGCTCCTTTTTCAAAGGAGGGAAGCATGCCCTTGAAAAGAGGGTGTATGCCAATCCCTTTATATTCCCTGACCAATCTCTCTTCTTCTTCGTTTTGGGGAAGCACGTGAACAACAGCAGCTTGATCTCCCACTGAAACCAGCCTTTCAAGGCTACCTTGGTCATCGCCTAATCCCATACCACCTGCATGTCCATACTTAAATCCACCCACATCACCCCAGGTTGATCGAAGCTTGTTCTTGTCTATCCAGTCCCTTCTCTCCAACAATTTTTTTATCCTAAGATCATCTCTAATTTCGTTAAGATCAGATGAGTTGTCCCTAATCTGGACCTTATTATTAATCAGCATACCTCAACACCTTCCTCTTTGAAAAAGTCTTCTACTTCGCTTACCTTCTCCTGTGATGGTCGGAGGAATATGAGTTCTCGCTTTTTCCCCAGCTTTTCCAACTTTGAGAGGTAAAGATCATGATATGGAACCACATCCACGCACACCCTGGAAGGCAGAGCTTTTATTATCTTCATCATATTTTTTAGGTTTCCTATCGAATCATTGACGCCTGGAATCATGGGGTAGCTGACTACTAATTTGTGATCATCTTCAGCAAGTCTTCTTAGGTTCTCAAGTATTAAACTATTACTTGTGCCCGTGAAAGATCTATGTATATCAGAGTTTATGTGCTTTAAATCAAATCTTATCAAATCGATATATGGAAGCATCGGTTCGATTTTCTCCCAACTATAGTTACCGTTTGTATCCAGCACTGTGTGCAGGCCTCTCTTCTTTGCCTCTTTTAACAACGCAAATGTGAAATCCGGTTGACAAAGAGGTTCCCCACCTGAAATTGTAATCCCTCCGCCTGAGTTCTTATAAAAAATCTCATCTCGCATCACAATATTCATAACTTCAGTTACACTCATTCCTTCCCCACACATCTCAAGTGCTTGGCTTGGACATTCTCTGGCACAATCGCCACACTGGTTACATTTTTCTCTGTTCACAATATGCCGCTCTTCCATGAACTCATGAACACCTCGTTCACATACTTCTTTACACTTTCTACACATGATACATTTTGAAGCATTGAACAATAGTTCCAGTTTGGAAGATATGCTCTCAGGATTATGACACCACTTGCACGACATATTGCATCCCTTCAAAAAAACGGTGGTGCGTATTCCGGGACCATCGTGTAATGCCATTCTTTTTATATCAAAAATAAATCCTTTATCGTTTTTCATTATCTCACTAAATATTTTACTAAATCGATTGCATTATAATTTCTATTTTTAGGTTGTCAATTGAATAAATTAAAAAATATGAGATATAATTGGAAGAAGCTGATAACCCTAAGATGTAAAAACTTCTTCTCTTATATCTATACTGAAGGGGACACAACCCTTCCGCTCTCAGCTGATTCCATTGCTGCCCTGACAACAGCCAAATCAGCTCTACCTTCCTCACCTGATACTTCGCATTTCTCCTCTTTACGGGTGCATCTGATGAAGTGACTGACCTGCTCTATGTAATGAGCCGTAGCCGGGCATCGGACGAGATTCCAACCCCTGTTAAAGCCCTGGATATCACGCTCGGTATAGACGCATAACTCTAAGGGTACGCGCCAGTAGGTAAACGGTGTCTGTATAATTATGGCCCCGTCTTTTCCGAATATATCAATCCTTTCATCCCAGGCATGTTCCATAGGAGCAGGAAACCTCAGGTTGTACTCCTTTGTCATCCAGCTAATAGTAACGACTGCCAGAGCATCATTTTTAAATCGCAGGGTAACGGCAGAATTATCCTCAGGAGGAGGGCCCTGGGGGTTATTTGACATGCAACTTACCTGGGTAACATCCCCCATCATCCAACGCAGCACGTTGACCTGATGGGTTAGCTCGTTCATCATCTCACCGCCACCGGATATCTCAGGGATCACCCACCAGGACTTGCGCGTATGCGGCTCATGGTAGCTGTTGTGATATCGCGCCATGAAGAGCTCACCTATAACCCCATCATCTATGAGCTTCTTGGCCATGCGAAAACCTGGGTTAAATCGCTTCATCTCAGCTATCATGAGCACGACATTTGCCTTTTTGCACGCTGATATCATCTCATCGCACTCTTTTATGCTAATTGCCATGGGCTTTTCGCACAGCACATGCTTACCAGCCCTAGCGGCCTTGATCGTCCACTCAGCGTGGGAATTGGGCGGAGTTGTGACGATCACTGCATCAACATCAGGGTGGTCGATAACCTTCTGGTTGTCAGTATAGTAGCAGCCCACGTTGCACCTGTCTGCTATCTCCTTGGCCTTGTCCTCAGAACGCCTTGATATCGCCACAAGCTCCGCTTCCTTTATGGCATCTATGGAGGGTATATGCGCATCAAGTGCGATCCCTCCGCATCCAATTATTCCAAACCCAATCTTATTCATTCTTTTTCCTCCCATATTGCGTTCTAATAAAAAGAATTTTGATCGACTTATGCTTGGCTTTAATAAATCTATCCTGATTCCGAAATAGCAACGGGACTATTTGCCTATATACTCAACCATCTTTTTCCTGCTCTCAACGGCGATCTCAAATAAGTCCCATTCCCAGTGCCTTGGGCTTAATAGCTCAGCTGACCAGACGCCATCAAAGCCGGTAGACTTTACTGCATCGACCCAATCTTTCACGTTTATGTCTCCTTCTCCAACAAGATAGCCGCGAAGCGCTTCCTCATCCCACGTATTTCCCTTTGGTTTAACCCCGTCGCAGAAATGCACGCCGTATATCATGGATGCATCAAGCTTTGCGACCTCATCGGGGGTCGTCTCACCTCCTGCCCATAGATGCCAGAAATCTACGACCATGCCGACGTTAGAGCGATTGGCTACCTCTATCACCTCAAGGGCCTTTTTAAGCGAGTTTATTGGTGCGAATGCGATCAGCTCAAACTGACATTTTACGCCGTGCTCGCTTGCGATATCAGCAATTTTGGCAATATTAGCAGCCGTGAGGTCTCTTATCTCTTTCCATGGTCTGCCTGCCAACTTAGTCGAGGCGACAATCTGCAGCACCGGGCATCCAAACGCCTGTGCTGCAGCGCAGAGGCGCTCGCACTCCCAGAGCAGATCGTTATGTTCTTTGCGGTCTGACCTCTCGATTTCCTTTAATCCATTTATGCAGACCGGAAGGATATTGTTTGCACGAAAGACCGCAGTGAGATCTTCTGCCTTAAGGCCGACGTCGAGATAGCGATAAATTGTATATTCTAACATCTCAAGCGCATCATATCCCGCTTCTCTTGCTATGCGTATCTCCGTTTTCAAGTTACAGTGCATGGTTGTAAATCCGTGCATTGTTAGAATCATAATAAATGCCTCCTTTTAATGATTCCCTTTATTTTATTTAATATTATCCACTTCTATCCATCTTTGCTCAATGATTGACTTCTCTACTGCCTCAAGTACTCTCTGACACTCAACTCCATCTACAAAACTGGGAAACGGCATAACATCTTCATCAATAGCCTTCATGAAGTCATAAATAAGATTGATGAATGTATTTTCATATCCAATTATGTGCCCCACAGGCCACCATGCTTCCATATATGGATGTTCAGGTTCAGTTGCCTGTATCCTTCTAAAGCCACGAATCTCCTTTGGATCTTCAATAGAATAAAACCATAAGATATTCATGTCCTCAAAATGCCATATAATACTTCCTTTGCTTCCATTGATCTCCAATTTTTGCCCGTTTTTATGACCGTTAGCAAGCCACGAAGCCTCAAATGATCCAAGTGCTCCATTCTTGAACTTAGCCAGGAAAAGCGTGGCATCATCAACTGTTACTTTATCCAGCTCTTTGCTTGCCTTAATTCCTAACTGAGCGCTTCCCCTCCCAACTGGTATAGGCCTCTCCTTGATAAAAGTCTCTTGCATTCCCACAACCTTTTCAACATCTCCAACCAGATATCTGGCCATATTTATTATGTGAGGATTTACATTACCATGAGCTCCAGCTCCTGATACTTCTTTTTTGAGCTGCCAGCCCAAAGGAACATTTGGATCCACAAGATAATCTAAAAGATATTCTGCCCTGAAGTGATATATCTTCCCAATATACCCGTCTTCTATGAGTTTCTTTACCAAACCAATAGCTGGAGCTTTTTGATAATTAAAGCATATCATGTGTTTCTTTCCAGAAGCTTGTGCAGCCTCTAGCATTTCTTTAGCATCCGCAAAATTGGTAGCTAACGGTTTTTCGCACAGGATGTGTTTCCCAGCCCTTGATGCTGCTATTGCAACATCTTTATGATCAGCATTAGGAGTTACAATATCGATTAGATCTATATCATTTCGTTTAACTAATTTCTCCCAGGAGGTTTCATAGCTTCCCCATCCATAAACCTTAGCTGCTCTTTTTACTGCTTCTTCATCCCTACCACAGATGGCTTTCATTACCGGCACTGTGTTTATGTTATAGAAATTAGAAACATTGCGGTAGGCAAAGCTATGAGCTTTCCCCATAAACCCATAACCCACAAGTCCAATATTGATTGTTTTTGCCATTTAAAACGTGTCCTTCTTAAATATAAATAAGAATCAAAAATATTCTTTTTTAAATAACGAAATAAAAGAACTTTTAAATGTTATTGGCCTATCAAGAAATGTGTTCTTAATAGGCCAATAACTTTATTCCAAAACCAAATTTGGGATTAATTCTGTTTATTATTTAACCAGAATTACCTCGTATATTCGCCATAGGTCGCTTCCCATTCTTTATACAAGGCATCCCATTCACTTGCTACTTGATCCATTGCTTCTTGCACTGATTTCTGGCCAAGAGCTGCAGCCTGCATCTGTGCTTTAAACTTGTCAAGTGCGCTTTCAAGCTGTGGCGGCATCTCTCGGTACTGGTCAATCTGGTTACCAAGATTCATTTGGTCAATGAATGCCTTCAAGTATGGATCATTCTTAATATCATCTTTTTCTGCAACTGATTTGATGACCGGTATTGTGTGACCATTCTTTATCCAGAAATAGTTGGAATCGGGGTTTGTCATCTTTTTTATAAATTTCCAGCCAAGATCTTTATACTTGGAATTTGTACCAATACCCCATTCTGTATCGCCGATCGAAATTCCAGTCCCTGCCATTTTTCCTTTTGGCAGAATAGATGTACCCCAATCAAATTCTACTCCCTTGGATTGTATAAATGGAACTGTCCATGAGCCATCAATTATCATTGCTGCTTTTCCTGCCATGAAAGCTTCCCTTACCTGCTGATAGCCATAAGTTGTATAAGAAGGAACAACCTTATACTTGTTTATGAGATCAACAACGTATTGAAGAGCTTCTACCGTTTCAGGACTGTTAATCCATATTTTGCCGTCTACTTTGCCTACCCTACCACCATTTTGAGCTATAAAAGGCGTAACCTGAATTACACATTCACCATCGTTACCATTCAAGGCAAGCCCGTAAATTCCATTAGCCTCATCTGTCAATTTTACAGCTGTGTCAACGAGTTCATCCCAGGTTGTTGGCGGACCGGCAATTCCAGCTTTTTCAAACAGATCCTTGTTGTAGAAAAGGGCCAGATTACCAACATAGCTTGGAAGCGAATAAGTAATCCCATTATACTTAGTCAGGTATTCTGGAATAAATTGATCAAGAAATGCTTCCTTACCGCCTGGTTCCTTCTCCATATAGGGATCTAACGATTCCAGGGCTTTTTTCTCGACAAGTATGGGAACTACGTTAGCAGCCCACATCTCACTTACGTCAGGAAATTCACCTGACTCTGCTGCCAGTAGCTGTTTCTTGACCAAATCACCGAATGCAAGGTTACTGATAACAAGCTTTACGTTATTTTCTTCTTCAAACTCCTTGTAAAGCGGACCTACTATTTGTGGAATCTCATTTGTATGCCATTCCCAGAGCGTCATGGTAACCTGCTCACCCGCAGCTGTTTCTGCAGCAGTTTCCCCACCAGTAGTAGCTGGTTGTGCGCAAGCTGAAAACGTAAAGATAATGGTTACAGCTAAAAATACATTCAATACGATTATCAGCCCTTTTTTCGATAAGCTAAAATTTTTCAAAATAATTCCTCCCTTCTTCTTAATAAATATCAGATAATAATATGTCAGTTTCTATAAACATCCACCTCCTTACAAAATTAATATCAGAATAGTTCAAATTATTTCTTTTCAACCTCGGTCAAAGACTCATCAAGGATATCCAATCCTTTAGAAAGCAGTTCTTTGCTTATGCTCATTGGTGGATTGAATTTGACAACAGTACCTATATGGGATTTATTGGCAAGCAGGAATATAGCGCCTTTCTCACGGCATTTCGTTACCACCTGCATTGCCTCTTCAAGCGCTCTTTCTTTAGTTTTTCTATCCTTAACCAGCTCAATTGCACAGAATAGTCCAACGCTCCTCACATCTCCAATCAGGCGATGCCTTTCCTGCATCTCATTCAGTCTATCCAGTACATATTCTCCCAGTTTAGCTGCTTTTTCTGGCAATTTTTCCCCTAATACAACATCTATAGCCGCGGATGCCGCCGTACAACCAAGCGGAGAATCGGCAAACGTACTCACTATCTCCTGATCTTCCTCCAGTGGAATAGGTATATCATCGCTGAATGCAGCGCAGCTAATAGGAAATCCGCCTCCCATAGCTTTACCCATTACCATTATATCTGGTTCCACATCGTAGTAATCAGCACCCCACATCTTGCCCGTTCTGCCAAATCCGGTCTGTATTTCATCAAACATGAGCAGCACGCCATTTCTGGTGCAGATATCTCTTATTATCTTAAAATATTCTTTTGGTGGCATGACATGCCCACCGTTGCCCTGTATCGGTTCAGCAAGAAATACAACTACGCTATCGTAGGAACCAAGTTTAATCATGTGCTCCAGAGCTGTCGCGCATTCTAAAGTACAATCGGGATATTTCCCTCCGTAGAAACAACGATAGCAATAAGCAGGTGGTATCTGCCTGAATCCGGGCATCATGGTGATATTTCTTCTATGCCAGGGCTGCCCTAATGCTAAGGTTCCGAAACTTGAACCATGATATCCGTAATATAAACTTATTACCTCTGATTTTTTTGTAGCCTTCATTGCAATATGCAAAGCATACTCATTCGCTTCACCGCCTCCACACAAGAAGTGAAACTTATTAAGCCTTGGGGGCGTAATTTTAGAAAGTTTTTCAGCAAGCTCTATTTTCGGAATATTCATGAACCATGGCGATGCACACATTACTTTATCAAGCTGTTTCTTTAATGCTTCGATAACTTTGGGATGCGAACTTCCAATACTTGTAGGGCCAGCGACCATTGAAGCAAAATCTATATATTCTCTTCCATTGATATCCTTAAACACACTACCCTTTGCTTCAGTTATGATTAAAGGCGCAAAACCTGGAACTTCGATCATATATTTTTTATGTTTTTCAACATATTCTTTTTCAGTTATCGTCGAACTCATATAATCCTCCTTGTACTTTAATACCTAAATATTACTCTTACCTTAATTACTCTTACCTTTATACACCTCCATCCTGTTACATTACTTCATCCCTGTGCATTTATTTACTCCCCCCTTATATTCGTGCTCAGGTCATAATTACAAAAAAAACAATCTTAATAGTTGAACTTCAATTACTCTTTAACTGCTCCGGCTATTAATCCTTTTAAGAAGATTCGTTGAGTAAATGCGAAAATTAATAGAATTGGTATACTGAATAATGCAGCCGTAGCCATCATCCTCTCCCACTGAGTTAAATACTGACCGATAAACCTACTAATCTCCACGGTCACTGTTTGAGCCCTGTAATCGCTGGTAAACGTCAGGGCGTACAGGAACTCTGAATAAGCCTGCAAAAATGCAAATATAAAAGCAGCGAATATCCCTCCCCAGTTAAGCGGAAGTATAATCCTAAAAAAGGAGGAAAATCTTGAGCATCCATCTATCATTGCAGCATCTTCTATCTCCTTGGGTATCGCGTCAAATATGCTCTTTAGCATCAGGATTACAAATGGTACGGTAATTGTTGTATCCACCAGGATCAAAGCAGTCAATGTGTTAAATAACCCCATCTTCTGTATGATTCTAAAGTAACTGATGGCAAGGACTTCCATTGGAAGCATCTGCGTGAGCAGGGCAATTATTATGAACCAGTTACGCGCTTTAAACGAGTATCTGGATAGTCCGTAGGCTGAAAGGGATGCGAGAATGACTGTTAGAACCGCCGTGAATATGCTGACCACCCAGCTGTTCAAATAGTAGCGCATCTCCACTTTATCCAGTAAAACATCAACAAAATTCACAAATGTGATCATGCTGGGGAAAAATTTTACAAACATTTCTCTATGCGGGGTCAGAGCTATTAAAAACATGTAGGCAACAGGTATTAACACCAAAATTATCAATACTATTAAAACCATCTGACTTATAATGCCGGTATTCTTTGATTTAATCGCCATCTTAAGTTACTCCGTGGAAATATAATATCTCAGATATATGACACTAAAAATCAGCATGATTATCACCATTATTCCTCCGATTGCTGATGCCTTATTGAAGTTAAAATCAAAAAATGCTGTTTTATATACAAATGTAGGCAGTATTTCCGAAGCTCTGACCGGACCACCCTTGGTCATCACCCATATCATATCAAAGAACCTGAATGTCCATATGGTATCAAGAAGAGATGTGGTCATGATTACCGGTTTCAGCAATGGAAGCGTGATATGCAAGAACTGAGCCATATCCCCGCCTCCATCAATTCTGGCCGCCTCGTAGAGTTCTTCCGGAATGTTCTGAAGGGCAGCCAGGATCATTAGCGTGAAAAAGGGGTACCATGTCCAGATGTTAGTGATGGTCACTGCAGTGAGTGCAGTTTTAGGGTCACCAAGCCAGTTAAAGGAAAGGAAAGCTAAACCGATCTTATTAAAAAAAGTATTCACCAGTCCATATTGGGGCTGGTACATAAGTACCCAGATAGAGCTTGCCACTACGGCCGGAAATAACCATGGTATAAATTGCAATGATCTATAAACATCCCTACCTCTGATTTTTCTATTTAAAAGGATTGCAAATATGAGCCCAATTATTAGATGGAAAATAACGGAAAGAAACGTGAAGAAAAAAGAATTATACAGGACTCCCCAAAAAGCTTTATCTTTTAATACCTCAATATAATAAGTTAACCCGATAAAGGTTTCTTCACCCCCAGCACTCCTAAAAAATCCCATTCTGAGAGCATTTATCAGCGGATAGACGGAGGTTAAGACCAGGTATATGAAAGCAGGTGAAATAAAAAATACCCATCCATATTTTCTTAATCTCGTTCTAAATCTTGTTATTTGAATAAACCGCTCTGCCAAATTCAATCACACAATCATGTAATTAGATCTATTTGATAATAGCCCTCTTTTTGTAAAACTAATATCTAAGATAACAAAGTCGCCTTGCTTTTGTTAATTTTAATAATTTTATTTATGGACGTCATTGTGCAATATGCACAAAATATATTGTTTCATTTATAACATGAATTCTTCTACATAATTTTGTAAATTAACACAAAAGTTTAAAAGGAGAACATTTCTTATGATAATTGGGGTACCGAAAGAAATAAAAAACAATGAAAAAAGAGTGGCTTTAACCCCTGAGGGAGCGATGGAACTCTCAAACCTGGGTCATACAATTCTTGTGCAAAAAGGATCTGGGGAAGGAAGCGGTTTCTCTGATAACCAGTATTTGAACGCTGGAGCAAAGATTATTAAAAATGCAAAAGAGATTTTCGAAGATGCTGAGATAATAATTAAGGTTAAAGAACCACTTAAAATCGAGCGCGATATGATTAAGGATAATCAAATAATCTTTACATTTCTTCACCTTGCTGCTGATAAAGAGTTAACCCTTGATTTATTGAAGAAAAAGATAATCGCTATAGCATATGAAACCATTCAGCTTGAAAATGGGTTTCTGCCAATTCTTGCGCCAATGAGTGCGGTGGCAGGTAAACTTTCTGTACAGATTGCTGCCAATTATCTTGAAACTATATATGGAGGCAGCGGAAAACTCATTGGTGGACTTCCTGGAGTAGAACCTGCGAAGGTTCTGATAATTGGAGGAGGAATAGCAGGTGCAAATGCTGCAAAGGTGGCAATAGGAATGGGGGCAAAAGTAACGATATTTGACAAAGATTTAAATCGAATGAGTTATCTTAGTGATATTCTAAGGGAAGCGGTGATAAGGTACTCTAGCGATATGGCTATCGATGAATTGATTCCCGACACCGATATTTTGATCTGTTCTGTATATATACCTGGCAACAGGGCGCCGCACTTAATCAGCAGAAGACATTTGAAGATGATGAAACCTGGTAGCGTCATTGTAGACATATCGATAGATCAAGGAGGGTGCTGTGGAACAAGCCGCCCCACAACGCATAGTGAGCCTGTATTTATCGAAAACAATATAATTCATTACTGTGTTTCGAACATGCCGGGTGCAGTACCACAGACATCAACAAAGGCACTGACATGTGCGAGCCTGCCATTCATAATTGATATCGTTAATTCAGGGATTGTGGAAGCCGCAAAGAAGAATCAGGCTATCAAAAGAGGCATTAATATATGGGAAGGCAAGATTACCAATAGGGGCGTCGCTCAGGCTCATAATTTAGAATTTAGTGAACTGCCATTTTAAATCAATGTAAATTTAGGTCATGAAGACGCATGGCCAGATCAACTAAAAATTTATCCTCAAAGGAATCCAACTGGATATCTAAAATTTGCCTGATCTTCTTTAATCTATAATACAAACTATTCCTATGGATAAACAGCTTTCTTGCAGTGTTTAAAATGTTTCCATCATTTTTTATAAAAGTTTTAAGAGTATTAAACAAATCATTATTAAATCTTTTATCATGATTTAAAAGTGGTTCAATGGTGAGTGAAAAATACTCATGAATTAATTCCGTATTTTTTAAGTCCGTAAGCATATAATAAGGCAATAGCTTATAGAAAAAACCAATATTTGAATTAGTATTCACCTTTCTCATAATATCAATTGCTAACTCAGCCTCTCCCAAGTGTTTCGCCAAGTTGTTAAGTCCTGTAAAACAGTTGCTTACGCCAATTTTTACATCAAAGTCCGTTAATTCTTCTTTAATGCTTTCCAAAAATGTATTTGCCCACTTCCAAATGCTTTCATTCTTATTATTTTTGCAGGGAACTAAAGCAATTATTGATTCTCCTTTGAATATTATTGGAATCTCATGGCCAAAATAACTTAAGAAATGTTCCATTAATTTATTAGAAATATTATTACTTTTGGTTTCCCGTTCGACACTGATATTGCAAGATTTCGAGTTACTCTCTACATCAACCTTGACTATGATATGTCTTGGGTAATTATCAAAACCCAACAAGTTAAAATCTCCGAGTGCTTCCTTGCTGTTAATAATTTTATTTTCAATCAATGCATTAAATAGCGATGAAGCTAAATCCCATTTGTCAAATTGCATTAAAAAACTGGATAACTTCTGAGATATAGAAATGATATCTCCATTTATATCAATCGAAAAAAGGGGCAGGGAAAGTTCATTTGATCTTTCTATAGCTTTGTCCGATATCTCAGTAATATAGTACCCTTTTTTTATCAAAAGAGCAGAGAGGTTCTTTCTACTCAAATTTTCCAGTAATTCAACCTGAAGGTCTGGATCATCACCTATGTTAAAACCAGTGGTGATTAATAATTCATTCCCGTGAAATATATTAAAGTCCTCTACAACTTCGACTATATGGAACCAGCTAATATATTTTGATAAGCCAGATTCGCCCGCAATGAGCTTTGCGGGATTAAGGACACCCTCCTTATAGATTATATTGACAGGGCATTTTTCAATTAATTGATGAATGTTATTCATAATTATTAATAGATCATATTGTATCAAAATTAGCAATAGCAAGCATTTATCAGATTTGTCCTGATATAGTTACAAAATAATTAAATAAAGGTGAGATTGTTTAAGGAAAAATAACGCTTATTTTTATGACTCTTTCCCCGTAAGACTCTTACCTAATGCTCCCCCGGGATGGAATAAGGCAAAATTGTCTTTATTAAACCCCCTAAGCCTGGATAATGATATTGCCAGTGCATCTCCCAGAATTAAGGTTACGGTGGAACTTGTGGTTGGAGCGAGACCCAGATGATCAGCCTCAATGATCGATCCAATACATAAATGGAGATCCGAATTTTTTGCCATAGTTGATTTTGGGTTTGAAGTTATGGAAATAACAAAACAACCTACTTCTTTCAGGGTCGGGTATAAAGCTAATACCTCTTTAGTCTCTCCAGAATTTGAAATCGCAATAACTATATCATCTTTTTCTACCATGCCGCTGTCTCCATGCAGAGCTTCATCAGCATGCATAAAGAAGGAAGGGGTTCCAGTTGAAGCAAGAGTGGCAGCAATCTTACTACCTATATGGCCGGATTTCCCGACACCTGTAATGATAACTTTACCCTTGATGGAAATAATCTTTTCCACTGCTAAAACAAAACTGTCATCTAACCGATCAAGTAATTTTTGTGCCTCTGATAATTCAATATTAATAACCTCTTTTATGTATTCAATTATTTTATCTTCCATTTCGCCCTTAATGCTTAATTTTATTTTTATTTATGTTTATTTATTTTTATTCATTTTTAATCTTTTGATACCCTTACTTTATTAAACTTAACTTTTTTATTAAAGAGACTCTTTTCTCTACTTCGATGCGATCGGGCATTCTTTCTTTTATAACTCCACCTGTCCTTTCAACAATATAGGAAGCTGTCGCATTACCATACAATACAGATTCAATTGGATCATTGTCCTCAACATACCTGGAAAGAAACCCTGCGCAAAAACAGTCGCCAGCACCCGTCTGATCTACAAGCTTTTCTATCGGATAGGACGGAAAATAATAATCTTTATTTTTAAACCTTAGATAGGAACCGTTTGCCCCCAGTGTGACCACGCATACTCTTGCACCCCACCCAATAATTTTTTTGGCGACATCCTCTTTTTCTGTATTTCCAAAAATATGCATAAGGTCCTCACTGGAAATCTTTGCGATATCAACAAATGGACAAAGGGCTTCTATCTCGTGCCCATCCTTAATATCCGGATGCGAATCGGATGTACCGCCGCCATATCCTCCCAGATCGACGGCAACAACTTTTCGCAGAGAATTAATCTTCTTTATATTCTCAAGTGTCACCTCGTAGTCCATGGGGCAGATGTAAAAAATGTCGGCTGTCATATATTTGTGTGGTAGATCATCGAAATTCACGGAGTCAGCCTTACTTATAAATCTGATGGTCTTATTGCCGGATCCGTCATATATAAGTTCATTGTTTGTTGAAAAATCCGATACATAAAGACCAGTCGTATCAACACCAGCATCTCTGAATACACTTAGCAAGCTATTCGGGAAGTCCTCCCCTATCTTGGTAACTATTCCTACATTCCTGCCAAGGTATGCCATACAAACCGATGAATAAGCAACTGGACTACCAAGAACAGGATAGATGACCTTATCGGGAAAAACTATCTTTTCGTTTAATATATGACCTAATGCTACAATCTCTATTGGGTGTCCGCCCATGTTTAAACTAGGCTCCACCCTGGATGAACTTCTCGCAATCCTCTCTCGCCTGTTCATCTGATAGTTTTACAGGTGGATGTTTCATGAGAAAAGAGCTCGGCGCTATCAGCGCCCCGCCTATTTTTCTGTCAATTGCCAGCTTCATATATCTAATTGCATCAATTACCACACCTGCAGAATTCGCGGAATCCTCTATAGAGCATTCACATAAAATTGTTATCGGATTACCGCCAAAGTTTTCACCTTCAACGTACAATCTGCATATTTTATTGTCCTTTTGCAATCCAATATATCCAAATCCAACTGACACCTCTGCATCTTTATTGCTGAGCACGCTTCTAACAGAAGTGGCTTTGGTCATCTCCTTTGTCTCGCCGCGCTTCACGAGATTTATGAAATCGGTATTGCCAGCAAAATTTAACTGAGATGTCTTATTCACTTTCACCCCTCTTTTCTCGCAGAGATCGACAAGAGCCCGGTGCAATATAGTGGCTCCCACCTGGCTCTTAACATCATCACCGATTATTGGTAATGTCTTTTCCTTAAATTTCTTCTGGTAAGCTTCATCGCTTGCGATCAGTTCCGGCATGCAATTGATGTAGCCGCAGCCAGCTTCAAGCGCACAGTCGGCATAGAATCTAGCTGCTTTTGCTGATCCTGTCGGTATGAAATTCACAAAAATTTCAGCACCTGAATCCTTTAGTACTTTAACCACATCTGATGGCTTCATTTCATCATATACATTAAAAAATTGCCTCAAATGGTCAGGTGCGCCGTCTAATACTGGGCCCATATTTACCTTTACCCCAAGATTTGGAACCTTGGCAAAAACAGCTGCATTATTTGGTTTTGTAAATATAGCCTCAGCAATGTCTTTGCCTACCTTATTTCTGTCAATATCAAACGCAGCAACTGGCTTTACATCAAATATCTTATATCCGCCAAGGACGGGGTGCATAAGCCCTGAGATTGGTTTACTATTATCTGCAACATCCTTGTAATAATAAAGTCCCTGAATGACGTGGCTTGTGCAGTTGCCAATTCCTGTAATTGCTACTCTAATTTCTTTTGTACTCATTGATTCTCCTTCTTAATTTTAAAAATACATTAGTCTTGCCATGGCAATATTTTTTTTTATTCATAACAACTTTTAACCTGGGCTAATATATTAATAGATACTAAGTTTTGTCAAGATAATTTATTAATCAAAGCGAATTTATATTATTCAACCAATTTTGCATTTATATGGTGGTCTTGAAATATATGCATTATCTTATTGATTTGTTCTTTTGAAGGATGCTCAAGTTCATCTAATTCATATTCACTTCTTAGAGCTTTATATTTTGATCTTCCATGCTTATGAAATGGCAGTACTTCACTTGACCTTTCCTCAAAAAATCCATTTATGTCCCCTCTCTACAGATATTCCTTTTCTCTCTAAGATCAAAGTTTTTTACAGACTAACAGATATTCTTAACCCAAGGCTAGAGGCGCAATTTTTCATAGGTAAAGAATTTATTAATATTGATAAGGTTTCGCTATCTTCACATGTTAAAATAGCCATGCCAAATTACGCTTAAATAATAATGTTAAATCTCAATACTTCTATTAACAAAGAAAAAAGGACATTTGATAAGAAATCTCTTAACTTCAGTCTTTTCTATACTCTAGGTGTTTTTGCGCTAACTTACACTATTGCGAGCCCAATATTGATCGAAATAAGTAAAAGCATATCAATGGAAGTCTCGGACATGGGGCTTGTGTATACGTTTTTTTTCACCGGTTTTGTCCTAGGATCTTTTCTGGGCGGGGTTCTTTCAAAGTACTTTTCCAAATACGTTATCCTGAATACCTCGCTCATATTACAAACTATTTTCATTATCGTTTTTTCTTTTTCAAATAATTATATATTTGCCCTGCTATCATCCTTTGCAATTGGAACCAGCGGGGGTTTAAGCGAAATAATGGCATGCACGATGCTTGCAGAATTAAATAAGGGAAGAGAAGGTTACTATATGAACATCTCACAGATGTTTTTCGGAATCGGAGCCTTCATTGGCCCATATATTAGTTCAACAATCATAAAAATCGGCCTAAATTGGAATATTGTATATTACATCGTGGCTTTTTTGACTCTAACTAACTTTGTATTCTTCTGTATTACAAGTCTGAATTACAGATTAAAAATAGTAACTGCTATTGAAATCAAATCACATGAAAACACTATGAAGACTAATAATACCCTAGGGTGGACACCGGCAATGATTTCAATACTTTTTATATCAGCATTTGCAATGCTAATGTACACAGCTTCCGAGGATGGGTTAAACGCCTGGGGTCCGACCTTTTTTAGGATTGAAAGAGGTTTGAATCTCCTCGAAGCTGGCCAGGTCTTATCATTTTACTGGCTTGCCATAGCAGTAGGCAGGTTAATCGTGGGGGTTCTTTCAGAAAAAATTAACCTACTGAAACTAACAATCATAATAAGTATCCTTGGGTTAATATTTGTGCTTGCAGGATTATTTGTGCAAAACAAATACTTAAATATCACATTTTTTCTGCTTGCCGGTTTTTTCTATTCGGGTATATGGCCAAATATAGTAGCGCTTACTTCCGAATATTTTACTACGAACAAAGAAATAGCCATGTCGACTGTTATCTCTTCTGGCGGATTGGGTTCACTTCTTGCACCATTGATAGTAGGAATAATTTATAAAAATAGCAGTCTTTTCATCGGACTTGTGGCATGCGTGGTATTCCTTTTCCTCGAAATACTGCTAATGCTCATCTTATCCATGTTTACAGCAAAAAACAAACTTATTCTTAATAAAGCAACCTAAAAACCAGCTTCCGGATCACAATGTATAGTCCAAAATATGGATGTTCCCTATTTTAACATTCTTCAGCCCTGCTGATCTGGCAGCATCAAGACATGATTCAGCCTGTTCTCTTGAAGTAAAAGGCAGATCGCTCATCAGATAATCAGGGTGAAAAGCAAGTAGAGCATACGGAATCTCTGAGCTTATTTTGCTGATAAAGGAAGCGATATTGAACACCTCTGTTGAGTCAATATAGCCAGGTACAATCAGTGTGCTCGCCACCAACAGTGGCGGGTCCTTTCGCATATGTACAAACTCTCCGCAGAACCTAAAATTTTTGAATATCTCCTTGCCATCGTTCCCCGTAAATGCCATATACAGATTTGGGTTGTTGGCTTTAAGATCAAATTTGATGCACCCACCGCTTTCAAGCGAAAGCTCAACCGCTTTGCGCAGATAGTTCCTTGAGATCATACCGTTGGTTTCCCAACATATCCTGAAAATATTCTTATTCCCGCCGTCCTTTCTTCTTTTATTCAGGATAATTCTGCTTGCTTCGATGGCAAAGCCCATCTGAACAGAAGGGTCACCGCCGAAAAAGCATACGCATGATGTTCTTACATCCGCGCTTTTTGCAAGCATCTCGACGGTCTTAAATCCAATTGGGCTTGCTGCACTTGCCCTGAAATGCCAGTTCTGGCAGAAAAGGCAATCCAGGCTGCACGACTCAAAGAAAACTGCTAAATTTTTATATCCATATTCGGGACCTTCTGAATACGAAAAGTCAGGATAGCCAGCATCGCTACATCCAGGACAGACCCAATCAGCAACACAGTTTGTGGGAAGAGGATCATGATACCAGTTTAAAAGGCCTCTTTCTTTCTGTCTTAACTCTATCCTGCCATTAAAGTTACCTCGCAGATTGCAATACCCAAATTCAGATTCAGCTATGGAACATCTGTTCAGACATTCACCGCAGACCACACCATTTTCATACCTGGGTGGAATCGGCTTCAGTCCGAACTCGAGCCTGCTTTTCTCATGCGCCCTGACTGCAAAAGGCAAGATGATGTCATACTGCCCCTTCCTGATACAATCAGCACAAAGGCCAATTGCCGAAGATATCTTAACATCCTTCTTATTACATAAAGTACATGCGGACATTAGAGCGTCGAATTTATATTATCGATCTGATCCTGACTTAATATGTTTAACGCCAGAGGGTAAAGTATATTGTTTTCCTTTGCAATGTGGTTGCGCAACAATGAAATTATATCCCTTGCTGTCTCCATTAAAGTTTCAAGAACACCATTATCGTTCTTACCGCCGGCACCTTCAATTGCCTTGATATTTGCTTCCAGCTCATCGAGCTTATTCCAGAGCTCCCTGTGTTCACTGCGCATCACCGAAGTTGGCCCCTGCTGAGGTATATGTTTCTCAAGTTCCGGAAACAACACATCTTCCTCATGCTGATTATGCTGTCTTATCTCCGTGTTGATAAAGCTGACTGCTGAGCGCACTGAAGAGATATCTTCGGGGTTCAAACCTTTGTCCTCCAGGTTTACGACCGCATCTTCAAGTTCATTCAGCTTACCCAATCCTTCTTCATGTTGATGTTTCAAGGTCTGGATTAAATCTTTGGACATATTTGCCTCCTTTAACAACTTTTAATGATTATATTTAATTATCTTGACAAAACGCAAAACCACTTTTATTATTCATGACAAATTTAATCATAATAGATTTGAAATGTCAATCTCAGCAAAAGTTGAATACGGACTAAGGGCAATTTTAGAGATCTCACAGAATGAAGGGTTATTGAAGGCGCGTGAGCTTTCAGAACGAATGAACATCCCGCTCAAATTTCTGGCTCACATAATAAATGACCTCTCAGTTGCTGGGATCACCATCTCCAAGACAGGAGCAAAAGGCGGTGTATCACTGGCGAAGGATCCAGGCCAGATAAGCCTAAAGGATGTAATCGAGGCGCTAGATGGACCGTTTAAATTCCTGAAATGCGATGCGATCAGGAACTGGTGCGGCTTCACCGAAAACTGTCCGATTAAGAACGAACTAATGGATGTCGAGCAAAAGGTTGAAGGCATTCTTGAAAGCAAGAAGATCTCAGATTTTCTATGTCTGAAGGATAAAACAAATAGAAAGGGTGAACATAATGGAGATAACAGAAAAATCGATAATCAATGATGTGGTCAAGCAGCATCCACAAACCCTTGCAGTATTCACGAAATACAAAATAGATGCGTGCTGCGGGTCATATGACCCAATAGAGATTGGAGCAAAAAAAGTTGGGTCAGATATTAATGCTTTAATGTCAGAACTCAAAGAACTGATAAAAAATGAATAGACCAAAAGCAATATACGATAACTTTGTAATTGCTGGAATAGTTTCTGCGCTGACTGCCGGCTGCACACTTGGAGCTACTATGCTGATCTTGAAGGCAATTAACCTCGGCAGTCATGGTTTTACCCCTTTTTATGATCCGATAATCCAGTCGCACGGCCACTTCCAGATCTTCGGCTGGATGGGTTTATTCATAATGGGGATCGCATATTTCGTCGTTGCTAGATTTAAAGCAACGGAATTTCGTTATCCAAAGCTCGCCGTCGCAACACTCTGGCTGATGGCCACAGGCATCGTGCTGCGCGTGATATTTCAACCTTTTATAAGCAAAGGCAGTACCATAGGAGAGCTCTCAAAGGTGATGATGGTTTTATCAAGTGTTCTTGAGCTCACTGCAGTTTCGATATTCTTATTCACAATGCTTGCGACCATCAGTTCCAGCCAGCAAAAAACGCTGTTCTGGGAGAAATATGCCAAAGCTTCTTTCATTAATTTTCTTTTAATAGCGATTGGCATGCTAAGCTTGACCATATTTATGGTAATCAACTCGCAGAATTTCGCCTGGCCACAGTTCAACGCTCCGCTCATCCATTTCCAACTGCTTGGCTTTATAGCCATGATAATATTTGGAGTAGCTGTAAGAACCCTCCCCATATTTTTAGGGAGCAAGCGCATAAACGAGAAAATATCCGACGTATTCTTCTGGGTCTTTCTTGTGGCCATCTTATTGAGGCTCGGGTTTTCGTTATTTGAAATGAAGTTTGGTGCATCAATATTCGGCATATTAGATGGTGCTGCACTGGTGACCTTTCCACTCTTAAACCACATCTTCTCAAAGCCGCAAGTTGACCTCTCAAAGACTGGTGTGGATTTAAGCTACGTAAAGCTGATAAAAGGCGCCTACTTCTGGCTGGTTATGGGAGGCTTGTTCCTGATCACATTCTCCATATTAGAAGCGTTTGGCATGAATCTTCCTCATGAATTCTGGGGAGCCTTTAATCACATAATAACTGTTGGATTCGCGTCCCAGATGGTAATAGGCTACGGCACCAAGCTAATACCGACATTTCGCGGGGTAAACCTCGCCTACCCAATACTAAACCATTGGTCTTTCGGGCTGATTAATACCGGTAATACTCTCAGGGTTACTTTTCAGATGCTCGCAACCATATTTGGTGGATTTTTTTACTACCCTATGGGAATATCCGGCTGGCTTGAGGTGACTGCCATATTGCTGTTTGGGATAAACCTCATAGCGACACTTCGTAAGCCGATAAGCTTGATTGAAGTGGCATAAGCTTTAGAAAAGGAGAGAATATGATACCAGTAAAGCTAATAGATGAAAGCAAGTTCAAAGATGATACATATAATGCTGAGATAGTCCATGATTCACCAAATTTCAGGATTGTAACCTTTTACTTAAAAGCTGGACAGGGGGTCTCGCCTCACACGGTAAAATCTGAAGTATCAATGACCATCTTAAAAGGGAAGGGCAAGCTGATTATTGGCGATAAATCATATGACGCAGAAGAAAGTGAGATTGCAGTTTGCGGTTCGATGGAAAGACACGGCTTCACTGCAACAACCGATATGTTACTGCTCGCGGTGATCGCTCCCAGACCCTAATGTTAAAAATTTTTACTTATTGTTTTAGTCTCTTTTAAAATTTCCAATGGTAGAGAGTCTCTGTTGTCGTGAGTCATCTCAAAGAGTTTAATGTCTCTCCTTCTTTTTATCTCTTCAATGAGTCCACTACCTTTCAGGGCAATGGTGGCAAGGACTAATTTTTCAGAATTTAATATCGCCTCAATCAGTTTTTTAAACTTAAGAGATAGACACTCCATCTTTCCAATCTCATCAATGATGATAATGGTAGTTGAGGGATCTAAAAAGGGAGTAGAGTCAAGGTAATATTCAAACCCCTTAAGGTCAACCCTGTATTTGCCTACCCTGTAAGGACTTTTTATATCAGTGTGAGAAAGAATCCCACTCCTTCCATCCAGGTTTACCAGCTCAAATCCTTTGCGGAAGCCTGCTTCCCTTATCTCCGTGGTGAAGAAACCAACGGGATGGGAAGCCTTCAATTCCTCAGCAATCTTTTTAATGAGTGTAGTCTTGCCCACCCCGGGGAGTCCGGTTATAAGAATGTTCCTTTTTAATGGCGTCAAACTCATCTGTCAATCTCATTTTCCTGAATATTTTCCCATAAACTCATCTTCAAGACAGCAAATTCTAAAATATTTTAACTATAAATACATTTTTCATCATCCGTGGGTGGAGAATCTCAGGGCAGAGGGGATAACTGTTAGGCAATAAATTATCTATGCATATATCAGTCTGCTACCTTTTGGTTCAGGGATTATATCTCCGAATTCTTTTGCTGTATCTATCCATAACTGAATCGCCTCTTGAGCATTTTTTAAAGCAATTTCTGGAGTACTACCATGTGCCATACATCCCGGTAGCTCAGGCACTTCCGCTATAAAAGCCTTATCTTCATTACTCCAATAAATTATAATCTCATACTTGTACATTAGTACTGCCCTCCAAGTTTATATTTTACAATCACACTTCTTACCAATGGTAACCTGCGGTTTGACAACGGAATATCCTTCAAGACCGGGGGTCATCTTTTGTTCTATTAACCACTTTGCAACAGAAACTTGAGGGTTTCTAGTCAGCCACTACATCCAGCCATAAATGCCCCTCCTCGACTGACTATATCTACAACCTTCCTCTTATACACTTAATGAAAAGTGTTAAAACTCAAAGAGCGGACTTCCCTCGTTCGCCAGTCCTTATCCTGACTAAATCATCAACTGGCGAAACAAAGATCAGTCCATCGCCAATTTCTCCGGTATATGCAGCTTTACAAATAATATCAATGCACCTCTCAAGGTCTTCTTTCTTAACTATTATCTCGATCTCAACTTTTGGAAGCAGGTTGACGAGAACATCAGTCCCACGGTAATGCTCGACAAATCCTTTTTGTCTTCCATAGCCCCTGACCTCGGTAACTGTCATCCCCACTATACCAGCTTCGGTCAAGACATCTTTCACCTCTTCAAGTTTCTGAGGTCTGATGACACACTGTATCTTCTTCATATCTACCACCCCACCTTAAATTGAATCTCTCGGATATGCAAGTGCTCCCACCTCAGGAAGATCAAGACCCTGAACTTCTACTTTTGGTGAGACTCGCATTCCAACCGTCACATCAACTAACTTAAAGAACCCATATGAAAGTCCGTAAACAACAAGAAATATAACGGCCACGTCAATGATTTGTGCATAAAGCTGCGACGGATTCCCGTAAAAAAGACCTCTAACTGCGGCGTCGACTCCATTTAATCCAGCTCCATACGTGCCATCAGCGAAAAGGCCTACGGAGATAAGGCCCCATGCTCCAACAACACCATGAACCGACACTGCACCAACAGGATCATCAACTTTTAGCCTTCGCTCAATGAAGAATACGCTTGCGCAAACAATCAGGCCCGCTACACCACCGATTACGATTGCCGATACTGCATTCACAAAAGCTGCGGGAGCTGTGATGCCGACAAGTCCAGCTAACATACCGTTCGCCGCCATCGAGGGGTCGGGCTTCTTGTAACGTATCCACATATAAATAACTGCCACAAATGCTCCTGCTGCCGAAGCAAGCATGGTGTTCGTTGCAACAACGCTGATGCGTAGATCATAACCCGCCAATGTGCTGCCCGAATTAAACCCGAACCATCCAAATACAAGAATAAGCGTTCCAATGATTGCCATCGGAATATTGTGCCCCGGTATAGCATTTGCCGTCCCGTTCTGGTTGTACTTCCCCATTCTTGCGCCAATGATCTTCGCACCAGCAAGACCGCAAATACCACCAACCATGTGGACAACACCGGACCCAGCGAAATCAACTGCACCATTGCCAAAGCCGAAATTACGACCAAGCTGGGACAGCCATCCACCACCCCATACCCAGTTGCCTATTAGAGGATACAATATGACGGATACAAAGAAGCCATAGATCATAAACGCGCTGAACTTCCACCGCTCTGCCATAGCCCCAGTCGGGATGGTAGCAGCCGTATCCATGAAGACCATCTGAAATAGAAAGAACGCAAAGATGGCAACATCATAAGTAACTCCACTTAGAAAGAATCCTTTGTATCCTATGATTCCGAAACTCTTGCCAAATATATTCAAAGTAAGTTCATTGCGAAGTACATCGTTACCACCAAGAGTTCCAAGTGGACCGACACCACCATACATAAGGGCAAACCCGATTGCCCAGAAACCGATAATGCCGATAGAATAAATTAAGAAGTTCATCAGCATCGTGTGATTTGCATTCTTAGCACGAGTAAAACCTGTCTCGACCATCGCAAATCCTACCTGCATAAACATCACCAAGAACCCGGCAATAAGCATCCACACGAAGTTAAGAGAAACTTTTGTATGGCCCACCGTATCCGATAGCTCACTCATCGTTGGATTTGCCGGATCATCAGCTGAAATATCGCTTGCATTGCCTGTTACAACGCCGCCTGGATCACTGGGTAATGCCCTGGCTTGAGAAACACCGGTGCTTAAAACCATCATTGTTATGAGCACAATCCCTGCCAACAAAAATAGAGTTCTGTAAACTCCACTCCTTGCATGATGGATCACGACCAATGGCTCACCCTCTGAACTTGATCCGATACTGAATAAATTCATGTCACGCCCCCTTTTTATTTTTCAAAATAAAAAGCTCTTCCTTGATACCACTACGGTATCTAAGGAAGAGCATCTTTGCTCGTTTTTATCACACCACTATGAAGTCCAACACATCCTTGTGGTTGGATTCTCAAATAATAAGCATAAAAATTTAGACATCAACACATTTTCGAAAAAGTTTACATACAATTTACATAAATGAAACAAACTACTTCTATATGTAAAATCTTTGTAAACAATGCATTATATGTATTGATTTGATTAAAACTTCGATTATCATTTTAGGCAAACATTTATGCTGCTGAATGCAAAGGTGCATCCAGCAGGCCAGATTTGAAGAAGAATCATATTGGGCATCGAAGCCCCTTGAAGCAGGAATTAATATTCCGGTTTTAAGGGGCTTTTTTTATTTCAACATAAGATACAGGAGGTAGTTTATGCCGATAAATGCTGGAGATAATGCCTGGCTACTTGCCTCAGCAGCTCTCGTCATGCTGATGACGCCGGGACTGGCTTTCTTCTATGGTGGGATGGTGAGGAGAAAGAATGCACTTTCCACCATTATGATGAGCTTTATGACGCTAGGCTTGATTGGAGTTCTCTGGGTACTGTACGGTTACAGCCTGAGCTTCGGAAAGGACATTGGAGGTATCATCGGTGGATTAAACTTCCTGGGATTGAATAATGTCGGTCAGGAACCATCAACAGTCTATGCCACTACAGTCCCTCATCTCTCTTTCATGGCATTTCAGGGGATGTTTGCCATAATCACCGTAGCTCTAATCACTGGTGCAGTTGTTGAGAGAATGAAATTCAGAGCTATTTTGGTCTTCGCTGTAGTCTGGTTTACCATTGTATATTTGCCTATTGCGCATTGGGTCTGGGGTAGCGGTGGATGGCTGGTGAAGCTGGGCGCTCTGGATTTTGCCGGCGGCACTGTGGTTCATATAAATGCCGGTGTATCTGCCCTAGCCCTGGCGATGCTGTTAGGTCCTCGCAAGGGTTATCAAAATGGTACCAACATGACAGCGCATAATGTGCCCTTTGTAGTGATCGGTGCTGGTCTGCTCTGGTTTGGGTGGTTCGGATTTAATGCAGGAAGCGCTTTGACCTCTGGAGGGTTAGCGTCTAATGCCTTTGTGGCTACAAATACTGCTGCAGCCGCTGCTGCGCTGACCTGGATGTTTCTGAGTTGGTTTTACCATCGACCTACGGTATCCGGTATTGCTATAGGAGCAGTAGCTGGGCTGGTAGCTATTACACCAGCCGCTGGTTTTGTGAAACCGATAATGGGTATACCGATTGGTATTGGAGTATCGGCAATATGCTTCTATACGATGCGTTTACGCAACCGGACTAGAGTAGATGAGTCTTTGGACGTATGGGCATGTCATGGGATTGGTGGCACCTGGGGGGCTCTTGCCACCGGTATATTCGCCACCATAAAAGTGAATCCAGCCGGTGCTGATGGACTAATTGCTGGCAATCTTTTACTAATCAGCAAACAGTTATTGGCAATAATAGTAGTTTGGGCTTTCTCTTTCACAATGACCTGGATAATAGGTAAGCTAATCGATATCACTATAGGGTTAAGAGTCAGTGAAACCGAGGAGGTTGTAGGTCTGGATATTTCCCAGCATGGGGAAAGAGCTTACGAATAGGAGCATTAATATGAAAAAAATAGAAGCCATAGTACGGGAAGAGACTTTTCATCCAATTAAAACCGCCCTGGAGGATAAAGGCTTTATTGGCATGACAGTCAGTGATGTGGTTGGGAGAGGCCAGCAAAAAGGCGTGTCGCTGAAATGGCGAGTGGGAGAACACAGGATTGAATTCTTACCCAAGAAGAAGATTGAAATAGTGGTGGAAGACAAGGATGTGCAGACGGTAGTGGATACTATTTGTGAAATAGGCAGGACCGGTGCTGTTGGAGACGGCAAGATATTTATTATACCGATTGAGGAAGTAGTCCGTGTTCGGACTGGCGATAAAGGCGTTGAAGCCATTTAAGTAGATTCATCCATTTGAATAGTAAAAAGGGAAATAACATGGAAGGAAGATGGAAGAGAACTTCTCTATCCTTTTAAAATTAGCGATTTTACTGGGTGCCTCAAAACTGATGGGTTTTTTGAGCCAGAAGATCGGTCTGCCAACAGTTATTGGTAAGATAGCCGTTGGCATAATCCTTGGCCCAGCAATACTCGGTTTCATCACGCCCAATGCTGCGATCAATGTCATCGCTTTAATTGGCGTGATAATCCTAATGTTCATCTCTGGACTGGAAACCGAAATTGATAAGATCAAGAAATTTGGGCTGTCTTCCTTCCTTATTGCCACATCTGGGATGCTCTTCCCTATCCTGCTTAGCTGGGGGGTTTGTAAACTATTTGGCCTTCCGCAGAATGAAAGCATATTCGTCGGGATAGTGCTATCCGCAACCAGCGTGAGCATCACTGCGCAAACACTCATGGAATTGAAAAAGATGCACACCGACGAGGCTGCAACGATAATGAATGCTGCAGTTATTGATGACATAATGGGTCTGGTCGCAATTTCAATATTCCTGGGGACTAAAGGCATAGGTGATATCAAGTTCACAACCACAATCACCAGGCTTGCGATCTTTAGCGCCAGCGCAACTGCTTTTGGTTATGTCTTTGTAAATTTTGCACCAAAACTTTTCAACAGGGTCAGGAATAACGACCTTATCATGAGCCTGATAATAGCTTTCAGTCTTCTATTTGGCTGGGCTTCTGAGTTCTATGCAGGACTCGCATCAATAACCGGCGCATATTTAGCTGGGGTCCTCGTGAATAAGTCCGGCATTAAAGAGAAGATCGAAAAGAACCTGAGGGTCGTGGGTTACAGCATTTTCATCCCAATTTTTTTTGCAAATATAGGCATGGGCTTTACCGTCAGAAATCTGAATCCAATATTGATAATATCTCTGCTTACAGTGGCAATTATCTCTAAGCTATTGGGCTGCATGCTACCTGCAAAGATGTGCGGATTTGATTGGAAACGATCGACTGTAATTGGCATCGGTATGATATCAAGAGGCGAGGTTGCGCTCATCACAGCAACGATAGGAGCCACATTTAAAATAATATCACTTGAGACCTATGCTTCGCTGGTGATAGTTGCCGTGGCAACCACGCTGATAACCCCACTTCTATTGAGATTTATTTATTCATCAATTAGACTTCAGCAAAAAAGCAAAACAAGTAAAAATCTACAAGCGCAACAGATCAACGAAACTCCGCTATGACCTGTGGTATTTTATTAAAATGATCATCAGCGGTAAGGATCTTCAAACCGTCCTTCATGGCTGAGGCAGCAATCCATATATCATTGGTGGGAATTGGAGTCCCTTTCTCCTTAAGATAATTAAATATTACGGCATACCTCTCTGATGTTTCCTCATCAACCGTTTGAATGAATACTCTTGGTGATGAAAGAAATTGTTGAAGTTCTAAACGATTTTTTTCCTCTCTTCCTCCTCTAATAAATCCGAATAGCAGCTCACCAATTACAATGGAATTAAGAAAAATCTCATCTGCCGTCTGTATAGCTTTTTTAAAATCAGGATCACCTTTCATAAACGATGAATAGGCAGTTGTATCGATTAGAATCCTTGTATTCACTTCCACATATCCTCATCGATTTTTCTTTGATCCTTTATATATTTCTCAATTTCTTGAGCTTCTTCTAAGGACCATGACCCTGCTAAGTGGTCCAGATCACTGTAAATTACTTGAGATCTCTTTATTCTACTCAGTCCAGAGCCTTTCTCAAGCAGTGACATCAACACTTTGTTTAGGCTTAATCCCTTTTCATTAACCTCTTTTTCGATCCTCTCCTCCAATTCCTTTGATAGCCCCCTAACAGTAAATTGCCTCATGACACACCACCAAAACCTTATTATCACAACTAATTTAACAACATAAAAAATTATAACACATTATATGAATCATAATGAATCAATATTCGCATCTAATATTGCTTTCTCAAGCATGAAGCTGAAGTCTAAGGACAAAATTCTTTTTGAACTTGAGGAAGATATTATTAAAATCAAGTTCTTAAGATACGGACTTTGACAAAGTTGAAGGAATAAAACGACTTGAACCTTCGATTCAATACCAACAAATCGATGAAACTCCACTATGCCCTGTCGGCTATTCAATTTTGCATGTTATTATTATATTCATTTTAATAATATAATTTTGTACACTTTCTGTGACTACTGTGAGGTGATTATAATGAGACAGGTAATTTTGTATCCAGGAGAAGACGGTTTTTGGATCGCCGAATGCCCAAGCTTGCCTGGATGCATCTCTCAAGGTAAAACCAAGGAAGAAGCTATTAATAACATCAAAGAAGCAATTGAATGTTACATAGAGGCATTAGAGGAAGATAACCTACCTGTACCAGAAGAACAGTTTGAAGTCATTGTTGTTGCGGTATGACAAAATTACCAAATATTTCTGGAAAAGAATGTATTAGAGTCCTCAATAAATATGGTTTTTCAGTTAAAAGACAGAAAGGCAGCCACATTACCTTAAGAAGAGATAACCCATTTACTCAAGTTGTAGTACCAGATCATAAATTCCTTGATAAAGGAACTCTTCGTTCGATATTACGAGCAGCAAACATTGAGGTTGAAGAATTTGTTAAAACATTAAAAAAATAAACTTATAAAAATGGTGCGCCCTGCACAGCTTTCAAAATGTCATTGCTTAAGATAGTGACTTAACATATCAGGTTAGATTAAATAATATCCTTGGCTAAATTTATATTATATACATTCGTAGATAAACTTAAAAGATAAAAAGGAATACGGGCAAAAATCTTAGATAGGATATATTTCAAAGTTGAAGGGTACAAATTGGCATCAGAATTTAAAATGGGCACGATTCTAGATACACCTAGAAAGAAATTGTTACCACTCTGTATTACTAAACATAAGTGGAAAGAAATCTATGCTCTATGAAGATGAAATCACAATCTCTTTTCTTAATAAAATATCGGGTCTTTTTATCTTCCTATCTCCAACTACTATCTCAATTGAGGGCCAATCCTCATCATAAGAAATGTATTTATTTAAATCCTCATCAATCAAAAATGTATCCTCACTTTTTATTCCTTTTAATGTAGGATTCCATGCAAATGCATTTCCAACCTCAACAGGCACATTTGTACGATCATTTGCTAGAAAATATCTTGGTGAATACCCGATAGGACCTCCCTGAAGGTGATGAATCCACTCATCCTTATGCCCATATTTCTCATACATTTTTTTAATAAATCCAAAAACATCCGCATATGTTTTACCAGGTCTTGTGTTGTTTATTATCTCTGCATCGATATGGGCAAGAATATCCTTTTTAGCTTCCAATTCCCCTGTTAGTTTTCCAAAGTAAACAGATCTACTCATTGAGACAATTAAACCTTTAAACTCAGAGCAGACTACCACCATAAAATATCTATCTACCTTCTTAAAGGTTGCTATTGGGTGTCTGAAATTAAATATCCTCTCATCGGAAGCGACAAAAGACACGTTGGGCGATATGCCCTCATCTGCTAAGTATCTATGAAGCAGGCCAAGGCAATTAAACTCACCATCACCCCGCTTTGTCTCCAAACACACCCTGGAGATAATTTTGGAAGTCCTTTCCCCAAGCTCTCTCAACACCTTCTTTTCTGCTTCATCAAGCACATACTTTAATTTCTCAAAACCATCGTCAACAAGATCGAAATTACCAAAAGTAACATCTGAAATAACATTATCACTTCCAACAACCTCGATTATCTTTTTATACTTATCTTGCGGCTCAAACCAACTAAATATCGCTCTTTTGAAAAGTCTGTCATCTATTTCTTCCGCGTACATTCGAGGTTCTTCTATATTATCCGTTATAAGATAGCAATTATTTCTTGTTATAAGAACACTTGAATTACCTATCTCTGATTCATTTATTATTCCATTTCTCTTCCCACAGGTAATCCATGAAAAATTATTCTTTTTAGTTAGAAGGATCCCATCTGCGCCTCTCTCTTCAATGTAATTTCTTACCTTTTCAATCTTAGCGAGGATATAATTTTGATTCTCCATTAACGCTCCTTGTATACGCAATGATTTGTTACTTCAATCTATGTGACTAGATTAATTGAATATTGTAAAAAGAATTACTCATTTACTTAATTTAAGTAATGTTTTTTGGCAAATTTATCTATTTTAAAAAAAGAGTCTTTCAATTTTGAATAAAGATCATGATATATTCCATATAGCTCATCATATATAGATACATTTTCTTCATTCATATTAAAGGTATTTTCTTCCCTAAAAAACTTCTTTGAGGCTTTCCCGATAGAATCATATATCCCTAATGAAACTGCTCCAAGTATACACATTCCCAAAGATGGGCCCTCTTCAGATGACATCTTCGTAATTCTTGAATTGAAAACATCTGAATAGATCTGGCACCACAATTTACTTTTTGCCCCACCCCCTGATATTACAATATTCTTTATATCAAACCCCTTTTTTCTGATTATTTCATAACAATCCCTTTGTGAAAATGCTACACCCTCCATTACGGCTCTTAAGATATGCTTCTTCCCATGGTTTAAGTTCAATCCAAATAAAACGCCCCTTGCACTTGGATCAGCATATGGTGCCCTCTCGCCTGTTAAATAGGGTAAAAATATTAAGCCGTTAGCTCCTGGAGAAACTTCATTTGCTTCTTCTTCAAGAATATTAAACTTATTTTTCTCGATATATTCTTTAAAATCGCAATATCTTATATTTCTATCTATTCCCCTTTCGACAATATCCAGATCAAGCCCTATTTTATTTAAGCTCCACATAAGCGACGCAGATGATGAAAGTGTTACCCCTAACGAATAAAACCTTCCGTCAGGAAAGCAGAACATATCAAGGCTGCCATCATTTTTATAATGTTTTGAATGATAAACAAGCAAAACTCCCCCAGTCCCAAGAATTATAAGACAATCTCCATCACTATTTATTCCATTCCCCAACATCTCTCCTGCAGTATCCGCTGTCCCCGTCAGTATAGGTAATCCCTCAGGTAAACCCGTTATTATTGATCCTTCCCTTGACATGCAAGCAGAAAATTCACCTGACGGTTTTACATCCGGAAGAATTGATATATCCAGTTTCAACTCATCAAAAAGCTCTTTAGACCACCTGTAATTTTTTACATCAAAACATAGGGTTCCAGAGGCATCGGAAGGATCAGTGTTAAGCTTTCCAGATAACCTGTATTTCACATAATCTTTTGAAAGACATATCTTTTTTAATCTCTTGAAATTTTCTTTTTCATTATTTCTTAGCCATAAAATCTTAGGAAGACTGAAAGCGTCCAGAGGTTTATTTGAGGTGAGTTCGAGCATTTTTTTAATTCCTATATTATCCAAAAGATAATTACATTCCTTAAATGTTCTCTGATCGTTCCACAGCGGAGCAGGCCTTATTACATCGTTATTTCTATCTAAAAAAACTGTAGAATGCATCTGGCCTGAGATGCCCAAAGATATTATATCTTTCGGATTAATATTGCCGTTATCAAGTAAATCTTTGACAGCTTTAATTGAACTTTCAAACCATAACTCAGGATCTTGTTCCATCCAACCTGGAAAGGGGCTATCAGTCTTATATTCTATTATTGAAGAAACTATTACCTTTCCTTCAATATCAGTAATCAGAGCTTTTGTGCTCGATGTTCCAATGCATAAGCCTAAAAGGTAATTCATCCAGATGCTTTTTCCATTAGAAATTCTAAAAACTTATAAAATCCTTTTATAGATTTAATATAATTGGAGTCATTTGAGTATTTTGATATTGGTGATATATTTCAAATCCCTGTTTTCTATAAATGCAATCATTTTTTCTTATATAATCTCATTGGCAAGTCTGAAATTTTTTCAGTTTCACCTTTATCATTAATAATAAATGCTTCTTCGTGTCTTTGGCCGTGGTAATCTGGATGTCCGTATAAACCAACATCTATCATCATCACAATATTTTTGGGGAAATTATAATCACTATAGCGAGTCGCTGCCTTCCCCTCAAAGGCTTCCGAGATTCCTGTCCCATGCCCCGTACTGTAAATCTGATATTGTGCTAACCCTACCTTTTTGTAATATTCACGAGCAACTATATCCAAATCACGAGCAGGTTTTCCATAGACAAACTTTTCAACAGCTAATGCATGAGCTGTTAGTGCATGTTCAAGAAATTCTACTTGTCCTTTATTAGCACCTCCAACAACTATAGTACGCCCAGGTGCTGACGAATAACCTTCATATCTAGCACTTACTCCAAAGATACATATATCTCCTTTTTCTATTATCTTATTACCAGTTCTACCAATAATCGTATTAGTTCTTTCCCCTGTAGTAACCAGGGTATCGTATCCATAGTTATAAGCACCCATTGATTTGGCTACGTAGTCTCCATATGCAGCAACTTCCAATTCTCTCATTCCGGGTTCGATAACTTCAATCATTATTTTTATAGCCTCTATGGCAATCTTATTTGATAATCTGATTAGCTCTAATTCATTCTTGCTTTTGATATACCGGGCTTCGGCAAGAATATCTGTTGCATTCAGAAATTCAGCATTTTTATCAGTATTTCTTTTTACTAACTCCAACCAGTCAACTGACATAATATCCGCTGAAGTCAGCATGCCTACTCTTTTTACATTTTTTTTCTCAACAGCTTCATCAATCACTTCTCTTAGAGGAGAAAACCTAGCTTGAGGATAATCCTCCCAACTTAGCTGGAACTCCTTTAGATTTCTCCATTCACCAGCACGCATTGATTCTTGGGCACAGCCCACACTTTCTGGACCTCCCAATACAAACATCTTAGTTGGAGATATTATGATGGCAGATGACGATTCTAGATGAACATCATATCCAGATAGGTATAAAACATCTCCAGGTATAATAGGAGTCCCATAGGCTATACCAAAATCAATTTTTCTTCTATAAAGTTCATTCTGTACTTTTTTTATTCTTGTTTCAAATTCACCTTTAGGGATTTTAATTGTGGTATCAATTTTTGGAAGTGTTATTTTCATGTTAATCATCTTCTATTTCTCCTCTTTGTTAGAAGTTTGCAAATAAAAAATTGCAATTATTACCGATAATGACTTAATTATATGGCTTTTTAATATATTTATTTAAAAAACAAAATGAATTGTAACATAAATAATAAGTATTTCAACACTTATTTTTTCCTGTGCTAATTTACATATATCAGAATACCGATTTGTATTAATGAAGTAATGGGGAAAATTTGCTAAAAAAATAACTATTTATCTATTTGTTTCTACTAAAATAACCTTTAAATTATTTTCCTTTATTTGTTTCAGATATTCAGGTTCAATACCGTTGTCAGTAATAATAATATCAATAGCGGAAAGCGGCACAACTTGAGCAAACGCCACATGATTGAATTTACTACTATCTGCAAGCAATATATTTTGTTTAGCTGCATGAATCATACATTTTTTTACAGCTATATTAGCAATATCACCTTCAGTTAGACCTTCTTCAATCGAAACAGCCTTTGTGGAAATAAAGGTTTTGTCAACATGAATCTCTTTAAGAAAATTTTCTGTAATAGAACCAACAAGAGAACAGGATGGTCGATTTAATGCTCCTCCGGTTGAAATAATGTTTATAGCTGGTACATCGGTGAATTCATTAATGACAAGGGGAAAATTGGTAACTATAGTAATATTTCGTTTATTCTTCAGCTCCTTAGCCAGAAAAAGAACAGTTGTACTTGAGTCAAGAATGATTGAGTCGCCTTCTTCTACCAAATTAGCTGCTTCTGCTGCTATAGCTCGCTTTTCATCAACGTTAACATTGATCTTTGCATTATAGGATGGCTCTAAACGCGTATGATTAAAGGATATAGCACCACCGTGTATTCTAAATAATAAGCCTTCTTTTTCAAGTTTATCAAGATCTCTTCTTATGGTTTCTTCTGATACTTCATATCGCTTGCTTAAATCAGCAACATAAACTGAACCGTTTTCTTTTATTAAATCTAATATTTTTTTATATCTTTCTTGAGATAGCACCATAGTATCCTAGAATAAATTAAGATCTATAATATTTTTCTATACTTACTTCAATAAATTTTATCAGTTTTATTAAATAATTTTATAAAATAATAGAAACAAACAACCCCATAATTTAATTTTTGCAGTCATTATTTCAATTTATATTCCTCAGCCACTTCATACATCAAATTGATATTTTCTACAGGTGTGCCTGGAGCGATATCAGCTCCATCCTGTAAAATAAACCCCCCCCTTGGTCCAAATATCTCAATTGCTTCTCTGATCTCACTTATTATTGAATCCTTTGTCCCTTTAAGCAAATTCATAGGGCTTATGTTTCCTACTAAAACAATTTTCCCACCCATCAAATCCACAACCTTTTTCTTGTCTAACTGAAATCCAAATGCGCTGAATTCATTAATTTTCAGATCATTTACAAGATAATGTAAAAGATGTTCAGAAAAACCGCACAGGTGAAAGGCACAATACCCACCGAAGTGAAATCTAATTCTCTTATCATATGGTAATGCAAACTCTTCATACATTTTTGGAGATAAAAAAACAGCGTAATCGTCTCCCATCCAGATTGTCGAATCATCACCGTCTTGTTTTTTGCAGAATTCTACCCACTCTATCTCTTTATCAGCAATGATATCACAGAGTTTTTTAACGAAATTGGGTCGTTCAATAATATCTTCCATTATTTTCTGATAACCACGTACTTCAGCAGCCAGGGTAAACGGACCATCCATGCAAGTGTGCAGGCGAATTTCTTCTGCGGGGTAAAATTCATACCCGTCACTAAGTTTTACTCTATATTTTTTTGCAACTTTCCTCATCGCTTCGCGAAATTCAATTTCGCGTCCGTGCAATCCATTTGTAATTACATTTATTTTTTTTAATCTTTCTAAATCCTCCTCATTCTTGATCCAGGGTTTCTTTACCCAAACCTGATTTGGTGTGGGAAATTCAATTTCACATCCCAAAGCTGATGCCTCTCGGACATTTTGAAACCACGAATACATTTGTACAGGAATTTCATATTGATCTGTTTTAATGTTTTCCATTATCCACTTTTGTCCATATATTTGTGCTCTCAACATTTTTATAGGATCATTAAAGACTTCCTGCATTGTTACTCCAACTTTCTCATAGTAATAACGATTATCAATCATTGGTAACACAGGAATTCTATCTGTAGCTTCAAACCTTTTCACCTTTTCTACGCGTTCTTTTCTTATATCCAATTCTTTTTTTTTAATATCAATGTAAATTGTTTCCATCTAAATAGACCTCCTGAAATTTTTATTGAACCATAAATTCAATAAGTATTGTATTTTGCCTGTATGTAGTGTCAAGCATTTAATTGTTGTAATATCTTTTATTTGTGTTATAGTTAACTTTGAATTATAATATATTTTTAAAAAATACCATATAATTTGGTCATAATCAGTAATATAATCGTAGCAATGTACTTTGCAATGATCATTTTCTAATATCAATAACAATCTCACTTTAACAAGGAAATTTGGCTTTTGATGAACATATTATATGGGAGAAATTTATTCATCTTAAAATAGAATTTACCAATAATATCTAAAAAAATAAAAAAGGAGGTTGATGGTTATAGGTTATGGAAACAGAACTGAAAAATCTTCGAATCCAAAATTATTAAAAAAGGAGAGTTTTAAATGCGGATAAGATTATTTATCTTGTTTGTGATTGTTGTTCTTGCTGGATCGTTGTTCGCTGCCTGTGTTAAAGCACCACCTACCACTGAAGTTACATCAACCGAAGCACCAACTACTGAAGCATCAACAGAAGCGCCTTCTACCTCCACCGAAGAAGTTAAGGATTTTAAGGGTCAAAATTTAATTGTTAAAATATCTCCGGACTTAGCAGCAGGAAATATTGGGGATAAGACAAAAGAATTTGAGGAATTATACGGAGTTACTGTTGATTACAGCGAAATAGGTTGGGATGTCTTTTTCCCACAAGGCGCACAAATGCTCTCGACAGACGAAGTTGTAGATGTAATGGATCTGACTAAAATTTGGTGGGATGAATTCCCAAACAAACTGACACCGCTTAATGATTATTTTAGTGACTTAATTCCTGATATGGTTCCAAGTTTAGTAGATTACGGTAAAGTTGGAGATGATATACTAGCTCTTCCGATGATGCCCAGTTACTATATTATGTTCTATAACAAGGATATATTCGATGGTGCGGGCGTCAAAATTCCAGAAACTTTAGATGAATTTGAAACAGTTCTGGAAAAGTTAAACGCATATAATAATAATTATAATTTCATTTCCGACTGGACAACGGATTTCTTCTTTTCTAATTACATTATGTTTATGAGAGGATATGGTAGCGATTACGAAGAAGTAAAAGATGGCAAATTAAAATTTCTTTTTGACACACCAGAAGCAATAGCAGCAACAAAATTCGCCAAAGATCTTATAGATAAAAAGCTTGTTGATCCAGGCATGCTTGTACAGATGCAGTGGGAGGTTACAGATCTATATAGCAAAGGTGATATAGCCATGATGCTAATGTGGGACATGTACGCCGGATTTCTTGACGAGGAAACATTTGCCAAAACCGGATATTTCCCATTCCCCGGGAAAGAAAAGGGAATGACGGGAGGAACATTAGATGGACATGAATATATCGGAATACCCAAATCAGCTCAAAATGTGCCTCTTGCAGTAGAGTACATAAAATTTATTGCATCTCATGACAATATGAAACAAAGATCACTTAAGAACAGAACACTGCCAATTTATGCAGATTTATATGAAGATCCCGAAGTTATAGCTGCACTGCCTTACCTTGATACCGATAATATGGTAAAAGATGCTGTAGAATTCCAATTTCCATTGGTAAAATCCGCCTGGGATTTAAGATTGGAAGTCGCTAAGCAAATTCATAAAGCTATATTGGGTGAGATTAGCCCGGAAAAAGCGGCCAGCGACCTTCAAGCTGCAGCTGAAAAGTTTGAACCAATTGAGGGATTATCAAAATAATAATATTATAACCCTGTTTTATAAATTGCTGGATGTCTTACAATGTAAGATATCCAGCAGCATTACTAATTTTGAATTATTGTTCTAAAATTTATAAAATCATTTGCCGTTCTGTTTATTATCAAAATAGATGAAATCGATTGTGAAATTCTTTAATTTTGAAAGAAGTCAGGGAAAACTAGCTGCAATTCTCATAATCCCAACTTTTATTGCAGTTTTTTTAATTTTAATTTATCCAATAATATATTCTTTCATTATTAGCTTTGGCCAAGTAAGACTATCGACCCTGGGAGAATATAATTTCATTGGGTTAGCAAACTACATCACAGTTCTTAGAGATCCCGATTTCACCGACGCTTTTATGGTTTCATTAAAATTTGTTTCGGCAACGGTCATATTGAAATTAATTATCGGTACATTAGTAGCGGTAATGTTAAAGGAATCATTCGTGGGAAGAAGCTTCGTTAGATCGCTAGTAATAATACCATGGGCAACTCCATATGTAGTAACTGGGATCATATGGAAGTGGATGCTTAATGATAGAGTCGGGCTAATAAATTTCCTATTAAAAAAAATAGGAATCATTGATAGTTATATTTCTTTTTTATCAAGCAAAACATTTGCAATTCCAAGCATAATCTTAGCCGATGTCTGGCAGGGGACACCTTTCTTCATAATAATAATTCTTGCCGGACTTCAAACAATACCCGATGAACTATACGAGGCTGCCAGCATAGATGGATCAAGCGGTATAAGAAGTTTTTTCAACATAACTCTTCCAATGGTGAAGCTTCCAATCTATATTGCAACAATACTTGGAACACTGATCTCAATAAATTCCTTTGATTTATTTTTTATTCTCACAAAAGGTGGGCCAGGAAATATTACAACTAATCTAACGCTTTATAACTGGAATAATGCCTTTAAGTTTTTCGATGTATCATATGCTGCTGCAATATCTTACATAATAATGTTAATTTCTTTTATCGTTACAATAATGTATTTTTACTTTATTAGAAAAAGCGGCGAAGATTAAAATGCGGTTAAACATATGGATAATCAAAAAGAAACTGAACAGAATAATATTGTATCTAGGGTTAATCATTGCCCTACTTTTTTTTATTGGGCCATTCTATTGGGTTTTCATAACAAGCATTCAGGAGAAAAGTCAACTTTATAAACCTACTCCAAATTTTATTCCGCACGAAGTAACTATAAATAATTATGCAAGCGTATTGGGCAGTGGGAAGATTAATATTACCATAGCTTTGGGAAATAGTTTAAGAGTTGCAATAATTACAACTATATTATGTATAATTCTCGGAATATTTGCAGCATATGCTTTTGCAAGACTAAAGTTCAAATTTGCGAATGTAATTTTTATTTCACTCATATTTACCCAGATGATTCCGCCAGTATCCCTGCTTTTACCTTTCTATTTGATATTCAAAAGGTTTGATTTAGTAAACACCCTATCAGGCTTGGTAATTTTTTATACAGCGTGGCTTCTTCCAGTAGCGACATGGATACTATACAGTTATTACAGGACGATACCAAAAGAACTTGAAGATTCAGCGAGAATAGATGGAGCATCAAGAATTGGAGCACTATTTAAAATAATAGTGCCACTTTCTCTCCCGGGCATTATATCTGCAGGAATAATATGTTTTGTTTTTTCAATGAGTGAATTTATGGGCGCTGTTGCTCTAATCAATAAGAGCAGTGTACAGACGGCACCCCTGGCTTTATTTGGATTTATTTCAAAATATACTATTGAGTTTGGGGGTATAACTGCAAGTGCCGTGCTATTTGTAATATTTCCTGTAATTTTTGTTCTGCTATTCCAGAGGTTCTTAATCAAGGGCTTAACAGCAGGTGCAGTAAAAGAATAAAAAAAATCAAGGAGTGATTTCATTTGGAAACAAAGTATAGACTGCCAATGTATAAAATTCTTTCTGAAGAATCCATAAATAAAATAAGTAACGCTTCATTTGATATTTTAGAAAATATAGGAGTGAAGGTTCCAAACAATCGTATCTGGAAACAATTAAAAGAATTTGGCGCAATTGTCAACGAAAATACTGAAATAGTTAAAATTCCTCCGGAAATAACAAAAAAAGCAGTTGAGCTATCAGGTAAAAGGCATATCCTTTACGGTAGAAATAAAAATAACACTGCAGAATTTGGATATGATATGTTTAATTTCAATGGCAGTGTCGGACAGTATCAACTTATCGATCAACTTAATGTAAAAAGAATTGACCCTACTTTGGCAGACCTCAGAAAAGCTATTAAGATCGGAGATGCTCTTAAACATATCAATGTTGTTGGAGCAATGGTTTTACCCCTGGATATTCATCCGGATCTACGAGATGTATATACTTTTTTTGAATTACTTAACGGTACCAATAGACCGTTTATGGGTCTCATTTTCAGCGGAATATCGGCAAAAACAATAATTGAGATGATGAAGGTGGTATGCGGTTCTTCAAAAAACTTAAAAGATTTTCCACCGTATGAAGCTTTCGTCGAACCAATCAGTCCTCTTACCTTCAGGTCAGAAGGGATAGATATATTAATAGAATTTGCAAATGCTGAAATGCCAATCTGCTTTGGACCAATGGTGCAAACTGGAATATCTGGACCGGTTTTTCTTGCTGGAACACTGGCACAAGAAAATGCAGAGGTTCTCTCTGGAATAGTTATTTCTCAAGCAATAAGACCTGGCCTGTCGGTAACCTATGGTGGGATACCTCATGTAATGGATATGAAGGCAAGCATGATCTCATTTGCTTCGCCAGAACAGGGCTTGATGGCAGCAGCAATAACTCAGATTGCAAAAAGTTATGGATTTCCAGTTTACAATAACACTGGAATGTGTGACTCCAAAGTCCCAGATGCACAATCTGGAATGGAAAAGGCTGCAACCATTATGTTGGGCGCACTTGCTGGAGGAGATATTTTTGGTCATCTTGGTATAAGTGGTGCTGATAATGGAGCTAATACAATTCAGTTGATAATTGATGATGAAATGGCGGGCTACATAACAAGAGTTATGAACTCATTCGAGGTAACCGATGAGACTGTTTCGTTGGATGTTATAAAAGAAGTTGGTATTGGCGGTAATTTTCTAACACATGATCATACACTTTCAAACTATAAGAAAGATGTCTGGTATCCTGAATTATTGGATAGACTTGTATGGGACACCTGGGAAAGTGAAGGCAAAAAGACAATTGTTGACAGAGCTCTTGAGAAACAAGTTAATATTTTAACCAACCACGAGCAAGACTTTTTAAATCAAGATACTCAAAAAGAGTGTATGAGTCTAATTAAAGGGTTGGAGAAAGAGTTGAGGATAAATATTTAATCAACCAGTTTAAATATCAAATTCATGGACGAAAGAGGTAAAAAAATTAAAAAATATTTAATTTGGGAAGAAATAAAAAGTCAAAGTAAGGTTTGGGAATATGCAATTAATAAATTTCTTAAAAAACAAGATGAGATTCTGAATATTTTTAAAAATCATAGAAATATTTATTTTATTGGCTCTGGATCATCTTATAACTCATCTTTGATTGCAAAACTTACTTATGACGTTTTGTTTAACAAAAGAGCCATTTGTGCTCCTTCGTCCGAATTTTTTATTAACTCGGATGATTATGTTAAATCAAATTCTTCACGAGATAGATTCTTGATGGTATCGAGAACTGGGGAGACAGCTGATACCGTGCTTGCCCATAAATCGGTTAAAAGATTTAAGGGATATACTATATCATTGACGGCATCACCGAATAGTACTTTAGCAAAGATCTGCGACTATTCAATGATATTTGAAGAGATTTTAGAAAAATCCATTACTTCCACAATGTCTACAACAAGTTCCACTATCATACTGTTAAGTCTGATTTTTATGCTTGTCAATAGAAAATCGTTGATTGATAAAATATATTCGTCAAGCAGCATTTTTTTTAATAGTTTTGATGACTATTCAAAAATAATTTCCTCAATCATAAATAGATTTAACTTCAATAGAATTACATTTTTAGGTACTGGCCCCCTGTATGGACTGGCAAGAGAAGCTGCGCTGAAAAGTAAGGAGATGTCAATTACAAATACTGAGTTTTCCCATACACTCGAATACAGACAGGGTTATAATACAATTGCAGATGAAAATTCCCTGATAGTTCTTTTCCGATCAGAAAAAGCTTTTGATTACGAAAGCAAAATCGCTTTAGAGCTAAAAAACGTTGGCGCAATAATCTTGAGCGTTTGTGATAAAAGATGTTCAGAAAATTTAGATGATAAAAGTGATTTCATGATAAATGTTAACCTTAATTTAGAGGATTTGTTAAAGCCTGTTTTTTTCCAGGTAATTGGTCAATTAATTGGATACCATCAGGCAGAGAAGAAAGGGATTGATCCTTCATATCCCAGATATATAGATAGGGTAGTTACATTTTAATTTGCTTAAGATATTTTACAGTAGCATTATCTACTTTTGTTACTAAGACACAGGTCTTAATAATAACCATATTGTTCAACTATTTCATAAATATTAAATAGATTTTTTACTGGAGTATCTGCCGGTAATGCGTCTCCATTTGCAAGGACAAAGTTACCATCAGGTTTCATTATTTGAATTAATTCCTTTGTTTTCTCAATTAAATATTTTTCATTTTGGCTTGTTATTACAGTAGGATCTATCCCACCCATTATGCAAATATCGTTTCCCATTTTTTTCTTCATATCTAACATATTAACATTACCAGTAGGATATGTAGTAACGCTTTCAATAATATCAACTCCAGTCTCTTTAATTTCATACAAAATATCATTAATAAGACCACATGAATGTAATGCCACTGGTTTGCCCTGTTCATGAATTCTATCAACAATTTTCTTTATCATTCCAGAAACAATTTCAACAAAAATTTTTTTTGAATACAAACTTGTTCCAGTATCTTCCCAAATTATTAAAAAATCGCTGGGTGATTTTGCTGCTATTTCAACTGCCTCAAGATTCTTTTCCAACATCAATTCCATTAATTCTTTTATCTCTATAGTATAGTCATGAAGCAAATAATGAAAATTTTCCAGTCCAATATATTCTTCTATTAATTCAACAACCGGAGTACCTGGTACTCCTATTGAAACTATGCCATCATTTCCGACATTTTTAAAAACTTTTTCCACTTCTGTATAATTTGGTACATATTGAATATCTTTATACATAAACTTAAGAACATTCAGATCGCTCATGTTTTGGATTGGAAAAACATCCTGGAATACAGTTCTGGAATTAAGTAAGTTTACATATCTTGCTGAAAGCATACCAACTGGAGTTTCGAATTTTTTCTCAATAAATTTAATAGATTGATCCCGATACTTATCTAAAGAAAACATATCGTATATTTCCAATTGCCAATTGTTATTTTCCGCGGGATTATCGATCACTTGCCCATTAATATAAGTTGTCGTTTTGACATTTGGAGAATGTACTTTATAAGCAGATACTATATTTCTGGCTATAATATCTACTTTGAGTTCCCTTGATAATTCAATGATGCCCTTTTCTTTTGCCTCCTCGTTTTGAGCGTTTAAGAAATAGAACTCTAGAAAGGGACTCCATGGTACCCTATCTGGAATTTTATGATTAATTGTTCGAAGCAGTCTTTGGCGAGAATTCAATTTAACCTCTTTAAAAAATATTATTTAATATCTTGCTCTATTCACACTTCCTATGATCTGAATATATTCTTTTATTCTATTTTTGACAGCTTCTTTTGAGTCTTCAAACAATCTGACAGCCTGGCCCATAAACCCTCGATTTTCTTCTCCCGAACTTAGCCTCTTATTCAGGTACTCATAGCGCAAAATTGTGCCATACTTAATCATTGATACACCTGCATTAACGTAACTTTTTGTTTCGCTCTTTGGCAAACTGCTCCCTCCATGTAACACCATTGGAATATCAATTGAATCTTTTAACTTCTTTAAGAGTTTTAAGTCAATTTTCGAGACTTCATCTATCGACTCATGTATATTCCCAATAGAAATTGCTAAAGCCTTTATACCCGTTTCTTTAATAAATCTTATCGCTTCAGTAACATCAGTTTTTTTGCTTATCATCTTGTCCTTTTTTCTAACGTTTTCAATTTCACCGATTTCTGCCTCTATCTCTAACCCAGCAAGATCTCCTATCTCTACAGACTTTTTTACAAGCGCTAAATAGTCCTCAAATTCTCCAAAGTCGTTTTCCAGCATTACGGAGTTAAATCCATACTTTATAGCCAATATCACGTCTTTAAAATCTGAGGTTTCATTTAATTGCACTGCAAAAGGAATGCTCGAATCAAGAAGGAACGTTCTGATTATGTTCTGAAAATAATTAAATCCAATTAACCCTAGTTCCTCTGGTTCAATAACAACAACCACTGGAGAACACATCTCCTCAGCAGATTCAAATATTGCTTTTATAGAGTCTAAATTCCAGCAATCAAACCCGCCTACCGCATATCTTTTTTTATTCGCGTCTTTTAATATTTCTGATAGTGATAATAACGGCAATTAATTTCCTCCGATAACTAATTTTTGGCATCAAACAAGTTAAATAAAACTTTTGTTTTTCTACCGATTATGTGTTTATTTCTTTGATTATTGATACTATATAAGGAATATAAAGAATAAACAACACATTTTCTCAAATTATAAAAATATTTGAATTGATAATACTTATCTACAAATACATAATCCTAAATACACGCAGTAGATGGATTTCTAAATAATTCTTATATCAATTAAACAACTACATGCTGAGAGTGGTTATTCTGTAAATAATTTGGGTATGTATTCGGGCGATGCATAAAACCATGGGGTCTTGGGCCTTTTGTAGTATCCGTAGTAATCCAAAGCAGCTTTCAATTCAGGATTGGTTTTTGCAGCCTCGGGAAGCGGGATATCATTCATTACAGCATCAATAGCCTGTCTCCAGGCTCTGGCTCCTGCGGTGTACCCATCCGGGTGTCCAAGCATTCCTCCGCCTGCTGCCATAACCATATCTATTCCAATCTCTCTTATGTAAATTTCAGCTATTCCAGGATGAACACCGCCCCCGATCATTGGTATTGTAGGCTTGACATCGTACAACGGAGCACGAACAGCTTGTGTCCATTTAAGCGATTCCTCCAAACTTACTGGCTGAAGCTCTCCCCAGTTAGATGGTCCAAGCAAAATATCAACACCGGAAAGACGCGCTATCTTTGCTAAAAAAATAGGACTGTGAGTTGGGAATAAACTCCCCATATTTGATGGATGCATTAATATTGGCACATCTATCATTGGATCAGAAGCGAGAGCTTTAATTGCTGAAAAACCTGCCGGATAAGATACCAATAACCCTTTAGCCCCCAACTCCACAGCTCTTCTTGCTCTATCTACAATTCGGTCTACATCGGTGGTAACGGAAACAAAGTATATAAGTTCTTTGCCTGTCTTCTTCTTAGCCTTTTCAACCGTTTTAAGAACTGCAACTAATCTATCTTCCATGGTGCAGTTGAACACATCGGAACTTATCTCATCATCTTTCGCGAAATCAGCTCCTCCCAAAGCAGTCTGATAAACCTGATCAGCTGTCTGTTCAGGGGTCATCCCCATTTTCGGTTTTATAATGTGTAATGAAAATGGCCTTCCGTAAACGCCAGTATACTTTCTAAGTCCCTCTATACCAAATTTTGGCCCGTTAAGTTGTTTTGTTAAAGATTCAGGGAATGAGACATCAAGTATTCTAAGACTCTTGGAGAAGAAGAATACGTTGCCGGCCATCGATAACATCATCATGGGAATATTTGTATTAAGATCCCATGCTGCAGTCGGCAAAGCGAGCTGAAATACCGCTTTCTTTGTGTGCTTTGGTGCCGGTATCTCAAAATAACTTATTAACTTTCCTGAGAGTTTCTCTCTAACCTCAGGAGTTTCTTCTTTTACTCGTACCCATGAACCTGTTGAACATTCCAAAACTATTTCCTGGATTTTTTGAAAATGATCTATGAAGTCAACATTCTCCAAGTAATCTTCAAGGTAATAGGTTGCAATAATGTAATCTTTCTTTACAACGCTCTCTAGAGAGTAGTCAAAAATCTTTGATTCGTACAAACGGTCCATTCTCGCTCCTAGTTTATTTCAACAATTTTTTTATTAAAAATGAAATTTTTCCTCAAATTCAAATAAATATTTAACATAATACTACAAAATGTCAAGTAATTATGAAAAAAAATCCCAATTCATAGAATGATTTTATTTCTGAATGTTACAGGAAACTCAATATTTTAAGGAAGGTCTATTATTAAAAGCTGATTTTTAGCCAGTAACCTTCTGGCAAGCGTTCTTAAACTCCTCGAACGTTACCGTGAACCCAATAAGCCTCTCTATATACCTTATGGATTCTTTTGTTATCATCAAGTCATCCTCAGTGTCAGGGTATTCTAAAGCAAGCGTACAGTCCCTTAAAAGCACAGTTCTGTAGTTTCTATAGAAAGCTCCGTGCAAGGTTTGCATCAAACAGATATTTGCTGCAAAACCTACTGCTATCAGATTCTTAATCTCAAGATTCCGCAATAATGAATCGAGTGGCGATTCAAAGAAACCATCATACTGAAACTTCTTGACTACAAAATCATCACGCTCGGGCGCAATTGCTTTAGAGAATGCAAGAGCCTCACCACTATCAGAAAATTCATCCTCAAGAACATAACCGTGCATCCGCTTCACCATCTTACCAAATTCACCTTTAGAGATTGCGATTTTGGGATCGCTATTTGTTACATACACAATCTTAAGACCGGCTTGTCTTGCGATGTCACGTGCAGGTCTTATCCTTTCGTTGATCATTTCTTTTTCTCTCAAAAACATTTTACGGGTTATAAGAGCAGGCCTTATTGGTTCGGGTTCATCATCCGAATACCCAGTCCCGTATACATCGATCAACATAAAGGCTGTCTGGTCTATACTTAACCTTAACTCTTCGGTTTTGTATCCAAAAAGCTCAGGTTTGTAGACTCCATCTGGAGTTAAATTTTCTGAATAATACCTCCCTGATAACACTAACTCTTTCCCCATAACTCCTCCCATCCTTATCTTTTACGCATATTAGCACCACACGACTCCCTGACAATCAATTTAGATTTCAGAACAACGTGTCGTGGTTCTATATCATTTTTCTTCTCTATTCTTTCAATAAGCATATTCGCGGCCGTAGCACCAAGCTCATAAGCTGACTGAGCCACAGTCGTCAAGGAGGGAGAAAGATAGGGGGTCCAGGGAAAATCATCAAATGCTATCAGCGCTATATCCTCGGGAATCCGCAGCTTCGACTCTTTTATCGCTCTGAAAGCGCCCATCGCCATTAAATGATTGCATACCAAAATCGCTTCAAGAGAACCCGGTTGATTCAATAGCTCCTTAGTGCGCTCATAACCACTTTCTTCGGAGACATTCCCTACCTTTACGTAGTTATCCACCACAGATAATCCATGTTCTTGAAGAGCCTTTTTATATCCCTCGAGGCGTTCTTTGCCAGGTACCATATGCAGTGGCATCGCTACAATGGCTATGTTCTTGTAACCTAAACTCAAAAAATGTCTGACAGCTGCGTACGCCCCATCATAGTTATCACTACTAACCGTATCCACATCAATGCCACCAATCTTCCGGTCGAGTAAAACAATCGGTACGTTCTTCCCTAAAAGTGTATCAAAGAAAAACCCTCTTCTATCTCTAACTGGCACGATTATCAAGCCGTCAACTCTTTTTTCATACAAAGCCTTTAGCCTCTCCTCCTCCATTTCAAAATCCTCTTCAGTACTGCATATAAAAATTTGATACCCAGACTCTCTAGCTACATCTTCAATACCTTTAACCACCGGAGGATAGAAGGGGCTCATAATGTTTGGTATAACAACTCCAATGGTATGTGTTTTTCTTGCCTTCAGGCTTTTAGCAATTGCATCGGGGTGATATGCAAGCTCCTTCATCGCTTGCTCTACTCTAAGTTTCAACTCTTTACTTACATACTTACTTTTATTTACTACATGAGAAACTGTGGCTCGAGAAACTCCTGCCAATTTAGCGACATCTTTACTGGTGACCACCTCTCAACCTGAACCCTTTCTAATTTTCTGTCCGTTTTAAGGTAGGATTATTATCTTGATCCTATCGGGAGATTCCATAGCTTCCATTGCCCTATCTATATCTTCCAAAGCAAAACGGTGCGTAATAATTTTCCCAGGATCGACCAAACTTTTCCTCATAAGTCCAATGGCTTTCTCCATCACTCGCGGTGTAATTGAAAAAGAAGCATCCATTCTGGTTTCCTGAAAATGAATGGATGCTGGAGATATCTCAATAGTACCCGGCAAGATAACTCCAAACATATTTATTCTCGTACCCCTTCGAAGAAGGTCAAAGGTTAATCGGGCAGCTTCCAGTGTCCCTGCTGCCTCAAATACAATATCAGGACCTTCCCTTAGAATATCGAATATCCTCTTTCGCATATTTTCTTCAAAACGCAAGCAATGGTTGGCACCCAATTCCCCTGCCTTTTTCAGTCTGACATCATTTTTATCAATCGCTATAATATTCCCAGCTCCCCCAGCTTTAGCAACCTGGTTCACCAGAAGACCCATACTGCCAACGCCGATAATCACCACATCTTCACCGACGGTCATATTGCTATATTCAATCAGACCCTTATAAGAGCCGGCTAACGGCTCGGTTAATGCTGCGGATTCAAAGGATATATTCTCAGGCTTACGATATATAACACTGGTGGGAACAACAATGTATTCTGCGAAACCACCGTCCCTGATTACCGGTTGCCCCTCCCCTCCTAAAACCTGTCCGTACTGACAATAGTGAGGTTTGCCAATTCTGCAGTTATAACACTTCCCACAGTAAACAACCGGGCTAATGATTACTTCATCGCTAACTTGCCAATCACATACTCCATCGCCAATCTCCTCGATTATCCCTGACATCTCATGACCCAGTATCATTGGGAAGTTGAGATTTGCTCTTCTACCAGTATACGCACTGTAATCCGTCTGACATATTCCGCACGCTTTTATTCTTACCAATACCTCTTCTGTAGCTGGGACAGGTTTCTTGACTTCACTAACCTTTATTTTTCCTATTTTTTCAAGTACTGCTGCTTTCATTTTTAATATCTCCCAAATTTATTTACCGTTTCATACATAGCGGCAATATTTTGCGCAGGCACATTGTCCTGGATGTTATGAACTTGACAAAAAACAAAACCACCCCCAGGAGCTAAATCCCCTATTCTCGATTTTACCTCAGTCCTTACCTCCTCAGGAGTTCCAAAGGGTAAAACTCTCTGCGTATCGCAACCCCCTCCCCAGAATATCAGTTGGCTCCCGAACTCCTTCTTTAACCACCTGGTATCCATCCCCAATGCTGAAACTTGCACTGGATTTAGAATATCTATACCCAAATCTATAAAGTCAGGAATGAATTCAGAGATCGCACCACAGCAGTGGTAGAATATTTTCGCATGACTTTTCCTCTTGATAAAATCAAATATCTTCTTGTGTCCTGGCTTGATCAATTTCCTATAAAGATCCAGTGAGATTAAAGAGCCATTCTGCATTCCCAAATCGTCAGCATAATAAATTACATCAAGATAAATTCCAACTTCATCTATAAAATTGCTCAACATCTGCATGTATATATCAACAAGCTTATTCATCAACAATTCTGCATACTTTCTATTAGCCGCAAGATCCATTAAGAATTCTGCCATCCCTCTCATTCGCATGGACTGTTCAAAGATCCCGCCACCAAAAAGCGGGCTGCCTACAATTACGTAGTCTGTTTTTTCATAAATATTCCTTGCCTTTTCCGCCAATCCAGCTACTCTGAACTTGTCGTCTGGGTCCGGCCACCTGTATTCTCTCAGAGATTGAACATCATCATCCTTAAGCGGAAACTCGACCCTATCATAATAATGACCACCATTCCTGGGCATTCTAAGTTTGCTGCCCCATTCATCAAAAAAAGAGTAATAAGAACCTTCATCAACTATCTTTAGCTGCCAGCTGGAGGGTGGATTAAGATCAATTGGAAGGAAATCTGCACCGATCTTTTCAAGAAATGGTTCACCTAAAACTGCCATCTGCTGAACGGTATCCGATATTTCAACTTTTAAGTGATTCAGGGCATAGTAACTCAGTATATTTTTGTATGCTCCAATCATAATTGAAGTTGCTTTTGTGCTCCCAAGATCAATTGGAACTCTATCCGGTTCTTCATGCATAAAAGTTAAATTAACGCGCTCGCGCGAATTCATGAACTTAACCTCAGATTATCATTATGATTCCAAACAAGAACCCAATATATAGCTTAGAGCTTCCTCGTCAACAGGCCTCGGGTTCGTGATAATATGTGAAGTTGATCTGGTAACTTTTTCAATAATTTTCGGAATATCTGCTTTGCTGAAACCATGATCTTTAAGGCTTCTCTTGACACCAATATCCTCGCATAATTTATCCACATTTCTAATAGCTGCTAACGCAGCATTCTTAACTGACATGGCTTCAATTTTTTCTCCCAGAAAAGATGCTATTTGGGCATATTTTCTCTGAGCGTAATTCAAATTAAAACCCATTACCTCCGGAAGTAAAGCAGAAACTGCCTCGCTATGAGATATTTCCCTTACAGCACTCAGGGGTTGAGCAAGAATGTGTACTGCTCCTACGCCTGCACTTAACGAAAGCCCTCCAAGATAGCTAGCCCAGGACATATTAGAGCGCGCATCTTCATCCAGACCATTAAATACAGCTCGCCTCAAACTGATCCCAACCAATCTAATCGCTGCAACCGATACAGCTTCACTGAACGGATAAGCCTGTTTTGAAACAAAAGATTCAATTGCATGACTAAGGACATCCATCCCCATAGTTGCAGTTAAATAAGGAGGTAAATTAACAGAAAGCAGTGGATCGATAAAAACAAACTGGGGAACCATATAGGTACTTGAAATGCTTTTCTTAATCCCTGCTTCCATATTATCTATAACTGCCACTGCTGTAGCTTCAGATCCTGACCCAGGCGCAGTTGGAACAGCTACGATGGGCAAGCCAGGCACTTCTATGGTCTTATCTCCCATCTGATATTGCCTTATTGAACCGTTGTTCGTGATGAGAATAGCAATTGCTTTTGCAGAATCAATAACACTACCACCACCCAGGCCAATTACTGCATCGCATTTCGCCTTCTTGCACAGTTCCGATCCCTTATCTATTAGCTGAATTTGTGGGGTAGACGTTACTTCTCTAAATAGTTCATACTTTATTTGTGAATCCTCTAAAATATTTATAACTTTTTCAACAACTTTATCCCTCCAGACCTTTCCAGCAGTATATGTAACAACAAAGGCTCTGCTGCAAAACGCCCTTAGCTCTACACCAAGACTCTCCAGAGAATTATTGCCAAAAATAATTCTCCTATTTAATGTCACGGCTCTTAACATCTCTTACCTAACCAATTCGTGTCTAATCTGCCTCAATGTTCTTATTTATCCAAATTTTTTAATTCTTTGCACAAAGCAGATATATTAAGAGGATACTTACCATAAATTTTTGCTGCTTTTATCATAGCAATAAAATTATCTTCATGAGTCTCCAGCGGAACTTGATCGCCACTTGAGAGCACGAAACCTCCACCTTCCCCAGCATTAATAATGCACTTCAGGCATTCTCTGATGACTTCATCTTTATCCTTCTGTGCTAAGGTCTCAAAAGTATTAACATTACCTTTCAGACATAATTTCCTGCCATACTTCTCCTTGATTTCTCCTAGATCTATATCGCCAGAAGGCGGCCTTTCTAATGGTTCCATAACATTAAGGTCAGTACCAGCCACCATTTCTACTATTATCCTCGAAAGTCCACAAACATGAAGATGAGAAATAACATGATGCTGTTTACAGATTTGAGTAGCATTTTCTAAAAAAGGAAGATTGAATTTGCTAAACATTGAAGGGGATATTATGCTTAAAGAAGCATTGCCACCGCCAAATACAATTTCATCTGCTCCTAAAAGATGACAGCAGGCATGGACCTCTTCAAGCGCGTATTCAGAATATGCATTCATTATACTTTCCATAATCACTGGTCGATCATAGTAATCCATTATTGCTTGAGAAGCGTCACCTCTCAGGAAAAACCACCAGCTCGTGGGCATCTGAATACGCGGCCCAACCACGCCCTTTTCTCCAACCCTTTGATGTATTTTCTTAAATTCACGAGCATCTTTTGACCACGGATCAACTAAAAGAGCCTGGATTTTCTCAAAGTCATCCTCGGGATTTTCTACCAGGGGCTTGCTGCACCATGGAGATTTTCGTAGAGGAAAGATGAGAGTTTTATTGAGATTACCCTTCTTAGTATGGTAGATATATTCAACAATCAAATTTTCTTCATTTGAATCAGCTATCTTATTGGTAGCAGGTACATTGCCATCAGTATTGATGGAGAGCGACCCGCCTGGTATATCAGCCTCCAACCCGATTAGCCCTGGGGCTTCAAGACAGACATCAAACTCAAACCTGCTGGCGAGATCTAAATAGGCACTCCACAGAGGAGGATTCTTGAAATAAAAGACATCCCAAAACGGCTTTCCGGTGTACTTAGCTGGATAAACATTGGATGTGTCCGGTGAAACGGGAATGCGATCTGGCTCCCCTTCATTTCTGAAGGCTTTAATCATTCTCTGCTTGCCAGTCATTACTCCTAAATATCACCTCTCATCTTTCTGAAATCTAACTCTGTCCTTAGATATTCGAATCCTGAATTTACCGATTTTCCTCCAGCAGAATTCTTGCCTTTTGTGCAATTGCCTTAGCATTCAATCCATAGAGCTCCCTGAGTTCATCCGGATTACCCTCCGTCGCAAAAATATCAGCCAAACCCATGGATAAAAAGGGTGGAATTCTGTACCTTAACCTGTGGCTATGCTCCAACAAAGTTTGTGCTACTGCACTGCCCAAACCACCGATCAAAGTATGTTCCTCTACTGTAATTATCGCTTTTGTCATTCGGGCGCAATCCAGCACCATCTCCGTGTCCAACGGCTTTATCGTATGGATGTTGATTATTCGAGCTTCAATCCCATCTTTTATAAGTTCATCAGCACTGCGCAGTGCCTCAAAGACCATGGATCCGTATGCAAAAATTGTTATATCTTTACCCTCTCTTAACTTAACAGCCTTTCCTATTTCAAAGTTATAACTGTCTTTGTTTATAATGGGTTCAGCGGAACGGCCCAATCTCAAATACACAGGCCCACCATGTAAAGCAGCCGCTTTTACCGCCAACTTCGCCTCAAGATAGTCAGCCGGAGCTAACACGGTCATATTGGGCAGGTTGCGCATTATCGCTACGTCCTCAGTGGAAGCATGGGTCACGCCGCCCATACCAAAGCTGAATCCCCCAGCAGTCCCAACTATCTTCACGTTTAATCCAGGATAAGCAATATCCGTCCGCACCTGCTCACAAGCTCTTGTTGTTGCAAAAACAGCGAAGGTTGTGGCAAAACATATCTTGCCGCAAGCAGCTAAACCTGCTGCAATTCCCATCATATTCTGTTCTGCAACACCAACATCCACAAAACGGTCAGGAAACTCTTCTGCAAACTTATCTACCAGAGTTGGATACTTTAAATCAGCCGTGAGAACGACAACATTGGGATTTTCATGCCCTAACTCCAACAAGGCGTCTCTTAATCCCTCTAAAGTTCGCTTTTTAGGAATATCCAATCCTCTGTATTGTTCATCTCTCTTTAAGTGATAAGCTCTAACCTCCATATTTATGCTCTTTCTTGCTATTCCTCACTTTCAATTGCTGCAAGAGCGGTGCTTAACTGTTCTGGTGTTATATCAGCTCTGTGATACTCCCTCCTGTTTTCCATAAAAGGAATGCCTTTACCTTTAACTGTATGAGCAATGAGAAGACCTGGTTTATTAGACATAAAAGGGATATCTGTCAGCATAGCATAGAGCTGTGAAACGCTGTGGCCGTCAGCCTCACGAACTGACCAACCAAAGCTCCTCCACCTCTCTGCAAGGGGCTCAATGCTAACGATGTTCTCAACAAAACCATCGACACTCAGTCGATTTCGATCAACAACTGCGATCAGGTTATCCAATTTATTATGCGAAGCAAACATGGCTGCCTCCCAAACTGAACCTTCCTGCAGCTCACCATCTCCCAACAGTACAAAAACCCGGTAATCCTTCTTATCCATTTTCCCCGCAAGAGCCATTCCTGCAGCGATTGAAAGACCGTGCCCCATGGAACCGGTACTGATATCTATCCCCCTGCATTTTTTCATGTTGGGATGCATCGTAAGCGGATTATTGAGTTCCTCAAAGCCATTCAGAACTTCACATGGGAAATACCCTCTATCAGCTAAAGCCATATAGAGTGTTGGGCTTGCATGACCTTTGCTTAGAACAAACCTATCTCTATCTTGCCATGCTGGATCTTCTGGTTTGATTCTAAGAATCCCATAGTAAAGGGTGGTTATTATTTCTACGGCTGATAAAGATCCCCCGAAATGACCCCCACATGCTTTCCCAAAAAGCTTAATCACACCCCGGCGAATCTCCTTTGCCTTTTTACCCAACTTTTCTAACTTTGCTTTTTCCTCTAAATCTACTCTGTCCCTTTTCCTGGGAATATTTTTTTCTCCCTCTTTTCTTGCTTTTCCACGTATCACGTCTTCATATCCAGGAGGAGAAAATACCCAAACCCATGAAAGTTTTTTTGAACTTAAATTTCTAAAACCATGAATAACACCCTGAGGGATAAAAGCAGCGACACCTTCTTTAAATTCGTAGGATCGATTTCCTATCACTATTTCGCCATACCCGTCATAACAATAGAGAACCTCTTCCTCATTATCATGGGTATGAAACGATATTTCACCTGAAGGTTCTAGCTCGGTTACCCCAAGAGACATCCTTCTCACATCCGATTTACGGGGATCCAGAATTATATAATTCGTCCTGCCAGGTGAGCCTAAATGAATCCTCTCGCTGACCATTTTTGCAAAAATTAATGATTTTCCGTGATCGTCAAAAACACTCATAATAGATCACTAATCATAATAGATTATTAATATTCACACTGGTTATGAACTTTTCTTTAAATAGAGTTACACGTGTAACTTATCATAGAAAATATTCCCTGTCAACCAAACCAAATTATTTAACTTCTCTAACTCTCTGTATACTACCTAATGCAAAAATTATTAATTTCCTCTGATAAGCCGTTTTCTCTTTGAAAGCAGCACTATACTACCTATTGCACCAACTAAAAAACCTATTGGACATACAATTGTTGCCAAAATGAAAAAGAAGGGCTCATCTCCTCCAATTCTATCCCAGAAGTTAGCTCCAAAGAAGTAAATAAATAATCCATAGACCAAATTGTGCAATAATGCAAAAACAAGAATTCCTGTAATAGAAGCACCAGCAAGTAGTAAGAATTTCTTAATTAGACCTTTTAGCTTTGCTTTTATTGTTAAAACAATAATTGCAATACCTAGAAGGAAAAAAATACCTCCTAAAATAGGAAAGAAATTAATTACGGGTATCGTTGGTGGAATAGACAAAGTGCTTAATATTAGTGGAAGAATCATAGTGCTTAATATAAACAAAATAAATATGGCAACTGATGCCCAAAGTACAGAGATAAGCGCTGTATTCAGAGTATTTCTTTTATTTTCAATATCTCTTGAGGGTTGCATCTTTTATTCACCTGCCTTTATAAAGGGGCAATTTCAAGTTTTTCTTTTGCTAAATACGAAAATATAAAGAATCTCAAGTAGTGCCAAAGTATTAACCACTAAAAGTGCTATAAACCACCATTTATCATTAAGTCGAGCGGCCTTCCAAAGGGCAACTCCCTTCCAGGATAAAGACCAAAAGATTGCCAAAATGATTACCCAGATTATCCATGAATTTTGTGCTAGAAATTGTTCCATAATTTTGAACAGTTATTGATTTATGTTGTTAAGACTTCCACCTGAGGATATATGCTGTTGAATTTCTGGTTTACCAATATAGTTAACCCGAGCACTGCTGCTTACATTTGCTATAAGCAGGTTACTAACATTAATTGTGGCAGAACTGCTTACATCAATATCAAGCTTATCAGTTGTTAATTTTTTAGAAACTGCACTTGAGCTGCTGGATATTTTCAAACCCCTCAGGTCTTTCACTGTTACATAACATTTAATTGGCCTGACTATCCCTAAACTAACAGAATCCAATCCAATATTTAATTGATTATCGCTTACATCCGTTTTTATCAAAGGAATGATGTTATCTTCGGCTTCTAGCTTCAATGATTCAGTTCCGGTCTGTTCAATAATTAAATTAATACTTGAACCAACTGAAATACTGTCAAAACCTGAAACTTTCCTTTCTTCAGTGATAACTTTACCGGACCCCATTATAAAGGATGAGCAGGAAGTCACAAAAACTAGAATAAGACTTAGCATTAATACGAGGAAGGATATTTTCTTATACTGTCCCATTTTGCTCCTTTTTAGTATATTTTATATCATGTTAATAAAATTACTTTATAAAATAATTAATGCAATAAAAAGTGAAATTATAAAAATTGTTAAACCGCAAATGCCTGCCACATAGTTGTAAGATTAGAATGTGAAGATGGAAATATAAAAGATTGCGTTTGTAATATATTATTTTAGCTATAAATAAACAGGAGGGTTTAAAGAATATATGATTCCAACTTGGTTAGAGGCAAGTTTATGGGGTCTTTTAGCAGGCGCTGCTCTCATAATAGGTTCTGCCATAGCTTATATAGCACATGTTCCCCAAAGACTGATTGCATTAATCACTGCATTTGGAAGTGGAGTGTTTATCTCTGCACTATCTTTTGAGTTGCTTGAGAAAGCCTATCAGCGCGGCGGATTTAGCTCAATGGCAATCGGTTTTATAAGCGGAGCTGTTGTTTATACTGTAATAAATTTGTTACTGGCACGCTTCGGAGCAAAGCACAGAAAACGATCTGGCGACCTACATCCCTCAGAGGAGAAATTTAGTGGCAGCGGTTTATCTATTGCTATTGGTGCAATATTAGATGGTATTCCTGAATCAATAGTGATAGGTTTAAGCTTGCTACAGGGCGGAGGGGTTAGTATCGTGGTAGTAATAGCGATTTTCATGTCAAATATTCCTGAGAGTCTTTCCAGCACAGCAGGTATGAAAAAAGCTGGAAGATCAAAAGCATATATCTTTGGTATCTGGGGCAGTATTGCAATAATATCTGGTATTGCTTCGCTGATGGGATATACAACTTTCAGGTATTTTTCTCCCGGAGTAATCGCAGCAACAACAGCAGTAGCTGCAGGAGGTATTTTGGCAATGCTGGTAGATACAATGATGCCTGAAGCTTTTGAACAAGCACATGATTTTGCTGGGCTTGTCACAGTAATTGGATTTCTTTCTGCTTATCTATTGTCTAAACTTAGTTAATAATTTTCAGATGGGAATAGCAGGAAAAAAATATTCAATATCTATATATTTCTTAACTGCTCGTTAAGATCAAAAATCTTCTCTAACCTTTTTATCTTACCTTCTTCAGAATAATCCTGTATCTCAGACAGGAGAGGTTTCATGGTTTCTTGCCATTTCTGGAAAACTTCTGCTTTTGCAGTTTCGGCCATATTTCGATCAAAATTTTTAGCAATAACGTATACAATGACAAGGTCACCGTATAGCCAAAGTAGCATATTCTCAATGCCTGCGTTTTTCATTACTTTGAGCAATTCCGGCCAGACATTTCTATGATACTCAAGATACTCATCAAGTCTTTCTTTTTTTACTCTTTGCACAAAAACAATTTCTTCCATAACTACCCCCTTCAAAAACAATAAATCCGTTCACTTACGCAGTGCAGACCTGGCACTTTTAATCCAGCTGTTCACCTTTGCAATCTCAGCTTCAATAGATCTGGTCCCGCGTATAGAGCCCAGATCGATATACCAGGATGAGATATTATATTTATTGCAAAAAGCTGCTATCTCCTTTGTCCTGACAGCTCCGTATTCACCATCCTTATCCTGGACTTCTCTAATCTGCTCCACCATAATTTCGAAGGAGGTATCAGTTCCATAAAAAATTTTTAAAGCCTCCTCCATATTAGTCCACTCGCTGAGATGCAAAGTGTCTATCCTCCCAATATTTTTCAGGATCGGAAAAACCGTAGTATTATCACCGCACGAATGCCAGTAGCTAATAGTTCCCCCGTGAGTATCGCATATCTGCTTTTCATAAGGATAAGCAAACTGCTCATAAGCTCGAGCCGACATATTGGGTGGGCTTATTTCATCATCTCTTATCAACGCTTTCTGCAAAGGTATGTTCAGGTATTTTGCACGCTCCTTCTCCCACCAGATGCGAAAATCTGTAACTTTTTTAAGCATTGCATGCAAGAAATCGGGGTTATCGATAGTGTCCAAAAGAACTTCACTGAATCCCCGCAGGTGAAATAGCAGTGTCAGTGGACCCTGTAGGAATTCTGGAAAACCAATAGTAAATGGGGTGCCGTCTACTAACTCAACAGCATATTCATAAAACTTTACTATTCGCGGCATATCTCCAGATGTTCTAAAATTCAAACTATCAAAAATGGATAAATCATTCCAGTCTTTTATTAATGGATCTGTTTCAATCCACGGCTCCAGATCTGGGGGTACTACGTGTTTCATGCCGAGTATTGCGCATTCCCAGCTCACGCTAATGTGCAGCGGGATCGTAGATCTGAAAGGCACATCATCATTTAAATTTTTTAATCTATAGATCTCACGGTTGAGGACTATTTCCAAAAACGCTTCTGGATTCTCATAGAAATCAGTAACTGTTCTGCCTGCAAGTCGACAAGCCGGCGGCAGCTGAATACCGCTTGCGACTATTGGAACCGAGTCACCCAGTTCTTTGAACGACAGCGGCATATATATCCATTTCATAGGAATTACAATTTCCCACGTTGGCTGTCTTTTCCATAGAGATAACCTGTGCCTGTTTTCCGCACTCTCAAGCATCCTAGCTGCTTCACCGAGCAGCGATATCAATTTCTGATTCTTGATGGACACTATTTCCAGCCCCTCTCAACTGGAGCTCCAAGCACATTCTCATAGTAATAGTCTAACGATTCATCTGAATCTATCCTTACAATTGGGACGCCAAGTTCCCTGCATGTGTATTTAATCTCCTCTATATAATCACCATCTATTGCACATGGATGGTTTGAGCCCATTGTCCTGATCAGTTTCTGTGCTTTAACCCCCATCGAGACTGCAACCTGCGGCCACTGTGAACCAATATACGTTGAAAATACCCTCTCTTTTAGCTTACCAGTTACCTCGAGCGACCTGCCCTTCCCCAAATGCATGTAATACTGACCGTTTATCCTGACCAATCTGCCTATGGTAACAGAACCTTCCTTCCCACAAAAACCAACTGCACCTCCGCCAAATCCGTGACAGTTCCCGCAGATCGTAACTTCAGGAAGAGTTTTCCTGGGATCCATTGAAAAACTTGCCCAATATATAGTTGATGAACCGCAATTTGAAAGCATGAAGTAATCATCTCCTATATACTTGATATCGCCCTGTATCGCGGATGTCTTCCTATTAGTAGCCTTTTGAAATAGCATTTGGGTTAGAACACCTTTGATATCACCTTCACATCCAACTGGAATAACATCTTTCTTGCCTTCGGCGTCTTCGCCGTACGATAGAAATGCTGGAATCAGGCAGCCCTCAACTCCAAGCCCCATTTCACCTGAGAGCTCATAATGACATTTAACACCTGCTCCTGATATTTCATATTCTTCAAGTTCGCTTATCCTGTCGCGTGCAGCCAGATAGAGACCTATCTGAATTCTCAATATCTCCTCAGTCAGCATCTTCTCGTCAAATACGATATTTGTCCTGTTATCAAGTAGCCATTTGTAAAAACCTTCTATCCTCTCAGGTTCTTCCTTTCTTATTTTTTCCATCTTCTTAATAAGGATAGTATGCCCTTCGTTTAAAATCTCTGAAATAATGAACTGCTTTAAGCGTGCATTATCATCCTCCAGGTGAACCATCTGCTGCGCATAGCTTCCACCCCATAGAATGATGCTGCTCTTTTTCATCTTTTCTGAAGTGCACACACCTCTTGCCCAAACCGCAACACTGCCAAAATCACCCATCATTCGCTCATGGGTCAGCGCATGTCTATTAGGCGCAGCCTCGAGCAAGCTGGCACCTATTGCGCTGATGCTGACTGTGCCGGGCAAAGAGTCATCTTTTGTTTTATAAAGCATCACTGGCACATTTATCTGTTTTACCAGATCAACAGCCAGCATGGGGGAAATCCAGAAATGAGATTGGACGACACAGCACTCAGCTTTATTAGCCTTTAAGTAGTCGGCAACGAAATTTACATCAGATTGGCCCACAACACCAAACCAATCTTTAAAGGTTGGCCGAAGTGCCGACATAGGATCTATTACCTCAAAATCCTGTTTTTTTAGAAATTCAACCAGCTTCTTGTGTAGATCGCGAAAGAGAATTTCTCGCTCCAAAGTGTATAAATCCTTACGTTCGTCGGTTAACGTGACAACCCCAACGCGGGGTTTTCCAGAGCCGTATTTCGTTTTCAATTTATCCTCCTTAACTAATCATATCTATTCTGGGTCCAAAATCTCTGACTGCAGGATAAAGGCCCTTATATATTTTGTAGGCTTCATCATATTTAAGGTTTAATTTCCTATCTGGATGGTAAACTTTTGTAAATCTAACGCACTCTTTGACAGCTTGATCTAAAGATTTATATATACCGGCAGCGACAGAAGCAAGCATCATCACACCCAGCGACCCAGCTTCCGTGCATTCCGGTGTCTTCACAGTGCAACCGGTCATATCGGCTTTCAATTGCATCCACTTATCAGATTTTGCCCCGCCGCCAGTCACCAAAAGTTCTTCGATGTCAATCCCAGCTTCTTTCATACACTCGATCATCAGCTTGACTTCATATACTGGAGCCTCAATTATCGCTTTAACGAGATCTGATTTCTTTGTGGATATCGAAAATCCATATATAAGACCCTTTGCTTGAGGATCAACGTACGGAGTGCCAGAGCCCATTATGTGAGGGACAATAAAAATCTTCGATACACCAGTATTTATATCGGATAAAATCAAATCATAGACATTAATGCCTTGTGCATTAGCCTGCTCGACCTCCCAGCGTGCAAAAGTATCTCGATACCAGCGAAGAAGTGATCCCGCACCGAAATTGTAAGCAAAACCCATGTATAGCCCCATTTTTGGATGCGGCAGGATTATAAAATTGTTTTTTAACATTGCCTTGCTGTCGTATCTCTCATCCATTATCACACCCGTGGGCTCTGCGGTACCGAGATTGTTCATAGCCATGCCAATCTGGACTGCACCCACACCGATAGTTGCACAGACCTGGTCATATCCACCTGTCACAGCCATACAACCCCTTGCCAAATTTAATTCATCGCAAATATTATTGGGTAATTCACCAACTATGGCCCCTGAAGGTTTTGCAACAGCAAGCTTTGATTCATCAACCTCAGCGATCTCCAATATCTCCTTTGACCACTCAAATTTTCGTAAATCAAAAGCCATGGTACCTGAAGCCAAACTGTAATCTATTGTGGGCTCAAGTCCCACCTTCAGGAAGAAATAGTCCTGCCAGCATAAAAATTTCCAGGCTCTTTTATATATATCCGGCATATTTTCGCGCCACCACTGTATCTTCAAAAGAGAATTCATTGGATGCAGAGGCTCACCTGTAATCTCATAAATCCTCAACCTGTCCATTTTGGATTCCCACCATTTTGATTGAGGGATTGTGCGGGAATCCATTGCAATGATGGAGTTATACAAATGATTACCTTTTCGATCTACCGGCAGGCAGCAAACACCAAGAACTGAAACAGAGAGAGCTTTTACGGGGTCTTTTATTTTTACTTCACCAGCAGCCCTCTTTATCGCTGAACTCACAATATCCCATACTTCCTTTGGATCTAGTTCATTCCATCCTGGATTCGGTGATTTGAGTGAATATTCACCATATGCAGAAGCCAAAATTTTACCATCAGGCGAAAAAGCAACCGCTTTTGCTCCAGTGGTACCAATGTCAATTCCCATTATGCTCAATTAAATCACCATACCATCTAACCTTTAATTGCACCTGCCGTGATGCCCTTTATGAACCAGTTCTGGAATATTACGAAAACTATTATTATTGGAAGTGCTGTAATAAATACTGAAGCCGAATAAATTTCCCATGGGAAAATAAATTCACCTGCTAGTTTTGATATTGCAACTGGAATTGTAAGCATCCTTTTTTGATATAAAAGAGTTAAAGCCAAGACAAATTCATTCCAGTTTTGCAAAAAAAGAAAGATCACACAAGTTGCAAGTGCCGGTTTTGAAAGAGGCAGTACAATTCGCAAAAATACTCCAAATTCAGAAGCACCATCGATCTTTGCAGCATCAATAAGATCATGGGGAATCTCATTGAAGAAACCTCTTAATATAAAAACAGCGATCGGTAAGCCAAAGGCAGTATAAGGTAATATTACCGACCATAAAGTGTTAAAAAGACCCATCCATTTTATAAATAGAAAATTCGGTATGAGTACTACCTGGATCGGGATCATCATACCTAATAATGTTAAATAAAAAATGGTTTGTTTTCCTTTGAACTTAAAACGAGACAAAGCATACGCCGACAATGCCGCAATGATTATGGTAAGGATAACAGAGCTTATTGTTACTATCGAACTATTCCCCATGACTTGCAAAAGAGGATAACCACGACCGGCAAATTGATCTAATGCCCTCGGGTAATTGCTCAACGTTGGGTTCTTTGGAATAAGAAACCCCCAAGCCTGGTTCAATTCATTCGGATACCTTAGCGAAAGTGAGAACATCCATAAAAGCGGAAACAGTATCATAACCACAAACATTATTATGTAAAACCTTGAAAAAAATTTTCCTGCAATAACAGAAGTATACCTTCCAACTGAAAGACTCTGTTTCCTCATCGCTCTACCTGCCTTGTAAGACGAATTCTAATATATGCTGCAACAAACACTAAAATGGTTAATACAACTGATAATGCTGAGGCATAACCCATTTTATTTGGTCCAAACGGAACAAATGAATTAAAGAACATATACGATGTTAGTACTTCTGAATGATGTGCAGGTCCCCCTCGAGTAAGTGTAAATACGAGATCGAAGACCTTAAAACCTCCAATTATATTAAGAACCATCGCTATCGAAATTGCACCGGACAAAAGTGGCACAATTACCTTTGAAAATATTTTACCCCAATTCGCTCCATCTATCTTTGCAGCTTCAATGACCTCTTCGGGAATGGTTTGAAGACCAGCGTAATAAATGACCATATTGTAACCGGTCCACTGCCAAATATTGACCCAGGTTATCACCCATATTGGTGTATAAGGATTTGCTAACCACAGCGTTTGCGACAATTTACTCAATCCAACGGTAGATAATAGCAAACCAATTAATCCACCTTTTGTAAAAATCAGTCGCCACACAAGTGCCACAATTACCGGTGAAATAATAGCCGGAAAAAAAATAATCGAGCGCCATAACTTTGACAGTTTCATATTTGAATAAAAAAGCACAACGGCAAGAGTCATTCCAAAAAGATTTTGAAAAATCAGTGTTCCCATAACAAAAAATATTGTGTTTCGCAAGGACATCCAAAATAAAGAGTCACCTATCATATCCTTGTAATTCTTCAACCCTATGAAGACGATCTGAGTTAATGGCTTGTATCCATCCCACTTAAAGAGACTTAGCCCAGTAGAAAAAATGATTGGATATATATAAAAGGTCGCAATAATTATAAATATTGGGATCAGCCATACATATGGATAGATACGCAACTTCTCGAAACGAGTCACAAAAGAAATTTTTTGCGATTTAATTTCTTGAACTTTCATTAGTCAATCCATACTTGTTTATATGCGAAATAAATTAATTCTTATTATAGTAGAGCCTGGCTAAGCCAGGCTCTACTTTTAACTTCTTTTATAAAAGCTAGCAAAAATAAATCTCAAAGCTTTTATAGTTATTTGGCTGCCTTCTCATCAGCTACTTTCTGGACTTCATCAAGGGCCTGCTCTGCAGTCAGCGTTCCGAGAATGTAGTTTGTCAGCACTTCGCCTAACTTCTGGTTTACGTCAGGATCATCGATATAACGATACAGGATCTTCTCGGTAGCCTGTTTCTCCAATAGAGTGTTAAATATAGCAATATCAGATTTGTAAGCAGCTTTTCCTGGAGGTGTCGCCAGATTTTTAGCTAACACTTCCTGCGCACCCGGTGAGTTCGTGAATTTCAGGAGCTCCAGGGCTAAATCAGGATTAGCTGACTTTGCATTCAATGCCAAATTTGCTGCGGTTCCACCTGTTACGATATAGCTTGATTCAGGTGTCATTTTCGGAAGCGGTGACCAGCCTATATTATCATTCTTGAGATCAGCTTCGGGTAATGAGGCTGCATACCACTCTCCCAATGGCCACATTGCTGCTGCTTTATGATCAACAAGCATCTGTAAAGTGGTTGTTGAATACGACAATTGTAAAGCATCCGTTGGGAAGATACCCGTTTCAATCAATTTCCCAATTGTTTCGATGGCATTAATAGCTGCAGGATTTTTCCAGGCATTGGGTTCGAATTTATTTTCCTTCTCCTGTGCTGTTGGGTCACCTTGATACTGGTATACAATGAAAGTATCAATAAGACTCCACGGCTCAGTCCAGCCGACCACAACTGGTACGATACCCTTTGCCTTGAAATCGGGAGCAAGTTTTGCCAGATCATCAATAGTCTCTGGGAATCCACCAGGATACGCATCCTTATAGTACCAGACAGCAAGATGATTAACCGATTGTGGGGCAAACGCTATTTTGCCCTCTGTATAGAGGTCTGGATAATCCAAAGCAGCAGCTATCCATTCAGACCACTCAGGATCGCTTTTAATTTTGTCAGTTAAATCTGCTATTTGCCCCGCTTCAAGTAGCTGAACAGTATCAGGGCCTGGATGCGATCCGAAAAGGTCAGGCGCTTCCCCTCCGGCAATTGCTGTTTTTAACGTCTCATTATACGAAGCATATTCCATCGCTTCCCACTCTACTGTTACTCCGGGATGCGATTTCTCAAACTCCGCCTTTACGTAATCATACTGCGCTTTATAAGCAGGACCAACCTGCCATGTCCACAGTCTAAGCGTCACAGGTGCTGCAGATTCTGCAGCTTCTGTTTCGGCGGCTTCTGTTTCTACTGCTGTTTCAGCCGCAGTTTCCGTCACAGGTGCCGGTTTACAGCTTGCGAAACCAATAACAGCCAATGAAATAACTGCAATAATAATTAGAGCTTTTTTTAACATAGTAACCTCCTTTCATCATTAATAGTCATAATTAATTCCTTCAAGTCCACGACTTCTTTGTAATTAATGATTAGTTTTTCACCCCCTCTCTAACAATCAGTCCGTTGTAATCCTCTAAAGCACTTCAAAAACACCTGCCTATCTCTGACCGTTGACGATCCCCAAGAACTTCTCTACTTTATTGACTGCTAAAAAGGCATCTTCGGCATATCCATCAGCTCCGGACTTAACAGCGAATTCCTCAGTTACCGGTGCACCTCCTATAATTACCTTCACTTCATCACGAAGACCTGCAGATTTTAATGCTTGCAGTGTCTCTGGAATCATTTTCATAGTTGTAGTTAATAGGCAGGAAAGAGCCAGAACGTCCGGCTTATTTTCCTTTACATGTTGTACAAATTGAGATGTAGACACATCAATTCCCAGGTCGATTATCTCAAATCCTGCCCCCTGGAGCATGCTGGCTACCAAATTCTTCCCAAGATCATGTGTATCACCTTCAACAGTACCAATTACAATCTTTCCATAAGATTGAATGTTCTGTCTTTTTAGAATAGGTTCAATTATTTTTAACGCCGATTTCATTGCAACTGCAGAAAGCATCATTTCCGGAAGATAAAATTCTTGAGCCTCAAATTTATCACCAACAGTCCTCATTCCAGCAATAAGGACATTATCAAGGATATATTTGGGTTCAATACCCTCCGATAGAGCATCTCCAACAGCAGATACCAACTCTGGTTCTTTCCCTTCTATCAAATAACTCTGCATCTCTTTGATATCTACCACTTATACCTCTATTAATTAATATCAGAAATTACCTTTTAAGAGCTCTCTGCTCACTATTAAATAGGCTCATCATATTCTCCGAGCTTCAACGGGTACTTCCCATATTCATGAATTAATTCAACTGCATACTCATAGCTATCCGGAGATACCTCGCCTGAAATAGAATGATCAGCCTGCGGTATAAATCCGCCACCTTTAGCTGCATTTAATTTATGGAGAATCTCCTTCTTAATCTCCTCTTTATTTCCGCTTTCAAGCACTCTAACATCGATATTGCCGTTGTAAGATAAACGATTCTTATACTTTCGCTTAAGTTCGACAACGTCTATGCCCGCTTTAGCCTCGAGAGCGTTATAACAATCTATCCCAGCCTCAATCAGATCATCGAATATTGCTCTAGCGTCCCCGCATCCGTGATATATTACTTTAAGCCCCATTTCGTGAATCGATGAGCATATTCTCTTTAGTGGATCGTAATAGCACTGCCTCCAAAGCTTTGGTGAGAATAACATTCCTCCTTTCCAAGCTACATCACCGTAAACATAAAAGCCCGCAAAAACCCCACCAGAAGCTTTAAACTGATCCTTAGCACTGGAGATCATAAAATCAGCAATTCGCTCATTGAACCTTAATATCGCATCCGGATATTGAGCAGTAAACATTAGAGCTCGATCCATTCCAATTATTCTCCAAAGATACTCATAGGCTTCACAAACACCACCAAAAAGACAAAAATTATCCCTGTACTGGTCTACCTGATCTTTGAAAGAAGTTTGCCTATAAGAGAAGCCGTCACCAACACCGGAAATCATGTCATCGGTCGTACCGTAGCAGCGTCTCTTATCGTATGGATCATCAAACTGTAATTTTTCTAAATCATCGATAGTTTTTATATCAAAGTCCAGAAATACGGGCATCGGTTTTGAAAATGCCTTTTTGATCGTGGAGCCAAAACCTGTTTTAACGATGACGTGGTCAGAGGTTTCCTCGATTATTTTAAAGTCCATAATATGAGGGTCTATATTTGGCATTAATGCAACCAGATCAAGATCAAAATATTCCATCAAATCAACAGTTGCAAAGAAATCGCTTTGCTTTGTCTCTCCTAAGGCCTTCTCTTTTCGGAATCTATTAACGAAAGCACCCCAATACCATTCACCGTATGGAACTCTGTCCCCCTCTTTATGATTTAAGGTTTTTAATACTCTCGCTCTTTTCTCTTCTCCACGTTTCATAGACTTCCCAACTTGCTAAATTTGCGTTTATCTACATTCTTTAATTAGCTGTATAATTAATAAAATTGCGATAACAGAAGCATCTACAAGTAATATATGTTTTTATTTTCTCAATATTATTCAAATTTATGTGTAATGTCAACATAATAATTAAGATTATTATCTAACACAACACATAAAATATTATTATTTTTTAAAACATCAACAGAAAATAAGAATTAGAAATCAACAAGCTGAAGTTCTACACTCGAGGCTAATAGCTGGTCAAGATAAATCTGTGGGATTAATTTTGAGGAAATTATCCTTTTCATACTTTTGACACTAGCAATTTTATTCAGGGCGTTTTTCCCAAACTTTGAATGATCAGCCAGTAATGTGCATTCATTTGAGCATTGAATAAAAAGTTCCTTTACGCGAGCCATATAAATGTCAGCTTCGAGAAGATCGCCATCCAGCGATACTCCCTTAACAGACATGAACATTTTATCTACATTAATTCTTTCAAGATATCTTTCGGTTATTGGACCAACCATTGAGATTGTGCTTGGACTGAGTTCGCCCCCTGTGGAAATCACCTTTATTTTCTCATTTTTCAATAACTCAAGTTGAGAATTCAAATGAGTAGTTATCACGATTAAATTGGTTAACTGAGATTTTCTGATTTCTCTGGCAAGAGCAAAAGTGGTAGTGCTTCCATCGAGCAGTATGGAGTCTCCATTTTCAATATACTCTAAAGTCTTCCTTGCAATAGCCTGTTTCTCTTCCCAATTGAGTTTTAGTCGACGAGTATAAGAAGATTCGACTCCGACATTATAATCATAATTCCTTATTGCTCCGCCGATCATCTTTCTTAAATAGCCCTCTTTTTCAAGCTTCTGAAGATCACGGTATATAGTCATATCAGAAACTCCAAACTCCTTCTCGAGTTCCTCTATAGTAATCGTTCCCTTGGTATCCAATAATTCAATTATTCTTTCTCTTCTATCTATTATCTTTTTCATCTTTTAATTAATTATTGTAAAAAAATCCACAGAATGCAACAAATGCATTAGAATTTTGTGTTTAGAAAAGAGTGCAAATTATTTCTATGAAAGATAAGGTGTTGAAATGATAATTTTCGGCGAGAAAATTAATACGATTAACCCAAAAGTAGCAGATGCTGTATCAAATAAAGACGCAAATTTTTTCAAAGATCTGGCAATAGCACAGGCAGAAAGTGGAATCGTTGATGTAATTGACATAAATGTAGGTTCAGACCCAGAGTATGAGCCAGATAACATGAAGTGGGCAGTTAGCGTAATAGAAGAAGCCCTGGAACATAAATACAAATTATCAATAGACAGTTCAAATCCACAAACTATAATTGCCGGAATCACCCAGGCATCCATGAAAGAGGGGCTGTTCATAAACTCTATAACTTTAGAAGAAAAAAGGTACGTTGATCTTCTTCCTTTAGCTAAAGAATTCAAATTAAACATAATTGCTTTACCGATTAGCGGTACAGCCCTCCCCAAAAGTCCGCTTGAACGACTTAAAAATGCAGAAAAGATAGCCGAAATAGTTCAGAATTACCAGATACCTTTATCACAACTTTTTTTAGATTGTCTCGTTGAACCAGTGTCTATATCCTGGGACAGCGCTATAATCTCACTCGAAACCATCAGAGAGATTAAGAAAAACATCCCGGAAGTAAAAACTTTTATCTGTTTAACTGGAATCTCATTTGGTCTCCCGGGTAGAAAATTACTGAATAGAAATTTTCTCACCCTTTTAATGGCAGAAAATATTGATTCCATAATCTTGGATCCACTGGACAAAGAATTGGTTGACAACCTTTTCGCAACTTCTTTACTACTTGGGAAAGATGAATATTGTATCAATTACATCCGGCATATGAAACAAAGCTATAATATCTGATCCATGATAAATAGTTAATAAAACTGATCATAAAAATATCATTTTTGTTAATAAATAAAATTAATATTCAATTTATTGTTAAAAAAGTATAGAATATTTCGGATTCTGCGTTATTTCTTAAAAATTAAAATTGTACCTCGGAGGATATTAATGACACCTAAATTAGAAAGGCAATACCCCAAAGATTTGCTCTTAAGCCTATACCGCTCAATGAAGGTTATCAGAGAGTTCGAGGAGAAGGTATATTTTCTCTTTTTGCAGGGGATAATGCCGGGCACAATCCACCAGTACCAGGGACAGGAGGCTGTTGCAGTTGGGGTATGCGCTCACCTAAGGAAAGAGGACTACATATTAAGCACTCATAGGCCGCATGGACACGCCCTAGCCAAAGGTATTCCACCAAGATCAGCCATGGCTGAGCTGTTCGCCAAGGCAGAAGGGTGCTCTTCTGGCAAGGGCGGATCAATGCACATGGGTGATCCAGATTACGGAATGCTCACCGCCATAGCAATTGTGGGAGGTGGGTTTACGATAACCGCAGGCCTGGCCCTAGCATATAAGTATCAGAAGAAGGACAACGTGGCGACCTACTTCTTTGGTGATGGTGCAGCAAATGAAGGTGCGTTTCATGAAGCGCTTAACTTCGCATCCGTTCATGATCTACCCTGCGTATTTATCTGCGAGAACAACCTCTATGCTGCATCCACCCCCTTCAAGCTCACTTTTAAGATCAAAAACATAGCTGATCGGGCTGCTTCCTATGGCATGCGCGGAGATATAGTCGATGGTCAGGATGTGATCGCTGTATACGAGCATGCAGGTGAAGCAATAAAACTTGCTCGTGCAGGTAAGGGCCCAACCCTCTTAGAGGCAAAGACTTATCGTTTCATAGGTCACAGCCGAAGCGATCCATCGCACTACAGGCCCAAGGAAGAGCTTGAGGAATACAAAAAGAACAAAGATCCACTTGAGATACTAATAAAAAGAATGCTGACACTGGGCATTAACAAAGAAGAGATCGCAAAAATAGACTCTGAAGTAAAATCTGAAATTGAAGAATCAGTAAATTATGCCCAGAGTCTGCCCGAAATTGACACAAACCTTGCGCTTAAAGATGTCTTTGTGGAATAAAGAGTAAAGGATATATCCGAATTTATCATAACAGGAGTAAAAATGGCAAAGATGACAATTCAATTAGCAATTCGCGAGGCAATTCGCGAGGAGATGCGCACAGATGCAAGAATAGTCCTGATCGGTGAGGACATTGGAATAGAGGGAGGGTTTGGTGGTGCATTTGGTGTTTATCTGGGCCTTTCCCAGGAGTTCGGCCATGAGCGAGTAATAGATACGCCCATATCCGAGAAACTGATAATTGGCGCTGCAATTGGCATGGCGATAGCAGGGCTAAGACCCATAGCTGACTTTCAGTACTCCGACTTCATGTTCAACGCCATGGATGAGCTTGTAAATGAGGCACCGATGTTCACCTATATGTCTGGAGGTAAGGTAAGTGTGCCACTTGTGGTCAGGGCACCCATTGGTGCATCCACACGCGGTGCCCAGCATGGACACTGTCCCGAGAGTTATATATATCATTGCCCAGGCTGGAAGGTAGTCTGTCCCTCCAATGCTTATGATGCAAAAGGACTTATCAAGACCGCTATTCACGATCCAAACCCTGTATTTGTATTTGAGCATAAACTGCTATACGGCTCCAAGGGTAGGGAGAAAGCTGGCGGCTTTGAGCTTGAGACCGATGTTCCTGATGAGGAGTACACCATAGCCTTTGGCAAGGCAGCCATCAAACGTGAAGGGAAATCTGTTACAGTAATAGCTACTCATCTTATGATATACAAGATCATGGCCATTGCAGATAAGCTAGCTTCCGATGGTATAGATATCGAGTTAATAGACCCGCGTACACTTGTCCCACTTGATAAGGAGACCATATTTGCCTCAATAGCTAAAACAGGCAGGCTTGTTATAGTTGAGGAGGATAACCTGACACTTGGCTGGGGCTCTGAGATATCTGCGGTAGTAGCTGAGGAAGCGATATTCTACCTTGATGCGCCGATAAAGAGGATTGCGATGCCAGATGTCCCACTTCCATTTGCTCCACGGCTAGAATCATTTGTAGTACCAGGCCAGGATAGGATATACTCCGAGATAAAGCGTTATATGGAGGACTAAAACATGGTAACAGAGCTCATCATGCCAGAACTTGGCACAACCACTGGTGATATGCAGGTTCTTAAGGTATTAAAGAGGATAGGAGACTACGTAAAGCTAGGAGAGCCGATCTTAGAGGTACAGACCGATAAGGCAAATGTGGAGGTGGAATCATACGCTGAGGGATATCTAAAGCAGATCATCTGCAAGGAGGGAGATATGGTAGCTTCTGGCACTCCAATTGCAATCCTTGGTGATAAGGATGAGACAGTTGAGGAAGCAAAGACAGCCTCTATTCCAAAGGAAGTAGCAACAAAAGAGAGGAAAGAAGAGATAAAAGAACCCATGGCAATAAATATCTCTACAGGCATATCCACGGGCACATCAGAGCGTATATTTGCAACTCCCCTTGCCAGGAAGATGGCCAGGATTGCGGGCATAGATATAACCACAATTAAGGGAAGCGGACCAGCTGGAAGAATAGTCAAGGAAGATGTGCTTGCTGCGATAGAGGCAGGTAAGAAAGCGGCTATAGCTGTTATGCCAACAGCTCCTTCGCTAAAGCCAACTCCCGCTGCAGCAGTCCAAGGGACAAAACCTTTTATCCCGCCTGCGATAGCCCCACAGGAGGTTACCTTCGTAGAACTATCCAAGATGCGCAGGACAATCGCGACCAGACTCACCTACTCCTTTAAGGAGATACCTCACTTCTATCTAACTCTATCTGTGAACATGGAAAACGCCGTCGCACTCAAGAGGAGGTTTGAAGAGAAATCCAAGGATCGCAAGTTTACCTACACTGACCTCTTAATAAAGGTGGTCGCAAAAGCACTAAGAGAGTTCCCACAGGTGAACTCGATCTACCAGGAAGACAAGATAGCCCAGCTATCTCAGCAGAACATAAGTCTTGCCATATCAACTGATGAAGGCTTAATCACCCCAACGCTTATCGAACCAGGATCATTAAACATCATAGATATATCTACATATTCCAAAGACGTAGCATCAAAAGTAAGAGCAGGCAAGTTGAGCTTAAGGGAGCTTGAGCCAGCAGCGATCACGATAAGCAATTTGGGCATGCTTGGTATAGAGGAATTTAATGCGATAATAAACCCGCCACAGTCCTCAATACTGGCAGTTGGTGCGATCGCAAATGAACTGAAGCTCCGAAATAACGTGGTCTGCGAGGTACCGTACATGAAGCTCACTCTCTCAGTAGACCACAGGATAATAGATGGAGTACTTGCAGCAAGATTTCTTAACTTCATAAAGGACTGCTTAGAGAATCCGGAACTATTGCTTTTATAAACTATCCTTCTCTTAATTTTCTTACCCATTTATCGACACCCTTTTTAAGCTCAGGGTAGTCTTCATCCTTCCACGCTCCTGCGGCCATCTCCAGAGCTTTTTGCAATCTTATCCTTTTCAATTCTTTAATAGTTGCTTCTCTTATAAACTTGTTTCTGTTCCTTTTTCCTACCAGCTTATCAATTAAATCAAGAACTTCCCTGGGCATGAACAGTGAAATCTTTACAATGTTTGAATACAAATTGTCATCCTTACCATACTAAAATTTGCTTATTAATCCTTGGTTTCATTGACAGAGCTTGTTTGTTTGTTATAATAATTCAAGTGGTAGCACTCTGGAGTGTCGAAGGACAGCTCCAGATTCTTTTTTTATTGAGCAATTTTATTTTTTATCTTTCTCAAATCAATAAATTTTGCCCGTTCTAACAGCTCCTTAGCAACCCTTCCTCTGCTAGATATTACAATTACCCACTTGCCTTCTTGCTTTATATAGTCTATAGGCAAATAGAAATCGCTATCGCCTGACATCAATATTGCTGTGTCATATTTATTCGAAAGTTTGACCATATCGAAAGCAAGCTCTATATCAAGATTTCCTTTATATTTATCGCGATTACTGCCAATATTTATTTTTTTAATTGACTTCGTTTTCACAATATAACCATTAATATCTAGCATGTCCAAAAATTTTTTTTCATTTCTGTTTCTATAATTGTAAGCAATATAGAAAAAGCATTTTACATCTTCTCCGCATTCCTTTTTGAAATATTCCATGAGTTTCAAATAGGATATCTTGAATCCAAGGGCTTTTTGCGTATAAAAAACATTTGCTCCATCAATAAATATATAAACCTTGCCTTTAACGAATTGACCAATCATATCACTTTTCAAAGTATAGCACAATTAAACATATATGTATTTATGCTATATCTTCAAAATCAGTACCTGTGAGAAAGCCGACTCTTCTAAAGTCAAACGAAGTCTATTAGGGGTTTATTATAATTAGATTATTATAATCCAAATTATAATTTATTAGATTTTATAAATTAGCCTAAACTGCTATATGAGTTTGTTGCCGCATTCGCCGCAGAATCTTGATTCAGCAGGATTTGTTGCTCCGCATCTGGAACATTGATTCATGCCAAGCGGGGCACCGCAGTTATTACAAAATTTGCCTTCCCCCGCTGGCTTTCCACATTGAGGGCATAACGTTTGTCTGCTCTTTATCTCCCCTGTAAACACCTGAGTGCCAGCCGCTCTTTCTGCGATATCTTCAACCATTTTCCTTGCCTTTGCAGCAGCAACTTCAGTTGCCTCCCTTGGAGCATCCTCGACGCATAACCCTTCTTGTTCGTTCCAGTCATTCTCACAAACCCACCGTGTGCATTTTGGGCAGCGATGAAAATGACCTTTTGCCTCGTTTTGGGCCATTGTAAAGGCAGCCTCATGTTCCCTGTGCCATTCAGGGGTCATACCCTCAAATCTCTCACCAAAAGTATCAGTACCTCTCTCAATTCCATAGCCAATATTGGACTGTCCTGCCAAATCCGCAGCAGTACTTAAAAAACTACCGATGCCCTTTAAAAAACGTCCCTTTTTGTACGTTTTTGATTCAATAAATTGAGTTTTATAACCCTCACCGCAGATAGCACAATTAAAAGTAAATTGAAATCCAGCTTCAGTGCTGTTATCCTCATAGTTGTCTGTAAACGGTTGTAGTGGCATAGTATTAATTCCTCCTTTATTTTAATGGCTTACCTTTAAGGGCTTGCCGCAATTTTCGCAGCTATTCCATTCTTTCTGTATAGGATTTTGGCAAACTGGACACCTTAATGGCCCAAGCGGATTTACCTTACCGCAAAATGGACAGACATTTGTATCCGGCTCAATTAGTTTATCACAATACCTGCATGGGTGTTTATACCCTGGCATGATCTACTCTCCTTTCTTCCATTTCGCACTATTGTCAACCGTCCTCGCGTTAAATTCCAATAGATCCATTACATCTTTTTTCCATTGATCAAAAGAGAGATGCATAACCCTACCAATATATAAATTCCTAAGGGTTCGAAGTTCAGGCAATTTTTGTATAGCAAATTGGTATTTTATATAATCTGCTTCTTCTAACTTTTTTTCAGGTAGATAAATTGGCTCCCTTCTGAAATTTACCGCAAGCATGCATCTGTTTATTAATTTAATAAAATTATCTGCTTCCTTGTGCAGATCTTCAATATTTTTAAATTTGCGATAGACATCTCTTCCTGTTATTCTGAAAAAGTAGGTCGCCCTACCTCCACCTTCATCAGAGACCGATTCCATAGCAATAGCATTACCCGGCTTTTTGGGATCTGTTGAGTATAAGGGGATCAAAAACCAGATGTATTCTCCTGTCAGCTCCCCCATAAGTCCGCGCTTCAGGCCAATGCACATCTTGTCTCTTTGCGCCATTGATTTCAGAAAATCATATTCCTCTTTGATATCCGTAGGCCTCAACTTCTCTTCAAGTTTCGTCCATATATTCGGAGACAGGGAGTCCAAATTACTCCGCTTAGCTGCTTTACCCTCCCTCATAAGTCCTGCCATTTTTCTTATCGTTAAGGGATCAATCTCTGGCAATAGCTCTTTCAATGAAGATTGAACCTTGATTGAGAGTTCATTCATTGCCTCAGAAAAGATTTTCTTGAAAGGATCAAGCTCCTTGCCCATCCTGGAAAGTACATATTTTTCATCAAATTCGGTCTTGAGCGAAACTGCGTAATCTTCATAGCTGACCTCTAGGATTTCACTATACGGTATCCTTTTAAGGTCCCCAATTTCAGGCATCAACACCAGTGCGGTCTCGTAGAGACGAGGCTCACACTTCCCCAATTTGATCTCCTTACCGTTCTCATCGAATGAGGTGATATCTGCTTCTACTCCAGACTTCAAAAGCTTTTCCTGCATGAGCATATCCTTTAGAAGTACTTCATTTCTCAACCCGCAAAGCAGCCTCAGAAAATCCTCATAGCGGTATCCGAGATTAAAGAGGATTATCTTTTCCTTCGACGTAAGCTCCAGAAAAACTCTGTACTCACCATAAGAAATGTTTATTATATCCCTGAGCTGAATAAACAGTGCTTCCCCTAATTTCGGAAGGATGGAGAGGTTTTCTTCATCTAAACGAGCGCTCGCTTCCCCTTTTGCTGTAATCTGGTCATCCCGATTGCTTAAAGAATAGTTTAATGGACACTCTATCAGATCATTCAAATCGTTGTCTTTCGCCATGATATTCTCTCTTTCACACTTAATTTGATCAGATCAACTGACATTATTAATTTGTGCTTTTGATTACTAATGATTATAATCTAAAGACTTTACTAAAAATAAGTAGTGGGGTAAATAATGCTAAAAAAATCATTGGTAATTATATGTGCGCTCACAATACTTGTCTCAATTTTAATTCCAACCGTTGCTTTTGGACAGGGCAAAATAATAGTCCTGTATGGAGACTCAGAATTTTCAGCTAAAACAACGGTAGCAGCAAAAGTCGCAGCAAAAAGAGCCGACAATGGCGATACCGTAATCGCAATTGCAGACAGCTGGACTTCCCACCATGCTAAAAAGAATATCAAAAAAGAGGTTATTAAGCCATACAGCCCAAATGTAATCGTACTGAACTTTGGACTCAACGATGCAAGCAGAGATGCAGAGGGCAACAACAGGAATAAACTCTCTAAATATATCAAGAACATGAAGAGTGCAATCAAAAAAGCTCAGAAGACAGGAGCGCAGGTAATAGTATTAACACCGATACCCATTGATTATAACGTCAGGGCTGGGTTGTGGACGGATAGCGATCTTGCTGAATATGCGAGCAACGTTGCTGGACTTGCCAGCTCAATGGGAGCAACCGTCATAGATGCGTACACTCTGTTCAAGAATCAGCCAAACTACTTAACCTTGCTGGCAGATGGCTTGCATTTTAATGATCAGGGTTCAGAGGTCATTGCAAACCAGATTGACGCTGCAATACCGTAATATTTATCTGTAATAACCGAAGATAAACAAAATCAAAAAAACAGTTATAGGTGGGTATCGTGCTGATTTCTATTCGTTTAAGCCAAGTTCCCTTGCTATTTCGACAGCTCTCTCATAATCTGTTTTTCTGACCAGTATTTCGCGAAGGACGCCGCTGCCCATGTGAGCTTGAGAAAGATCGCCAATATCTACGCTCTCAATACCATCTTCCTCAAGCACGCTCTTCAAGAGCTCCGCCTGCGTAAAACTGAATACATCGGGGAGTTTAACCCACTCTTCTTCCATAACTCTTATACCCTCTAACAGGTGCTGCAGATCTCCTCTTCAATTATTTTCGTGAGGACAGTAGTGTGGCTAACTGCAGCATCTATTCCCCATTTTTTATTGTAAAGCCAATCATTGCGGGGGTTATTAACAACCGCAACCACTTTGGGCTTGTTTGGCTGCAGCTTGGCTAACTGCGCTATCACAAGGTTGTCCTCATCGTCTCCAGTAACAGCGGCAACAACATCGGCCGCCTGAATGCCCGCCTCCTGTAAAACTAACAGGTCACATCCATCACCACATACAACATTGATTTTTTTCATTTCAGCAAATTTGCTGCAGACCGCGTCCTTCTTTTCAACAAGACTGATCTTGTGCCCTTTTTCTGAAAGTATCATAGCCAGATTTGAACCTACCTTGCCAGCCCCAATTATTAATATAAACATGTTTCCCCCTAAATTCCTAACATTCTCTCAAGCTGCGATATGGCAGTGGACATTACAGCGATATGCAGTATATCTCCCTCTTGCACAACTGTTCCATCGACAGGAACAAATGCCCTGCCAAGTCTTGTAACCGCTGTAACAACAATCTCCCCAGGGACATTAATCTTTTTAATGACATGGCCTGCCATATTATGAGTTACTTCCACCTCAACCAGCTCGACTTCGCCATTTCCAAAACTTAACTGCGAAAGCATATGCGGATGACAGATAAGTTCCTTAATTTCATTGGCCGCCCATGTCGTGGGCGATATCGTGGCGATCCCAAGCTTCTGGTAAACGGAGGCCCTGACCGGATCATAAATTCTGGTCACAATCATGGGCACCTGATATTCCCTTTTTGCTATCAGGGCACCAACGATATTCCGGTTATCCCCGTTTGTGACAGAGGCAAAAGCGTCAGCATTCTTTATCCCAGCCCTTTCAAGCACTTCCCTATCAAATCCAAATCCGACTATCTTTTCTCCCTTGAAACTTTTATTCAACCTCCGAAACGATTCAGGGTTCATATCAATAACCCTGATATCATGTCCGTCCAGAGATAAAATATTTGCCAACTGGGACCCTACTCTTCCACAACCCATTATCACAACTCTCATATGATCACCTTTACACACTTTTACTATAAAAATTTTAAACCTGTTTTAATCTTTATGCAGCAGCCAGAACTCTCCTCTTTTTGCTGCGCATAACAGTCCTAATTATCAACTTCCTGATCTCATCTGCGATGAGCACAGAAGGTATGAACAAAATCAATAGGAGCCAGTACTGCCAGCCTATCGGATGCAGCCCAAACATGAACCTCAGGAAAGGTATATATATAAATCCAATTAACAGCAAGACCTCAGTTAGAATACCCCATAACAAAAGCTTATTCCTGAAAATACCTGCTTTGAAGACCGATTCAAGGTTCGTCCTGCATGCAAACCCGTTACCTATCTGCGTCATTACAATTGAAGCAAGACTCATCGTGGTCGCCTGTCTGTATAACGGATCACTGATGTAGACCTTTGAATCTGCTCCCAATGCAACCAGATCTGAAAAGGTCAACCCGTTGTTAAAATACATGAAGAAATAACCCAGTAACCCTACAGCCGCTTCAATTGGACCAAGAAACAGGTATGCCCTGGCCAGCACTTTAAAACTCAATAGCCGCTCGGTCTTGGGCCTGGGAGGCTTATTCATGGTGCCAGGCTCCGGCGGTTCAGTCCCAAGAGCTAACGCAGGAAGCATATCGGTACCCAGGTCCACTGCCAAAATCTGCATCACGGTAAGCGGAAGCGGGATCCTGAAAAGCACCATCATAATGAAGGGAACTGCCTCGGGAATATTGCTCGCCAGTATATATGTGATAAATCTTCTAATATTATCAAAGACAGCACGCCCCTCTTCAATAGCACTGACTATACTGGCAAAATTATCGTCGGTAAGAATCATGTCAGCAGCCTCTTTTGCAACATCTGTACCAGCAATGCCCATCGCGATCCCGATATCCGCTGCTTTTAAAGCAGGCGCGTCATTAACCCCATCACCAGTCATAGCAACAATATGACCATTTTTCTTTAGCGCCCCAGCTATACGCATCTTATGCTCCGGAGAGACCCTGGCAAAGATAATATTCTCCTGCTTCAAAACATCGCGAAGTTCATCCTCGCTCATTTTCTCTATATCAGCACCGATGTAGATCCTGGATTCACCCTTTACAATGTCAATCTTCTTCGCGATCGCGTCTGCCGTGAGACCATAATCGCCGGTAATCATGATCACCTTTATCCCAGATCTGTAACATTGCTGAACTGCAGCCTCAACTTCGGGCCTGGGTGGGTCCATCATAGCTGCCAGACCAACGAAAATAAGGTCTCTCTCGACTTCTTCAATGGTATATTCTCCATTAAAGCCACTTAGATCCTTGAAAGCCATTGCCAGAACGCGCAAAGCGCGCCTTGCGTAACTATCATTCTTATCGAGAATTTGCTTTCTTAGAGATGGCGTCAGTTCCTGAACCTTGCCATTAATCTCGATCTTTGAACATATTGACAGCATCTCCTTTGGAGCACCTTTTACAAATGCCAGAACACCGTTCTGGGTATCATGTATCGAGGACATCCTCTTGCGTCGCGAATCAAATGGCAGTAAAAAAATCCTTGGCTCAGCAGAGGCCTCACTATCAAGGTCAAAGCCTGTCTTCTTAGCTGCAACCAGCAGGGCTCCCTCGGTAGGATCACCCCTTATACCCCATAGTTTCGCCGAATCATCAAAGACAAGCCTGGCATTATTGCAGTACGACATCACCTTCGCAATTGGTCTGAGCACATCAGCCGATTCCTTGTCGGATGACTTACTACCATCTACAAGAAAATCACCGAAAGGAGAATAGCCGACCCCAGTAACATCGTAATTTTTACCGTTCGCCCAGATCTCCTTCACGGTCATTTCATTCTGCGTAAGCGTGCCCGTTTTGTCCGTACAAATAACCGTAGTACTACCCAGCGTTTCAACTGACGAGAGCTTCTTGATGAGAGCATTGCGCTTGGCCATTCTCTGCACACCCATCGCCAGCGATAATGTAACCGTTGGCAATAATCCTTCAGGGACAAAAGCGACGATGCAGCCGATAGCAAATACAAATGCAGAAAGGAAACTGAGCTTGACAGCTGCCTGAGCAAGGACAAAGAACAGAGCGCCGATACCGACGGCAATATAAGCCAAAATCTGGCTGACCTTATTGATCTCTTTTTGAAGTGGACTGAGCTGCTCTTTAACAGTTTGAGTTAAATTGGCAATTTTGCCAAACTGCGTGTTCATACCAGTTGCAAAAACCACTGCCTTACCACTTCCAGAGGAGACGCTAGTGCCCATATAAACAATGTTGGTGAGCCTGAGTGGATCAACATCCTCTTCTAATATTGGCGGTGTGCTTTTGCGCTGAGGATCGGATTCGCCGGTCAAGACTGAGTTATTCGTGCGGATATCAAAAGCCTCAATCAGTCTCGCGTCAGCAGATACATTATCTCCCTCCTCCAGCACCATAATATCACCCGGTACCATCCCACCTGAAAGCACTTCCTTGACCTCACCAGATCTGATTACCCTGGAATAAGAAGGCAGCATCTTTTTCAATGCCTCAAGTGCCTTTTCTGCCCTGTACTCCTGCATGAAGCTGAATATTGCATTGATTACAATCACCAGAATTATGGCGTATCCAAGCTGGGGCATATCAACACGTGGAATGAAACTTAAAGCTGCTGCAATCCAAAGTACTACCGC
>JAMDDV010000036.1 GCA_023488455.1 Actinomycetota bacterium | reverse complement strand
CAGCAGGCTTGGTTTCTTCTGCCGTTGTTTCTGTTGCTGCTGTGGTTTCTTCTACAGCTGGAGTAGTTTCTTCTGTGACTGGTACTGCTGGTTTACAGCTTACTATTAGCCACGATACAAGCACAACAGCTAATAAAATAACTATTGTTTTTTTCACAATAAAACCTCCTTTTCTCGCATTTTTTAGAATCAAAGATTTTTTTATCACCTCCCTGCAATCACCCAGTTCTCTCGGAAATTATTTTTACCTATTTTCTTGTTGCACTTTTTGGTGTATTTATATACCTCTAACATTGTTTTCAATGTACATCTTGGACTGATTTATTTTCAGTCAATCTTTTCATCTTTAGATCTTTAATTTCCGATGAGTAAAAGGCATACGTTTGCCTTATATAAATTTTATAATAAAAAAGAAATAAGTCAAGTGCCTGTTTAAAGTGCCTGTTTAAAGAGACTGCAATTGCTACATAAGGTAAATATTGGATATACTTTGGCAATATATTTAGAATTTTACGATGTTAATATAAAATTGAAATATATGAACCTTTTTCTCTAATATAGTTAATTGGTAAAATTTTTGACAAAATGATGATTATTATTTAGAGATTTTCAATAAGAATGTAATGAACATGTGCATAGTTGATTTAAGTGAATAGAAAAGTAACTATAAGAGAAATTGCAAAAGAACTCGAGATTTCAGTATCAACTGTTTCAAGAGTGATAAACAAAGTTAAAGGTCGTTATTCCAATGAAACAGAAAGAAAGGTCCTTAAAACTGTTGAAATGATGGGATATCGACCCAATATGTTTGCCAGGGGTCTGAAAAATAAAAGGACCTATACTATAGGATTTGTAGTTCCTGAAATGGCTGCAAATTATTCAGAAATATTTCTTGGTTTACAATCGGCTGCAATAATGAATGGGTATGCGGTGATATTGAGTAACTCTAATTACAACTATAAACTTGAGAACATTAATATCAACGTGCTTTTGGAGAGAAGGATAGATGGAGCTATTATTACAACTGGACTATTAAACCTTAGTAATATTGATAAATTTATAGAAGAAGGCATACCCATAGTACTATTGGAGAAGTTTCTAGATTATCCTAATATTCCAACTGTAGTACTGGACATTTATAAGTATGCAAAAATGGCTGTTCAGCATTTAATTGACAATGGATATAGAAGTATTGTATTTGTATCAGCACCTCCAGATATGGCGGCGGTTATTGAAAGATTCAAAGCCTACAAAGATTGTTTGTCCGAAAATGGCATTAACTATAATGATTCTTTGGTTTACTTTGATGATTCACTAATTAAATGGGAAATTAAACCTGGTTATGAACTTATAGAAAAAATTCTTTCGCAAAAGAATAATATAGATGCATTTTTCATAAACTCAGATGTTATAGCTGTTGCAGCATTAAAAGCAATAAAGAAGTTTGGTTATAAGATACCAGATGATATTGGTATAATGGGATTTGATGATATCAGGATGGCTGAATATTCAGATCCGCCTCTCTCAACTGTTTATTTACCAAAATTTTCAATGGGAGCAAAAGCAGTAGAGTTATTAGTAGGCTTAATTGAAGATAAGCACATGGAAAGCGCTGATTTAAGTCCAGAGATGCACCTTTCCATCCGTGGAACAACTATAAGGCACGGGCTCTCATATTAGATGTTTGTGCTTTTATAAGAAACCATGATGCCCATTTTGTATCATCCATAATCTAACCAAAACTTTTAAGTAATTTACCATTTGAGCTATCTATATTAAGTGTTTATTGATCAGCGACAATTAAATCTCCTGTCTGACGACAATTAGAATTCCCGTTTTCATAAACAGGGTAAACTATCCAGGATTCTAGAAAAGAAAGGACTCTTGGATGGTAACAGATCAACAGGTAAGGAGACTAATGAAGCTAATCAAGAAAGACAAAAGTGTTAAGATTGCGGCATCAAAGGCAGGAATGGATGAGAAGACAGCACGCAAGTACATCAGATCGGGTAGACTGCCAAGCCAGATCGCAAAAGAGCACAGCTGGAGGACGCGCCCTGACCCATTTGTAGATATATGGGATGAGGCAGCCAAATACTTAGAGGTAAACCCTCATCTTGAGGCAAGGGCTCTCTTTGAGTTCATCCAGAAGAATAACCCAGGGCGATACTCTGATGGCCAGATCAGGACATTTCAGCGCAAGGTGAAGGCATGGAGAGCTATTAAGGGTCCATCGAAGGAGGTGTTCTTTGCGCAAGAGCATCATCCAGGAAAATTATGTCAATCTGACTTCACCCATATGTCAGATCTAGGAATAACAATAGCAGGCCTGCCGTTTCCTCATCTTATCTATCACTTTTGTGCTGACATACTCTAACTATGAAGATGCCGCCATCTGTTTTGAGCTATGAGAGCTTATCAGGAGGACTTCAGAATGCACTATGGAAGTTAGGTGGTGTTCCCGAAACACATCGCACAGATTGTATGTCGGCAGCGGTGAACAAGGATTGTAACAAAGATGAGTTCACCAGGCGCTATCTGGAGCTGCTTGATCACTATTCTATGACCGGAGCAAAAACATCTGCAGGTAGGGCCAATGAGATCGGTGATGTTGAACAGCGACACTACAGGTTCAAGAGGGCTCTGGATCAGTCGCTTATGCTTCGCGGCAGCCGTGATTTTGAGGATAGAGAGGATTACAAGCTCTTTGTTGACGGGCTACTTTCTCAGCTAAATGCGGGAAGGCGGGAAAAACTAAAAGAGGAGCTCTCCTTCCTGAAACCTCTGCCAGCTAGAAGACTTGATGACTCTAAGAAGATCACTGTAAAAGTTAGCAAGGGGAGCACCATCCATGTACTGCATAACACCTATTCTGTAAATAGCAGGCTTATCGGTGAATATGTGCAAGTGAAAACCTAGGAAGATCACCTGGAAATATATTATGGTCAGAAACACATAGACAGTATCCCAAGGATGCGAGGTGAGGGTAAGCATTTAATCAACTATCGCCACGTCATCGAATGGCTACCCAGAAAGCCTGGTGCATTTGAGCAGTATAGATTCAGAGATGACATGTTTCCATCGAGCATATTTCGCATGGCATACGACCTGTTGGTTTGCCATAATCCAAATACCGCCAACAAAAAATACTTAGAGATACTGAGTCTATCGGCTAAGCAGTCTGAGGCAGGCGTTGAGGATGCACTTAGTAATCTCCTGGATAGCAGTAATCCGATCAGTATAGATGCAATAAAAGCGATTCTTGAAGCCAGAATGACACCAACAAAATTAGATGATGTGCAGATAGACGACATAGATCTATCTGCCTATGATGACTTCCTAAGCTTACAGAAGGTGCGGATATGACTGAGGTGAACATTGATAGGCAAGGGCTAAGCGAAATGCTTAAAACACTTCGGCTTCCAACGATTAGGCGGTCATATCAGGAGCTGGCATTAGAAGCTGAGCATCAGTCGCTAACCTACGAACAATACCTGCTCTCACTTTTAGAGCGGGAGTGTGATGATAGAAGGCAGAGAAGGGTTGAGCGCATTCTGCGCGAGTCACGGTTACCACTGTCCAAAAACCTTGAGTCCTTTGACATGAAAAGAATGCCACCCAAGGTCCATCTAAAGGTAAAAAGCCTGCTTGATGGCACTTTTTTAGATAGAAATGAAAACGTCTTGGCGTTTGGAAATCCCGGCAGTGGAAAGAGTCATCTGCTCTGTGCTATAGCTCAGGAACTATGTCATAGGGGTAGGAGAATCTATTTCACCGTCTCAAGCCTGCTAGTTCAGGAGCTGCTTTCAGGAAAGAAGGAGCTAAAACTTGCAAAAATACTAAAGAGGCTTGCAAAGTATGATGCAGTTCTTATTGATGACATCGGATATGTAGAGCAGAGCAAAGAGGAGATGGAGGTGTTGTTTACCTTCTTAGCGGAGAGATATGAGCGTGGAAGCGTCATGCTGACAAGTAACCTCCCATTTTCAAAGTGGGAGCAGATATTTAAGGATCCGATGACTACAGCAGCAGCAATAGATAGGCTCATTCATCATTGCGTTATCTTAGAGGCTAAATATTTCAAGCTATAGGATTGAGCAGGCACAAAAACATCAAAATCAGACAAAGGAGGTAATGAATTAATTGAAATTAAAAACGGGAAAAATAATTGCCGTTGGACAGGAAAAATAATTGACGCCAATCAGTTAGAGAATCTGCTTTTATAGAAAATCAAAAATTGCTATACAAATTAGGGGTTTACACCAAAATATATGCGACCTAACAGGCACTTGACTTATTTCTTTTTTATTATAAAATCTATAAAAGGCAAACGTATGCCTTATAGACCTCACGGGAATTAAAGTTCTAAAGATAAAAAGATTGAGTAGAAATAATTCCCGGTATAACTGGGTTGATTACAAAGGAGGTGATAAAAAAAATTCTTTTGGTTCTAAAAAATGCGAGAAAAGGAGGTTTTATTGTGAAAAAAACAATAGTTATTTTATTAGCTGTTGTGCTTGTATCGTGGCTAATAGTAAGCTGTAAACCAGCAGTACCAGTCACAGAAGAAACTACTCCAGCTGTAGAAGAAACCACAGCAGCAACAGAAACAACTGAGGTTACATTGAGAGTTGCAGACTGGCAGAGTGGAAATGAGGGAATTTTAAAATCTTACAATGTAATAATAAAAAAGTTTGAGCAAGAGCACTCGGGAGTAAAAATTAATTATGAACAATTTGCTTTCCCAACTTATAACCAAATGCTCAAGCCTGCAATAGCTGGTGGAACAGCTCCAGATATTTTTGAAGTTTACCAAGGGCCAGATCTAGTGGAAGTAGTCAAGGCTGGTGCTCTGATTGATTTGAAGGATAAAGTTGATGAAGAGTGGAAGAGTTGGCTTGGTTCAGCCTATGATTTTCAAGGAGCTTGGGTGGATGAAGGTCTATATCTTATACCTGTAGATGTTTGGACCGAGGCTCTTTGGTATCATAAGGATATGCTCAAAGAGATAGGGTATGAGCCACCAAAATCAACAGACCAGTTTAGTGTTGAAGATTATATTAAGATGGTAGATCCAGCAAAGAAAAAGGGCTACGATGTTATTATTGCTGGCTTTGCTGAAGCCTGGTCTCTAATTGATGCATTTTTTAATTTTGTTCACCAACAGCAGAAATCTCCTGAGCCAGATATGGTTTTACAGGCAATGAATGGAGAAGTTTCGTGGCAGCAAGACATCTTTAGGAACGCCATTGATGTATTTGTGAAGTTGAACGATGCAGAAGTTTGGAGAAAGGATGTCTGGGGCTTTGATACCCAGGTTCAAGAATTTGGGAAATGGCTGGAAAGGGAATCTATATTTATATGGGCCCAAGGTGACTGGTTTGCCAGTGCAATGAAGCCTGAGGAAAATAATCCAGAAAATCCGAATATTGGGATCATTCAGTACCCGCGTGTTAATGATGATTCACATGTCGTCTTTAACAAAAACTTCGGAATTGGTATGGGAGTTTATTCAAAAGGAAAAAATCAAGAACTATCCTTGGAATTTTTACGAATGTTGAATACGCCAGATTTTGTGAGGCTCCAGATTATGAATGGTTCTAACCCAGCAGCTATCGCTGGTTTAAAAGGAGATATTCCGGAAACTGGAAACCCAATTTTCGATGAATGCATCAAACTTTACACCTCTCCAGGTGAGATAAGCGAAGTCTATTATAATAATCCTGAAGCTGTTAAGGCACTTGGTGATGGGATAGCCAATGTGGTTTTGAAAACCCAAACTATTGATGAGGTTCTCAAGCAACTTGATGGCATCTGCGGTTATAGGGAGTAATACTTTTTGTGTTTTTGCTACAGAACGAGAGTTTTGTTTTTTAATTTGTCTATTGACTATTTTGAATAGTGGGGAAACTTTCATGGCTCCCCACTGTTCATGATAGTTAAATAGGAAGGTCAATTGTAGTGAAAAGATATGCAATCAAACCTTATATTTATCTATCACCAAGCCTATTTTTTTTTACGCTCTTTATTTTATCACCAGCAATTGTTTCTTTAGTGTTAAGTCTTTATGGGTTTAGTGGGTTTGATTCTAATATTTTCAAAGAGTTTGTTGGGCTTAAGAATTTTGATATCCTTTTTAAAGACAGGTATTTTTGGATATCACTTAGAAACACTTTCTATTTTGTAGGCGCAAGTATCTCGATTCAGGTAGGAATAGCTCTATTTCTGGCAATATTGATATTTTTTGGAAACTTTAGATATAGCACCCTAATAAGAACCATTATATTCTTACCAGCAGTTTTAGCTCCAGTATCAATAGGTCTTGTCTGGAGAAGAATGCTAGAGCAGGATGGATTAATTAACTCAGTATTTCGGATAAACTTCTCTTGGCTTTCGAATGTTCAATTTGCGATATGGTGTGTGATATTTGTAAGTATATGGCAATGGGTAGGGTACAACCTGGTAATTTTTTATGCTGGTCTACAATCTGTAAATAGAGAATTACTTGAAGCAGCAGATGTAGATGGAGCAGGTTGGACGGCGAAGATTATAAGAATAGTTATACCTTCAATTGTTCCTACAATTATTCTTAATATTATACTAAATTTAATTGGGGGTTTCAGGGTCTTCGATATAGTTTTCGTCTTAACAAGAGGAGGCCCAATTCACCAATCTGAAGTTCTTACAACGATTATGTATTATTACACTTTTGCAACTTCTGGACCAAATAAAATGGGGGTAGGCTCTGCCGTAGCAGTAATAATGTTTCTAATAATGTTAATATTTGGTATTACAAGGATAATTTTAGTAAGAAGAACAAGGATGAGAATGTATGACTGATAAAATTATCTTGGCATCAAATAAAATGCCTACAAGGACAAAGAGACTGTCATTTCAATATGATAATTATGGTATAAAAGCTAAAAGAGACTTAGGGCTTTACATTATATCCCGTGTTGTAATTACAATAATACTAATAGTTATTATAGTGCCCATAATATATATTTTTTCACTCTCGATTCGAACTAAAACAACAATATATCAAGATATACTATTCCTTATTCCAAAAGCTATATCAATTGATAGCTATATGGAAGCAATAAAAAGTGCAGACCTCCGTTTAGGTCTTACGATCCCTGAAATGTATAGAAACAGCATAATTTGTTCATTTTCTTCAGTAGTAATTGCAATTATTATTGCTTCTCTTTCATCATTTAGCATAA
>JAMDDV010000025.1 GCA_023488455.1 Actinomycetota bacterium | reverse complement strand
TACTATACTTAGATCGAAGGATAGCTTAATCTCCTTCATGGCTCACCCCCTACTGTATTGTTTGTATCTAATTAACACAGTATCAGGTGAGCCTTTACCAATCAATCACGGAATTGGAGATGCTTCCTGGAGTTCCTTAATCCAAACGACGTACCATATATTTTCCTCGATGAGGTGCAGGAAGTTAATGAGTGGGAAAAATGGGTTAGGACAATGCATGAACTCAAAAAAGCAAATATAATAGTCACAGGCTCAAACGCAAAACTACTTAGTCAGGAGTTATCAACCTTACTTACTGGTAGGCATCTTGACATTACAGTTTTCCCCCTCTCCTTCAAAGAATATTTATATTTTAAAAATATAAATATAATGAGTGATCTTGACATAATAAATAATAAATTAGAAATAAACAGGCTGCTTAAAGAATATTTTGAATTTGGATCTTTTCCTGAAGTCGTTTTAAATGAAGAAAAAAATCAGATTCTTATTAGCTATTTTGACGATATCATAAATAAAGATTTGATTCGCAGATATAACATAAGAAAACCTGATAAATTGAAAAATTTAACAAGTTTTTACTTTAGCAATATTTCTTCCCAGATAACTTTTAATTCATTAAAGAGCCAGCTTGATCTTACTACAAACACAATTGAAAAATTCTCAACCTATTTGGAAACAGTTTACTTAATATTTTTCCTTAAAAGATTTTCCTTCAAAGTCAGCGAACAAGCAAAAAGTCCACGCAAGGTTTATTCAATTGATACAGGACTGGCAAATATTATAGGGTTTAGATTTAGTCCAAATACTGGAAAAATTGCAGAAAATTTAGTCTTCTTGGAATTATTCAAAAAAAAGATTACCAATCCTTTGCTAGAAATTTATTACTGGAAAAATGAACGTCATCAGGAAATAGACTTCGTTATAAAAGAAGGTCAAAAATTAAAAGAACTTATTCAAGTTTGCTGGAATCTAGATAATTTGAAAACAAAAAATAGAGAGATAGACAGTCTTTTTAAAGGATTAGAACAGTTAAAAGTATCGGATAGCTTAATAATAACCGAGGAATTTGAAGGTGAAGAAGTTATAAATAGAAAAAAAATAAAATTTTTACCCCTTTATAAATGGCTTCTTACCCAGTAATATTACAAAAACCCTCTATAAATCGTTCTATTTTTTTCCCCTTAGCATTATAATTGACGTCAATAAATCCATTATATGATAATCTCAATTATGGAAAGTGTAGCTGAAGATTTTAAATACGAAGGGCTCCCTGGAGCTAATAAAAAAATCAAGTTCTTTCTTTATGAGATCAGATCAAATTTTGATCTTACATCTGAAAAAATAAGTGTTCTTGATGTTGGGTGCGGTAATGGCGGCATATCCTTTGCCATTGCAAGTCAAGGTTATGATGTTCTTGGAACTGATATTGATGAGGCTTCTATAGACTTCGCCACGAGCCACTGGGTTCTTCCAAACCTAAATTTTTTATTGACCAGGGGTGACTTATCAGAAGTAGATGGCCAATATGACGTTATCATTTTAAGTGAAGTCCTTGAGCATTTAGATGATCCTGAACAGATATTAGGGACAATCAAACAAAAGCAAAAGAAAAAATGTTTAATACTCATCACCACACCTAATGGATATGGCCCAAGAGAGATCCTGGGAAGGCTTGAAAGACTCCTACGCAAGAATAAAACATTTGATAAATTTTTGGACAAAATTAAGGAAAGCTTTGGCGTTCTTGATTTCGATGAGAAGAGGCTTTTATACACCTCGTCTTACTCCGTGGAACATGTTCAGAAATTCTCATATCGTTCGCTAAAACGTTTATTAAAACACAATGGTCTTAATATTTTAAAAAAGGTTAACTCATTCTTTCTATTCAGCATTTTTTTCAAAAAGAATAGAGCAGGTTCTTTTATAGAGAAGTTCGATTGTAAAATTGCCGATTTGATGCCAGCAGCTATTGTAAGTGGCTGGTACATCGCCTGCTTGCTTGATGTAGTTAACGAAATTTTCAACAAATTGCCGATTGATTAGCGCTCGCTAAGATAGTTCGCAGTTGAGAAAACGGTAGAGATACTATCCAGTTAATGGCAAAAGAATTTGTGGTACGAAATTATCGAAAATCAGATCGGGACAGCATCAGGAACATCGCATACGATACTGCGTTTATGGGGGAATCCGCCGATCTGTTTTTTGATGGAAGAGAGATCTTAGCTGACTTTCTAACTATATACTTCACCGACTACGAACCCCAGTCATGTTTTGTTGCTGAAATGGATGGTGACGTCATAGGCTATCTGCTGGGTGCTAGGAACGAGAAAAGGCAAAATGCTGCCTTTATTAGAATAATCCCCCGATTGATCATTAAAGCTTTTTTAAAGGGCAAACCATTTAGAATCAAGAACATGAAATTTTCTTTCCATATTTTTTTAAGCGCGCTCAGAGGCGAATTTAATCTTCCCGACTGCACAAAGCTGTATCCTGCATTACTGCATATTAATGTTGACAAGAAATATAGAGGCATTGGGATTGGCAGGAAATTAATTGAAACATATGTTGATTATCTTAAAAGAGAAAATATTACAGGCGTTCATCTCATTACTAAATCTGAAAACGCGGTGAACTTTTTCAAAAAAATGGGATTTGAGGTATTTCATAAAACCAGCCTATCATATCTTAGATACATCTTAAAGAGGAATATTGAACTACATATTCTGGTAAAAAAAATATAACATTGTTGCAACCATGCTTATCAAATACAGGAAAATAATAATAGCCATTCTCATCCTGTGGACCCTGTGGTTCTTAGGTCTTGGAGCATTAGGAGGATGGTTCCTCTCCAGGGGAAGACTGGACAAGTTCCAGGATCTTGATGCAAATGACCGAATTATGGTAATAGCACCCCATATTGATGATGAAACGATAAGCTCAGGTGGGCTGATTCAACAAGCCCAAAAAATTGGCGCCAAAGTAAAAATTGTATACATTACCAATGGTGATAACAACATCCGATCGGTCATAAAAGAAGACAAGACCCTTAAATTAAATCCAAATGAGTTTATTGCATTAGGTGAGCAAAGGATGAGGGAGGGCGAAAAAGCCACAGGACTATTAGGATTAACAAAAGAAAACCTGATTTTCCTTGGATTTCCCGATGATGGCCTCTACTTAATGTTGAACAAATATTATGATCCAAATACGCCCCTTGTATCCAGAGGAACTAAGTTTACGTTTAACCCATATTCAGGAACCTACAAAAGCCAGCAATCATACACCGGAAGCAATATAGTTATTGACCTGGAGGAGATTTTAAAGGATTTCAACCCTTCTATCATAATCGTTCCTCATCCTCGTGATAAAAATCTTGATCATCGTGCTACATATCTGCTTTTAGAAAAAGCTTTATCAGAAATAAAAATTAAACCTAAAGTTTTTACTTACCTGATCCACTATCCTCAGTATCCACCGCTCAAAAATCTGGCACTAAATGAATTTTTATATCCGCCAGAAAAACTTTTTTCACAAGCGGGCTGGTTCAGCTATAACCTTTCAACCGAGCAAGAAAAAATAAAATTAGAAGCAATAAAACAGTACGTTTCACAGAGAGAACTCGGCAATTTATATGACCTCATTATAAGTTTCGCCAAGAAAAACGAAATCTTCGAAGAGATTGAATGATACTTGATTATCTCAGTTTTAAAACCTTACTTTCTTGTAAAAGATCCTTTTTACAATCTCTGCAGCCGCAATGTAAAGCACAACTATTGCTATTATCACGGCAATTAACGAAAAGGGTAACGGCTTAAAACCCAGGATTTCAGCAATTGGAGTATAGGGTAATGCCAGTGTAACCCCAACGATCAACAATGTGGAAAATAATAGATATTTCCCTGGTCTGCTTTTAAAGAAAGGCCTGCGGCTTCTGATCACCAGCACAATCAACGATGCTGAAATGACCGACTCCAAAAACCACCCGGTCCTGAAAATTTCCCTTGAGGCGTGCAGGATAAAAATAAGGGCTCCAAATGTCAGGTAGTCAAAGACCGAACTCAAGATGCCAAACGTAATCATGAAGTTACGAATAAATCTGATATTCCATCTGCGTGGTTTTTCTACAGCTTCGCTGTCCACAGAATCCGTTGCGATTGTCATCTCAGGAAAATCGGTAAATAAATTGGTAAGCAAGACCTGTTTGGGCAACAGAGGTAAAAAACTGAGGAACAAAGAGGCACCAGCCATGCTGAACATGTTTCCGAAATTGGCGCTGGTTGCCATGAATACGTACTTTAATGTGTTGGAAAATGTTGTTCTACCTTCTTTTACTCCCTGTACAAGTACGCTCAAATCTTTCTCCAGCAGGACAATTTCAGCTGCTTCTTTAGCAACGTCAACAGCGCTATCGACAGAAATGCTGACATCTGCAGTATGCAGAGCAGAAGCATCATTAATTCCGTCTCCCATGTAGCCCACCACATTTCCTGCTTTCCTCAACATCAAAATGATGCGCTCTTTCTGATTTGGCTCAATCTCTGCAAAGGCATCAATCCCGGATACCTGTTTTAAGAGTGCTTCGTTGTTCATCTCGCGAAGCTGCGAGCCAGAAAGTATTTTTGGATCCGATATACCGATCTGTTCTGTAACGAACCTTGTTACTAAGCGATTATCCCCGGTCACTATCTTCAATGACACTCCAAGATCACTTAATTTTTTTATTGTTTCGATTATCATCGGCTTTAACGGATCAAACAGAACCAGAAGTCCCAAAAAAGTCATCCCCAACTCATGTTCTTTAGAAATCCGTGATATAGAGTCCATATCTCTGTAAGCAATCCCCAGGACGCGGAACCCGTTACTGCTCAGCGCTTCAAAGTTCCGATTAATCTTTTCTTTCACAGTGCCTAAATCCACAATTTCACCACCTGTGGTTTCAGCAAAATTGCAGATATCAAGCACATTTCGCAAAGCGCCCTTTGTTAGCATAAGCCTTGCATCGTCTTTTGAAACTAAAATGCTGAGTCTTTTGCGAACGAAATCATAAGGAATTTCATCCAATTTCTGATATCCGGAAATATCAAATTTACGATATGAGCGTATCGCCTCATCGATGGGGTTTGTAAAACTGGTTTCGTAAAAAGCATTGATATACGAATAAAAAACAACTTTCTCGCTCTCAATTCCGTTCACGTCAACGGCAGAATGCAGCTGTACTACTCCTTTAGTCAACGTGCCGGTCTTATCAGAGCATAAAATATTCATGCTTCCAAAATTTTCAATTGAGGAAAGACGTTTAACAATAACTTTCTCCTTTGCCATGTGCTTGGCGCCATGCGATAGATTGATACTAATAATCACTGGAAGCAGCTGTGGGGTAAGACCAACAGCCAGCGCCAATGAGAACAAAAAAGAGTCCAGTACTGGCCTGGCAAGAAATACGTTAATGGCAAAAATTGCAATCACCAGCGTTAACGTTATTTCCATCAGCAGGTAGCCAAACCGCCTGACGCCGTGTTCGAATTCCGTCTCCGGCGGTTTTAACCTCAGCCGTTCTGAGACCTTACCGAATTCGGTATCAGTCCCGGTAAGCACAACAGCAGCTTTTGCAGTACCGCTCACCACATGGGTTCCCATAAAAAGTGCGTTTGTTCTCTTATTCAGCGGCGTTTCAGGTGGCAATATCCCAGCAGATTTTTCCTCTGGGTATGTCTCGCCAGTCAATGCAGCCTCATTTACAAAGAGATCCTTTGATTCCAGGATCAGGCAATCCCCAGGTATGTTATCTCCTGCATTTAGAACAACAATATCTCCTGGTACAATGCTTTCTATAGGAACTTCCGCCTGTTTGCCATCCCTGAGAATGGTAGATCTGATCTGAACAATGGCAAGCAGTTTTTCTACGGCATTAGCCGCACCTTTTTCCTGCCAGAAACCAAGCAGGCCACTTACCAGAACGATACCCCAAATGATGAGGGCGTCGGTGACATCACGCAAAAAGACCGACAGTCCAGCAGCAAATATAAGTATCAAAATAACAGGACTCCTGAATTGTGAAACTAACAGTATCAGCCAGTGCGATTTTCTTTTTGGCTTAAGCAGATTAGACCCATATCGATAAAGACGTTCAAGGGCTTCTTTCCCAGTCAATCCTCTAATCGAACTATTAAGCTCATCAAGAAGCTTCTCAGATGAATAACTCCAGAATACTGGTGATTGCATTTTATTGAAAATTAAATAATCCATACGAGCCGTTATTGCCAGGCCCGGGATTTATCATTATCGGTTTAAGAGGGATTATCTCCGAAGCCTTATTAAAATCGTTAGTAGTTAAAATAAACCAGGTCCGCTTGCCCTTTTCCTTATTATCCAAAGCTGTCTTAACTATCATTCCTTCAGAAATTAACCTGTAGCGTGTCCCATCCAGCAATAGTAGAGATTCAAATGTCCATAATAATTGGTTGCCCGCAATCATTGAAAATTTTTTAATGTCTTTCTCCACGAACACCTCTTCCTTGCCATCACGGGCTCTGCGCAATTCTCTAACAACAGCAATTATTGGAGCATTGGTGTTACCATCCCTTATCTCATTTCTGTAATATGTGGTTATCTGGAAAGCCGGGTATGCAATAAAAACAACTGTTATCAGAGCAGCAAGAACAATTGATGCTGATCTTTTGTCAATAATCCATTTTTGAATATTAATAAATTCAGCAACAAAAAGACCCATAATCGCAAAAGAGATGGGGATCAGGAAAGAGATATAGTGAATTGTTATGCCGCCAGGATATGCCTTATTAAAATAGGGCATGACAAGCAGTGAAGATAACAGCAGCGCAAGAGGCATGATTTGGCGTTTCTTCACAATAATGAATAATATCCCAGCAATTAACCATGAAATATAAAGTATAGTAAGGAACAAGGGTAATCCTGTTGGGAATACCTTCCTTGTCATAATATCGCTCATCGCTTTAGATAACTCCACCAGCTCAGCAAACAGTGAAGTAAAATATATACTTGGTGTATGTTTGCTTATAAAAGCATAACTTTGTTTATGAACGTACCTCCATGACCCTAAATTAGTCATTAAATTATATGCAATCATATTTCCATAACCGAACAATACAGCAAATGCAGTTAAATATGGCCACGGCTTTTTTAGCCTTGATCCAATACCGCGCTGAGTTAAATACCAGATTAAGATGCCGGGAAATATTACTAAAACAGAGGGATGAGTCTGCAGGGAAATGCCCAAAAGGAATCCGCCTAATATTAGAAACGGGCCTTTGTTGTTTTTTACTGAAAAATACATAATGGTGATGGCCAATATTAAAAAAAATGGGGTCATGCTGTTTGACCAGGCTATATGACTATTTATGAGTATATGGGGCAGATTAAGCGACAAAAGCAGCCCTGCAATTAATCCCGAGACTCGATTTCCCATTGACCTAGTCCAACAATAGAGCAACGGGACAGTTAATACACCCAAGGTCAAAATAAATATGCGGGGCATATAAATATTAACCCCAAAAATCTTCATGAATCCCTTTAAAAGATAATGCAGAGCTGGTCCAGTATAAGGTGATACAGGAGAACGCAGATATATAGTTTTTTCCAGCATCATTCTATATACAGCCCTTACATCTGCAATTTCGTCTGCAAAAAGTGGTACCTCCATAAGTTTCGGAATGCGAATTGCAGCCGCAAAGAGAGTTAAGGAAAATATGATTACAAGATCGGGCCAGTGCGAATTTAGCCATAGTTTAAATTTCGATGGTCCTCTATCAATTGAACTTTTCTTATCTGCTTCTAGATCAAGTGTCCGATATTTTGTCAATACTTTTCCTTACATTTACAAAAAATAGACGTACAGACTTACAATTAAACAATTAGCATGCAATTTTCGGATGATATATGTGTACTGTACGCCATGGAGCTCTATCTAAAACAGTAGACTGTGAGTCTTCTATACAAAGATTTAAAGATAGTAACTCTGAATAATCCAGCGAAAGAAGCGGCATCAGGAAGTAAAGCTGCCTGCCCACCCTCTGGATTACAATTCCTGGATCGGCAGAAAATCCTGAAATCTCACTTTTCTCTGGAGTCCCATTTACTTTTATCTCAAGATGCCTGTAATTGTGGGCTTTATCAAATGCATACATTGTTAACCAATATACAATGTCATCGCTGCGATCCATATCAAGCATTATTCTTATAAGTAGGTTGTTACCTTGTAAGGCGACATCAAAGGCTTCTATCCTTGGGCTTTTGTTTAAAATGTTCTGATAGTTTTTATCATTTGAACTGATTCCGACCCTTACGTATCCGTTATTGGGCCAAATCTTAGATACCTGGTTGTTTTTCTCTTCATTAATGCTTACATATCCTTCAGCATCCTGCTCTAAATAAGGAAGCTCCTGGTTAAGTATTACTCCAAAAAGCTCATTCTCTCTCACGAACTTCTCAAGAGGCTGTCTATTATCATTAGCCTGGCTTTTGTATAGCTGAAACGCAGCAAGTTTTTCATCCTCATCTTCCTGCGTCAAGTTAAGCTTAACCCATTCTGTATCCAGGTCCAAAAGAGAGGACGGCGGCAGCAATTTTTCTTGCGGATAAAAACCCTTTGGAGCTGGATAGCCAGGATAGTGAGCAATATACGTATACATCATCAAATTTCTTCTATAATCCCAACCCAGTCGGTTTACCGCAAGATCGGTAAAGGCATAAGTAGCAAAATGGTCGCCGTGGCCATCTTCAGGATGGGGTACGATAATAATATTTGGCCTGTAAGTTTCAATTATTTCAGTCAGATCATCAAGTATTGAGATTGCATTGTATGGGGCATTTAGCCTGAAGCTGTTCACATATGGTGAGTAATCCGCCTTTGTCCTGGGCGAGACATAACTGACATCTGGACTCCAGTATTTCATTAAGATGTCCTCAATACCACCATCTGGATAGCCCAATAGATATACAGAACTTTCAGGTATGCCCATTAATCGTGCTGCTGATTTGGTTTCAAGCTGTCTTCGATAACCAACCTCTATAAAAAGTTTTGGGTTAATTTCAACATCAAGAATTCGCGAGAGATGTTTGGCATAGTCAGTAGATGAGTCTCCATTGGTTATCAAAACCAGTCTGACCTGAGCACCGTTTTCAACTGACTTTTTTGCATAGCTAAAGGCAGCGATCGTCTCATCATCAGGATGTGGGGAAATGAGTAAGATCCTATCCCCCACTTTTCCTGGAGAAATTTCACCACCAATACTAACATCCTCTTCCTTTAATAATCCGTTCTCCAGTGATATGCTGCGCTCAACGTATAGCCCTTGAGCTTCTTGAATTAAATATCCAAATGGGGAGAAGGGTCCCTTACCAAGCGTGATTGCTAATATCACAGTAATAAATATCTTGAAAGATCTGGTAAAAATTTCCCAATCCATATTATTGTTTAATTTTAATTAAATAATCAGGTTGATCTGAGGCTTTAGACCGGTCGATCAACCTGATTTACTTACGTTGATTCCAAGAAACCCCAACGCATAGAATTACGGATAACTTGTTGGTATTGGATGCAGGTTTGGTAACGTAAAGCCATCCAACGTATATAAGTTAATTACAGCACTAAGGTCTATTTCTGACGGAAGGGTATCTGTTCCAATTTGTATATAGTCGTAGCTTGGATACATTAGATCTTTTTCACCTACTCCATCGTCATTAGCATGTCCCAGGCCCAGGGCGTGTCCAAGCTCATGTCTTAGGATATTTCTGAAATCGGCTTTATCAAGTGGTTTGCCCATGGCATTCTGAGATGCCATCACTATTTTGACATAGGCCATCGTTTCGTTTGATGAGAAAATCTGAGCTGAACCCAATATGTTACCGGTGTTCTTTCTTATGCGTATGGTTATGTCAGCCGGAATTTTCTTGCTTTGGGGCGAGCTGAGGGTGCTGAAGTTAAACGCACCAGCGGTTCCCGATATTGTTTTCGATTTTGATTTCAGGCTGCTGCTCCAATCCTCCAGTACGGTTCTAACCTCGTTACCATAGGACGCATCGACACCTTTATCCAGTGTTATGTAAACAGTAACCGGATCGTGATCCCATGATGCACCGACGTATTGTATGGTGGTTGCAGCAGCATTTGCAGTAGCAATCGGCAATAACAAGAGCGATGCAGTTATCAAAAAGAATATCAACTTCTTTTTCACTTATCCACCTCCTTTAGGGGTAATATCTGTATGTAAAGTTTTTCCATAAAAAATCATCTTAAGATTACCATCATTTTATCTGTTTTAGAAATGCTTTGTTCGCGTTTGGTTTACTTGCCCTGCAAAAAGATAGTGTTCCAAATATTATAAGGTGTTTGGCAGTTTCACTAACCTGACTGAAACCGGCAGTCTTCAACATATCCGGTAGTAATCCTTTTATATTATCGGAAGTCTCCTCCAGCTTTGACATTACTTTCGATACCAGACGCGCATAGGCATTGTGCGGTTTCCCAAGATCAACGATATGGAATTCACCTCCAGGTCTGAGCACTCTAAAAACCTCCCTGAATGTCCTTTTCTTATTCTCGGTGGACAGGTGGTGTATAACAAGACTGGAGAGAACTCGGTCAAAAGTGCTATCGGCATAGGGCAGTTGAAAAGCCATTCCATAGTCCAGCCTGATATCTAAATGTGCTTTATCAACCTTAGCTTTTGCAACTCCAAGAATTCTACGATCTCCATCGATTCCGAACACAACAGCCTGTGGGCAGTATCTCTTAATCATAATTGTAAGAGTCGCAGTTCCACATCCAAGATCAAGAATTTTTTGTCCATCTTTAATATTTGCCTGTTCTATTAAACGCCGTTTGAATACGTACTCCCGCATGATCCAACGCAATAGAGGGTCATAGAGGAACGTTAACCATGAATACTTAAGGGCTGGAATATATTCTTCGTTTTCGCTCATCAGCTGTTCTTTTATAATTTCAGAAGAGCTCAAAATCCTAATAACTCATTAACAAATATCAAAGAGATCCTTCCAGGTTGCACTTCTTTGTTAATTATTAAAATCTTATTTACGCTGCTTGATATACCATATGCTTCCATGGCTCTTTCAGTCTCCATTGGTAAGCAGTATTCGTAAATACGCTTCATAGCCCCATTGATGTCCTTAACGATCTTCTGTGTGCCGACAACCCAGATGACGTGGCCTGATCCATATGCATATGCAGGTATCTGGCTACCCGTCATAGATGCGACAAGGATCTGCCCTGCCTCTGTTACGGCATGCACACTTCCCACTACCCACTGCGGAGCTGCTCCTAATTGCTGCATCTCGCTACCATGAGTTTCTCTATCCATCGCTTGTAATCTATTGCGAATCGAATCGTAATTCCCTGACTCAATGATCTCTTTAGCCACGGAAATTGCTTCAAGAGTCATCGAGGTCATGTTCATAACCTCTGCCTCTTTTGGTAAAAACTCAAGAACCTTTGCCCTGGCTGCCTCTCTATTCTCAACAAAATAGGCCTCTATACCATTAGCTTTCAAAGCAGACATTGTCCTTTCAACTACGTCCCTGTCTACTAATTTATTCCAATTATTCATATTAATTATCCTTTTCCCTTTACCTCTAAGAAATAGATTATAATCCTTTTTAAATGTTAAATTTTTATAATATTTTCGTTTGATATGGGATATCTGCTATACAAACTGGGTATCTTCCTGGCCCAGAGAATTAACAGAGGAACATCGTTTCGCATTGCCAGATTTATCGCAAGGATCTGGTACATATTCGATTATAAGAATGGCAAGGCACTGCGCCACAACCTGTCTGTAGCGATGAAAAAGTCGATGAATTCCAAAGATGTCAGAAATATCGGGCTAAAGGTTTTCAAGAATTTCGCAAAGAATGTGACTGAATTCTTATCCCTCCCCAGCATTACCCGCGAATACCTTGCTGAAAAGATATCCGTATCTGGACTTGAAAAATTTGATGCTGCCTTCAGGAAAAAGCGAGGCCTCATATTGTTGACATCTCACCTTGGCAACTGGGAATTTGGTGGTGTCTATGTTGCTCAATGTGGTTACCCGTTATACGCGATCTCTCTTCCCCATTCTCGCAATAAGATAGATAACATCTTTACTGAATTCAGGCAACAGAAGGGTATCAAATCGATTCAAGTAGGAGCTGGAACATTGAGAGAAGCATATAGAGTTTTGAAGGACGGGAACATCCTGGCTTTCCTTGGTGACTGGGATCCAACAGGCTCGGGCGAGTACGTAAATTTTTTTGGCAAGAAGGCACACTTGCCCAAAGGCCCAGTAGCAATGGCGCTCATGACCGGGGCAATAATCGCCCCTGCCCTCACCTATCGCGTTGGTGAGAATGGGCACCACATCGATTTTCTTGAGCCAATTGAGGTTGAAATCACTCGTAATAACACCGATGCGCTGGTCTCATACCTCCAGAAAATTTCTGACATCCTTGGAGAATATATAGGAAAACATCTTGAATACTGGAATATGTTCCATAAAATCTGGGAGGAACCGTTCAGATAGCAGCGCTAAACTTTATCTCTTCTTAATTACTAACTTAATCCGCTTTATCAAGTCAATTAATATAACAGGCGTGATTGCCCCGATTAAAACAAGCAGCCACATGTTCAGATTAAGCGGCACTGTCTTAAATATCAACTGCAATGCTGGTATGTAAATTATCGCCATCTGCAGGCCGATCGAAAGAAGCACAGAGCCAAGTAAAAACAGATTGTTAAAACTATTCAGGCTAAAAGCCTTATTTTCGCCGTTCTTGGCATTAAAAGAATGAAAAAGCTGTACGAAAACAAGCGTTGTAAAGACCATGGTCTCGGTAACCCTGGCGATATCAATTCCAGCAGATCTAAAAAGCACAGTACCAGTAAAATAGACCGCCACCGCTCCTGCTGAAAGCACAAACCCCTGCCAGAAAACTGTCAAGAGTCTCTTCAGGTTGAGCATTCCTTCATTTTTTGCCCTGGGTGGCCTTTTCATTATGCCCTCCTCGGGTGGATCAACTCCCAGCGCAAGAGCGGGCAAGCCGTCCGTCACAAGGTTCATCCAGAGTATCTGCACGGGCAAAAGAGGTAAGAAGAGCGCAGAGGCTTCACCTGTGAGCAGATAGTATATGTAGCTTCCAAAAATTATCGATATGAACATGGTGAGTACCTCGCTGATGTTGCAGGATAGGAGAAAGAATATGAACTTCTTTAGATTGTCATATATTATCCTCCCCTCTCTTATTGCCTTCACAATGGTCGCAAAATTATCATCAGCAAGTACCATATCCGAAGCCTCCTTGGAGACATCCGTGCCGACAATGCCCATCGCTATGCCGATGTCCGCCTTTTTAAGCGAGGGCGCATCATTGATCCCATCTCCGGTCATGGCTACAACATGTCCGTTCTTCTGAAGCGCCTCTACGATCCTGAGCTTATCTTCGGGAGAAACGCGAGCGAAAACGCGCGTGTCCTCCACGAACTTCATCAGCTCCTCATCTGATATCCTGGAAAGGTCCTCACTGGTCACAACCTTGCTGTCCTCTTCCAGCATTCCAAGCATCCTGCCTATCGCCTCAGCAGTCAGTTTGTGGTCTCCTGTTATCATCTTCACACCAATAGATGCGCTCTGGCATGCAGACAGCGCATCGTAGACTTCTTCGCGCGGTGGATCGATCATCCCGACCATTCCCAGAAAAATCAGATCGCTTTCAACGGTAGAAGACGATACCTTGTCTGGAATCGAATCTATCTTTTTATACGCGAAAGCAAGTGTCCGCAGCGCATCAATTGCCATCTCATCGTTAACACTTAAGACCTCATCCTTCAACTTTCTGTCAAAAACTACAGTCATGCCTCCAGAGTCATAGTATTTTGAGTGGTTGATTATAGATTCTGGTGCACCCTTGGAAAAAACAATATATCCACCTTCAGGATTTTCATGTACCGTGGTCATCATCTTTCGCATCGAATCAAACGATATCTCAGCTACTCGGGGCATCTGCGACTCAAACTTTGACTTGTGCAGATCAAAGCTCCTGGCAAAATCGAGCAGAGCCACTTCGGTGGGGTCACCGATAGCATTACCATCACCAGAATATCGAGCATCGTTGCACAGAACCATCGCAAAAGTCATTATTTTAAACTGTTTATCAGTAATCACATCTGATTTCAATCTATGGCCAGATATATTCTCGCATCTTTGGCCAATGCATAATCTCTCTACCATCATCTTGTTCTTAGTAAGAGTACCCGTTTTGTCCGTGCAGATAATGGTAGAACATCCAAGTGTCTCGACCGCAGACAGGCGTCTCACTATGGCGTTTTTTCTAGCCATCCTCTGCACACCGATGGCAAGCGAGGCAGTAACAACAGCTGGTAAACCTTCCGGAATTGCCGCAACGGCCATGCTCACCCCAGCTAAAAACATGAACGCAAGATCATAACCTTTGAGCCAGCCTGCCAGAAAAACCAGAGCTGCTATCCCAAGGCAGACGGCAGCTATCATCTTGCCGACTCTTTTGAGTTCAAACTGAAGAGGGGTAGACTCTCTTTCCCTACTTATCAGCTTTGCGATTCTTCCTATCTCCGAACTATTGCCAGTCGCAGTCACCATCGCATACCCTTTGCCCGATACGACCATCGTCCCACCGAAAACCGTGTTGAAGCGGTCAGTTATCGGAGCATCTTCTCTTATCGACTCCGCAATCTTATCAACAGGGAAAGATTCACCGGTTAACGATGACTCATCCGTCATCAAATTGATCGTCTTAAACAACCTGCCGTCAGCAGATATCCTGTTGCCAGGTTCAAGATACAAAATGTCTCCAGGGACTATCATATTTGAAGGGATTTCAATCTCCTTCTCATCCCGTATTATCACCGAAGTCGGAGTGCTCATGGCCTTAAGAGATTGCAGCGCTTTCTCAGCACGGAACTCCTGAATGAAACCCAGAACAACGTTTATAATTAAAATCACGAAAATCACTATTGCATCAATGACTTCTTTAAGGACAAATCCCGATACAACAGTTGCTGCAGCCAAGATCCATACCATGACGTCGTTGAATTGAGACAGGATCATTTTTAAGACAACGCCCTTCTCCTTTTCCCCTATCTCGTTTTTCCCATATGTCTCAAGCCTGCTGCTTGCTTCCGCCGAAGTAAGGCCTGTTTTTCTATCAGAACCTAAGGCCTTCTCCACTTCATCAATTTTTAAAGAATGCCACTTTATTTCTTCCTGCAACTATCCACCTTTCAGATCCGCTCATGACAGCTTTAGCCAGCATTTGATATTATAAAAAACTTAAGCTGCTAAAACAAAGGTTTTAAATCAGTGATAATTCGCATTATTTCTAAAAATAATATTTACTTTTTTGCTTGCATCAATTATAGTTAGTAACAACTAATAACAATATTGTTTTAGTGTTGTATAAATTGTGAAAAATATCTCAAGTGGATTAATAACCACCTTCAGAAAGGAAGAAAAGGACGGGGCACAAAAATAAACAAGGAAGTGAATAATGGAGATTGCCTCTGTAACAAGCAAAGGTGCCGTCCCCCAAAGCACCAAACTATCTACAGGCGTGCCTGCTGGGCCATTACTTAAAGAAATCGACAGGCAATTTTTGGAGCATCTCAAAAAATATCCGGTGAGCGAGATGCTCAATACATGTATTCAGTGTGGTATATGCTCCGGTACATGTCCGGTGGCACATGAGATGGACTATAAACCACACGAGATAATCCGGATGATCCAGTTGGGGCAGAAAAAGCAGATAATGGAGAGTAAAGCAATCTGGATCTGCGTAAACTGCTACCTGTGCACCATTCGATGTCCCCGCAACATCGAAAGGACAGAAATTCTATCCGTCTTGAGGTCGCTTGCCATCAGCGAAGGGTACAGACTTAGAGACAAGCGAAACTACTTCTTCTACAAAGCTTTTACAGATAGCATCAGAAAACACGGCAGGGTAGCAGAGCTTCACATGATCATGGACTGGTTCTTCCATTCATACAATATCAAACTGGTAACGAAGATTCCCTTCGCGCTGCGCATGCTGATTAAGCACAAAATAAAATTCCACGCACACAATATCAAGAGTCGTGAAATCTTTAACCGCATGCTTGATAAGTCAAGTGAACTCTGGAGCACGCCATGAAAGTATCTTATTTCCCTGGTTGTACACTGGAGACCTCAGCAACCGACTATAACATATCAGCGAAAAAAGCTTGTGAGGAGATCGATATTGAACTGCACGAACTTGAGGACTGGAGCTGTTGTGGAGCCCTCTGTGCAAGAAATGTAAACTACAACTTCTCACTTGCTCTTCCCTCGCGTAACCTTTGTATTGCTGAAGATATGGGCTACAAAGAATTAATTGCACCGTGCGCAGCCTGTTATTCAAACCTGCAGAGGATCAACGACATTTACAATAAGGACACGAAAAGAAGGGTGACGATAGAACACGTCCTCGGACACGTTGGCCTCAAATACAAAGGAGATGTAAAAATAAATAGCCTGTTGCAGTTTATGTGTCGTCCTGAGATCATGGAACTGATCAAAAAAAGAGTAATGAATAAATTGACAGGTTTAAAGATCGCGACATATTACGGCTGTCTATTAACGCGACCCAAAAACGACTTCGACGATGCCCAGGACCCGCGATCATTTGAAAAATTAATGAAAGTACTGGGCGCCGAGCCAATCTATTTTCAAATGAAAACCAAGTGCTGCGGCGGAGTGTATTCGACGATTAAAACGGAGATAGCTTATGAACTGGGTTATCAAATAATGATGTCCGCGAAGGAAGCAGACCTCATAGCAGTGGCATGCCCGCTCTGCCAGATGAGCCTGGATGCTTTTCAAACCGGCCTAAACAAATTCTATAAAACTGATTTTGAGATGCCAATAATTTTTTTCACCCACTTAATGGGAATGGCGTTTGGTGTTGATGAAATGAAGTACGGTCTAAATAACCAATTCATCTCACCGGTCAAGACACTGGAAAGGTGGTTAAGCTGATGAGTAATAGTTGTAAAATAGGTGTTTACATTTGCCATTGCGGTTCAAATATCGCTGGCACTGTTGACTGCGGCAGAGTATCTGAAGCCGTATCCGGTGAAGAGTTCGTCGCTGTTTCCAGGGATTATCAGTACATGTGTTCCGATCCAGGGCAGGAGCTCATAAGAAAAGACATTAAAGAGCTGGGGGTAAACCGCGTTGTGGTGGCCTCATGTTCTCCAAGGATGCATGAAAAAACATTCAGGAATGTAATAAAGGAAGAGGGACTGAATCCATATCTCCTGGAGATGGCGAATATAAGAGAGCAGTGCTCCTGGATAACCGATGATCATAAAAAAGCAACCGAAAAAGCGGCAGCACTAATAAAAGCTGCCATCTATAGAGTTGCACTGCAGGAACCGCTTGAGACAAGAGAGGTCGTCGTCAACCAGAATACGATGGTCGTTGGCGGAGGAGTCGCAGGTGTTCAGTGTGCATTACAGATAGCTCAAGCCAACAAAAAAGTCTACCTTGTTGAGCGCGAGCCCTCGATCGGTGGACATATGGCAATGCTGGACAAAACGTTCCCTACGCTCGACTGCTCAGCCTGCATTCTAACCCCAAAACTCGTGGATGTAGGCGCAGATGAAAATATCGAACTCATCACCTATTCGGAGGTGATCGGAGTCTCTGGCTCGGTTGGGAACTTCAGGGTAAGGCTAAAGAAGAAGCCAAGGTATATTGATTACACAAATTGCACAAGCTGTGGAGAGTGTGCCAAGGAATGTCCTGTAAATGTTCCGAATGAATTTGAAAATAAACTCACAACTCGCAAAGCAATATATAGGATGTTCGCGCAGGCAGTGCCGAACTCATATGCCATCGATAAAAGAGAGACCCCTCCCTGTAAAGCCGCTTGCCCAATAGGTCAGCGAGCGCAGGGATATATGGCGCTCGTCGCTGCGAAGAAATTTCCTGAAGCGTACAGGCTGATCAGAGAGGACAACCCGTTCCCTTCAATCTGCGGCAGGGCCTGCACACATCCATGTGAGGACGCGTGCAGGAGAGGCCTGGTAGAGGAACCGATGGCAATTGCTCATATCAAGAGGTTCGTTGCCGACTGGGCCTATCAAAATGAAAGACCGAAAATCGAGCCCGCAAGGATAAACAAAAGAGAAAAGATAGCGATAATAGGTTCTGGTCCTGCAGGCTTGAGCGCTGCAGAAGGCCTTATAAAGTTGGGTTACCCCGTGACCGTTTTCGAAGCGCAGAACAAACCAGGTGGAATGCTGCAGTATGGAATACCTGAGTACAGACTGCCGAAGAAGATTGTTGACAGGGAGATCGATGACATAAAAAATCTGGGCGTTGAGATAAAGACCGAGACACCCATAAGTAAAAATAAGACGCTTAAATCACTCTTCAAAAACGGCTACAGCGCAATTCTTATCTCCTCTGGTGCTCATAAAAATGTTGAGCTTATGATAGATGGTGAGAATATCAAAAACGTGTATTCAGGAACATTATTCTTGAAGCAGGTAGCGGACGGAACGATAACCAGCACGGCCGAAAAGGTCGTAGTGGTGGGCGGAGGCAATACGGCAATCGACTCTGCAAGAACTGCGCTTCGCCTAGGGGCAAAAGACGTGACGATAGCCTACAGGAGAACAGATAATGAGATGCCCGCAATGCGCCAGGAGATAACAGAGGCAAAGGAGGAGGGCGTCAAATTCGAGTTCCTGGTCTCCCCCACAAGGATCGTCGGAAGGGAAAATAAGGTATTTCAGATCGAGTTCATAAAAAATAGGCTGGGCGAACCCGACTCCAGCGGCAGGAGAAGACCTGTTCCCATCCCAGGATCTGAATTCTTACTCAGAGCAGACGTAGTAATCACAGCGATAGGCCAGGTTCCAGATCTGGATGAAATTATCGAAGGAACTGAGATTGAAAAGACGAACTGGGGTACGATCCCCATCGATCCAATCACATGCATGACAGGCATGGATGGCGTCTTCGCAGCAGGCGATGTAGTACTTGGACCAGCCACAATTGCTGAGGCGATAGCCAGCGGGAAGCAGGCCGCTCTCTCGATCAACGCATATTTAAGAAAAACTCAATATAAGAAGTTCAAGACATGGGATAGATCACAGGTAAGCGAAGAAAGAACCCAAGAGATCGAGGAAATGATCTACTACGGCGAAATAAAGGAAAAGCCAAGAGTCCAAATTCCCCTTCTAAATGCCAGGTTCAGGGCTACGAACTTCGCAGAGGTAGCTCAACCATATGCAGAAGAGCAGGCAATTGAAGAAGCAGCCAGGTGCCTTAACTGCGGAATATGCTGCGAGTGCCACGAATGCGAGAAGTACTGCGAGCGCAAATCGATAAATTATGAGGATAAAGAAGAAATCATCGAACTCGAAGTAGGAAATATCATCCTAGCAACAGGATACAAAAAATTCGATGCCAGGATTCTTCCGCAGTATGGGTACAAGAGGCTTGAAAATGTTTTCGACTGCATGGAAATAGAACGAATGAACAATGCCTCCGGCCCTACCAACGGCAAGATCCTGTGTGCTGGAGGTTCGGTACCCAAACGTGTCGCGATGCTCCACTGCATCGGCAGCCGGGATGAAAAAACTAACAGATACTGCTCCAGAGTATGCTGTATGTATTCCATAAAGAATGCACATCTCATTCAGGAAAAAACAGGGGCTGAAGTATATGAGTTCTTTATTGACATCAGAGCTCACGGCAAGGGATATGAAGAATTTTATGAACGTGTGCAGAAGGAGGGTGTCATCTTCATACGGGGTAAGGTGGCGGAAATATTAAAAGGGCCAAATAACAAGCTGATAGTCAAAGGCGAGGATACGCTGATGAGAAGGCCCGTTGAGCTGGAAGTTGATATGGTCGTCTTAAATGTAGGAATGGTAGCCCAACAAGACTCGGAGGAGGTCGCAAAACTGTTCAACATTACGCGCTCTAACGACAGGTTCTTCCTGGAATCTCATCCAAAACTGGAACCAGTAGCAGCGACTACAGCAGGGATATTCCTGGCCGGTGCATGCCAGGGGCCAAAAGATATCCCCGAGACTATAGCTCAGGCAAAGGCAGCCGCTTCTGAAGTGCTGTCGGTGTTGTCAAAAGGTACGGTCACAGTAGAGGCGATCACTGCTATGGTAAACAAGGATCAGTGCTCGGGATGCAAAATATGCATCGATATCTGTCCTTACTCAGCAATCGAGTTCGATGAAGAAAGCAGAACCGTAAACATCAACGACGTACTTTGTCAGGGCTGCGGCTCATGCGTGGCGAGCTGCCCATCAGGTGCTCTGGACGCAAAACACTTTAGAAACAGACAAATACTTGCTGAAATAGAAGGGCTGCTAAGATGAACAATGAAATTTTTGAACCAAAAATTGTGGGCTTTTTGTGCAACTGGTGTGCTTACACAGGAGCTGATCTGGCTGGCACATCCAGGATCAAGTCATCGCCTAATCTAAGGATAATAAGGGTGATGTGTTCAGGAAGAGTGGACCCAACCTTTATCGTGAAGGCATTCTCCGAAGGAGCAGATGGCGTACTGATCGCTGGCTGCCATCCTGGAGATTGTCATTACATCAAGGGCAACCAGAACACCCTTAAAAGGATTCCTCTGCTAAAGAATCTCCTTGGGCAGTTTGGTATTGAGGCCCAGCGTTTAAGATTGGAGTGGATATCTGCCGGAGAGGGAGACAAATTTGCAGAAGTTGCCAACGGTATGACAGAGGACATAAGAAAACTCGGTCCACTAGACATGAAAATAGGGGGTTAAAATGAAAGAAAAATTAAAGCTTGCGATCTACTGGGGAGCCGGATGTGGAGGATGTGAAGTATCTGTGCTCGACATAAACGAAAAGATACTGGATGTCGCAGCCGTGGCGGATATCGTGCTCTTTCCACTCGGGATGGACTTCAAATATTCAGATGTTAGGAACTACCCTGATGGCTGGATCGATGTCTGTCTTTTCAACGGCTCGATAAGAAACAGCGAGGCTGAGGAGATTGCGCATCTGCTCCGCAAGAAATCCAAGGTAATGGTTGCGTACGGAAGCTGTGCACACATGGGAGGAATCCCCGGCCTTGGAAACCTTGCAAACAAAAATAAGATATTTGAGATCGCATATAAAAAGACCGCATCCACCAATAATCCGACGGATACCTATCCGCTGCCCAACTGCGAAGTAAATGAAGGCGAACTGGAGCTCCCGGAGTTCTACGATACGGTCAGAGCACTTGATCAGGTGATCGACGTAGAGTATTACCTGCCCGGCTGTCCACCGACTGTAAAATGGATTAGCGCTGCAATAGATGCAATAGTCTCAGGCAATCTTCCTCCTAAAGGGAGCGTAATAGGGCTTAAGAAAACAGTATGCGATGAATGCACACGTGAGAAAACAGAAAAAGTGATCACTGAATTCAAACGATTCTACGAGGTAATCCCCGACCCCGACAAATGCCTGCTTGAACAGGGCCTAATCTGCAATGGACCAGCTACGCGTGGAGGATGCGAGGCTGCCTGTCCAGGCGTAAACATGCCGTGCCGCGGCTGCTTTGGGCCAACCGATGAGGTCATCGATCAGGGCATGAAGCTCACAAGTGCGATAGCCTCTATCGTCAAGGCGGAAAACGAAGAGGAGGCTGCTGAAAAGATAAACAGAATAGTTGATCCAGTAGGCACGTTCTACATGTACGGCCTCCCGAAGTCGCTGCTGCGGCGTGCTCGCATGGACAACCAGATAAAAGTCGAGGAAGTTAGGGAAGTCCTTGAGAAAGAGATGGTATAGATGAAAAAGGTAACGATAGATCCGATAACCAGGCTAGAGGGACACGGAAAGATAGAAATTTTTCTCGATGATAGCGGTAACGTGGCAAATGCATACCTCCAGGTACCAGAGTTGAGGGGGTTTGAGACGTTTTGTCTGGGAAGACCCGTAGAGGAGATGCCCAGAATAACTCCAAAGATCTGCGGAGTCTGCCCCGAAGCACACCATTTAGCATCCACAAAGGCAGTCGATGCCGTATTTCATGTGAAACCAACCCCCACAGCATATAAAATAAGGGAGATGCTCTACTGCGCGCACTATGTACACTCACATACTGCCCACTTCTATGCGCTTGCGGCACCCGACTTCGTGCTTGGCCCGGATGCAGACCCTGCAAAAAGGAACATACTTGGCGTTGCCGAGGCCGTCGGACTGGAGCTTGCCGGAGCAGTAATCAGAAACAGAGCCTTTGCCCAGGACATTCAGGCGATAATCGCCGGCAGGGCAACACTTCCCGTCTGCGGGGTGCCCGGTGGTGTCAGCAAAGCAATCACCGGAGAGGAAAGGGAACAGATCGAGGAAAAAGCGAAGTCCTGCCTCCAGTTTGCAAAAACCACCATAGACGTATTTGACAAGGTGGTGCTCGGTAATCAGAAGTATGTTGACATGATCCTTTCTGATACCTTCACCATGAAGACTTACTACATGGGCCTTGTGGACGAAAGGAATATGCTCAACCTCTACGATGGGGACATAAGGGTCATAGATCCTTCGGGCAACGAATTTGCGAAGTTTGAGCCAGCCATGTACCTTGAGCATATGGCCGAACATGTGGAGCCGTGGACATATCTGAAATTTCCATATCTCAAAAATGTGGGTTGGAAGGGTTTTATTGCAGGTCCTGAATCCGGCATATTCAGAGTAGCACCCCTTGCTCGCCTGAACGTCTGCGACGGGTTTACCACACCTCTTGCCCAGACGGAGTACGAGCGATACCTGAAAACACTAGGCGGCAAACCTGTGCACTCAACACTCGCTAACCACTGGGCCAGGGTCATTGAAATGCTTCATGCAGCAGAAAGGCTGCTGGAGCTGTCAACTGACCCCGAGATCACCAATCCGAACGTTAGAAACATCCCTACCGAGACACCAACGGAGGGTGTTGGAGTTGTCGAAGCACCAAGGGGCACCCTGTTCCACCATTACAAAACAGATGAACTTGGACTGTGCACGCATGTTAACCTCATCGTCGCTACGGGCAATAACAACGGCGCGATCTGCATGTCAGTTGCGAAAGCAGCTAAGGATTACATAAAGGATGGTGTGGTCGATCAGGGGATTTTGAACATATGCGAGATGGCATTCAGGGCATATGATCCCTGCTATGCGTGTGCAACCCATTCGATAGTAGGCAAGATGCCACTTGAGGCGAACATCAGGTCAAAAGATGGTGTGCTACTGCAGACGATAAAGCGATAGATTTTCAGAATTGAGCACAATCATAATTGGAGTTGGAAATCCCATAATGGGTGATGATGCGATTGGTATCGCCATCCTCGAAGAGCTGCAGAAGATATCAAATAGAACAGATGTGACCTTTGCCACTGCACAGTTCAGTGGAATTCCGCTGGCTGAGATGCTGATCGGCTTTGATAAGGCAATAATAATTGACTCAATAATAAAAGCCGATGACAACTATGGAGAGCTGTATCGCATCCTATGCACAAAGGGTTCAAACCAGCATCCTGAGTCTATGCACACCATTGGAATCGCTGATGCTATGAGTGTCCTTGAAAGACACGGGGCGAAGATGCCAGATGCCATAAGCATCTACGCAATAAATATAAAACATGAGCAGGTGACCAGCGACAGGATATCAGATAAATTAGTCAGAAACGTACCCCGCTATGCACGAGAGATTGCAGATCACGAAGAGTTAGCTGAGGCTAAGAAAGCGCATTAAAAACCAGGTACCCCACACCAAAAGCCCAGCAGTAAATGCTGAACCAGAGAAATCTACTCCTTTTAAGAACAGCTAATAGCACTTTAATTGATACAAATCCCACCATCGCCGAGATGACAAGTCCAATTAACGACTTCACGACGATATCCGCAGAGAGCCCACTTGTGGGTAATTTGAGAAGTTCGTAAGCTGCCGTCCCGGAGATGACGACAAATCCCAGCACAAAAGAGAACCTCGCAGCCGTCTCCTTTGAAATGCCCTGCCATATACCTGCAGAAATGGTAGCACCCGACCTCGATATACCCGGAAAGATCGCAACAGCCTGCGCAATTCCTATCAGAAGCGAGCTGTGCCAGCTGATACCCCTGTTCTGTTTATAAACCCTGGCTATGTAATCTGCAGAAAATAAGATGAATCCGGTTAATATCAAAAAAGATGCAGCATACACGGGAGCGCTGAAGAAAGATTCAAAAAAATCATTAAACAGGAAACCGATGACTGCTGCAGGAACCGTCCCAAGAACAATGTAAGCTATCCACACCGCAATAGACTTTTTACCTGGTCCCTTAAAGAGGCTGGGAGTTAAGGGATCGGATAGTGCTCCTGATTTATTCATTGAAATGTTACGGTTTCCAAAAAATTCGATGACAAAATATAGGAGGATAGATATGGCAGTGCCAAAATGTACCATTACATCGTAGAACAGCGGTGCTGGTTGCCATGAAAAGAAACCTGGTAATATCACCAGATGCGCTGAACTGCTCACTGGGATGAACTCGGTCAAACCCTGAATTACTGCGAGAAATATCGCCTGTGTCCAACCCATGATGTTTACATGTCCACCGTATCGCTGACCTTTGATTTCCTGCGTCTATAAATCCAGAGCACAATCAGAACAACAATGGCCAGCACGATGAGCCCGATGATGAGGTATTCGAACCTATGATAATAATCAAGCACCGCCTCCCAGTTCTCCCCCATTTTCAACCCGATGTATGCGAGCATGAAGCTCCATGGTATACATCCTATTGTCGTGTAGAAAAGGAAACGACTAACGTTCATCCTGGCCACACCTGCCGGCAGCGAGATAAACGTCCTTACCCCCGGCAGCAACCTTGATATGAAGACAGCCAACTCACCATATCTTCCAAACCATCTGTCTGCTGTGTCCAGTTTTTTATGACTTATCAACACGTATTTCCCGTATTTCACCACAAGCGGCCTGCCGCCTTTAGCGCCTATGTAATACGTCGCTATCGAACCAGCGACGTTGGCCAGCGTACCAACTGCAGTCACCCACCACAAATTCATTATGCCCCTTGAGACCATGAAGCCAGCAAAAACCATTGTGACCTCGCTTGGAATTGGAATGCATGCGCTCTCAAAAAACATCAGCACGAAAACTGCATAATATCCCCAGCTGCGGACAAATGACTCTATATATTGATAAACACCTGATAGAAATTCGGACATATTTACCCCGAACCCGCGACAGTTAACTCCTCCAGAAGGACGCTTGGGCAGCCGATCGAACCCGCTGAGGGGAACAACTCAAAATCGCTTCCTCCCTCAACTATCCCTTTAAGAATGGAAATTAGATCAGAGGATACTGTGATCTCCTTCACAGGTCTCGATATCTCTCCATCTTCAATTAAAAAACCTTTCGCCCCAACCGAAAACTCACCCGTTATTGGGTTTACCCCTGAATGAAAGCCCATAACTTCGGTGATATAAATTCCATTACGAGCTTTCGAGAACAGGGTTGCTTGATCGAACATACCTTTCTCAAAGATGAAGTTTGAGATCCCCACCTCTGGGATCGACTTGAATGAATGCCTTGCGGCATTTCCAGTTGATACCGTATTCATCCTCTTTGCGGTATAAGTATTGTACAGATAGGTCTTTAATATCCCGGATTCGATGACCGTCGTGGCTTCCTTCCCGACTCCCTCCCCGTCAAATGGCCTGCTTCCAAATCCGTTTGGGATCGTAGCATCGTCACTAAGCCTGACACTGGCGCTGCCGATTCGCTCCCCAATTCTGTTAATAAAAAGCGAGCGTCCCTTCAACACTGAATCTGCACTTACATTATATGCAATCGCTCCAAGTATCTGCGAAAACACCTCAGGATCCAGGACAACAGGCAACTTTTTCGATTTAATCGGTTTGGCTCCAAGCAGGGATACTGCCCTTGAGGCTGCCTTTGCCACCAGCTTATCAACGTCAAAATAGCCTGGCTCGCGCCCAATCCCGTAAGAATACGATGTTGAAACATTGCCATCCTCTCTGGCAATACAGCTTAAGTAAATATAACACTCAGTGAACCTGTAATTACCTGTGAAACCGAGCGAGTTGACGAGAAAAATCTCGCTGGCACCATCAGAATACAATGCTGTATCAATCTCTGAAATGCGTTTATCGTAAGCATAGGCAGCTCTTTCCATATCGATCGTGAGCTTTACCTTGTCCTTAATCGGCATATCCACAAGTGCACTTCTATAAATATCGAGCTGCCCATATGAGCTGGGCTCAGGCAAGCCGTTATTATCATCAGAATTCGTTGACCTTGCGTTTTGAGCTGCCTTCTCAACACAGTTTCGAAGCGATAAATCGTCAAGACCTGTTGTAAAGGCAAAGCCCAGTGCACCACCAATAAACACCCTTACTGCTATACCGTAGGAACTCTGCGAGGTCAGCGATTCGACCTCTGACTTATATACCCTGATCCTGACCCCATCGGATTTCTCCCCATAAACCTCGGCCTGATCGGCTTTTAATTCCCTGCAGATATCCAGCGTCTTCTGACACAGACCACCAAGCTCTTCTTTCAAGACATCACCTCTGTACCACCCATGGTCATATCTTTTATTCTGATCGTCGGGCATCCATCATTAACTGGCACGCCCTGGCCATCCTTCCCACATACGCCCGATAAGAAGTCCAGATCGTTGCTAATAATGTCGATACTAAAAAGCACCTGCGGCCCATTCCCGATGATCGTTGCTCCCCTGATCGGATATGTAAGCTTACCGTTCTCAATAAGATAGCCCTCGCCTATCCCAAAGACAAAGTCTCCTGTCGCAGGATCGACCTGACCTCCAGCGAGAAAGCGGGCATAGACACCTTTTAAGGTCTCCTTGATGATATTCTGGGGGTCCTCAATTCCAGGAAGTATATAGGTATTTGTCATCCTTGGAATAGGGATGTGCATGTACGACTCCCGCCTGCCATTTCCAGTCTGAGGAACACCGCTTTTACCCGAATAATATTCATCATACATATAACCAACCAGAATCCCATCTTCTATCAGGATGTTCTTTTTTGCAGGGTATCCCTCATCGTCAAACCCAAATGAGCCCCACTGTCCTTCAAGTGTGCCATCATCAACTAAGGTTATATTATCACTTGCAACCTTCTTGCCCATCTTGCCCGTGTAAACCGACGAGTTTTTCGCCACCGTATCGCCCTCAAGACCGTGACCACATGCCTCATGAAACATGGTGCCGCCGTGCCCCTTCTCGATTACAACATCCATCTTCCCTGCAGGTGCAGGTATCGAATCAAGCATCCTGACCGCTATTTGCGCCGCCTTCAATGCAATATCAGCAGGATTCTTCTCCCTCAAAAGCTCAAGACCCTTTAGTGCAGCAACGGGCACATAGCCGGTCTGAACTTTATCCCCTCTCTTTGCTATAGCCTGAGCTACGAACCTCGTCCTTATCCTCTCATCAAATGCATAAGTGCCCTCGGAGTTCGCAATTAGCACCCTCTGTATCTCATCCCCATAGACTACGCCCAATTGCATGATCTCAGAAGAATATTCCCTGGCCACCCTGTCGGAATCTAACAGGTAGTTTACTTTTTCCTGCCAATCAACATCCTCTGGTAGGAATGTTGATGTATTTATCGCGCTCCTGACATCCTTCTTCCTCAGATCGAGAGTGGTAATCCTGCGATATCCGTTCACCGAGGATACAAGCGCATTTGCAGCATCAATAATGCTCCTCTCCTTAAAATCATTAGAAAAAGAATACAGTGTGTTGTCCCCAAATCTGGCCCTTATCCCATAGCCGCGGTCAAGCCCGCTTGATGCCCGCTCGATCCTGGAGTCCTCGAGCCTCAGGGAGTTTGTTTCCTTTTCTTCAACAAAAATCTCCGAAAAGTCCGCACCTGCCTTGTGGCAAATATTTAGAACTTTTTTAATTACGCCCTCTGAAATCACAAACCTCTCCTTCTTGCGTAAAAAATGATTCAAAAGATATTAGTTTATGTCGAAACCTAATTCAACTTTTTTGAATAAAAAATGTGGCATATGGCGCTGTGATCACATCAACTGAAAAATAGCAGATTGCCTGGGAAAATATTATGTATAATTTTATTCAATTTTTGTGGTCAGTAGGTATAAGGTAGAAGAAGATTTGATCAGTAAAATAATAGTATTGACAATTATGATTATAAGATTGCTGAATGTACCAATTGCCTTTGGTTTTGGCATGTTCCTGGAAAGCGTCGGTATACCGTTCGCTTCCTCCCCCATGCTTATCGTCGCTAGCAATGCGTCATCAAAAAACTTGCTGACATACGCACTATCGATCTTATTTGGCACGATTGGCGGCACTGCAGGTTCGCTGGTCAGTTACGGAATAGGCAGGGGCATAACAGCTCCGATCTTCAAACGAAGGCTGCTCGGAAAAAAGGACGAGGAGCGGGAGCTATCACGCGCAAGGAAGTTCCTCATCGATCACGGAGATAAATCCATACTGCTTGCCCAGCTCTTTGGCACGACCAGGACTTTCATATCCATACCCGCAGGGGCAATGCGAATGAAAGTCTGGCGTTTCACGCTATATACAGCAACAGGTTCAGCAATATGGTGTGCTGCTGCGCTTGGAATCTTCACGATTTTTCATACTTACTATAACAAGCTTCCTTTTGCAAAACAGTTCCCATCCTGGGCGGTAATGCTGATCGGGATGGTGCTGGCCATTGGCATTCCAATTCTGATAAAAGAACTGAGGAACAGCAGGAATAACAATAATAAGCCAGAGGAGAAAACCCTGCGATCAGATAGCAGTAGGGAAAAATGAGGTGATGACCAGGACAACTGTGAGCGCGATCATTATTATCGTGCTCACCCATGCAAAAACATTATAGGTCCTCGAATTCACATACTCTCCCATGAGCTCCCTTTTGTTTATCAACTGAAGTATGAAGATCAGTACGAACGGCAGCATTATCCCGTTGACCACCTGGGAAGTGAGCATAAGCTCAAGAAGCGGGACCCGTGGTATTAATATTATACCCACACCGATTATTATCAGCGCAGTATATATGCTAAAGAACTGCGGCGCATCCCTGAACTTCTTCCCTACTCCTGCTTCCCATCCCATTCCTTCGCAGATGTAATAAGCCACTGCAAGCGGTAATATCGAGGCAGCAAAAAGTGAGGCGTTGGCAAGCCCGACCGCAAACAGGATCTTCGCATACTGCCCTGCTAACGGTGCCAGCGCAAAAGCGGCATCAGCGGCTGTCTCCACCTTGATGTTCTTGGTGAAAAGTTCTGCTGCACTGGTTACAATTATGAAGAATGCTATGATATCAGTGATAATACAGCCGATGACGACGTCAAGCCTCGACGCCTTATACTGATCGATTGTTATCCCTTTATCCACAACAGCAGACTGCAGGTAAAACTGCATCCAGGGGGTTATTGTTGTGCCGATCACGCCCACCAACATCAGCACGTACCCACTCTCAAAACTGAATGATGGGATTAGCGTCCCCTTTGCCACAGCAGACCAGTCTGGTTTTGCCATGAACCCCGAGATGACATACGTGAAATACACTGTGCAGAGTATCAGAAAGACCCTTTCCACTAACCTGTGCGAGCCTTTAAACACGAGCCACCAGACGACAAGGCCAGCAATGGGCACTGAAATGTACTTGTTGACGCCAAAAATCTCCAGACTCGCTGCCCATCCAGCAAACTCCGCAGAGAGCGTGCCAAGGTTAGCGATGAATAAAGCTATCATAAGGTAAAAGGTCACCTTTATACCATAATTCTCGCGAATGAGGTCTGCCAGACCCTTCCCGGTTACCGCACCCATCCTTGAGCACATCTCCTGGGTTATGATCAGGGCAATCGTTATGGGAATAAGCGTCCAGAGCATAGAATATCCGTAGCGTGCACCGGCAAGCGAATAGGTGGTTATTCCACCAGCGTCGTTGTCAACATTAGCAGTGATTATCCCCGGGCCTAAGATCGACAGGAAAAATATGATACTTCTAAAATTTATTTTTTTTGCTGCGCGCTTCAGTACATTCATTTCCCACTCCAGGAACAAGCTCACACGCTTAATTTTCGGAAAGATTTATCTTTAAAACATACAATCCAGGCTAAATTTGTAATTAGCCCTGAAAACTAAACTTATTAATAGAATTTAAGAATAAATTCTCGGAATCCTCTTTTTATAAGCAGTAGGAATGACTATGTCGATAGCGTCATCGACCGTGACAATACCCATGAGGGTATTATTTTCATCAACCACAGGCACAGCCAGCAGGTTATACTTTGCCACGACCTTTGCAACCTCATAATGCTTCGTCGTAAGCCCGACCTTGACCACTTTTTCGTTCATGATTGCAGAGATGCGAAATTCAGGTGAACTGGTCACTAGGTTGACCAAAGAAATCACACCGCGCAGGCGATTGCTATTATCAACAACATATACGTAATAAATGGATTCAGCTTCAGGTTTGTGTTTCCTGATTAGATCCAGTGCCTCGCTTACCGTCAGATTCTCATTTATGGCGAAATACTCGGTCGTCATTATTCCGCCAGCAGTATCCTCAGGATATTGAAGCAGCTGTCGAATCTCGCGTGCCTCATCCTCCTCCATTAAATCTAGCAGCTCTTCGGCTTTTTCTTCAGGTAGGTCTGCAATCAGGTCAGCAGCTTCATCTGGATCCATTTCCTCAAGGATATCGGAAGCCCTTTCGCTCTCCATATCCGAAATGACGTTTGCCTGGTAGCTGTCCTCCATCTCCCCAATGGCATCAGCCGCAACCTCGTTGTCAAGCGAGGACAGGACGGCAGCTCGCTGATCCGGAGCCATCTCGTTAACCAGGTCGGCAATATCCGCAGGGTGAAGGAGTTTTAACTTTTCATGGGAAACAGTTAGCTTTACATTGTGAACATTGCTTCCGATCAACTCAACGTTAGCCCAATCTATGAGATTCGGTTTAATCCTGGTAGCGATCCAGTCAGCCAGAAAACCAAGGCCGAGCCTGCGAAGAACGGACGTGCTGCTGATATCCACAGCAATTACCCTGATCCCCGAACCTATGCGGGCGAGCTTGATATCCTGTACCCTTATCAGCTTTTTGCCCTCTGTATCCACGATTTGCTTATCGAGGATGTCCTTTATTATCAGGACCTCATCCTCTTTCAATTCAATATGCTCAATTTTATCCTTCTTGCAGGAAAGAAAGACTTCGGACTCCTCAAAGCTGCGAACCTGGTTCCATGAGACCAGCACATCAGGCTCAAACATGCGCTTGATCAAAATTGAGGTGATCCTGGGGTATTTTTTTGAAAACGTCGCTACCAGGTCCTTGACGTATCCTGCCAGCTCTCCAGCGCTATCCATTACCCTGATATTTTGAAGCTTGCTTGCAAAGAACATCTGCAATACCCCTTTTGAAGAAAAGAAAGAGACGGTGAAATTTTAATTCGTTACATGGTCTTATGCAACCAGTAATGAATATTTTTTAGCTACAAACTTCGTGAGTAATCTGTCAGGATTGTTGGCTCATCCTTCTTGATGACTATTGTATCCACACAAACGCCCATCACCTGTCAGGTAAAACATGTTGGACGGTTTGGTTAGCAGCAAAATGTCAAGCTCATAAGCTTTCATCAAATTACCGCACCTTTCTAAGCGCTCCTGATAGAGATTTTTAATCATGTTCTCACCATCCCTTCTTTCCTTCAGCAATTTCGTAGGTGATATAATAATTACTATATTAACCTATAATCGTCACAAGAATACCAAAAAAGAGCTAAGAGGCTAAATGGTATTAAACTGAAGAGATATGAATAAAAGATTTATACTTGGTCTAATTGGTTTTGTTATTCTCATTATTGGAATTTTTACACCGATCTTCAACCTTCCGTTCACAGGTAATTTGAGCTATTTTCAAAATAGCAGAACAGATGGCATTATCATCCTTTCTCTTGCAGCTACAAGTCTTATACTTTTAAAGAATTACAAATGGCTGCTGGTGACTGGTCTTGGTTCACTTGCAGTAATGATTTTCACATTGTAAACTTTAGAATTCGAGTCACACAAGCGAGTTCTATGCTGGAACGCAATTTAATTGATGATCCTTTCAGAGAATTAGGGAGACTTGCACTGCATTATTCTCGACTACGATGGGGGTGGGCTATCCTGCTAGTTGGGGCAATTATAATCATTGCTGCTTCCATAAGTAAAAATGCTGTTGCACATTCAAGCGCCCACGCTCCAAAACAAATAGTTTAGTATTTCTTGAGAAAAGCCTTAAGAGCCACAGCGCTGTTATGTTTCTCGTCATGAGCCGCGTAAACAAAGGTAACTATTCCATCTTTGCTTCTTTGTTTTAGAATGTTGATCAAATCATCCTTTTCAGAAAGTTCAACCCAGTAGCGCTCACGGAACTGCTCCCATTTTGTAATATCATGACTAAACCAGGTTCGGAGTTCTGAGCTCGGTGCTATATCCTTAAGCCACAAATCTACGGCTGCACGCTCCTTTGTGAGAGCACGCGGCCAAAGCCGCTCAACCAATATTCTGAAACCGTCATCCTTTGAAGGCTCTTCGTAAACACGTTTTAACCTGATCATTAGCTTCACTTTGTTAATTCTCGCATTTTCTTTCAAATTTATGCCATGAAAAATCTGCACTTAATATGTAATTATGACTAATTAACATAGTATCAGGTGAGTCAGTATTGTTTTACTACGAAATTCAAAATGCTTCCAAATGCTTTCGCTGCAAGACAGCTACATTAAATATTATGGTACAATTGCAAAAAGTTTAAGATAAATTTTTGGATTAGGTAAGGATTTTAACTTAAGTAAAGAACTATGAGAACTTTTAGGTTTTCGGTAATTATTGAAAAAGACCAAGAAGGTTTTTTTGCTTTCTGCCCCGCGTTGCAGGGGTGCTACACCCAAGGCAATACTTATGAGGAAGTTTTAGAGAACATAAAGGATGCCATTCGCCTTCATTTAGAAGATAGATTAGCGGATGGAGAAGAAATACCTCAACCCGAATCAGTAAGCTTGACATCCTTGAAGTTGCAATATGAGTGGAAAGCTGCCACGAGTAACTGCTTAAGGACTCAAATTTAACAGTAGATGAATTCAAAAGATTAATGCAGTAGAAAAACACCAATAAACTTAGTAATTACCTTATTCATTACTCTATTCATAAGATTATTACCCTTTTCATTCCATAAAAAGGACAGTGGATTTTCTGACGAGTTCGAAGACACTGTAACCACCCGTCAGATTAGCTATATACGTTACTCCATAATGTTTTAAGATCTTATAAGCATGATAGGACCTGTAACCTTCCGAACAGTAAATAACTGTTGGCTTATCCCTCCTTACTTTATCCAGGTTATTCCGCAGTGAATCTATCGGAAGGTTGATTGCATTGCCAATATATCCGTTTTTATATTCCTTTTCAGATAGCCCTGTCCTTATCTATCTCAATTATTCTCTGCACTTTCCTTGCTGAGTTGCCTCCTTCAAATTCTGATTTAAGCCATGTGTCTATTATCTTTTTAGCTAGCTCTGGCCCAATGACCCTGGCTCCCATTGTGATTATCTGCGCATCATTGCTCTTGCGGGATCGTTCTGCAGAGTAGGTATCATGGCACAGCGCAGCCCTTATGCCCGGCACCTTATTTGCAACTATTGACATGCCGATGCCAGTGCCGCATATCAGTATTCCCCTTTCGTATATGCCATCTGCTATTTTCCTTGCAACGCGAAGCGCAATATCAGGATAGTCAACCTTTTCATCTTCATGGATGCCCAGATCACCAAACTCAACGTTAGAGTCGGATAGGAACTTCTTTATTATCTCTTTTAAGCTGATACCTGCATCATCGCAGGCTATGGCTATCCTCTTTTTCATTAGCATAACTGTCATCCTTTAAAGGTATTTTATCTAAAGGATTTAATCTATTATACCCACTACCATTTTAGGGGTGACTATTTCCCCCTCAGCTACCTTAATCTCCTTTAGGACTCCATCAGCAAAGCTCTCTATCTCCACGTTTGCCTTATCCGTCTCGATCTCTAAGAGCACATCGCCCTTCTTAACAGGATCTCCGATCTTCTTCTTCCAGGCAATAATCTTTAGTTCGCTTGATACCTCTGAGATATCGGGAATGATTATTTCATTGGTCATTTAATATCCTCTCTCTAACATATCAAGTATCGTATTCTTAATCCTATCCTTCGAAGGAACATAATTATCGATTAACTCTTTTGCATAGGGAACTGGGCTGTTGGGACTTGAGATTCTCTTTGCCTTTATGCGAGAACCGGTTAGCTCGACCATATCCGCAATAAGAGATGCCCCCCAACTGCAGATGGGGTTTTCCTCCTCGACCACAAGCAATTTACCTGTCTTGTTTACTGAGTTAACTATGGTCTTGTGATCATATGGGGCAAGCGTGCGCGGATCTATGACCTCAACGTAGATCCCATCAGATGCAAGCTCATTAGCAGCCTCAAGGCTCCTGTAGAGCATGAGATGGGTTGCTACAAGGCTGAGGTGCTTGCCTTCCAGTTTAACATCTGCCTTACCTATGGGCAGGATTACCTCATCACCCTCGTAGATGAAGTCTCTATCTGGTTCACCTCCATCTGTTAGAGATAGTCCTTTACTACCATAGAGCAGCTTGTGCTCAAAGAACATTACAGGGTTATCATCTCTGATGGCAGCGCGAAGAAGACCATAGCCGTCTTTAGGCGTAGAGACAGCTATGACGATGAGCCCAGGGGTGTGGGCAAAGTATGACTCAAGACTTTGGGCATGCTGAGCCCCTCTTCCGTTATTTCCACCTGGAAACCTCACTACCATGGGCAGCTTCACCTGTCCACCTGACATGTACCTAAGCTTGGCTGCCTGATTTATTATCTGGTCCATAGAGCACATCACAAAGTCGCTGAACTGAAAGTCAGCAACAGGCCTAAGCCCAAACATCGAAGAACCTATTGATAGGCCGATGTATCCGCTCTCAGATATCGGTGTATCAAGTACCCTCCTCTCACCAAACTCAGCAAAAAGGCCTATAGTGATGCCAAATGATCCACCTATCCTGACGTCCTCTCCAATTACATATACGCTTTCATCTGATCTCATCTCATCGCGCAGCGCAGCTCTTAGCGCCTCGACGATGGTCAATTTTTTCCTTTGCTCAATCATCTAGGTCACCTGCGTAAACGTTGCAAGTAACCTCTCCTGGTCCTGGAGGGGGACTTGCTAGTGCGATCTCTGCATCTCTATCGATTTCTTCTAATACCTCTGCCTCAAGAGCCTTGAACTGATCTTCGCTCAATATACCTCGAGCTATCATCTTATCCTTAAGCAGGATGATGGGATCTCTGGCAAGCCAGCTTTGGAGCTCTTCAGCAGGACGATATCTAGCAGGATCCCCTCTTGAGTGACCCCAGTGCCGATATGTGAGACATTCAATGAGTGTTGGCCCACCTCCACTTCGCGCTTTACCTATCGCACTTTTGGCCGTCTTGTATACTTTGGTAAAGTCGTTTCCATCTATCGTTACGCCATCAATTGCGTAGGAGTTTGCTCGCTTCGATAGCCTATCGATTTTAGTTGTTGAAGCAATTCTTGTGGACACCCCGTATAGGTTGTTCTCGCAGATGTATACTACTGGTAGGTTCCAGATGGAGGCGATGTTTAGCCCCTCATGAAAAGCACCCTCGTTTGTTGCGCCATCACCAAAGAATGAGACCGCAACATTATCTAGATTGCGATATTTGAAGGCAAATGCAGCACCTGCTGCTATCGGTATGCCTGCAGCTACTATCCCAATCGCTGGGGCGAGGCCTCTTCTGATATCAGCTATGTGCATTGACCCAGCCCTACCTCGGCAGCATCCGCCCGATCGCCCCATTATCTCTGCAAATACCTCAACCCTTGATGCTCCCTTTGCCAGTGCATGGCCATGCGGCCTGTGGGTAGTGAAGATCACATCATCATCTTTTAGGTTAGAGCAGACCCCAACAGCAACTGCTTCCTGGCCAGAGTAGAGGTGAATGGTGCCTGATACAAACCCCCTTAGGTAGAGCTCGTTTACCTTTGATTCGAAAGGACGGATCTCAAGCATCCTTCTTAGGGCTGAAATCAAAAAATGATCGTTATTATCTTTTTTTTGCATCATAATTAATTCCTTCTGGTTCTCTAATGGTAGCAATTCGATGACTCAGCGGTTTAATTCTTGGATAGAGTTCCTTGTAAAGATCGTACCGCTTTACATATTGAGCATTCCTTTTTTGATCAGGCTCAAAAGTCTCCCTTATAGTTAACATCTGATCAAGAGCCACCTCAAAAGAGTCAAAGATGCCAGCTCCGTATCCAGCAAGAATCGCTGCCCCTAAACAACCGACTTCTTCCACACCTAATGAATGAAAACACTTATCACAGATATCTGCCTTTAGCTGTAGCCAGGAATGTGATCTTGCTGCACCACCCACTGCTCTTAGTTCCTCTATACCGATAGATGATTCCTCTAAAAGTTCAAGATTAAGTTTCAACTCATAACAAGTGCTTTCCATAATGGCTCTTATTAGATCAGCCCTTTTGGTCTCTAATGTCAGTCCTATAACTGCTCCACTTGCAAGAGCATCCATATATGGTGTCCCGCTAGCAGCAAAATAAGGCAAAATAAAAAGATTTGTAGGGCCATCTACCGCTTCCCCAAGGATAATTTCATACACATCGCGCCCAGTTTTCTTACTGATGTCTATTTCCTGAAACCCAAAATTATCCCGATACCAGCGTAAAAGATTTCCCGCGGTGTAATTGAATGCTATAGATACGTACATATCCGGCCTTACGTGGCAATAATAAGGATAATTATGTTTCAGCAAACTGCTTAAATTAGGAGCATGATTAAAGCCAACTGTCACGCACTCAGTTGTTCCGTGAGAGTCAACAGCCATCCCTTCATTTATTAGACCCGCTCCCAACGCAGCAACAAGTTGGTCATGACCACCAGTGACAGCTATTACCCTGCCAGATAAGCCCATTTCATCGATCACTTGACTCGGTATTTCACCTATTGGCTCGCCCGAAGGTAAGACATCTGCTAGAAAGTCTGCACTAATTCCTGAATAACTCAATATCTGCTCTGACCACCTCTTTTTATGAATATCAAAAGCAAGAGTACGCGATGCAAGTGAATAATCTAAAGTAGGTCTTAAGCCCATCTTAAAAAACAAGAAATCCTCAAATAGAAGGAACTTCCATGTTTTAGCGAAAATATCCGGCCTCTCTTCCAAGAACCACAATATTTTATTAAGGGTATGAGAGGGATGGATTGGCTGTCCAGTTATCGAATATATTTTTCTATGTCCCAGCTTTTTCTCCATAGTTTGGCTTTGTTTTATAGAGCGATTATCGGGAGAGGTAACCGCGTTATACAGAATTTCACCAGTTTTTGCCACCGGTATAACTGCTTCTCCTAATACTGATAGGCTTAAAGCTTCAACCCGGTCATCGCCTACCATTGCAACCGCTTGGGCCACAACTAATTTAACCACTCTCCACACATCTAAGGGGTTAAGTTCAACCCAGCCAGAATAGGGTGAGACGAGTTCATATTCCTTATAGGCATGACCTAGAACCCGTCCTTCTAAATTGAATGCCACAGCCTTGCATCCAGTCGTACCCACATCGATACCAAGCAAACTCATTAATTACCTTATCCTTTGATTAAAGATGAAAGTCGATAGCGCAGTTCAAACTCAATGTACTGTAACGCCAGTCGCACATTCCATTATTTTTTGTTCTGTGGCTTCTTGTCCACTAAAGTGACCCGTAATTTGCCCTTCGTGCATGACAATTATGCGGTCGCTCATTCCCAAAATCTCGGGCAGTTCAGAAGATATCATCAAAACACCCAGCCCCTGATCGGCAAGCTGCCTTAACATCTTGTGAATTTCTGCTTTTGTACCTACATCAATTCCTTGTGTTGGTTCATCTAGAATCAGTATTTTGGGTTTAATGGCAATCATTCTAGCAACCACGACTTTCTGCTGGTTGCCACCAGATAAGTTTGCAGCTTTTGTGCTAAGGTCAGGAGTCCTAATGCTCAATCTGTCTATGTATGTTTGTGCAAAGGTATCCATTCTCAGCCTGTTCAATAAGCCCCATTTAACTAACTTTTTTAGTTCGATAAGCGTAATGTTTTCTCTAACTGGCATCCTTGGCAAAATACCTTCTCCACGTCTATCTGAAGGAACAAAACCTAGTCCAAGTTTAATCGCCCGGGATGGTGACTTTATATCTACTCGCCTTCCATTCATCAGAATTTCCCCACTATCGAACTTCTCCAAACCAAAAATTGCTCTAACTACTGATCGGCGACCAGCGCCTGCCAAACCTGAAAATCCTACAACTTCTCCTTGTGTTATCTTAAAACTAATGTTCCTGAATCGTCCGCTCTTGGAAAGATTTCTGACCTCTAGCAGATCACCTGATCTTTCATCCTCTTCTTTGGTTTTATGCTCAGGGAATAAATCGGTTATATTACGACCAATCATCATGTGGATTACCTGATCTATATTTGTCTCTTTACGACTCAATGTCGCTATATGTCGCCCATCGCGAAGTATAGTAATTTGGTCAGCAATTTTTAATACCTCTGACAGCTTGTGAGAAACATATATAATAGTAGTACCCCGGACCCTTAAGCCATGAATGATATCAAAAAGGATTTCCGTTTCACGTTCAGTAAGTGCAGAGTTGGGTTCATCTAAAATGAGTATTTTTGCACCCAGTGAAAGTGCCTTTGCGATTTCTGTCATTTGCTGTTTTGCTACTGATAGCTCCCGTACACGAACATTAGGACTCAACTCAATTCCCAGTAGATCTAATAATTTTTTTGTTTCTTTAAGCATTGTCGAGCGATCAGCGAACATCTTGGCAGTCTGAATCTCGCGACCAAGAAAAATATTTTCTGCTACAGTCAAGCTTGGACAGAGATTCAGCTCTTGATAAACAACACCAATGCCGAGAGTCTGAGCATGTTTAACGTTAATAATCCGAATAGGCTTGCCTCTCAACATAATCTGGCCTTTGGTAGGGGGGAATACGCCTGCTAGGATATTCATCAAAGTCGATTTACCGGCACCATTCTCGCCAACCACTGCATGCACCTGGTTACTTTTTATTCCAAAGCTTACATCCTCCAGAGCTTGAACATTTACAAAGCGCTTGGAAACATTAGAGAATTCAACTATATATTCATTTAGATCCACGAAAGCACTCCATTCTTTTTCAAAAATCAAAAAAGCATTTTCCTTACAAGCTGTGAGGCTTTAACTCCATCTCTACTTCTTATTGTCTCCTCGATGATTTGTGAGTCAACCTTTCCAAGAACAGTCCTCAAACCTTTTAGCCAATCAATGCTTTCTCTTACAGCCTGAATTCCATCTTCGCGATACGGAAAGATATCAAGTACAAACCAGCCGTTATATTCTGTTCTATCCAGCCAATAAAGAAGTTCAAGGTATTCAACAATATGTAAAGAACCGGCTATCATATCATCATCCCAAAGTTGGTAGTTATCGTTAAAATGCATGTACCATAATTTATCACCCGACCGCTTTAATAGTGCAATGGATTCAGCCACATTCTCGTAAGCCATCCATGCATGACCAACATCGACGAGTACGCCCACATTTCCTTTATTGAGTTCGTTTATAAGTAGCAACGTCTTAGCAGCTGTTCCAATAAAACAATGTGTCCTCGGCTCCTTGATCTTATATTCAATCAGCAGTTTTACATCTTTACGGTAATCAGCACATTCTCTCAATGCTAACACTATATTTTCCCAAGCTTGAGTGTAATCCGTCTGAAAAGGATAGTCATATCCATCTTGAGCTAGCCAAACATCTACAAATTGGCAACCAAGCTCTACTGCAAAGTCCATAGCTTTCTTCACTTCTTCTATTGCATCATCTCTCGTGCCCTTATTAGGCACAGAAATACTCCCATATCCCCACTTCGCTTGGGCCCAAATATCTGGGGTAATACAAGAGATAGTAAGGCCGAGGTCTTTTACAATTTTTTTGATATGATTCAAATTTTTGTCCGTTACGTGCCATGTTCCAATAAGCTCTACTCCATCCAAAATTCCCAACTTAGCTACCTGCTGTAGCATCTTAGATACTGGAACTTCCTTCTTGTAACCAGAAAGAACATATCTATCCGCTGGATTGCCGAAAGGCGCCAAAACACTACCAAACTTTATTCTCTCGTTCATTCATACTCCTAATTAAGTCATGAGAGATTATGCTTCTCTATCGGATATTGACCATATATCTCAGCAGCTTGGTACATGGCAAGAACATTTTCTACAGGTACTTCAGGTTGCACATTCTGCTCAGGGGCAAATACATAACCGCCTCCCGGTGCGAGTGCTGCGATTCTTTCCCTAACCTCTTTTTTTACCTCTTCCTGAGAAGCAAAGGGCAGAGTGTGTTGTGTATCAACACCACCTCCCCAGAACGTAATCCGAGTCCCAAACCGCTCTTTTAACTTTATAGGGTCCATACCAGCAGATATCTGCACTGGGTTAAGAATATCAATGCCAGCATCAATGAGATCATCAATTATTTCTTCTACGTTACCACATGTATGTATTTGTAAATATGCACTTGAATTTCGTTTTAGGAATTGCCATAAATTCTTCTGATGCGGTTTTACCACTTCCCGGTATATCTCAGGGTTAATCTGTAAACCTGTTTGGGTACCAATATCCTCTCCGCCAACAATTATGACCTGGACACAATCTTGCACTGCCTCTAAATATCTTTTTGCATACTCTATATTTGTTTCGACGAGTCTATCTAACAACGCCTCAACAAATTTACGATTTTTTATAAGATCAATGAAGAACTGTTCCATACCCCTTAACCTTTGAGCAGTCTCGAATATACTAGCACCAAACGCACCCACCAAAGCAAAATCAGTTTCCTTATACCACCACTTTACTTCCCCCTGTAAACCATCCACAATTTGGTTCAATTGCTGCATATCTGGAACTCGATCAAAAGAGAAAGGTACCATCCAGGTAAAATCAGCCAAATCATCTATTGTGGCATCAACCAGCGGAGCCTTAGAGGAGTCCAACGCATAAACAGGCTCGAACCAATAACCATTCTTAGGCATTCTTGCGATTACTTCACCTTTATATTTTTGTACTTTTGACCCATTGGGCATCTCCTCCGGATTCCAAGATCTGGGGACCCAACATGGGGAACCATCGGGTAATTTACCCCTCTTCCACTCGTTTATGGGCTGCCCGACTCGAACACAATCAATTTCCAAAGCTTTCAGTATAGTGATGCTGGGCTTAGCTAACTGTTGCCACAAATCATAAATATGAGCTTCTTCATCAATTCCAAGCCGACGTACCAATCTGTTATATGCTATGCCAGTGATGCCACTAGCTACACCTCCATCCATATCCCGTGGTACTCTATCCGGCTCTTTATGCTGCAGAGCCGTAATGACTCTTTCTCTTGATTTCATTACTCTCCTCAATTTTTAAATCCAAGGTGCTCCTTATAAATCTAAAAGTTGAACCATAATAAGGAGCACCTCAATCACTGAGACACTACAAGATAACAGTTACCAAACCCTACTTCAGATAATCATCTATATTGTCCTGAGTAACCACTTCTGCACCTGTGTCAAAGATCTCTGGTGGTTTGGTGCCATTTACAATGTATTCGTACAATATTCGTAATGGCTCATAACCCTGGTTATAAGGATTCTGTCCTACTGTTACCTGAATGGCGCCCTCCTTGACTAGTTCCAGTGTATCTGGCAGAAGGTCAAAACCACCAACAATTAGCTTCCCAATTAGATCATTCTTCTCAGCAACTCGGCCTGCCGTGGGTGTTCCAACTCCACCAACTGCAAGCATAGCAACAAGATCTGGATTACCTTCTAATACACTTTCAGCCACGCTATATGCCTTATCAAGATCAATCCCTATCTCAAATGGTTCCAGAAATTTAAGATCAGGATTATATTCTTTTATAGCATCTTGCTCGCCGCGAGCTCTATCCTGGAGTTCTACCATTGCTGGATACTCTGAAATTATCGCAACAGTTCCTTTCTTGCCCTCTAAAAATTGGCGCAGATTTTCTCCTACTGCCTTTCCTGCAGTGTAATGTATCTGTCCAATATAAGTCATTCTTTTTGATGTAGGAGCGTCAGTATTATATGTGACTACTGGAATTCCAGCATCCATAGCTTGATCTATGATTTTTACAAGTGACGTCGGATCCAATGGAGAGATAGCAAGTCCGTCGACTCCACTTTCAATCAAACTTTCGACTATACGGATCTGAAGTTCAGGATCTGGTTTCTCTGGACCCTGCCATGTCGCTTCAACACCAAACTTTTGGGCAGCATCCTCCATACCTTGTTTCACTGGAACACCGAACTCTCCTCCCACTTCATGCCAAACGAAACCAAAGCGCAAAGGCTTTGTAGTTTCTGTTGCTGCTGTAGTCTCTGTAGCCGCTGTAGTTTCTTCTGCTTTAGTTGTTACTGATTCTTCTATGGGTGCGGCGGGTTTACATGACCAGAAAATTACAGCTACTAACATAACCACAAAGACAACAACTGCCAATTTTAAAAATCTTTTCATCAGACTTCCTCCTTCTCTTATCCTTACTAAAAATAGACTTCAGTATTCAATCCATATATCACCCCCTAACAAAATTTTTTTGCTCAAGATACCTTGTTGGAAACTGTTCAGGTACGTCTTACATTCACGACTCTATCGATCATGACAGCAAAGATTATTATGAAACCCACAACTACCATCTGGGTGTATGGTTCTACACCCAAGAGCACAAGCCCATTACGGATGAAGTTCATTATGATCGCTCCCAACAAAGTTCCTACTACTGATCCCTCCCCTCCTGCCAGACTTGTACCGCCAATGATGACAGCGGCGATTACATCCAGCTCATAACCTGAGCCTGAAAGAGGAGAACCAGATTCGATATTAGCGGTTCCAAGAATCCCTGCTAGAGCACTAAGGAACCCAGTAATGACAAATGCAATAAGTTTGGTGTTTTTAACATTAACTCCTGAAAGAATAGCACTCTTCGGGTTACCACCTGTGGCATAGACGTGTATTCCATATACTGTACGAGAGAGCAATATTCCACCGAGGATGAATATCAATACCATGAAGATCGCTGACATGGGAACTGTGCCAAACAATCTTCCCGACCCAACAGTAAAAAACAAATCTGCGCCGGGGACTTCTCTTTCCGAGATGTGAATTGGCCACCCACCAGTTATTAACAGTGCCAGACCTCGAGCAATTCCCATGCTCCCAAGCGTGACTATTACCCCAGGAATTCCCAATCTGGTGCTTACCATCCCATTGGCAAATCCAAAAAAACTCCCTGCTAAAAGGCCAAGTAATATTGCAACCCACACATTGATCCCATTAACCATAGCTATTGCTGTTATACAACCAGTGAGACCGAATATACCACCGACTGAGAGGTCGATCTCCCCAGAGATTAGGAGGAAAGTCACCCCTACTGCAATGATGGCAATGAGTGAAGTTTGTCTAGCCACATTAAGCAAATTTTTAGCTGTTAAAAAATATGGAGTCGCAAAAGTAAGGGCTATGGCGAGAGCCACAGTAGCTACCAGGATACCCATCTCTCTTGCTCTAAATATCTTTCGTATGAATACTCTTAGTCTTCCATAGAAGTTTGTTGGTAGGACGCCTGTCTGACTAGTCTTAGTACCAGATACTACATTCTCCTCATTCAAACCTCGTTTAGAAAAATGTTCTTCGGTCATTATTTTTTCCTTTATAAGTAGCTAATATTTCCATCAAATAAAGAATAATTAATTAAAGCCTTTTAGAGCCCCATTTATTAAACAGACCATCATTCGGCATAGTTGGTCTATCTAATTCACCCCATTTCTGAAGAGCTTCTAATAAGTATGTGTTTTCCTTTTCCTTTGAGGCTTGTTCTAAAGATTTTCCCTCTTTCATTGCATTGAAAGCCTGGTGAAAAGCCTCACATCCTGCCTGCATTCCGCTTGGGTGTCCAAAAATACCTCCACCAGCCTCAAAAATAACATCTATCCCATACTGATTCCAAATAGATGGAACCATCCCCAGATAGACTCCTCCACCAACCATTGGAAAGCTTGGCTTGATTTGGAAAAATTTTGATTTTAGGACTTGAACAGATCTCAACTCGTCTTCAAGAGTAGTAATTGGTAGGGTTCCCCAGAAAGGTGGGATAATTAAAATATCAGCTCCACACAATCTCGAGATCTTGTTAAAGACAGTAAAACTCATTCGCTCTAAATAGACAGAGCAAGTGGTCAAATGATAAAGGATAGGAACATCAATTTCATGACTTTCAGCCATTACCCTGAGTTGTGACCAACCAGTAGAGCAGCAGAGCAAGAATCCAGTTGCCCCTCTTTTCATTGCTCTAGCTGCCTTTCCCATAACCCTATCAACTTCATCTGTAACTGTTATAAAGTACAAGGTTTTTTTTCCTGTCTTACTTTCAGCTTTATGTAAGGCTTCAACCACTGTATTGAGCCTCTCATCGAATCTTGAGTTCCAGGTTTCAGTCATTCCTTCATCATCTTTAAATAGATCTGCACCTGCTATTGCGCATTCATATACCTGCTGGGCAGTTTCTTTAGGGCTCATTCCAATTTTAGGTTTCGATACAACCATAAGAAGCGGCCTATCCTGAACATTAACTAGATTTCTTATACCATTAATGCCAAATTTTGGCCCTTTAAACTGCTCAACAAGTAATTTCGGGAAACTAATTCCCAGAACAAGGCACTTTCCTGGATACATTAGAATATTCCCAACAGGAGCCATTAAAAGAGTAGGAATATTTAAATTATCTGAATTATATGCTTCAATCGGGTAGGCAATCTGAACAACCGCTTTTTTTACATTTTCGACTGATGGTAACTGGTAATAACCAACAATTTTGAAACAAAGCCTCTCTCTTACATCATCAGTTTCATCTTCCAGTTTTACCCATGCACCAGTTGAGCCTAAAAGACCAGCTCTCTGAATCATTGCAAGATGATCTATGAACTCCCCTGGTTCCCTTTCATTTTCAAAGTAGAAAGTGACTATGAAATACTTTCCTGAATCTAAGCTTTCTATTTCATTATTAAAAACAACTGGATCATACATTGGGTTTAGCATCCAGATTCCCCTTCATTTTGTTTTCATATTTCATTTTTAGAATCTTTAAATATAACCTTCACACTAATGCAATCGGCCTGAGCGGCGAAGAATCCAATCCTTCTATAAATAGTGGCAAACAAACAAAAAGAAACCGTTCTCTTGTTATGGCTTCAAGATTATTTAAATCTTCAATTAAAGGAATATTTCTTTTAAAAAGTGAGATGTGATTTTCCTGGATATCGCTTGCTTTATTTTCAATTCCAGAAAAATCTATTCCAAGTAACTTGATCTGCTTATCCGCTAACCATGTAATCGCTTCTTTCTCAAAATATGGTCTGTTTTTGTATTTCGGAGTATTGAAGTATTTACTAAAATCTGATCTTATCAGAACAATATCCCCAGGTTTAATCAAATCATCAAACGTAACAAGATCCTCTACGCAAATCGGCTCAGATTCGCCTATTCCCACTATATTGACAAGACAGGCTTCGCCAATGAAAGTGCTAAGGTTGAGCCTAGAAACATCCGCTCCGCTCTCAATATGGTGGAAAGGAGCTTCAATATGTGTGCCAATATGGCTGGATAATCTGACTTCCTCCATTATGTACCATTCATCTGGCTTTCTTTTATAACCAGGGATATATTCATCTACAAAATATTTTTCTATTTCCAGCCGAAACCTCTCGTCACCAGGCACAAGCCGATGTGAGAGATCTATTATTTCCCACCCAGGTAACATCATCCTATCTCCTAAATTTTTATCCGTTTAAAAGTGATTTAACAGCCACCTTAATCTCCCTTTCTCCTGGAAGCGTCTCCTTGAGTAACGTGGTAGAAAAAGGAACCAATATATCATCGACAGCAACTCTTTTAATTGGAGCTTTGAGATATTGAAAAGCCTTTTCTGCGACCATTGCTGATAATTCAGAGGCCACGCTACAGCGTCTGGTAGCCTCAACAGCAACTACTAATCTTCCTGTTTTCTGTACTGATTTAATGATTACTTCTTCATCCAGAGGAACTAGTGTTCTGGGATCTATTACTTCCACATCAATACCCTCTTCTTCGAGCTCCCTGGCAGCCCTTAATGCTTTATGCAGCATAGACAAAATGGCGACCACCGTTACATCTGATCCTGATCTGTGAACCCTGGCTTTGCCGAAAGGTATTGTATATGGCTCTTCTGGCACTGATTCTAATAAAGTTGGATAAAGATGCTCCAAATCTTTGCCGTAATAAAGAACCTTGTTTTCACAGAATATCACTGGGTTGTCGTCCCTAATTGCAGTTATCATTAACCCCTTAACATCATATGGAGTAGCAGCACATGTAACTTTTAGACCAGGTAAATGCATAAACATTGATTCAAAATGCTGTGAATGTTGTGGCCCCTCACTGCGATTCTTAAGAGGATAACGTGAGCCACCCGGAGCCCTGATTACCAAAGGCAGCTTTTTCCGTCCGCCACTCATGTAAATAGACTTGGCTGCAGTATTGACGATCTCATCCCAACCACGAGTAATGAAATCCTGAAACATTATCTCAACAATTGGTCTCTTGCCTGTTATCGCAGCACCAACTGCTGCTCCTGTGAAAGCTGCTTCAGAAATGGGTGTTTCTCTAACCCTTTCGCTGTCAAATTTATCAATCAAACCTTTCACGCAGAAAAATGTACCCCCTCGCCAACCAACTTCTTCTCCAATTATTATTACCCTTTCATCTCTCTCCATTTCCTGAGATATTGCCTCGCGTATTGCTTCCCGATAATCCAAAATCCTACTACCCTTATCTTTCGGTTCATCATTGTGAATAGATTTATCTTCTGAAATAACAAAATGATCAGCATACTTCTCCTCGGCATCTGGATCCGGTGACTTCATTGCAAATTCAATTGCCTCCGTGATCTCCCTCTCAACCGATCTATCAATATCATCAAGTAAATCTTTGTTGATTTCCTCACAGATCAATTTATCTCTATAATTTTTTATGGGATCTTTTTTCATCCAGTAATCGATCTTTTCCTGAGTTGTATATTGAAGATAAGTTTCACGCGTCTCAAGTTCATGATGCCCTCGCCACCTGAAGGTTATACATTCAATTAATGTTGGCCCATTGCCATCGCGTGCTCTTTTTGCTGCTCGTTTCACAGTGTTATAAACAAGATCAATATCGTTTCCATCAATGGTAACTCCGGGGAGATTATAGGATTTTGCCCTAATAGACAGATTCTTTATTGTTGTTACTTTTTCAATTGCGGTTCCCAACCCATAACCATTATTTTCAATAATAAAAACAATTGGCAACTTCCATACAGCCGCGAGATTTAAAGATTCATGAAATACCCCGGTGTTAGTAGCACCATCTCCAAAGAATGCAATTGCCATCTGTCCCTTTTTGTTTAATTTTGCTGTTAGTGCTGCACCAACTCCAACCGGAATTCCAGCAGCAGTTATACCCTCTGCACCCACGATACCGAGGTCAATTGCTGACACATGCATTGAGCCACCTTTACCATGGCAGTATCCATCTTTTTTCCCTAATATTTCCGCCATCATCTTTTTAAAATCAGCGCCTTTTGCTATGCAATGACCATGGCCTCTATGCGTACTTACAACATAGTCATCTTTATTCAGATTGGCACACGCCCCCACAGCTATTGCCTCTTCACCTATATATAAATGTACATAACCCATAAATACATCTTTGTTTGCTAAATCTATAAGAGATTCCTCAAATTTTCTGATTCTGACCATGTTTCTATACATTTCAACCTTTTTTTCTGCTGATAGCACTGAATCCCCTTTCACTTTTAATTTACCGTCCCACATTGCTTTCATCTCCAGAATAAATACCAAAAATCATTCCTAATTAATAACTATCGTGATATCATGATGTAGTGATGTCACTATTGAGTAGTATATACCAATAATATTACTTGTCAATGGTATTTACAGATATTACAGCACTTTTTGGATATTAAATTGTTGCCTTAAAGGTTTAAAGGACTAAGCAAAAAAATACACTAAAGGGCAAAAATTGAAAAACATTACTAATTTTAATAATTAAATTAAATAATCCTTATAGATTGCCAACTTGAATTATTAACAATATGTTCTATATTTATTTGAAACTAAAACTGAAGTCGGAGAAAAGGTATGATAGATCTTCTTAAAGATGTACCCGTACCCTTGTACCATCAATTAAAAGAGATAATTATAAGCAAAATTAATTCGGGAGAATTAAAAGCAGGGAAAAGAATACCATCAGAGCAATATTACATTGAGAATTTTAACATCAGCAGAACAACCGTTAGACAAGCAATATCTGATCTGATCATAGAGGGTTACTTATATAGAGTCAGAGGAAAAGGTACTTATGTATCATCAAGCAAAATAAATCAATGGTTAGCAGAAGATTTAACAAGCCTGACATGGGGAATGGAAAAAAGAGGATTAGGTCATGAAACCGTAGTTCTGAAACAGAATGTTATAACGTCAGATGATACCATGGCCCTAAAACTACATATAAAGAATAAGAGTAAATTATTCAATCTTGAAAGATTAATCCTAATAAAGGGGGAGCCTCTTGCGTTAACAAAATTATTATCACCACTTAAATTTTTTCCTGATATCATCAATATAGACTTCTCCAAAGAATCTTTTCATAAAACAATTTACGCTAAATATAACCTAAAGATTGTTAAAGCAGATAGGTATTTTGAAGCTACTATTGCTAGCAAGGAAGATGCTGAAATACTTAAATTACCAGAAGGTTCTCCGATAATGTACGTTGAAGTAATATCATATCTTTCAGACAGCACTCCGGTCGAATGGGCATATGCAAAATTTATTGGTTCAAGATCAAGATTCCATGTGCGTCTAGGTGAATAGAAAAGTTTTACAAAACCTTATACCTTTTTATTTTCTATTTTGTTGGTGCTTTTGCCCAGTCACTTAGAAATTTCTGAATCCCAACATCATTCCAGTTTTTATAGAATTAGAAAGTCCGGCCTAATCAGCTTAAATCCATTTACTTCAACCTCGTAATGAGGCCATCGATTGTCGAAGGATATGATTTCTCCTCCATCCTTCTTAATTAAATAAACATCTTCTGCTTTGACCCCAGTTATAGTTGGGTTCCAACCGGCAAGCTGATTTTCCCTAAATTCACACTTTGAGTCCATTACGACAAGCGCCTCGCGGGGTTTGTATGCAATGGTGCCACCCTGCAGGTGATATTTCCACTCATCCTTGAACCCAAGAGACTCATAAAATATGGACATTTTTTCAAATATATCTCCGAAAGAAATCCCAGGTTTTGATAGCGATATTAGATAAGCAAACACATTCTCTATCGCCTTTTGTCTTTTTAATAAATCTTCGTCTGGTTTCCCAAAATGTATTAGCCTGCTTATTGAAACGTTGAGACCAAATTTCTCAGCAACTAAGGCTATCATAAAATACTTATCTATCTTTTTTTGGGTGGCTACTGGATGTCTATATTTGAAGAGACGATCATCGCTTCCTACCATTAGCACTGATGGAGCTATCCCAAACTCCCAATACCTTTGTGCGATTTCCGATGCAACTTTAAGTTCGCTTTCACCTTGTTTGGTTGACATTGCAACTTCCGTTATGATTTCAGAGCATTTAAGGCTAAACGATTTGATTCGCTCGATCTCATATGAAGAAAGCGTACTCCTTAAATCTGAAAGATCTGCCTCTATTATCCTCTGGTCTGCTATTCCATTAACATATGAATCAATACCAACAACACCATCCACTCTTTTCAAAACCTCAGGTGCTATTCCATTACCATACCAGTCGTATAAAACTTCTTCAAACTTCAAATCCTTTAACTCTTCTTCCAACACCCGTCTAAAATCACTCTGGCTTGCTAAAAAATATACATCTGATTCGGTTACAAGCACACCACACAGACTATCATCAAAACTATTCAAGACTTGGTTCTTTCTTCCACCTGTAATCCAGGCAAAGTTATGCTGCCGGGTGATTAGTATTCCACCAAGTTTTCGTTGTTTAATAAGAGTTCTTAATTTGACAATTTTTTCATCGACCTCTGAGTTGCCATACATCTTAACTGTTGTCACTGGCTCTCCTTTTTACAAAATTTTGGAACTTTATCCAATATACTGGAATAAGCATACTTATATTTAGTCAGCAGTTGATTTTCTGACGAGCTCGAAGACACTGTAACCACCCGTCAGATTAGCTATATCCCCAACTCCGTAGTGCTTTAAGATCTTATAGGCATGATATGACCTGTAACCCTCAGAACAGTAAACAACCGTTGGCTTATCCCTCTTCACCTTATCCAGATTATACCGCAGTGAGTCTATTGGAGTGTTGATCGCATTTCCAATATATCCGTTTTTGTATTCCTTTTCGGTCCTTACGTCTATGATCTGTAGATCCTCGTTCCTACTAATTCTTTCCAACAACGCTGCAGGTGTTATGTTATTAACTTCTCCTCGCACGATATTTGATGCGATAAACCCTATTATGACCTCAGCATCCTTTGCCGATGAGTACTGAGGTGCGTAACACAGATCCAGATTTTCAAGGTCAAATACGCTCAGTCCAGCATATATTGCCGTGGCAAATACATCCGTTCTTTTATCGACACCGTCATATCCAACGACCTGAGCACCTATAAGCCTTCCGTCATTTTTATCAAATAAGATCTTTGTCACAATGGGTTTTGCGCCTGGATAATACGAAGCGTGTGAAGGTGAATTCAGATATACCGCCTCGTAAGGTAGCTCTCTTTCCCTGGCTTCCCTTTCTGTTAAGCCAGTATGGGCAACCGTCATATCGATTACCCTCATAATTGCGCTTCTCAGTGCCCCCCTGTATTTCATACTGGCACCTGCTGCATTTGCACCAGCCACTCGCCCCTGTTTGTTGGCAGGCCCTCCTAAAGGAATCAGCATCCTTTCACCCGTCGGATAATACATGCTTTCAGCAACATCACCACATGCAAATACATCAGGATCGCTGGTCCTCATGTATTCATCAACTATTACTCCTTTGTTCACCTCAATACCGGTTCCCTCTACAAGCCTCAGATCGGGCTTCACCCCTATCGCCAAAAGCACAAGATCTGTTTCAATCAGATTCCCATCGTCAAGCCGAATTAAATCAGCCCTGCCATTACCTTCTACTGAAACCACGCTTCTACCCAGAAGCACGTCGACCCCATTAGCAATCAGATGTTCCCAAGGCTTCACAGCTATCTCTGGGTCTATTAGCGGGAGTATCTGTTTCTTCATCTCGATCAGGGTTATCCGTTTCTTCAATTTGTGGAAAGCTTCGATCGCTTCGATGCCTATGTAGCCAGCTCCAACCACGGTTACCCGATTAACAATATTGCGCAAAATATAATCACTAATAGCCTCCAGATCCTCTATGGTCGTAAGCGTGAAAACATTTACAAGATCCAAGCCAGGTATCCTGGGTTTCAGAGGAGTGCTTCCCACGGCGATAACAAGTTTATCGTAGCCCTTTTCATATACCTGATTCTTTGCTATATCCCTGATCGTGACTACCTTTCTGGCACGATCAATGGACAACGCTTCATGTAAAACCCTGACATCTATTTTGAATCTCGCCTCAAACCTCTGTTTTGAAGTCACAAGAAGTGGTTCGATCCCATGAACGACACCGCCAAGGCTGTACGGTATCCCGCAGTTCGCATATGAAACATAGGAACCCTTTTCAAGCATGATTATCTCGGCATCTTCATCTGTTCTTCTTGCCTTGGTAGCTGCGCTCGCACCTGCCGCATTGCCGCCGATTACCAGTATCGTGCTCATTTATTCCTCGCATACTTTCTAAGTAGCTCCTCATAGATTTTTTCCAGTTCGATAGTCATATCCTGAATTGAATACTTTCTTGCCTTTACGGATGCGTTTTGCGAAAGTCGTTTAAGTTCATTGGGATTATCCAACAAGTAAATTATCCTGTCCATCATCAGGTCTTCGTCTCTGTTAACCAGAATTCCAGTGATGTTATCATCAATCACTTCATTTACGCCAATCGCTTTCACCGCAACTATCGGCAGACCTGTGCTGAGAGATTCCGTGAGCACAAGACCCTGGGTTTCACCATATGAGGCAAAAATGAAAATGTCCGCTGCCAAGTAATAATCAAAGACCTCTTCATAGGAGACGTCATCAGCCATGATAACCCTGTCAGTTAAACCAAGCTCAATTACCATCTTCGGTATCTCTGCCGTCTCCGGAGAGCCTACTACTAAGAAATATACATCGTCCTTCTTCTCTGCAACTTTTGAAAAAACTCTGACTAAAAAGTCGACCCCTTTTTCTGCAGATGTCCTGCCTATATAAAGCAAGATATTTTTGCCTGTTAGTTGCGGATATTTTTCCAGAACACGTTTTGGATCAGCTCTTTCTATATACGAAAAATCTATCCCGCTGGAAATGACCTTAACTGGCTTTTTAACTCCTCGCATCTTTATCAAATCAGCGACCGCTTGAGTGGGGACTATGACGAGATCGCACTTATTCGAAAAATTTATGCTCTGATTGATCGAGTACCAGTCAACTATCGGCTTTGGCAGCGGAACATTGTGCGAAAAGTTTTCGTAAATTGAATTATAAGTAAACACAATCGGAATCCCTGATCGCCTTCCCAGATGATATCCGTGGGGACCCAGGGCAAAAGGGTGCTGTGAATGAACTATCTCAATTCCTATATCTTTTATCTTCCTGTCAACCTGCGGTGAGAAGGAGATAGGTATCCTGAAGTTTGGATGAAGATAGGTTGAGATCGAAGGGTAGCGGAAAATACATGGATCATCATCAATGTAATCAGGGTAATCAGGAGCAAAGATGAAAACCTCGTGTCCATTTTTCCTCAGCTCAGCCATCGAAAGTGAGATCGAGGTCGTGATTCCTGATATGAGCGGCTTGTAATTATTTGTAAAAATGCCAATCTTCATTATATCTCAACAATCATGCCATCCACCGCGAAGATGATATTTTTATCCTTATTTTGTTCCCCTAGCTTGAGGTAATCATCATAATTCCTTCCCCAGACATCCTCAAGATGGCAGATTACCGTCATCTTCGACTCCAACTCGTCAATCAACTCCAGTTGTCTATCAAACGGCAAAAGCCTCCAGCGAAGCCAGTGATCTTCCGGCAAAAGCTCACCATTACCAAAATCCTCAAAATATCCGCATTCAAAAAAAGACACATCGAAGTCAGGCTCGATATCCTCCACTGGCAGCTGCGTCATATGATCCGGACAGAAGAGCACTCGTTTCCCTGGCTCTTCAAATATATAAGCATATATCGACCGCTCATAGAAATTTATTTCACCAAACCTTGCTGGCTTCAACTTTATAGGAGTTATGTCGATATTACCTAATCTAAAAACTTCTCCATTCTCCAGCCTTATGGGATTTACAAGGCCCAGGTTCTCGTAAAATTTAAAGCACATATCCATATTACTAAGATCATTGTAAAGATCATCAGTTATATATACATTAGTGGGGAAATATCTCGAATTTATGATGTCACGTCCGATGCGCTCTATGATTCTGATCCCATATGTATGATCTCCATGCCAGTGAGTGAACATTATGCCGTCGATCTGCATGATGCCCTCGCGGTTAATAAGCTGGTTGAGATCATCCGGCGTGTCTATTACCAGTCTCACATCCTCCAAAAAGACAGATGGACCACCGCGCGCATAGGGGACACCCTTCTGCCTGGCTTCCACACATACCGAACAGCTGCAGCATGCCCTTGGAATTGAGAAGGTACCACCCGAACCAAGGATCTTGATCTTCATCTTTTCGCCGACAGTTTCAGATTCATCAACCTGAAAACCTCTTCCGCACTTCTTCCCAGTAATTCTTCAGCTTTTCTCATTGATTCATCAAGCGAAATAGGCCCATCTGAAATTGAAAACATTGAAACAATACCGCTGTCATGTAAGGAATAGGCATCCTCTTTCACGCTGCCCGCAAAAGCGATCACGGGTATCCCCAGATCCTTGGCTATTATGGCAACCCCAAAAGGGACCTTACCGGAAAGCGTCTGGCTGTCGATCCTTCCCTCAGCCGTCACTACCATATCAGCTCCCCCCATCTTTTCCCTGAGGCCGACCGTCTCAGCCACTATCTCAACACCCGGGATAAGCCTTGCACCAAGAAAGGCAACCAGTCCTGCACCAATTCCGCCAGCAGCACCAGCACCAGGAATCTCTGCGACATCCACATCCAGGTCATTTTTGATGACTTGAGCAAAATTGCGCAATCCATCGTCCAGTTCCCTGACCATCTGCGAGTCTGCTCCTTTTTGCGGCGCATATACATAGGCTGCACCTTTCTCTCCGTACAGCGGGTTGGTTACATCACATGCCGCCAGTATCTCAACTTTTCTCGTGCGTAAATCAAGCCCATGCATATCTATCTTCCTGATCCTGGTGAGAATCTGTCCGCCAATCCCCAGCTCCTCACCGTGGTCATCCATAAACCTCACTCCAAGCGCTTTTGCCATACCTGTCCCACCGTCGTTCGTAGCGCTGCCGCCTATCCCAATTATTATCCTTCTGATGTTTTTGGAAAGGGCATCTTTTATTAATTCACCAACCCCATAAGTTGTGGCCAGCATAGGATTTCTTTTCTCCACAGGCACCATCCACAACCCGGCTGCAGCAGACATCTCAATTACAGCGATGCCTCCCGGTAGAATTCCGTATTCAGCATTAACTTTCTCTCCCATTGGCCCTGTGACTATCACTTCCCTGCGCTCACCACCAAGCGAATCCAGCAGTGCTTCCGCCATGCCTTCACCTCCATCCGCCATGGGGCAAACCTCAACAATAGCATCGGGCATCGCACGGATTATGCCTCTTTTTATCGCTGATGCGACCTGTTTGGCACTAAGGCTCCCCTTGAACTTGTCAGGGGCAACAAGGATCTTCAAGGTTAGATCACTTCTTTTTTATTTTTCCGGGAAAGAAACGGTTTCGTAAGTGGATGCGGTTTGAGTTCAATTGATCCGTATAGGCATACCTCATCGCAGCAATAGCAGCGAATGCACTTATCATAATCTATGTAAATCTTACTATCCTTACTGTACATCGCCTTCGCAGGACAGCTATTCAGACAGGCGCTGCAACCTTCACAAACATCATGTATGACCACAGGCTTTGGGCTGGCTATATTGCGCATAAAATACCATAAAAACCTAGGAACTGACTGATTGACCTCACGTGATATCGGTTTCTTGAAATCGTCAACTTTAATATCATCTAAAGACTCTCCGACCACCTCTATCTCATTCATATTACTAATCAGACCACGCTCCATGGCAGCCCTATTAGTAAAGACCTCCCAAGGATCATATCCAACAGCACTTGAGGCGACCACGTCCAGCGCTAATGAGTCACGGCTCGCAAAAATCAATCCGAGATGTCTAGGATCACCATTTGATGGTCCATTGCCCTCCATTGCCAGGATTGAATCCAAGATAACGAAGTTTGGCTTTATGGCGCTGTACAGATCAATGAGCATATTGGCAAAGTTTTCCCTCGTCTCCAACTTAATGTGAAAGATAAACTTATTATGACCTGGCACGCAGCCAAATATTATTTTGATCCCGCCCGTAAAGAACATAAATCCGTGCGTCTTCAGCTTCGGCAAGGTGATGATGTAATCGGAATCCAGAACCTCTTTTGATATCGGTATCTTTTTAAGCAGCTTTCCACTGCCAATATCAACTTCGCCGTATTCAGCTTCAAAACTCACAAGTTTCGCAGCTTCTTCATCGCATACATTCCTTATCCCCGATTGCTCCCATATTGCATTTAGCTGTCTTGGCTGCAAGATCCCCGGGCTATCCCCAACAACGGGATCACCGCCATGCTCGCGAACAAGCCGTATAACGGATCTAACAAATTCGGGATGAGTGGTTATTGCTTTATCTGGAGTTGCCCTGCACAGCATATTGGGTTTGATCAAAACTTTATCACCTGGCTTTATTCCCAAATCGCTTCCAACTGCCAGTTCAACTGCTTTTCTTATCGCAGAGTCAAGAGGGCTGAATTCGTAACCATCGCATTTTACAATTGAGACCTTTCTCAAGAGTGACCCCTCACAGCTTTAATGGCAAGATCAACAGCCTGTTTGGGATTATCCGCCATGATGATATCTGCACACCTTCCCGAATAAGAGGTTAGGTTCCATGTGTGCAATCCAATCACGGGCTTATTATAGCGAAGCGCGTATCCGATCTCCGAGAGTGTGCCGCTCTCGCCATCTATGGCAATTACGGCATCCGCAGATAATATAACGATGAGATTTCTCGCAAAGCCAATTCCAGTGGGAATGCTGACATCAAGATGAGGACTTGCTCCTGTCCTGTCCTCAGAGGGAAGAATTCCAATGCTAAAACCACCAGCATCCTTTGCTCCCTTCGCAGCTTCATTCATCACTCCGCTCAGACCTCCGCATATAAGCCAGGCCCCCCGCCTTGCAATTTCACATCCAACCTCATAGGCCTCTTGTTCCACATCTTTTGGACAAAAAGCTCCACCTATGACCGCGATATATATCTGCACTTTTCCAGCTAATCCTTTAAAAAAAGTTCCAGGATCTGAACTGCGTTGGTCGCTGCGCCCTTTCTCAAATTATCGGATACGATCCAGAGATTGATGCCGTTTTCTATCGAGAAATCCTGTCTGATGCGCCCGACGTAACTTAAATCCGTCTCGGTTGCATCAAGATTGGTCGGATACCTATTGTTCGCGAAATCATCCATAACTTTCACTCCTGGAGCAGACTTGAGTACCTCTGCTATCTCCTTTGGAGAGACATGTCTTTCAAGCTCAAGATTAACACTCTCAGAATGCGAAAAATACACGGGAACCCTGGCAGTGGTTGCAGTTATGCGCATATCGGGTACACGCATGATCTTCCTGGTCTCGTTCACCATCTTCATCTCTTCCCTGGTATAGCCGTTCTCAAGAAACCCTTCGATCTGTGGGAGCACGTTAAATGCAATCTGCCGTGGATAAACCTTTGGTGGATCTAAAGGTTCATTTTTCATTATTTTTTCCACCTGGGAACGAAGCTCCAGTATGGCCTTCCAGCCCGTTCCCGAAACAGACTGGTAGGTGGAGACGACCACCCTTTTTATCCCAAAAGCATCATGAATCGGTTTCAATACCAATACCATCTGGATGGTCGAGCAGTTCGGATTTGCAATTATGCCTTTGTGCTTGAAGGCATCTTCTGCGTTCACTTCTGGCACCACCAGGGGAACGCCATCGTCCATCCGAAATGCGCTGCTGTTATCAATCACGACCGCACCGCTTTTCACTGCTATTGGTGAGAACTGCTTTGATACACCGCTCCCTGCGGAAAACAGCGCAAAATCGATCCCTTTAAACGAATCCTCATCCAGAAGCTCTACGATTACATCCTGGTCATAGAATTTTTTAATCTTCCCTGCTGAACGGATTGATGCCAGCATTTTGATCTTCGTGGGCCTTATATTCCTCTCTTGAAGCACCTGAGCCATCTTCTCGCCTACTGCCCCGGTCGCACCAGCGATAGCGAGCATAAATTCCCTCATATATTATTTCACCCTCTGAACGTGTTCATCAGAGCGCATATCCTTATGCAGCTCAAATTTTCTGTGAATTGATTTAATTGCCCTCTCGACTTCATCCTTACGGATAACGCAGGAAATCTTTATCGGCGAAGTGCTTATCATCTCGATGTTAATGTTGCTCTCTGCAAGAGCCGTGAACATCGAAGCTGCGACGCCAGGATTTGTCCGCATGCCAGCGCCTACAAGCGACACCTTTGCAATATCATTATCAAAGTCAACCAATGTAGCGCCGAGATCATTTTTAACTTTGTCCATGACTTCTAAAGTCTGGTTTAAATCCTCCTTATCCACCGTGAAAGATATGTCAGAGCGTTCGCCCTTGCTCACATTTTGAATTATCATGTCCACGTTTATATTGGCATCGGCAAGAGCTTGAAAAACCTTAGCAGCGATCCCCGGGACATCCGGAAGCCCATAAATTGTCACTTTTGCCTGGTTTTTATCATATGTAACACCACTGATGATCGCTTTCTCCATTCTTTCGTCCTCCTCTATAATCCACGTGCCCTGCTCCTCGTTAAAACTTGAACGCACGTGAATTAAGACCTTATACATCCTGCCGAACTCTACAGAACGAAGCTGAAGCACTTTTGCCCCAGAAGATGACATCTCCAGCATCTCTTCATAGGAAACCACGTGCAGTTTCCTAGCTTCAGGCACGACATTTGGATCCGCCGTGAATATTCCATCAACATCGGTAAAAATTTCACAGTACTCCGCCTTCAGAGCTGCAGCCAGAGCAACTGCGGTGGTATCTGAACCGCCACGACCAAGGGTGGTTATTTCACCGTCCTCCGTCACACCCTGAAAACCAGCGACAACGACTATCTTGCCATTCGAGAGCTCTTTAAGGATCCTGTCCTTTTTGATATCTATTATCTTTGCTTTTGTATAAGCATTATCGGTCAAAATACCAACCTGATTTCCGGTAAAGGATATAGCATCATATCCCTGAGCCTGAATGGCCATCGTCAGGAGCGCAATGCTCGCTTGCTCCCCAGTTGATGCCAGCATGTCAAGCTCTCTCTTATGTGGGTTGGGGTTAATCCTGTGCGCCATTTCAAGAAGCGTATTTGTCGTCTTGCCCATAGCAGAGACCACGACGACGACATCTTTGCCGTAAGACTTCGTTTTGATCACCTTTTTGGCAACGTTTACTATATTTTCCTCAGCAGCGACAGAAGTACCACCAAACTTTTGAACGACTGTTGACATGTTGAGATCCTGTTCAAATTTTAAGAAGCTATATTAACAATTAAGACACCCATGTTCAAGCTACAGTTCAGTTAACTTCTGGAGCTGCTCCCATTCCACATTGACCTGGGTCTGTATCGCTTCCAGCAGATGCTCATTTCCGGGCTTGAACAGATGGGCAAATCTTCCCTGTTTCTTCAACCAATCCACAACAGGTGTCTTCTCTTTTGGTCTGTAAGTTATCCTGTACTTTCCGTTTTCGACCTCGTAAAGCGGCCAGAAACAGCTCATCACGGCCTCCTTGGCAAGTGCAACACTCTCGCTCTGGTCAAATCTCCAACCCAGCGGGCAAGGGGAGATTACGTTTAAGAAAGCTGGTCCTTCAGCATCAAACGCTTTTTTTGCTTTATCCATCAGATCCTTCCAGTGAGATGGACTTGCCTGAGCTACATACGGGATATTATGTGCTGCAAATATCTTTGTCAGATCTTTCTTCTTTTGGACCTTACCCGGGATAATACTCCCGACGGGGCTGGTTGTCGTATCTGCGCAGTACGGGGTGGCGCTTGAACGCTGTATGCCGGTATTCATATAGGCACCGTTGTCATAACAGACGTAAACCATATCATGTCCCCGCTCAAACGCTCCCGATATCATCTGAAACCCTATATCATATGACGCTCCATCACCACCAACAGCCATAAAGTGGATTTTATCCTTGATCTTTCCTTTTTTAACAAACGCTCTGTAGGCTGTCTCAATTCCGCTGACGGTTGATGCAGCGTTTTCGAATGCATTGTGTAAATAGGGTATATTCCAGGAAGTGAATGGGAAAATGGTAGTGGATACTTCAAGACAACCCGTCGCCACACCAACCACTACAGGCTCATCCACCGCAAGCAGTATCTGTCTGAAAATTATGGGTGCACCGCACCCTGGACACATCCTGTGTCCGCAGGTGAACCTTGCTTCCTTCTTTGTCAACTCTTTTAACGTTGCCATCTACACCACCCTACTCCCTTACACCTAAATAAGAAATCGCGCTGTACTGCTTTTTGCCGTTCGCTATCTCCATTAGCTCCTCCAAATAGGAACGTGCGTCCTCAGTCTTGAAGTCGCGTCCACCAAGACCATATATTTTGTCTATCATTTTTGGTCGCCTGTCGTACTCATAAAGCGCCGACCGCAGTTCAGTATATAGAGGCCCTCCGTTTCCGCCAAACGAATCTGACCTGTCGAGGACGCCTACGACTGACTTATTCTTAAGCGCTTCAGCATAGTCCACATTTGGAAATGGCCTGTAAATCCGCGGGCTCATAAGACCAACTTTATGTCCCTGCGCCCTCATCTCATCGATGACATCCCTGATAGTGCCTGCGGAGGAACCCAGCGCAACGACAGCTATCTCTGCATCATCAAGATAGTAACCCCTATAGAGCTCCTGTTTCCTGCCCGAGAGATCCGAATACTTCTTTGAGACCTCAACTATCACCTGCCTTGCGTTTTCCATGCCTTCTGCCTGCTGACGCTTGTGCTCAAAGTAGTAATCGAAAAGATCAAAGGCTCCCATGGTCACCGGTTTTCCCGTGTTCAGTAAAGCATACTGCGGTTTGTACTCACCTATGAACTTCTTGACCTGATCATCCTCGAGTATTTCAAAAATCTCTATCCCGTGGCTGATTATAAAGCCGTCCATCATCACCATGACAGGCAGCATCACGTCATTATGCTCGGCAATTCTCACCGCCTGAATCACGTTATCATAAATATCCTGCGACGTCTCCGAGAATATCTGCATCCAACCACTGTCACGCGCACCCATGCTATCGCTGTGATCGCAGTGAATATTAATCGGCCCGCTCAGGGCTCTATTAACATCGACCATGACTATCGGGAGGCGCAGGCCCGATGCTATGTAAAGGACCTCCCACATAAGTGCAAGGCCGTTAGCTGATGTCGCAGTCATGACCCTGACTCCTGCTGCTGACGCACCAACACAGGCGCTCATGGCAGAATGTTCGCTCTCAACTGTTATGAGTTCAGTGTCTACTTCGCCATTTGCCACAAACGATGCGAAGTCCTGAACAATGGCAGTCTGCGGCGTGATGGGATATGCTGCAACCACGTCTGGATTAATCTGCTTCATCGCAAGAGCAACAGCAGTAGTTCCTGTCTGTGCAAATTTCTTACCCATTTCTTCTCCAGTCTATTCAGTATATTTGGGATCAGTCTCCATGCAGATGGCTGCTCTGGGGCACTCTTTCACACATATACCGCAGCCTTTGCAATGCTCGTAATCGATCCCAACCATCTTTTCGTCTCGTACTTCTATCGAACTGTCAGGACAAAAGATAAAACAGAGCATGCAGTGCGAACATTTGTCCTTATCCCATACTGGCCGCTCGGTTCTCCATTCACCTGTTCTATATTTAGTGGCAGTGCCCCCCTCCGGGATCACACCACCTATCGGTATATCCTTCCAACCATGCTTCGTCTTAACATCGAACATTGGCATCAGTTAACCTCCTCATAACCACGTCTTATTGCTTCAAGATTGCCATTAACAACTTTTTCATTAAACCTCTTTGAGAGCTCCTTCTTCGTCCTTTCCATCACTTTTTCCATGTTTAGCAGACCTGTCACTTTTATAAAAGCAGCAAGCATGGGCATATTCGGAAGTGGTCTTCCAATGGTCTCATTGGCAATTCCGGTGGCATCCAGCGTATGAACCTCAAATTCATCTGAGATGCCCAGCTTATTTGCTATTTCTTTAGGCGATTTCGTGGTATTAACGATGATCTTGCCGCCCTTTTGCAAACCATCGGTAATTTTACTCATACCCACAAGGGAGGGATCCAGTATCAAGACAACATTTGGATTGTATATCTGGCTGTGAACCCTTACCGGTTTATCGCTAATGCGGGTGAACGATTTTACCGGTGCGCCTCTCCTCTCCGCACCATATTCAGGAAAAGCCTGGATGTAAAATCCTTCATCCATAGCCGATTCCGCCAAATACTTCGATGCAGTTACCGCACCCTGGCCTGCTCTTGCGTGCCATATTACTTCCACCATTTGCTCCAAACCAATCACCTCGTTGATTACATTATATCTACCTATGAAAAATTTGCGTCTTTAGCTTATTATTTTTTTCTTTAATCTCTCCATTTTATTATCTAAATATTTATCAATCAAAATCATTTACCTATTCGCGCCAGCTCTTTAGCTTAAGCGCATATTGCCAATTGGATTGGCGGTCCCCTAATTAAATTAAGAGCCCATTATGGCTAAGATTAAGTGAGGGCGACCGCCAAATCTTTAATCCTATTCACCTCATAGTAATCCCTTTTATGTTTCCATACACTATAGACGATCTCTAAAAGCCTTCTTGCAGTTGACACTATTGCTGGTTTTGCGCCAATCCTACTCTTGATACGCTCATAGTAGTTTCTAAAGTATGCTGAGTGCACTATTGCGACCTGTGTCGCCTCAATCAGTGCCCACCTTAAAAGCGAATTGCCCTGTTTTGTTATCCTACCATGGCGTAGCTTATCTGCGCTCTGATATGTCGATGGGATTATGCCGGCATATGAGGCAAGTTTGGCAGGTGATGGAAACCTATCTACCTCATCTATCTCATATCTAATTAGAACAGACAATAGATCGCCTATGCCTGGAATTGACCTAAGACGACTGCAGACCTCATCGGCCTCAGCTGTCATCTTTATCTTTTTTTTGAGATCAGAGAGCTCGCTTTTTATTGCTAGGATTATATTTAAGTATCCATTTAGCGCTTTTCTGTGATTTGGGCTAAGCTCTGTGGATCTAAGCTCAGATACGCCGAGCTTTCCAAAGATGTCGCTAGCAGATAAAAGTATTTGGCTCTCTATCTCATATTTATCCAGTATGGCATGCACCCTGTTCTTAAGAGAAGTCATGACCTTAGTTAGGGCTACATGATATCTGGCTAGCTCCCGCATCTCCCTCGTGGCCTTATCGGGCATGTGGGCCTTAGGGATGAGGTCAGATCGAAGTAGAAGAGCTAGCGTCCTTGAATCTATCTTGTCTGTCTTTATCCGCGCTGATGCTATTGCCTTTGTCTTAAGTGGATTTGCAATGCAGATATCATCTACAAGATCCTCTAACTCATCGTATAGCTTAGAGCAGTTCGATGTCGCCTCAACTACCACCGATATCTCCTCATCGATCTTCTTCATCTCACTGATGTATGCAAGGATTGAGCTCTTCTTATTACCTACCCTTGCTCTTTCAACCTCCTTTCCATCCTCATCGATAACAGTTGAAAATAGATAGCGTTTGTGCAAATCTATTCCCATATAGATCATCTTTGCCCCCTTTCGTTTTTTCCCTACAGGGATATTAAATGATATCCCCGAAGGGGGGCAAATTTTTCATGGCATTAAATTAATAATTATTATTAATACAATTTAAGATTATAGCTCGCGCCGCCCAAGCATCGCCCTCCCGAGCGTGATTTCATCAGCATATTCAAGATCGCCACCAACCGGCAGACCACTTGCGATCCTTGTAATCCTAATTCCCAGCGGCTTGAATATCTTTGATATATACATGGCGGTTGTCTCACCTTCAATATTCGGGTTTGTTGCCACTATTATCTCTTTTACGCTGCCTTTGCCCACCCGGTCCAACAGCTCCTTTATCCTGATCTCATCTGGCCCTATATTTTCAATCGGTGATATAGAGCCACCAAGCACGTGATAAAACCCTCTGTACTCACCCGTTTTTTCAATGGCGATCACATCAAATGGCTGTTCCACAACGCATATCAACGAATCATCGCGCCTTGCATCTGCGCATATCTCGCATATTTCAGCATCTGCGGGATTATAGCAAACCCTGCAATAACCCACTTTCTCCTTGAGGTCAAGTATCGCCTGTGCCAGCTTCGCTGCCTCTTTTTTGCTCATGCTGAGCAGATAGAAAGCAATTCGTTGAGCAGTCTTGGGTCCTATGGTCGGGAGCTTTCTGAACTCCTCTATCAGATCATCCAGCGGCTTCGCAAGAATTCTCATAATACACCAGGGGGTATCCCAAACCCTGCTCCAAGCACACCAAGCTTCCTTGAAGCTTCCTCTTTTGCCTTTGTTATTGCTTCATTCAACGCAACAACAAGCATATCCGATAAGATATCCGCATCATCTGGGTTTAGAATATCTTTTGAAATTTCAATTTCCTTAACCTGCTGCTCGCCCGTCACGGTTACCTTTACAGCACCTCCACCAGATGTAGCGCTAAATAGTTCATTGGCCAGCTCTTCCTGCGCCTTCTCAAGTTGTTGTTGAACCTTCTTTAACTGTCCCATCATCTTCATGTAGTTAGTGCCCAATTCATGCACCCCCTTTATTTAAATCCTTCTCAGTCTTTATCTCAACGGCATCAAACTTCTTCCTGATATTTCTGCCAACTTCTACATCACCGTCAGCTTTGTCCTTTACGCCTGAGTCTTCCCTAATTTTATTCAAATCGCTGCCCTCTTCCTTTTCATCAGCAACCCTGCATTCGATGGAATAACTCTTACCTGTAACTTTATTCAAAACTGACTCAACAAAGCCCTTATTTTCATTCCTGTCCAAATATGCTTTCTTGCTTTCCTTATCCTTTGTAAAAGTGATTACAACCCTTGAATTTCTAACTTCCTTGACGATACCCTCATTCAAACAGACGGCTGTGTACTTTTTGCTGGACTCCTTCAGTTCTTTCAATACTGCATCCCATTGACCTGAGATTATGGAAAGATCATCCTCTCCTGATTCTATCGGTTTCCCCTGCTGAGTCATCTGACTCTCTTCGGGTATCTCTTCTCTTACAACTTCAGCAATTCTGGATTTTTTTACCTCTGGAACTTTTTCTATTACTTCAGGTTCTATTTTTCCACCCAAAACAGTGCTGCATTCAAGAATGGCTACGTCAACCCATATCCTAGGGTTTTCTTCCCTCTTGATCTCCCAGTAGCACTTGCTGAATATCTCAATCATGGAATCCACCTGCTTTATGGAGAAATCCCCGGAAATTCCTGCGATCTTTTTGACATTAACCTTCAAATTCAATCTCTCTGCTGCCACAGGCCCAACTGCAACTACAAACCTAACCTCATTTAGTGTCTCTATTATTTCCCTGCAAAAAAGCAAGAGATCCTGTCCCCCTTCAAAAAGCCGGTTAACAAAATCAATTGCACCGACAATATCTTTCTGCGCAAGCAATCCCAAAAAATCGACTATTACGTCTTCTCTGATTATCCCAAGGATGAATTCAACATCATCACTTTTGATCTCTCCGCCGCTATAAGCCGCTATCTGGTCAAGCGCGGTCTCAGCATCGCGCTGGCTGCCGTATGAGTAGAGTGCTATCTTTTGTAATGCTTCATCACTGGCTTTTATTCCCTCAGCATCAGAAATCACCATCAACTTCTTCACGATATCCTGCTGAGAGAGCGGCCTGAAGTCAAATCGCTGGCATCTGGACTGAAGCGTCAGAGGGATCTGGTGTGGTTCAGTTGTAGCCAAAATAAAGACTACATGTTCGGGAGGTTCTTCCAGCGTTTTGAGAAAAGCATTAACAGCTGGCGTGGTCAACATGTGAGCCTCATCCAGGATGTACACCTTGAAACGGGATTTCGATGGAGAGTACCCGACCCTATTGATTATCTCCCTTATGTCATCGATGCCCCGATTGGAAGCGGCATCAAGCTCAATCAGATCAAGCGATGTCCCCTGCAGAACTGAAAGGCAGTTTTCGCACTTTCCACATGGATTTGGCGTCGGTCCCTCGATGCAGTTCAAAGCCTTGGCGAAAATTCTTGCTGTGCTCGTCTTGCCTGTTCCACGCGGACCGCAAAAAAGGTATGCGTGAGCAATATCCCCTTTTGATATCTCGTTTTTTAAGGTCTGGGTAATGTGGACCTGGCCTACAACGGATTCGAAATCCTGAGGTCTCCACTTACGATATAAAGACAAATGCTTTTCCATAAGAACACGCTATCAAAACAAAACATCCTATTTTATCACACAAGAAAAGCATAACGGAAAATGATCGTGCACCTTCCATCGATATTCACAAATAGGCGAACTGCGCGTAGTTAGCTCCAGCCAGGCTCACCCATAACACCCAAAGGAGTTCGTTTACCGCTGCTTCCTCCCGGACCTGACGGGGTTCACGACCCTTCGCCGCATGGGACCCGACTTTCAACACCACTTGCCCGTAATCTTGACCCCACCTGTGAACACCTCAGGTTGGAATTCAGCCCTGCTGTAGCGGATTGCAGGTTACAGGGCACCGCTATCTCCCCGCTTAGCACGATCAAGCTTATTATGACCTATCAATAGAATTCACTCAATATCGTGGTTAAATCCACATCTGAGATGTCCTGTCTGAAAAGAGGTATCTCTGCTATCTGTGGTAACTCACTTTCATATGTAGGACTCTCGACTTTATAAAATATGCCAATCGGGATTTTATCTCCCCACTCCCACGCCTTTTTATAGGCTTCATCCCTGTTCGTGAAATCGTGTCCTGCGTCCTCGAGCTTATACACTCTGTCCTTGTACCAGGCGTAGGTATTAACCTTATTCCACGTGACGCATGGTTGAAGCACATCCACAAGGGAAAACCCGACATGCTTTATTGCCTCAACAAATATCTTCGTCAGATTGAGCATGTCACCAGCGTAGCCCCTTGCGACAAACGTCCCTCCACAGTCCAGTGCAAGCGCCAGTGGGTTCAACGGCTGCTCAATTACACCGGTGGGTGTCGACTTTGTTTTAAACCCCTTTGATGATGTTGGCGATGTCTGCCCTGTTGTTAGTCCATAAACCTGGTTGTTGTGGACTACATAGGTTATATTAAGATTTCTCCTAAGAGAATGAATGAAATGCCCCACACCTATTCCATAACCGTCACCATCGCCACCAGCCGCAACCACATTTAACTTGTGGTTTGCAAGCCTGGCCCCTGTCGCAACAGGGAGCGTTCTGCCATGCAGGGCATGAAAGCTGTAACAGTTGAAGAAATTCACTCCGTTCCCGGAACAACCAATCCCAAATACCATGAAGATATCTTTAGGATTTAACTCAAGTTCAGCATATGCCCTCTTCAGGGCATTCCACATCCCGAAATTGCCGCACCCAGGACACCAGGTTGGGAACACTCCGCTATCATATATCTTTTTATCCAGCATCTAGGAAAGCACCTCCTTCACCCATTTCACAATCTCGTCAGGAAAGAACGGCCTCCCATCGTACTTGGGCAGGAAATTTTCTATGTTTATCCCGCATTTCTCAGCGATCAGCCCCTTAAGGTGGCCGGTCTTATTATTTTCAATGCATGCAATCTTTTTACACCTGGAAATCGCATCTTTGATATCATCTGCATGCAATGGGCATAGCGACAGTACCTGCAGATGTGCAGCATTTATCCCCTCACTTTTTAGCTGCGAAATGCTGTCGAGAATCGCTCCTCGAGTAGAGCCCCAGCCAACTATTAATATATCTGGCTCTTGGGGACCATGCCACAACGGCTTTGGTGCAATGGAAAGAGCTGCTGCGAACTTGCGAAGTCGTTTATCCATCATTGCCGTCCTCGTGGGCGAATCCTCTATCGAAAAGCCCTTCTCGTCATGTTCATCTGAATTCGCAAAATAAATTCCGCCTTCATAGGAGGGCAGTGGGCGCGGAGATATGCCGGATTTCGTTATCTTATATCTTTTGAAATCCGCTCCAAGGCGCTTATCCGATTCACTTAAGAGTTCTCCGCTATCGATCTTCACCTTACCAGGATCAATATCATCAACCGTCGAATGGCTTTCAGCAACATGCTTATCTGACATTACGATGACAGGAGTCTGAACCTTCTCCGCTATGTTGAAAGCAGCAGCGGTCAGATAAAAACACTGTGCAACATCACCTGGCGCAAGCACGACCCTCAGGAAGTCGCCCTGTGAGGCACCAAGGACAAACCTGAGATCTCCCTGTTCAGTCCATGTGGGCAGTCCCGTGCTTGGAGCTCCTCGCTGGCCCTCAACTATCACCACAGGAGTCTCCGTCATCCCCGCAAGCCCAAGGCCCTCAACCATAAGCGAGAAACCACCACCTGAAGTGGCTACCATCGACCTCACCCCTGCTGTTGCTGCACCTATCGCCATATTAATCGCTGCTATCTCATCCTCCGTATGCTTCACGACCACGCCAAACCTGCGGTCATTTGCAGCCATGAAATGAAGTATAGGTGAGGAGGGCGTCATCGGATAAGCAGCGTAAAACTTGCACCCTGCCCTTATTGCCCCAAGCGCAATTGCCTCATTGCCCGTCATTATCAACTTTTTAGGCTTATTTGAACTCCTTATCGCAAATGGGATTTCTTTGCTCAAAAGATCTTGCATTGCTTTAAATCCTGCTTCTGCTGCCTTTAGGTTTGATTCAATAATCTCCTGTGCCTTTCCAGCAAAAGCCTCCCTCAGCATATCCGTCAACTTCTCAAGCTGCAGGCCATAGACTGGAAGAGATGCCCCAATTGCCACGGTGTTTCGCATTAACTTACCACCTGCAACATCTATGGCAATTTTTTCAAACGGGATCTTGTAGGATTTTATACCTCTAGAATCATCTACATGCGAAGGTTCTTTTACCAGGTCTCCATCATAAATCAGTATGCCGTCAGCATTCAACTCTGAAAAGTGCATATCTACGGTATCCTGATTTAATGCAACCAGTACATCAATATTCTTAAGCGGTGAATTAACTTTATTTACCGATGCCCTGACCTGATAGCTGTTGTGGCCTCCGCGAATAAGAGATGGATACTCAGGATAGTCAAAAACATTGTAGCCCAAGCGGCTGAATATTTTTGACATCGTGAACCCGGTGACCATTATACCGTATCCAGCCTCACCACCGATCTTCCAGGTTATCTCTTCTTTTTTCATGCCAATCACGGCCAGATCTGCCGACCATCTTCGCCAATGAGGGTGATGGCCTCCACAGGACAGCTCTGCGCTGCCTCTTTCAAGGTCTCATCACCAGCTCCTGATTTGTTAATTACAGTTGATTTACCTTCATCATCAAGCTCAAAAACTCTTGGCGCTAAGTCAACACAGTTCCCGGTGCCTATACATTTTTCTCTGTCAATCTTTACCTCGGTTATCTTCAACTTTATACCTCCCATGCTTATTTAAACAATTACATCCAAAAAATACAACTTTGTATTAATGAAGAATATCAGCGAAATTCTGATTTATTTATAAGAAAATACCTGGTAACAATGTCAGTCTATATCTTACATTTGATTATCTTTACTTTTGCCCCTCCCATAATTATTTACATGATCGCGTCCTAGAAAATAGTTCGCCCATGATGAGGTTCTGTAAAGATCCCAGTTTCTGGGTGGTAATATCTTATCTGCCATCGTGTCCTCTTCCCTGTAGGACTTCAACCTTCTGTAAGCCCTGTAGTAGATACACCTCTTTTCATCTGGATACACCTCACACCATCCGTCATAACTCCCCCCGCAAGCCCCATTCAACTGATGCTTCGGGCAGTCACCCTGTGGGCAGAGGTAAACAATATCCAGAAGCGTGCAGTCACCGCACTCCTGGCACCTGGATGTAACCTTCTTGATCTGGTACTCCATGCGTGTTATCGGCTCCTCAATCCACTTGCCATCAATAACCCTGAAAAACCACTTCATAAATCTGTAAAGTCCTTTGTCCTCAACGAACATCATTCTGTGAAGCAATCTGAACATCATATATATAAACGGTTTAGATGGTCTCTTCTTCTTCCTGTCAAATTCAACATCGGAATTAAGCGGACTGTCCTCCCTGGGCTGATAGAAGTAAAATGTGTTTTTGGGTGAATAATCGAACTCCGCAGCCCATTTTTCCCAATCAGCTAAAAGATCCTGTGAGCGGTCGATAACGTACTCGACCTGTTTATAGGTAAGGCCGAAACCACCAATGTGGGCACCATCATATTTCAGTCCTCTCACAACAGCCAACAGCCTGGCAGCTTTCTCAAGCTTAAAGCCAACACCCTTATCTTCGGCTTTGCTTGCTTCGGCGTATTCTGCGGCAAGCTCAGGTATGACAAGACAGCCGGGTACCTCATTTCTTGACATCATGCCAGCTACCGTTTTATTCAGCACGTATACATTTGCAATAAGAGGAACATTTAGCCTCCTATCCTCTACAAATTTCTTGAGCTCCTCGAACTTTCTCGCGTCATACCCCACCTGTGTGATGATGAACTGAGCACCCGCTCTCACCTTTTTAACTAATTTATAATACTGCGACATCTGCTCCTCTTCGTGGATTTTAAAAGGTGAAACGCATCCACCGACAAAAAAGTCGGTCTTATTGAGATTTGCCGGGGAAACGTAGTCCTTTATGTCCTTTAACTCATTCCTGTTCATCTCAGATATCATCTTTATGAGCGGCACCGAATCAATATCAAAGACCGGCTTTGCCCTACCCTCATAACCTGTCTCTGGATAGTCCCCGCTCATGGCGAGTATATTCTTTACCCCTGCCCGTTCCAGCGCAAAAAGCTGCCCCTCAAGTTGATTACGGTTCTTATCCTTGCAGGTAATGTGAATTAACGCATCCATCCCTATGGACTTGAGGTCCTGCCAGAGTATATCGGGCATCAGTGCCGGATTCCCACCAGCATTGTCGGTCAAGCTCATCGCATGAATCTTCCCACCCTTAACCGCGTCGGCCGCAAAATTAAGTATTGAATCTACACCTTTGCCCTGTGACCCGCGCCCTGGAACCATTTCCGCAGTTATTGCAAATCCGTTTCTATCCAGCACTGCTTCTTTGAAGCTATTCTTCATCAGTACTTCCTCCATGGCTCAAATTTTTCCATCACCAATCCTGAATTTATACAAATTTGTAATAGATTTTACCAAAGTTACATTATTTAAGGGTAAAAATAACTTATCACTATTTTTATCAATACAATTACATTATAATGTTATTGTAATCAAATAATAATTACATTGGAGCGCTAATTGATTGATATATCGATCTTCAACCCATGGTGGAGAGATGGGAAATTACCAGATGCCCTGAGAGGAAGGAAAAGAAAATTCCTAGATGAAATCTGGAAATACATAGACTTAAGACAAATATTGATACTGACTGGACTAAGAAGATCTGGCAAAACCACAATTATGTTTCAATTGATAAACGAACTGCTTATAACCAGAAACACTAATCCGTTTGACATCCTCTATTTTTCTTTTGATGAAGCAGTTGGCGAAGTCATGGATATTATAAATTACTACGAAAACGAGATTCTGAAAGAAAGGCTCCTAAAAAAAGAAAGAGTTTACCTATTCTTTGATGAAATACAAAAACTTGAAGGTTGGAGCGAAAAAATAAAAATAATCTATGATCTGTACCCAAATATAAAAATATTTCTTTCAGGCTCTGCCGCCATAAACATAAAAAGGGGTACAAGGGAAAGCTTAGCAGGAAGATTCTTCGATTTCAGTGTCAAACCACTTGATTTCAACGAATACCTCGAATTCAGAGATGTCCAGATTGACAAGAGAAGGGAAAACATTTTTGAGGTTGAGATAAAGAAAATTCTTGAGGACTTCTTCAAAACCGGTGGTTTCATTGAAGCGATGCAATTCAACGATTTCCAATTACAGAAATATTTTAAAGAAGGACTGCTCGAAAGGGTTATATATAAAGACCTGCCAAACGCCTTCCCCATCAGCACACCAGATCTTTCATACCAGCTAATTCGTCTCCTCGCTGATAGACCTGGTTTATATATCGATTATAAAAATATCGCAAACGATCTCAAATATGACCAGAGAACCATAGCCAACTATTTATCTTACCTGGAATACGCCCTGCTTATAAAAAAAGTGTACAACTACTCCTCTAACGTACTCACCAGCGAAAAGAAGATGAGACGGGCATATCTTACAAGCACTGCCTTCTCGCTGGCACTCTCCTCAAACCTAGGTCCTTCTCTAATAATAGAGCAGTTCTTCCAAAACCTGTTCCAGTCAAAGTTTTTCTGGAGAACTCCACAGAAAGAGGAGATCGATATTATTCTTGCTTCTGATGACAAGGTTATTCCCATTGAAATCAAGATCAAACCCGAAGTCAGCGAAAAAGAAGTTGCACCGATTTTTAAATTCCTGAAAAAGTATGAACTCAAGGAGGGTTACATAATCACAGGTAAAACCGAAAAAACTTTCTCAGAGTATGGCCTTACAGTTAGAGCGATCCCATACTGGAAATACTGGAGCATCACAAATGAAATTGGCGGAGAGGCAGGGATTTGAACCCTGGAGGCAAGTTTTAGCTCGCCTACTCGATTTCGAGTCGAGCGCTTTCAACCGGACTCAGCCACCTCTCCACAGTATAATAAAGATTTTATCAGAAGTCACCGTACTTTAAATCCAGTCAATTTAATGTTCTACATCAAAAATTTAAAACGTACACTTTTTAATGACCAATTTGCAACTCAATACCAATGAATAAATAAATTTGGCTGTACATACATGTTACTACCATTTACAATAATTAAGGCAAAATAAAAATTAAAAGTGAAACAAGATGATAACTAAAGACAGTCCGTTCCCCCTATACGTACAACTGGCTCAGTACTTCAGGGATAAGGTTAGAGATGGCACTTTCAAGCCAAATTCTGCAATCCCATCCGAGTTTGAGATAGCTCGGGAGTTCAACATCAGCAGATCCACGGTCCGACAGGCTATACTAGAACTTGTGCATGAGGGGATTCTACTCAGGGTATCAGGAAAAGGAACCTATGTATCATCAGATCCATTTAAGCAGAAGTTCCCGCCCAGAAGTGGGGTGATAGGTTTGATTCAGCCCTACCTGCGAGACTCCTTTCTCACTTTAATAACACTCAGCATCGAAAGCACAACGCGTACCAAAGGCTATCAACTCATGCTCTCCATCACGGATAACAAATATGAACAGCACCAGAGGTCAGTGCGTCAGCTTCTATCCAAAAAGGTCGATGGGTTGATAATATTTCTTCCTGATAATTACCCGCTTGATGAGATCACGATCAGCCTGGTGGAGCAGAGGTTCAATTTCGTCTTGATTGATCGATATATACCGAACATAGACGTCAGTTACGTGGTATCAGATAACTTTGGCGGAGCCTATCAGGCAATGGAGCATCTTATCAAACTGGGACACAACAGAATAGGTATGGTAACCAGATCATCACTGCAGACCACGAGTGTGAGGGACAGGGTCGATGGGTACAAGAGAGCCCTTATGGACTATCGGCTGCCATTCGACCAATCTCTGGTGTGTGATAAGCTCAAGACATCCGCCAGCGAGCTGGAGTTCTTCGGCACGGCCAGAGGAAACAGTCAGCACGATGTCGAGGTAATAGTGGAGTTCCTGAAAAATAAAGAAAGACCATCTGCAATCTTTGCTATTAATGACCTGGTGGCACTTGCTGTCGTGGAGGCTGCTTCACTGGTTGGCTTGAAAATACCCGATGACCTGGCTCTGGTAGGCTTTGACGACATCGATATCGTCTCCCACCTAGAAACCCCACTGACAACCGTAGCTCAGGACAAATACGCCATTGGGGCACAAGCGGTCGAGCTCTTGATCGACAAGGTTGAGGGAAGAGAAAAAGGAAACAGGCAGATCGTGATTTCCACAAAGCTAATCGTGCGCAGATCTACAGTACCAACACACGAAGCCAGGCAGGTTGCAAATTAGTTCCTATAGCTTAATGTATTACTCTACCTGAAGTCATATCTACCATAGGCCCGGGCTACTTCAACCAGCTTAAGTATATTTTCTTCAGGGGTATCCAAAGGACATTGGTCACCCGTGGAAAGTATGTAACCGCCATTGGTAGCAGCGTCGTTGATACATTTTCTTACTGCATCACCCACCTCTTCTGGCTTATAAGTCCTCATAACATCAAAGGTATTGACACCTCCCTTAAGGCAGAACTTATCCCCATATATTCTCTTGGCTTCGGCCAGGTCAACATCTCCACCAGGAGGCGGCTCCAGAGGTTCCATGACGTCCAACTCTGTTTCATGATAGTTGATCTCAATTATCTCATTTGACCTGCCACATGTGTGCTGATGTGAAATGACCCCTGCCTCCCTACACAATGCGGTTATGACCTTAATGAAAGGAAGGTTAAACTTTCGGTAGATCTGCGGTGAGATGACGCTTAGCGATGATGCTGAGCCCTGGAAAACTATCTCATCAGGGCCAGCTTCAATAAAAGCCCTCACCTTTGCTTCAGCGTACCTCTGGTAGAAAGCAAATATCTCCAGCATATCCTTCTCCCGATCCATCAGATCAAAGATCAACTGCTGCTGATCTCCTTGTCGCAAGAAGAACCACCAGTCAACAGGCAGGTCAATGCACAGAGCGTAAACTGCCCTGTCCTCTATTTTATCAAACCCCACCTTGATCCCCGGATTATAGTCCCAGTCCTCGCCCAGTACGTACGCAAAACACGGCCAGTCTTGATCCAGATCCTTGATCATCTTTTCTGACCACCATGGTGGGTTAGATGCAGGATAAATAATTCTCCAGGCAAGTTTACCTTTAGGAGTATCAATTGTGTATTTCACGGTTATGCTTTCAGAATCCATCCCGACGATATCTATCCTTAAAATCCTCCTATTTATCTGAAGTCCATCGATGATGACCAGTTTATCTTCATGTCCCCTGCAGTAAAACCTGGAATTCCCTCCGTAAAGATAGCCATAGATATACCAACCGTCTATGCCAAAGTAATCCACCGCCCTCATATAGGCATCACCCAGGGCAGGACTGTTATATAGATAGATCTCCCAGAAAGGCTTTCCTGTCAGTTTGCAGGGGATCATATTTGAAATATCAGGACAAACGGGTACTCTATCAGGGATCTCCCTGCGGTATGCCCTCATCACCCTCTCTCTGGATGTCATATTTTTGGCCATCGAGAAACTCCTCAGTAGCATTCAATTTCTCTTCCCAAAAACAACCTCTACGGTTACTACCTCATTTGCCTTCACCGATATGTAAATACATCTATCTGCCACTTCCAGCTTCTCCTCGCGACCCTCATCAAGCCTCAGGCGATAGGCTTCTGTTGCTTCTATTCCAAGTTTGATTACAGAATCAACATGGTGGCTCGAGGGATTATAAAAACGAGCTGTGATGGAGTCCCTCTCCTCACTCTTCTTAATCGCAGAAAGGATTAAAGAATCGGATGTGATCCGAATGAAACCTTGCGAGAGCGGAAGCTCTCCTGGATGAACATCAGTCTTTATCGCCCTGAGCGGAACACCATACTTTTTCGCATTGAAATGAACAAAAGAGATATCCACATCTTCAGGTAAAGGAAGTACGCTGTAGCAAAACTCCTGCGGACCAATACACTGAGCCTCAGGAGTCTCGATATCATAAGCACCGCTACCATGTCGGGTCAAAAGGTCTCCCCTGGACAGCCAGCCCACTGAACGAAAGAGCGTGAAGGCAACGGCTTCAATTGGGTCCTTAATAATTTCATATTCCGTCAGGCCCTGGCTCAAGACAACAAAAGAGCTTCCCTTACCCCTTACCAGAATAAAATCCCGCATCGGGAATGTGTTATCCAGTCCATTCCTCTTCTCATCGGCAGTCGGCCTTTCTATGGTATCAAAATGACCTCCGACATAGACCCTGACAGCCTTCAGTTCAATGGGGAAGAGCACTCGAAACCGATGATCTCTGGCTGTGTTATTCACCATCGTTCTTATGTCAAGGCGAGGAAGACCTTTTTTCATGGAAATATAAGAAACTATATGAAGCCCGGCGAGATCTTGGCTGCGGCTCTTTCTATCCTCACTAACCCTTTCGGGAACTTCCATGACCGTCTCAACCCTGAAAACAACCTCCAAAGGCCCATTTCTTTCCAGGCATATTCTTGGGTTGAAACTTTTAGAGAGTATTTTGATATCAGATTGGCAGGGAGAATAGTTATACTCGTCCCCGACATCTGCCCCATCCTCGAAAAGATTGAGATTCCGATAAATACTTCCCATCTCTTTATTGATAAGAGTGAGAGTGCCATTCTTCTCCACAGCAAGCTTCAAGAACTCATTCTCCGCTTCGCTATCTCCGAAAGAAAGCTTCCCCTCATCTATGAGAGAAACCCTTTTTTGTGAAGATGGCACAATAAACAGAGTCTTATACCCACAGGGAGGTATATCTTTGGCCTCAAGCGCTACTCTGTAGCGAGCAAATGTCCCGAAGTCAGGGGCTCCGTGCTCATGAAATCTGAAATCATCCATCAGTTGGCAGGAGACAATCTGGTAGGGCATATCAAAATCCTTCTCATCCCGTAGTCCAAAGGAGGCAATATCGCCAGCGAAGTCTAACTCTGCCTCTACTACTTCTGTTCGGTTTGTGCTTAGCGGATTGAAGATCACAATAGCTCCAATGCTCCCTTCTAAAAATTTAGTATTGATCCTTCCCGCCACGAAAGTGAGTGAATCTTCTGTTATCCTCTCAGAGATTTGACGAGAAGAACGAAATCGAGCAAACATATCCTGGTGAACTGAATCTATGCTGCATCCGTAGATGCTATCATGAGAATGGTTAAGAAGAAGTTCTCTCCACGATTTCCATAAAAGACTCCGTGGATATTCCCTTCCGAGAAGCCAAGCAAACGCAGAAAACGGTTCCGCCCAGCACTCCAGCTCCTGCTGACAGACATAGTTCTCCAGCTTTAGATACATCCTGGACGATATGGTGCCAGTATAACTGTGATGCCCTTGTTGACGGAATTCGCCTGTCTCCACGTTTAAATCATCTTTGATAGCACAGATACTGCGAATGTATTCGGGCAGTGTGCTCTGAATTAACTGGTAATTCTTAAGACGACTGTCATTGCTTCTCAAAAGCATTTCATTGCAGCTTCTTATGATCTCTGGAAGTTCTTGATGAGGCAGAGCATGATCAATGCCACTCATAAGCAGTAACTGGTCCGTGAAGGTGGCCCTCTGAGTCATCTGATTTAGCTTACTTTGTATCAGCTTAAATTGCTCTCTTCCGCTACCGGGCAAATACTCTCCGACTCTCTTAAAGCCCTCGATGCTGGGAGGCGATACAGTGCCCAGGACATAATGCTGGTCAACCGCCAGTACCTGAGACCCATCAGGCGACTTCCATAAGAACTCCTGCTTCAGTCCATCCCGTCCCCGTCCAAAGATAGCGCTGTCTATGCCAAACCCATTCAAAATAAGGGGCATTGTGGAAATATGCCCAAAGGTATCGGGTAGATAGCCTACCATCATGGGTTCTCCAAACCTTCGAGAAACCTTTATGCCAAGAAGCAGGTTTCTTATAAGACTTTCTGGACTGGCCAAGAACTCATCACTCTGAGTGTACCAGGGCCCGATTAGAATACGCCCATCCTGAATCAACTTTCTTAACCTGCCTTCATTTTCGGGGCGCATCTCCAGATAGTCCTCTAAAATCACCGACTGTCCATCCAGGGTGAAATAACGGAAACCCTCATCCTCCTCCATCAAATCCATTAGCTGATCAAGAAGGTCTACAAGGCGCATTCGAAATACCTGGAAGGGCTGATACCACTCCCGATCCCAGTGGGTATGCGAGATTAGATGAATGGTGATCATTTGCTTGCTACTTAAATCTCTCCTGCCCAGATTTATGCTATTTTGTCTCATAATTCCTCAGGCACACTTCCAAATTCCTTTGCCGCTAAAACCGCAGTCTCCAGGTTTTCTAAAGGCGTTCCGGGTGCTACATTGAAGCCATCACCCAGGCAAAAACCGCCAAAACGAGAAAAAGCTCGTATGCAGTTCAGTGCTTCTTCGTATATTATTTTCTCTGGTCCATTGAGGAGACTTGTGCAACTCAGATTGCCCCACAGGTAAACCTTCCCGCCCATCTTTTCTGCCACGATATAGGGATTGACAGAACTACCAAACCCAATGAAACTTGTTATTTTTTCCTCGTTAACAAGAATGTCTAAAAGGTGAGTAGTGTCACCACACATATGCATACTGCGACCGTCTTTTAAATCCTTGCCAAGAGCATCGAACAATCTGTTGTCATATGGAACACAAAACCTCCTGAACATATCTGGAGATATGATTTCAGCGAAATCCTCAGATATAATGAATGATGACCGAGGTCCTGGATCTATTTCTCGGAAGAATAGCCCGGCATTGACCAGAGCATTCGTTATTTTAGACAGAAAGTCTCTGCATTCATTGGGATAGAGACTTAACCATGCATAAAAACTCTGTCCAGCTAAATTTACTGCAGTGCAAAATGAGCTCTCGCCCCCTATATCTAGAGGCTGAATTTCAACCTTTCCAGGTTCGCCATTAAAATAAACCTCATAATCCTTGACTAACTCTCTCCATTCAAAGAAATATTTCTTTCTTTCTCCCCAAAGACCGCTATCAGAAGGGGATACTCTAAAATCCGTAACTTCTTCTACAGAACCAAAAAGCGGTTTTACGTAAGGAGGCTGATCATCAAACCATACAACTTCAGCACCTAAAGAATTGGCATTTACAACATTTTCCCACCATGGATACACCCATATTATGTTTTCCTGACAACGATCATCGGGGATATTCTCAATTGCCCATTTCTGATTTAAGATCTCATGATGAAGCATGGCTCTTGAATCACTAAAAAATTCGAGATAACCTACTCCTCTTTCTTTCAGGATATATCTTTCAAATATTCCAAAAAGTACAGGTACTCTGTCGCTTCTTAAAAAATTCTTAGCTGATTCAAGCCTTACCTTATTTTTTTTCATAACCTCACTGGAGTACTTAATGTTGATTTTGTATTTAGCCATCTATCCCTTGACCGCTCCCTCAATCATGCCTCTGACAAAGCTCTTACGCAGTAAAAGAAAAGCTATAAGAATCGGAAGGACGGCTATTATTGAAGCTGCTGTCATATTGCCCCATTCTGCTTCTGCCATAGTCTGAAAGGATTGGATACCAACGGGTAATGTTTGCTTAAACCTGGAATTCAGAAAAACAACAGCAACAATAAACTCATTCCAGGCGAATATGGCATTAGTAATGGAAACAGCAGATATTCCGGGAAACGACATGGGCAAAACAATCCTGTAAAATGCTCCAAACTTTGTACAGCCGTCAATCAAAGCAGATTCTTCCATCTCCTTAGGAATCGAATCGAAAAAACCACGAAGCAGCCATATGGTAAATGGCAGCATCCACGAGGAGTAGATGATAACAATCGTGCGCAAAGAATCTATCTGACCAAAACGCGCGAACATTATATATAACGGCACAAGGTTTGATAGACCAGGGATCATCATTGTTGCAAGTATCAAATACATGAGCACATCTTTTAACTTATATCTCGACCGAGAGAAACCATAAGCGGCGATTGCGCCTATCAGGACTGTGGTTATAACAGAAAAAACTGCCACTATTGTAGAAACCAGTATGTTTCTTGGGATACTGGTATCAAAAAGAACATTTAAATAGTTAGATATGGTCGGTCTCGGCGGAATCCAGGAAGGATTTATCGTGAGTATATCTCGTTTAAATTTGAATGATGTAGAAGCTGTCCAAGCCAAGGGGAATAGTACCCCAATTGATACCACAATCAAAACTATATAAGTGAAAACCGAATTCAAATATTTCTTCACAACCATCCTACTTCATCTCTAATTATTGCGGACGCATTAATAATCTTATGTAAAACGAGATAACGATTATGTTGACTACAAATAAAAATACTGAGAAAGCCGATGCTTGACCAAGATCAAAATAATTAAAGGCAAGCCTGTATAGAAACATTCCAGGCACAAGAGTAGAATCCACTGGACCACCGCGTGTAATAACAAAAACTGTTGTGACCTGGTTAATGAAGAACAATGTAAGTAAAATCAATACGACCATAAAATGGTAACGAATTAGGGGAAAAGTTATAAATCTAAACTGCTGCCATCCTCCTGCCCCATCAACTTTAGCAGCTTCAATTACATTGGGATCAATCGTTTGCAAAGCAGCAATGAATATAATCATTGCAAAACCAAGATTACGCCATATTGTCGCAGTGTTAACTATCGCAAGCGCTCCATCTGGATTATTTAGAAGCTTTAAAGCTGGTAACCCTGCTTCACTTAACATCTCGTTTATAATGCTAAAAGAACCGTCGAAAAGCCATCTGAACATATTTCCTGATACAACTTCCGATATAATCCACGGTATAAGGAAAATGCTCATAAATGTGCCTTTAAACTTCACCTTCTTATTCAGAAGAAGGGCTAAGATTAGTCCCAAAAATATGGTGCCGACAAGCGAGATGGAAATGTATTTTAAAGAAACTATCCCAGATGATAAGAAATCTGGATTCCTAAATAAACGAACGTAGTTTTTTAGACCGACATATTCAAACTTTCCTACTGCATTTGTCAACTTATTCAAACTTAGGGCAAATGAATAAAATGCTGGGTAAATGCTTATGAAAGCTATCATAACTGTCGCTGGTATTGTGAGAAGAATATAGAAGTTTTTTTCAAAAAATCTTTTCATCTAATCATTCGTATAATTCAAGAAAATTTTAACGGAAGAAGGATCAATATGACCCTTCTTCCAACACCAAACAATTTTTTTCTAAATATTACTACTATTTAAACAACGCATTAAATTCAGCCGCTGAATCTTTTACAGCTTGAGCAGGATCTTTTTTGCCTAAAATTACTTCCTGAATTGCTGAGAAAGTAATATCCTGACCTTGCTGATGAAACTTCGTTGGAGGCACTGGCTGACCGTATTTACCAACATTCTCTGCAAAGAAGAGCAGTATAGGATCTGTTATCTCTTTCAGTGCGGATTTTCTTATTGGCACGGCGCCTTCAGCAGTAGCCTCCTGTGGCACTATCTCAGGCGTAAGCCATTCCTTGATCAGCTCCCAGGCCAGATCGGGATTTTTTGAAGCCTTGCTAATACCTAAAGCCCAGCTATTAGCAATATTTACGGAATGACCACCTTCGGGATAAGGAATAGGAGCATAGCCTGTATCGTCGCCCAGAGCTTTGGTGATCGGGATTATTCGATATGTCCCACCTATAAACATAGCAGTGTCCCCAGCAACGAAATGTTCTGTGCCATCTACCCATCCAACTGCATCCATTGAAACGATCTTGTTAACATTAAAAAGATCATAGATGAATTGAAAGGCTTGTTGACCTGCGTTGCCGTCCCATCCTGCAGTACCATCCTTCTTAAATAGATCTTCTAATCCACCACCGGCAATAATCCAGGGCCATAACCATTCAAAGGTTGCTTGATTTTTCTCACCAGCAGTAATGGCCAATCCATATTGTTTCCCTTTGGTAAGAGCTTTTCCATATTCAACCAACTGCGTCCAGGTCTCTGGAGGCTTCTCTGGATCCAGACCAGCTTCTTTAAAAGCCTTTTTGTTATACCATAACAGCCTGCCATGTAAAGCCTGTGATATTCCGTACAATTGACCATCGAATTGGGCATACCCTTTATCTATTTCAAAATTAACCCAGTCCTCCAGATCAAGATCGCTTAGGTAGTCTTCGGTGATGGGATATAATAAACCAGGCTCTACTAACTCAGCCATCCTCTGAATCATCAATGTTGCCACATCCGGCCCCTGTCCTGCCTGGCCAGCAGTGAAGACCTTATCCTGAATTTGATCCCACGGGACTACTGTGAAATTAATCTTGACGTTTGGATACTTCTTGTTGAAGTTTTCGACAACTTTCAACGCCGTTTTTGCTACTGGATCCAAAATTTCGGTCTGAGGACCTGTCGGGTCATAGTATGTCCAGACCTCAAGAGTCGCTGTTATATTTGGATCAACCCTGCCTTCATAAGTTTTTTCCTCAGCAGTAGTTTCTTCTGCTGTTGTTGGTGTTTCTTCAGTCACTGCTTCCGTTGTCGCAGGCGCCTGTGCTGGTACACAACTAGATAGCGAAAAAGTTGTAATAATGATTATTATCATTGTAATTAATGTGAAAAATCTTCTTTTTGTCATCTCTTGATTTCACCTCTCTCTTTTATTCATTCACAAACCAGACCATTTATTAACCTTTAATCTCTACTATCACCTCCAATCACCTCATATCAGACAATTAACTTCTTTGTCTCACATTGATAGTTTGATCTCCTGCAAATCCTTTGTAATGGATCCATCCCAAGATATTTAGAACGGTCTCCCATCATTTTTACCTTTCAACTACACCAATTCTAGCGAATGCCTGCTAAATTATTAGCGAACTGGCCCAATAGCCCCAATGTAGGGTGGGCACACTACTGTGCCATCACAAGGAACATAGCAATAATCCAAAGCAACGTCATCGCAAGATTGATCTGTTTTTGCTGCATTAATCTGCTTGATGTGCGTCATAAAACCACCTCCCTTTAGAGTATTTGCGGAGACCGCTCCAAGATTTAATTCTAAAAAATATCCCCCGATTAAACCTCAAACCGCTTGAGTCCGTTCTCGTTGTTCATTTAAAGAAACATCTCCCACAATCTTAGGTAATAGCTCTGGATCTGCATTTTGAATTTCATCAAAGAGCCAGATATTCCACTTAAGGTTATGCTTAAAGAGTTCACAACTCCATTTAAGAGGATGAGCATCAACACCTTTGGTTAGGATCTGTTCAGATGCACATCCACCGCCACAGAAGAATCTCGCCCAGCAAGAGCGACAGGTTTCTTTTTCAGTGACTAATTTGGGCAGAAATTCTTTTACCGCAGAATCATCTATGCCAGTGAATACCGAACCCATGCGATAATCCTTATATCCGGTTAACCGCTGGCAAGGATAGATATCACCATTGGGAGCAACAGTTTTAAAGTGCCTTCCAGCACCGCAATGATAGTACTTTTGCTGTCCCTCAAAGATATTTTTTAGGCTTTGTCTAAGCACATGAAAAGCACACGGCTTCCCCACTAAGATTTTGTTTCTGTAAAATTTCACTAACTTTTCGAAGCTCAGCTTATATTGTTCTAAAGAGTCACCCATGAGAGCATAACTGCTTTCTTCCAGAGGTGAAATAGAAACCGGCTCAGCAGCAACTAACGGAACCCCCAAACCCTCAAGATAAGGAATAATCTTTGTAAGATCAGGCTCCCAGGATGTGACCGTAGCTCTGCCCATCAGGTTTGACTTCCTCCCCTTGATATCCCAGCACGATAGCATGCGTTGTATGTTACCCGCTACTGTCGTATGAGACCCCCTTCCGCTCTTAAATCTTCGCCATCTGTCATGAATGTGTTGGGGACCATCAATGCTGATAAGGACACCGAATTGGTTCTCATTAAGAAATTCGCATATTTCATCCGTAAGAAGTGTTCCGTTAGTGGTGACGCTAAATTCGATGTTCTTACTTAAGCGTGAAAACTGTTTCCTAGCATAAAGCACAGTCTTTTTTATCAAAGGAAAATTGAGTAGCGGCTCTCCTCCAAAAAAGCAGATATTATATAGCCCGTTACCAGGTTCGTTAAAAGTGAAATCGACGCACGCTTTTGCGACCTCCCAAGACATAAAACCCGGAGCATTGCCAAAATGACCTTGATCAGCAAAACAGTAGCTGCATCTGAGGTTACAGTCTCCCACTAGAATCAGCATCAGGTAATTTACCTTAAATTTATCCTGCCAGGCTTTTTGTGCAATCTCTGCATCAATAGAGTGGTCAGCCCCAATTAATTCCGCATCTCTAAGTTCTTGGATTGTTTCTTGAATTTTTTCTTCTTTATATTTGTATTTTAACTTCTGAATTACAACTTCTTCGCTAGCTCTACGTGTTAAAAGATTTACTATGTTCTTTGTTATGTCGTCTGTTCGAAATACCCGCGAAGTTGGTATATGAAGTAAAAAACCAGTGGACTCAACGTTAAAAGCATAAAGTTCCTCAGCAACATTGATCCACGCCGATTCTTTCATCATTACCTACCCCCAACTTGACTAGACTACCCATAGCGTCAATAGTGTTAATCATGTACGTACAGGATAGCACATGTACGATTACATGTCAACAAATTAAAATCTCAAATCGTGGTAAGCTAAATCAGATGATTGGTAATCGATAAGCTTGTTTGCTTCCCTTGGATCGATGTAGCTACTAAAAAACCTTTATTATGTAAAATGCGAAGAATATGTTTAACTTTCAAAGAACAGCTGCTCGTATTTATCTAATTTTTCATTCCATTTTTCAAGATCTTGCGGATCAAAATATTCAAGTTTCGATGAATACTTTATTATTTCTCTTCCCTCACCTACAGAGTTAATTTCACCAGAGGCAATCATCTGAACCAGAAGGTTGCCATTTATTGTGGTTTCAGTAGGTCCTGCTATAACAGGCCTACCACTGACATTTGAGGTCCACTGACAGAGCAGGCTATTTTTTGACCCTCCTCCGACCAGATGTATCAGTTTGATCTCTTTCCCAGTAATTCTGCTTAAATCCTTAATAGTTTTAGCATATTTTAATACCAGACTTTCATACACACATCTTGCAATTTCTCCAACTGTTCGGGGTACTTTTTGACCTGTCCTTTTAGAAAAATCTATGACTTCGGCGGGCATATCAAATATTTCACGGTTAAAAACAGGGTCGTCCACGTTGATGAAGGTATTGATCTCATCAGATTTTTTTGCCATATCAACAACCTCATCCCAGGATAAATTTTTGCCATTTCCCTCCATCCACTTCTTCCTGCACTGCTGGATTATCCATAACCCAACGATGTTCGTGAGAAAGTGATACTGCTCTACCCCACCTTCGTTTCCAAAACCGGCTAAGAATGCTTCATTGCTAACGATAGGGTCATTAATACCTATACCGATCATCGTCCATGTACCACAACAAATATAAACCCAATCGCCGACACTGTTAGTCACAGGAATAGCAGCGATCTCTGAAGCGGTATCGTAAGCAGATAATATAACTGGAATCTTATGACAATCCAATTCAATGCAAATCTTCTCATTCAAGTTTCCGATAAAAGTCCCAGGCATGCTGACCTTAGGAAGGATGCTCTGCGGGATTTGCAATTCTTTTAGAACATCAGTGGCCCAAACTTTATTCCGCTGGTCCAACATCTGAGATGCAGTTGCATTTGTATATTCACAGAGAATGCTGCCTGTAAGAAAGTAATTAAACAGATCACCCATAAAAAGGAAGTGCTTGGCGACCCCCAGTATTGGAGATCTGGAAAGCCTCATTGCATATATCTGATAAAGCGAGTTGAGTTCCCATATTACAGCTTGCGTTCTATGGTATATCTCTTCAGCAGAGACTAACTCGAAAACCTTATCTAAAATACCGCTTGTTCTTTTGTCCCTATAATGAACAGGGTTTGATAATAGGGTGCCACCTTCGTCTAGTAGGCCAAAGTCAAGTCCCCATGTATCTATCCCAAGACTTGTTGTATCCGAATATTTTTTGGCAGCTAGCTGAACCCCGATTTTTAATTCTGAGAAAAGTCTTAACAAATCCCAGTATAAAGTACCCCCAGCATATACCGGTCTATTCTCAAACCTGTGGATTTCTTCCAGAAAAAGTTTTGAGCCATCAAATTTCCCTATTATCGCCCTTCCGTTGCTTGCACCAAAATCAACCGCTAAATATTTCTTCGTTGATTTCATTCAAGTCTGATAATCTTGACCTTATGTTCCTGGGCAATAATCTCTGCTTGATCCGTAACCAGCGTGTCCTTTCTAACGGATATGCTTGTAATACCGTCTGGGAGGTTTAGTATATCCTCTGCGGTGATCACATTCCTCCCTGCTTTCATTCCCGCTCCGCCTTGTGGATAACTACCAGTGCGTCCAGTGGAATCAACTGAGATATTCTCTGAAATTTTATGACCATCGCTTCTATGCACATTATCGAGTATCGATTTAAAAACTTTGCTTGTCTTGCCCATCTCGCGATAGAAGAGAAATCTGGAGTTCATCTCCAGCACATCAAGCAAAGAAAAGGCTTCACTGTGATCCCTGCCAGCGGTGATTACTCCATGTCCCGGCATTATCATTATCCGAGCCTTACCAGTCTCCTGATATTTCCTAAAATTCTCGATTACAATGTTGTACTCTTCATCCGTCATCGTCTTGACTTCGGGATTAATGATATCTACCTCCTGAAGCTTGAATTCTTCGGCTGGATAAAAGACAGCTTCCGGCTTAATGTTCAAATCCGCAATCAGCAACGTATACAGAGGATGCGCATGAATTGAGCAGTTTACCTGGTTGAACTCCTGCAATATCATGTAGTGTAACTTTGCCTCTCTTGAAATGCGCGTTTCATTTCCCTCAAGCGGCTTGCCGTATAAATCTGTGAGAACAATATCATCGGGCCGAAGTTTCCATCTAAACCTTTCACCGCTGTATCTTCTTGTCATGTAAACCTTGCTGCCAATCCTAAGCGCAATATTACCTCCGGACATATCTGTGAGGCCCCTCTGCAGCATTAGCTGCGAAAGCTCGAGAATAATGTCCCGAGGTTTTAATATCTCTTCTTCTGGTAGACAAATAATCTTATCTTCTTTATCCACAAAGCCGCCTTTTAGTTAAGTTTATAATTAATTGTTGTTTTATACATAGCCATTGCATTTGCAACAGGTATTTCAGGATGAATTTCAGAAGATGACCCCATTATCAATCTTTTCCCTCCAGATGCCTTAATTGCCTTGATCGTCGCTTCTTTAATTTCCTCGTGAGTGCCATAAGCAAGCAGGAACTGGCAATCTATCGGTTGACAGATTGTTATATCGGGATATTTGTCCCTGAATCTTTTTACATCCATACCTGCAAGTGGCTCACAGGGATCAACTGCATCTATATCCATCCTGGTAACGTCATCCAGCACTGGCCATTTATGACCATCAGAAAAGTAAATTACATAATATCCGTATTTCTTCCAGGCATCAATAACGCGCTTTGTCATTGGAAATTCGTGCTCTCTCAGCCATTCCAAGGGCCAGATTAATCTATCATTAAAAGCCGTAGGTTCAGACAGAAAAGCTATCTTGGTTAGATTAGAACCTGCAAAGCTCTCAATCCTGGCAATTTCATAATCACAGAGAGCCTGAAGGTAACTATCAAGAAGTTCAGGGTAGTCGTACTGCAGATAGGTAAACCACTTGAAATCATAGCGGGAAATTGCAATGTAAATTCCAGGCAGACTTTCAGGAACTATCATTTGAGTCGGGTTGAGCTTTTCGGCCACAACTCTGAACTTTTCCACAACTTCTTCTAAATATTCGCAGTCCTCTCCAAATAACTGAAGGTGTTGCAAGGCCTGCCAGCAGACCTTCTTTTTATCAATGCAGTCACTGATCTTCTTTATGTCCTTTTCAACCATCCTTGCAGCATCATCCACTGTCTCAAATGGCCTGTGAACGAAAGTCTTTGTCCACCATTCTCGCTTATAGACAAAACCGTCTTCATCCTTCTCCAGCCTAACTTCCAGATCATCAGGTATTGCGAAGTGTCGAATCAAGTCGAGAATCTTTTTTGCTGCCTTGCACAATAAGTCAAGCGCATTTTTGGATGTTATCTTCTTTTCAGCCAAATGCTCAATTAAATCAACGTTATGAATAATGTCATAAGTAGCAATCCTATCAATCTCCTCTCCCCTTAAAGTTCGCTCAAGTCTTTCAAGCGGTGTTAGTTCTTCCACATTGACCTCCTCTTCTCCCTCATGGATAGACCATGTAGTTGATGCCAACAAGATTACAAAACTCCCTTAACTCCACTATAAAATCTCCATAAGCAAGGTTCCAGTGATGACCAAACCCGCACTCAGCGATCTTTTTCAGCATATCTCTTATATCAAAATCAAACTGGACATTCATTGGATTACCCTCGTAGATCATGTCCGTTTCTATGACTTTTCCTTTTGTTATGAACATTCGGTAAGTATTACCAAATCCAACAAGATTGCAAACCGTGACCTCACCAGGTATCGTCTCAGGGAAGTAAACCCCTATCCCCTTGCCTGTTTCATAATCTTCATGAATAACAATCTTGTCCTTTGAGGTCGCAAGACTTAGGGCTCCAGCACCGCAATGCGAGAAAATCATAGAATTTTCATCAGTTCCTTTATTCAAGACCTTCAGCTGATCGCTATTTGCAACTGCTTTTCCGGAAAGTTGATAAAGCATGTACATTAATATTGTTGAATTCAGATCCCCTTCGCAAGCAGAGGGGATCCCATAGTCGTTCAGTCTAGCAACAGGGATGCAAACCTGGCCCTTTAAATACGGAAAGCAATTAATGGATACAGCATCAAGTGAATATTCCTTGACTTTCTGTAATATATACAAAAGAGTTTTTGCGCTTATCAGGCCATTTTCCTCAGTCGATTTTACGTTCCCCGCAGCATCCTTGATCTTTCCCCATTCTCTTTTAACCTCATCTTTTGAAAACTGATCCCTCTTTAAGAATATATCCTCGTTCCCAAAATTAACCAGAGTTGGCCCAAGTATCATTCGGGTAGCAACTTCATCCACATTAAGCACAGTCATTATGTTTGGGTGGCCTCCCCAGTAACCAACTTTTATCTCCTTAAGCTTATTCTTCAGTGCACAAGCCCTGGTGAACCTATAGACCTCGTCCAGTAAAATTGGATCCTCCAGTTCTCCATAAACAAACCTGAATTCAATACCAGCTTCCCAGAGGGTGGGAGTAACGTTTTGTGACCCTGTAATTGAAACATTGTATATGTTCCTATCGTTTGCCCATACGATGACGGGCTTAGCTACACCTGTTGCTATCGGCATGACCATAAAATCAGGAACAAAAGTTCCAATCAATAATACATAACAATCAACCTTTCCAGAATTAAAAGCATCAGCAGCTTTCTCGGCTCCCGATATGCTTATAACAGGCTCCTCATACACAACAAGATCCAATCCTTTCCCCCTCAGAGATGCGGAAAGCTCACTTAAATATTTTGGGCAATCATCTTCTTCAAGATTAAAGCCAGGGAAAGCCATAACAGCCACTCCAACCTTTGGCTTTAACATATCTACAGCTCCTTTCTTCTATTGCTAACCCTTTAGTGCTCCCATTGTCATTCCTGAGATGAACCACCTTTGAAAAATCATAAAGATAATTATAACTGGTATAATAGTTATCATTATTAAGGCTGCATAAGTCCCTATCGGAAATGCAAACTTACCGCCTGCAAGTTTTGCAATTACAACCGGGATTGTTTGAATTTTTGAATTCTGCAAAAAAACTAATGCATAAATAAATTCGTTCCATGTCTCAAGAAAAAGGAGAATTATGCATGAAGCGATAGCTGGTTTCGAAAGGGGTAATACAATTCGCAAGAATATACCAAAATCAGTACATCCATCTATTTTTGCCGATTCCTTTATCTCTTTAGGAATCTCTTCAAAAAAGGATCTTAATATTAAAACTGCTATCGGTATAAGAAGACTGACATAGGAAAGTATAACTGCAAAATAGGTGTTTAAAACATGTAACTGTCTAAGAACAAAGAATAGTGGAATTAGCAATACTTGAGCTGGTATAACAAAACTTACTATTAAAATAGTAAAGATTATTTCTTTGCCCCTAAAACGAAAGTGACTTATGCTAAATGATGAAAGAGAAGCAATAATAATTGCAATTACTACTGAAGAAAATGAACAAATTATGCTGTTTCTATACATTTCAGGGATCGTAAGACCTAAACGGAGGTCTGCACTTTTTATTGC
>JAMDDV010000027.1 GCA_023488455.1 Actinomycetota bacterium | reverse complement strand
ATGGTTGTCATTTAGATTCTCCCAACTATAGCCTGGTAGATTCAGTTATATTAATCTTAACTAAAAACGTTTTTATTAAGTTCCTCCAAATAAACAATTATTCTAGCCGATATTTGCGCAAGCGCTTGTCTGAATTTACGATATTAATTGTTGTTTGTCAATAATTTGTAGATTATCCACATAGATAGTTGACAAGTGAAATAACATTATTTATACTTTGACGTAAGCGCTTGCGCAAGCGATTTCGTTTTAACTAAAATGGTAAATAGATTATTCAGTTTACAAATTCAAAAGGTTTATCAATCGTGTGATTTGTAATATGTGTAATTAATAAGATAACTGGAGAAAAAATGGATATTAGCAATGAGTTAGCAGTAAGAATGTATAAAAATATGTTTACAATAAGAACATTTGAAGAAGAAGTAATCACTTTGTTTAGAAATGGTTTTATACCTGGTTGGGTCCATAGCTATATCGGTCAGGAAGCAGTAGCAACTGGAGCATGTTTTGCCATTGAAAATGAAGATTTCATTTTCTCAACTCATCGAGGACATGGTCATTGTATTTCTAAAGGTGCGGATCTAAAGAAAATGATGGCTGAGCTCTTTGCTAAAACGACTGGTTATTGCAAGGGCAAGGGAGGTTCAATGCATATTTGCGATCCTTCTTCGGGAATATTAGGCGTCAATGGAATAGTGGGCGGAGGAATACCTATAGCAACGGGAACAGGATTTGCCTGTAAATACCTAAAAACCAAAAGAGTTTGTTTGGTGTTTTTTGGTGATGGGGCATCAAATCAAGGATCATTTCATGAATCTATTAATTTAGCGTCTTTATGGAATCTTCCTGTTGTATATATATGTGAAAATAACCTTTACGGAAATACAGTTAGTCAGAAAAGACACCAGAATATAGAAAATATAGCTGATAGAGCAAAAGCTTACAATATACCTGGTGTCATATCTGATGGTATGGACGTTTTTGACGTATATCAGAAAGTGTCAAATGCCGTAGATAGAGCCAGAAATGGTGATGGCCCAACATTAGTGGAAGCCAAGACCTATCGTTATATGGGTCATTATGATGGTGACCCTCAGGTCTATCGCACTGAGGAAGAAATCGATTCTTGGAAGAAAAGAGATTGTATTCAAAAGTTAGAAGGATATCTTTTTGAAAAATTTATTTTAGATGAAGAACAAATAATCTCAATTCAGAAAAAGATTAGAACAGAGATCGGAGAGGCAATTGAGTTTGCCAAAAGTTCTCCAGAGCCCATTGAGAAATCGGCACTAGAAGATATTTTTGTCTAAATTGAAAATTATATTGATAGAGAGGAGCTATCTGTGAGAAGGATTACATATAAGCAAGCAATAAAGGAAGCCATTCGTGAAGAAATGCTAAATGATGAAAAGGTATTTATTTTTGGTGAAGATGTGGCAGTTCATGGCGGTGCTTTTTTTGTAACCACAGATCTATTAACTGAGTTTGGACCTGAGCGTGTTCTTGACACACCTATCTCAGAAGTTGCAATAGTTGGTCTAGCAAATGGTTCTTCAATAATGGGGCTGAGGCCTATTGCAGAAATCATGTTTAATGATTTCTTATGTGTAGGTATGGACCAGGTAGTAAACCAGATGGCCAAAATGCGCTACATGTCCGGTGGGCAATTGACTCTTCCATTGGTAATTAGAACTGCTATGGGCGCGGGATTATCAGCAGCTGCTCAACACTCTCAGTGTTTAGAAGCACTTTTTATGCATATTCCCGGGATAAAGATTATTGTTCCATCAACTCCATATGATGCAAAGGGATTACTTAAGTCAGCCATTAGAGATAACAATCCTGTAATGTTTTTTGAACATGTGTTGTTGTACCCGGTTGAAGGAGAAGTTCCAGAAGACGAATATACTATTCCTCTAGGTCAAGCTGACATTAAACGAAAGGGGAACGACGTTACTATAGTTGCTATAGGCTTAATGGTTCAAAAGGCTCTTTCGGCAGCTGAAAAACTTGAGAATGAAAGTATTGAAGTAGAGATAATCGATCCTCGATCGTTAAGCCCGCTCGATTTCGAAACTGTCTTAAAGTCCGTTAAAAAAACTAAAAGAGTGGTTATTGCATATTCCGGAAGCAAAACAAATGGCTCAGGTACTGAAATTGCTGCAAGACTATCTGAAGAAGGCTTGCAATATTTAAAAAAACCTGTATTTAGAGTAGCTGCCAAGGATGCTCCTATTCCTTTTGCACCGAAGCTCGAAAAATTTGTTATTCCACAGGAAAAAGATATCTATGATGCAGTAATAAATATCCTAAAATAGGCTCTTCTAACTAGAGATATTTATTACTTTTATGGAGGTTTATCAAGATGACCAAAGAAGTGATCATGCCCAAGTTAGGGCTAACAATGGAGAAAGGTATATTGAATATGTGGCATAAACAAGAAGGTGAATTTGTTCAAAAGGGAGAGGCTTTATTTGAGGTTCAAACTGATAAAACTAATTTAGTTATCGAATCAGATTATAGTGGCTTTCTTGCAAGAGCTATTGCAATTCCGGGTGAAGAACTACAAATTGGCCAGATCATTGGTTATATTGAGGAAAAAGAAGAATAAGAAATAGAGGTGCCAATGAATTCCAAAGAGAGAGTATTAACTACACTTGAACACAAAAAACCAGACCGGGTTCCAATCTATGCAAATTTTGTTCCACAGCTTGAGAGGAAGTTGGAAGAGCGTTTCAAGTTAAAAGGTCCAGGGCTTTATGTAGAGCTAGGCAACGACATGCTTTTATCCTTTGTTGGGATGTCCACAGGCTATTATCTTAAGGAGACTGAGACTTACCAGGATGAATGGGGAATTACCTGGAAATGGATTGATATTTATACAGAGCACTATATCCATCCGCTATCAGATGATGATGCGGTATTATCGTATCAAACTCCAGATCCATTACGCGAAGACAGATATGAGGAGGTAAGGCAACTTATCTCAAGTTATGGGAATGACTTTGCGATAATGGGATGTGTGCCCTGTACTATATTTGAGGCAGCATGGTATTTAAGAGGCTACAATCAAGTGCTGTTAGATTTTTATGAAAACCAGGATTTAATAAATATTTTATTGGATAAGACCATGAACTTTCATATGCAAGCAGGGTTAAAATTAATCAAAGAGGGCGTTGACATCATTTGGGTAGGAGATGATTTCGGCTCACAGGAGGGAATGATAATCTCTCCGGATACCTGGCGGGAATTTTTTAAAGAACGCTACGCAACTATATTCTCAAACTTTAAAAAAAAGAATCCAAGCATAAAGATCGCCTATCATTCAGATGGAAACATCATGCCCATAATACCTGAGCTTATCGAGATAGGCCTTGATATCCTAAATCCTGTTCAGCCGCATGCAATGGACCCAGCAGAACTTAAGAAGAAGTTTGGTAAGAGCTTAAGCTTCTGGGGAGGTATTGATATACAATATGCACTCCCCTTTGGGACAAAGAAGGAGATTGAAGACGAGGTAAGATTAAGGATATCTCAGCTCAATGGTAACGGTGGTTTAATTTTAAGCCCTTCTCATAATGTGCAGTATGATACTAGCATTGAAAATGTGCTGACTTTCTATGAGGCAGCAAAAAGATATGGGAAGAAGTAATTACCGAAGGAGAATTAAGATAAGGGTGTGAGAATTTTATTAAAAGATTAAAGGGGATTAATGAATTATATTTTGGGGGATAAATGGAACGAATGAAAATTGCACTTATGACTTTTTCCGATCCTAGATATACTGAAGATCCAGTAGATAGAGAAAAATTTATTAAAGATTCTCATACAGAATTAAATAGTTTATTGGCTGCATCAAACTTCGAGGTAATTGATCCGCATACTGAAGTAAAAAGAAAAAATTCCTACAATTTTGGCTTTGATGGAATGAATGAAGTCAAAGAAGCAGCTTCTTATATAACAACAAAAAAGGCTGATGTATTAATTCTAGAATGCTATCACTGGTCCGAACCACAGCTTCCAAATTTAGCTGTAAAGTATACAAATATACCAACTATAGTATATGCCAAGAAAGATCCAACGTGGGCTGGAAGCGTTTATTTCGGTGCAGTTTGCGCCACATTGTCCGAAGTACCTGTTAATAAATATGCAAAGTTCCATGGCAGGGCCTTTAATGATGAAAATTTACTTCTAAGATATATTAATGCTTATGGCACTTATTCTAGAGTCAAAAAATCGGCAGTTATCTTGTTCGGAGGATCTTATTCACTGAATATGCCTTTGCTTCGAGACGATTTTGAATATATGAAATCGTTTTTAATAGAAGAAATTTATGAAGAAGAACAGTACCTAATAATTCAGGGCGCAAAAGAAATCTTGAGTCATCATCCAGAGAGAATTGAAGGATTTTATGGATGGCTGAAGGAAAATAACGCAAAAATACAGTTTGATAATAGTATATTGACCGAAGATATACTTAAAATGCAAATAGCATTGTATCTATCCACTAAGGATAGAATAGATGATTATCCAGAAAATGTAATTGGTATCTCTTTAAAGTGTCAGCCAGTACTCTCAGAAGATTTGGGTGTTACAGGTTGTGTGATTCCCACATTTCTACCTTTTGGTCAAGATTTTGAAGGAGATAAAAAAATTATATCAACTACTTGTGAAGGTGATGTAAAAGGTTTAATTACCTGTTGTATTTTGAATTTGCTTACTGACGGAGAGATTCCACCTCTTTTTGGTGACCTCAAATCTATTGAAAATGACTATATTATTATCTCAAATTGTGGTGGAGCGTCGGTCTATTATGCTGCTAATTCTAATGACCCAAAGAAAGTATTGAAGAATTTAACGATTTCACCACAATGTCAAGGAAAATCTGGGGGAGCCTGTGGTTATAGAGGCGAAAGATTTAATGATGGAAACGCAACCGTTGCTAGACTTATAAGAAAAGACAGAAAATATGTAATGAATCTATTTAAGGGCGAAACCTTAGATGTAACTGATGAAATGATTGATAGAATAGGATTTGGGAAGATGTGGCCCCATGTTGCTATTAAGACGGGCAAAAATGAGCAAGAATTTGCTGAAAATGTGGCGTCGAATCATTATTGTTTGATACCCGGTGATTACACCTTTGAAATTAAGAAAATATGTGAACTATTGGGTATTGAGACATTTGAGCCTTAATCGATCCTTTTCACTCTACATAGATGGCATCGTTATATGCTTTATAACATAAAAGAAGACGATATTATAAATGTGACAGGAGTCAATATTCACGATAAAAAAGACTTTTTAACCCTTGCCGATTTCAGGATCATCCTCTCCGATATCAACCAGATGATCCAGTCAAAGAAGGACTACATAAGCGAGGTAGATTCATTTATAGGTGATGGAGATCACGGCATAACCCTTGCAGGAGGATTTAGGGCTGCTATTGATGATGAGGCCCAGAGGAACGCAGATAGCATCTCCTCATTTTTTGTCTCTATAGGCATGGCTATCATGCGATCAACTGGTGGTGTCACGGGTCCCATATATGGCAGCATATTTATTGGCTTAGGCAAGGCAGCTGCATCAAAGGATAAGATATACCTATCTGACTTTGTCCATATGATGGAGACAGCACTAGGCGATGTCAAGGCAAGAGGAGGAGCAAAGGTAGGGGATAAGACACTTATTGATGCCCTTGGGCCAGCAGTAGAAGCCCTTAGAAAGGCAGCAAACGATGATTTAAACTTCATTGATGCAATGAAGGAAGCCTCAGATGCTGCTAAGGCTGGCATGCTATCTACAAAGGATATGATCTCAAATATGGGCAAGTCCAAGTCCCTTGGCGAGAGATCTAAAGGATACATCGATGCAGGAGCTACATCCTTCTACCTCATCACAAGACAGATCTCAGATAGCGTTAATAGGATATTAGACCTAGGAGGAGCTAAAGATGGGAGAGCACATGAAGAAGATGCTAAATGATCCAAGGAGATGCATAGATGAGTGCTTTGAGGGGTTCATTCTATCGAACTCAAAGCTAGTTAAAAGAATAGGTAAGGGAACAGTAGTTGCGCGCATAGATGCGCCTATTAAAGGCAAGGTTGGCATAGTAATCGGTGGAGGAGGCGGTCATGAGCCGCTGTTCTTAGAGTACATAGGAGCTGGCATGGCAGATGTAGAGGTGCACGGCAGATTCTTTGCAGCTCCATCAGCTGATCTGATCCTAGAAGGTATAGATGCAGCAGATGGGAATAAAGGGGTAATCCTTCTATACAACAACTATGCTGGTGATAGGCTTAACTTCGACATGGCCCAGGACATTGCAAGATCAGCTGGCAAGAGAATAGAGACCATCTTAATCCACGATGACATAGCCTCTGCTCCCAAGGGCAAAGAGAGCGAGAGAAGAGGTACAACAGCTGATATGCTTGTAATCAAGGTATGCGGAGCAGCTGCAGAAGCCCTTAACTCCTTTGATGAAGTAGTAAGGATAACAGAGAAGGCAATTAACAACTCCCGCTCTTTAGGTGTTGCTCTATCTCCTCCCACAATACCTGAGACAGGCAAACCTACTTTCACAATTGAGGATGACAAGATAGAGTTTGGCATGGGCCTGCACGGTGAAGCTGGTATTAAGAAGGCAGACCTCCTGTCTGCTGATGAGATAGCTACCCAGATAATAGACCTGCTCCTATATGATATGCCACTATCTAGGGGTGATGAGGTGATCCTGCTTCTTAACAGCTACGGCTCAACAACGCGCATGGAGCTCTACATAGTTGCACGTAAGGTTCACCAGATCTTTGCTAACAAGGGCATTAATATCTATGCAACTGAGGTAGGTGAGTTCTGCACTACCCAGGAGATGGCGGGCTGCTCAGTTACGCTTATGAAGATAGATGATGAGCTAAAGAGATACTACGATATGCCGGCTGAGAGCCCGTTTTACAAAAAACTGTAATTATAATGACATTAATTAAATAGATAAGGATATTTCCGGGAAGGGAGTGCTATGACAAATTATGAAAGATTTGTAAAAACAATAAATTTTCAGTTACCTGATCGAATACTGACCTATGATTTTGTTGATAACAAGAAGTTAATTACAGCTTATGGAGGAGATGGAGATCTCGTTGAGAGAAACGCTCGAATGGCTAGAAATATAGGTCTGGACGTTACTAGATATGTTTATGATCCAGAGCACCATTACTTTGGAGCAAAGATTGAGAACTGGATTCGTTTCTTTGGAGCTAAGCCCGATAACTGGGAAATCTCTGAGAAGGGTGGAACTGCTTGGCTGTCGGGTAGACCATTTAATGATCTTAAGGGGCTTGAGAAGAACATGCCGAAATTACCCAATAAAAATGAAGTTGAAGAGTGGTTTAAGCCAGTAATAAAGAATATTAAAGAAGTTTATGATGCCTACGATGTTGTTTTCATTGTAGCGGTTGAGGGTCCAGTAACTGATGCATACATCTACTGTGATTGGCCCATTTTCCTATTAGCAATAAAAGATGCTCCCGAGCTTATTGATGAACTTCTAAACGTCACTTGTAGATTTTCTGAGATACTATCTGAAATATACTCCGAGAACTATACTGCACCTCTTCTTTTTATGGGTGATGATGTTTCTGGAAGTACTGGACCCATATTTAATCCTGATTGGCTTCGTGAAAAGGTATTACCCCTTTGGAAGAGGATAATGGGACCAGCAAAAGAGAAAGGGTTAAAATTTCTATTCCACTCAGATGGTAGGATGGAAGATTTGCTCCCCTTGATTTTTGATGAACTTGGCGTTGATGGGTTTAATCCAATAGAAAGAAATGGTTGTAATGATATTTTTGCCATTAGGAGAAAATATCCGAAGAAGTTATTATTTGGAAATGTTTGTTGTGCCCAAACACTTCCGTATGGAACAGTAGAAGATGTAGAGAGGGAGACCCTTGAACTAATCTTAAGGATTGGTCCTGAAGGTGGAATCTGCATTGGATCATCAAGTGAGGTACATGATCTGGTTCCACCTGAAAATGCTCTACGGATGTATGCTACAGTCCATGAGTACGGAAAATATCCAATTGATGAAGAAAAAATACTCCACCGACTGGAGGAGCTAGAGGTAATTTAAAAAAATTGCTGGGGCCAAAATGTTAATAAATAAAATGGAATATTAAATAAATGAATACGGGCGATTTTATTGGTCGAATTGGGAAGCCAAAACCAAATCCTATCTCTGTTTTATTGAGTATATTGGGTAATGCTAGGCTTTTTATAGTAATAATCTTAATAGTTGCTGTTTTTTCTATCATAAATCCATCTTATTTTAGCGTTAATAGCTTGTATTCAATTTTTATGTCTATAACAGTAATTGGATTTGCTGTTATCGGTCAGACTTTTTGTTTACTTGCTGGAGGTTTTGATCTTTCGGTAGGCGCAATTACTTTAATGTCAGGAGTAACAGCAGCTTATTTAATTGAAAACTTTGGGATCAATATATGGTTTGCATTATTAATTGTTATTTTAGAAGGTGCAATTATAGGTGCTATTAATGGGTTAATTATAACTAAAGTAAAAATAAATCCACTTATAACAACATTAGCAATGTCCTCAATTTTAACTGGACTGGTTTATTTTTTTACTGAAGGGAAGTATATAAGTGTCAGAGAAGAGTCTTTTAGATTTTTAGGTGTGTATAGATTATTTAATATAAAATTTTTACAGTTATCAATAGTAATAATAATAGCTTTATTTATTATATTTTTTATAGTACTGAAATATACCTACTATGGTAAATATATTTATGCCATAGGAGGAAATAAGGTATCGGCAAAATTTTCAGGAATTAATATAAATCTAATAGAAACTTCTGTTTATATTATGAGCGGGGCAATGTGTGCTATTGGTGGATATATTTTTGCTTCAAGAGTCGGAGCTGCTCAGTACACTATTGGAGGTTTTTTCCCACTACTTTCTGTAACTGCAGCAATTCTTGGAGGAATATCTTTGGCCGGGGGCAAAGGTTCTATTTTGGGTAGTCTTTTCGGAATATTAATATTGCAAAGTTTAAATATTGGACTTATTGGATTAGGACTAGAGACATATTTTCAGAATATAGCAAATGGCGTTGTTTTACTATTAGCTGTTTTTTTTGATTTATATTTATATAAGAGAAGATAGTAATACTGAACCCAAGAATTTAATCCGAAATAACAGACCATTAGAAAAATTTACTTATTGACAAAGGAAATGAATATTTTTATACTATAACGAAAGCGCTTGCGCAATCGCTTACATCATTAATAGATACTCAATTTATTGTTCTATTTAATACGAATGAGAATAGCGAAATAATGCTTACTGACATATAAATAAAGGAGGTTGCTATAGGGATACCATAATAGGTTTTACTAAGTTTGTTAAATGGTTTGAGTCTAAAGGAGGTAGGGGCTACACAAATATGATCCACAAAGTGAAAAAAATTTTTGAAAAGAGGTGTTTTAAAATGAAGAAAGTTTTATTGCCGTTGCTAATAATCCTGATGCTTGTAACATTTTCTTACGGTTGCGCCAAGCCAGTTACAACTACAGAAACAGAAGCAGCAACTACAGCAGCAGAGGAAACCGAAGCACAAACTACAGCAGCAGAAACCACTGAAGAAACCGCTGCAGCTGTAGAGCTGAAATTTGGATATGTTTCTAAGCTATTGTCTCATCCATGGTTTACAGTTGAATCTTCTGGTATTGAAAAATTTGCTAAAGAACATGGAATTGAATATGTAGCCTTAGATGCAAATATGGATGATGAAAAGATGGTTGCATTAGTTGATCAATTAATTACTCAAAAAGTCGATGCTTTAATGGTTGTTGTTACCAGTATGGGGATGGGGCCAATAATTACTAAGATGGCCAAGGAGGCTGGTATTCCAGTAATAACTATAGATGACCCCATAGAAGATGAACAGGGTAATCCGGTACCTCATGTAGGAATGGATACAAAAGGAACAGGTATAGCTGGTGGAGAAGCTTTGGCAGCATTAGCTAATGAAAGGGGATTTTTTAATGAAGGCAATGTTGTTAAAGTTTTGAATGGTGATGCTAAGAAGCTTTTAGCAGCAACTGGGCCAAGAACAGAAGGTTATAATGAGGGTCTAACAAAAAATACATCCCTTGTTTATCCCGATGACTTTATATTTGTTGAAACAGAGGATGGGATGATGAACAATGCCCTTCCAGCATTTAGCGCGGTTGTTAGTGCTCATCCTGAAGTTACTCACTGGATTGCTACTGGTTTAAATGATGACTGTGCAGTTGCAGCAGTAAGGACATTTGAAGAGTTAGGAATTAGTAAAAGTAATTACCTTTCCGGTGGAATTGGCGGATATGACCTAGCATTGGAAGAGCTTTCAAAAGGTAATGATAGTTTCATCTCCGTAGCACTAAGAGCAGACATGCATGGATACAAAGCTGCTGAGGCGCTTTATAATTTCCTTACTAAAGATACACCACTTGAAGATGTTACTTATATTAGTGGAACTGTTATAACTGTTGATAATTATAAGGAGTCAGCATTCTGGACAGAGAAGTAATTACAAAATAAGTTAGTTGGCTTGGGTTATTTGCAATTAATAATGTATATTTTCAAAAGGAAAATTTAAAAATGAGCGATGGTTATATTCTTGAGGTAAGAAATATTTCCAAAAGTTTTCCAGGAGTAATAGCCCTAGATAATGTAAACTTTGGATTAAAAAAAGGAGAAATCCATGCTCTTGTTGGTGAAAATGGTGCAGGTAAATCCACACTTATCAAGATATTGTGTGGAGTTTATAGGGAAGACAGTGGAACTATTCTATTGGATGGAAAACAGATAAAGATAAATGATGTTAATAGTGCTAGGAAGCGGGGAATAACATTTGTACCCCAGGAAATAGAACTGATGGAATTTTTAAATGTCTCTGAAAATGTATATGTTGGCAAATACCCAAGCCGATTTGGTTTTATTGATTGGAGAGAAGTAAGAGAAAAAACAAATGAGGTAAAAAGGTTATTTGGCGGTGTTATAGCTGGATTAAATAATGAAACATTGGCTGGGGATTTATCAATAGCTGACAAGCAATTATTGGAAATATTGAAAGTTCTAATATTGGACATGAGGATAGTCTGTCTGGATGAGCCTACATCATCATTAACAAAGGATGAATCAGATAGACTTTTTAAATTGTTAGTAGAGCTTAAGAAGAAAGGTGTATCGATAATATATGTTAGTCATAGACTGGAAGAAGTATTTCAAATAGCAGATAGAGTTACGGTATTTAAGGATGGCAAATATGTGATGACATCAAATATAAAAGATACTACGAAAGATAAAATAATAAATTCAATGGTGGGAAGAGATTTAAGTTTTTTAAAGAAGATTGATAGAACTGAATATATCTCGGACGAGAACGCCCTTGAGGTAGAGAAATTAAGCCTGAATGGAAAATTTAATGATATAAGCTTTAATCTTAAAAAGGGTGAGATATTAGGATGGTTTGGGTTAATTGGGTCGGGTAGATCGGAAGTTGCAGAAGCGGTATTTGGTATTGATAAAGTTGATAGCGGAAAAATAAAAGTTTTTGGTAAAGAAGTTGATATAAATTCTCCGAAAAAGGCAATAAATAATAAAGTTGGTTTAGCTCCTGAGGATCGTTATACTCAAGGGTTAATTCTATCTATGGATGTAATGAGTAACGTTAATATGTCTATTTATAATTTAATTTCAAAATTTGGGTTTATTAACAAAGCTAAAGAGAAAAACAAAACTGAAAAATTTGTAAAAGATTTAACTATAAAAACGCCTTCGATAAATACAATTGTAGACTCACTTAGTGGTGGAAATAAACAGAAGGTTTCTATAGCAAAATGGCTGAATGCAAATTCAGAAGTATTGGTTTTTGATGAGCCCACAAAAGGAATAGATGTTGGCTCCAAAAATGAGATATATAAATTGATAAGAGATTTAGCTGATTCAGGCAAGAGTATTATATTTGTATCGTCGGAATTACCTGAAATTTTAAATCTAAGCGATAGAATTCTTGTATTTAAAGATGGAAAGGTTACAAAGGAATTAATAAATTCAGAAGAAATAAAAGAATATGATATTCTCAAATATGCAATAGGCAATTAGTAAGTATATAAGTAGTAAGTTAAATGAAATGGGTTAATATGAATTCTCAAGAGATTAGCACCGGACATAAATTTAATTACAAAAAGAATTTACTATTAAAATCTTTAAATAGTATTTTACTGCTTGTAATTCTGTCTATTTCTTTAATATTTTTTTCTATTAGAAGCAGTGATTTTCTAACATTAAATAATATCGTTACAATTATCGTTTTAACTGTTGCAATAGGGGTCGTTTGCATTGGTCAGACATTATTACTAATTTCAGGAAGTTTTGATATTTCTGTAGGGTCAGTTGCAGGATTTTCGGGTATTGTTTTGGCAAAAATTTTGAATATATTTGAAATTAATGACGCCGGAAGATCTTTATTAATATTGCTATTGGTTATTGCTGTGGGTGGAATTATTGGGTTTATAAATGGAGTAATAGTCACAAAAGTTGGCATAAATGCTCTTATTACAACAATAGCAATGTTATCAATAGTTATGGGATTGTCGTTGTCAATTACCAAAGGTAACTACATTACTATTACTACGCCTTTTTTCATTATTTTAGGAACATATAATATTGGTAATGTTATCCCAATATCCTTAATAATATTAATAATATTATATGTCGCTTTTTATGTAATACTTAAGACTACAGTTTTTGGCAGATATATATATGCAATAGGGAATAATGAAACTGCTTCAACATATGCTGGTATTAATGTTAATAAAATTAAAATAATATTGTTTGTGATAGCCGGTGCTACTTCTGCTATTGGCGGAATAATTCTTGCTTCTAAGCTTACAAACGCTCAAGCAATTTTCGGTCAAAATTATCCTATTACAACCATAGCTGCTTGTGTATTAGGAGGTAGTGCGATTTCTGGTGGGAAGGGTGGAGTATTAGGGTCTCTAATTGGTATTAGTTTTTTGTCAGTACTTATAAACGGTCTATCTATTATTGGTTTACCTACAAATATTCAAAATTTAGTTACAGGAATTATACTTATAATCGCTCTATATATTAGTGAGTTTTGGTTAAAGAAAAAATAGAATCTATAAGAACCGAAATTAATAAAAATTGATTATTGGATTATGAGAAATATCTTCTTTTTAATGTTATGAGTTAATACCTAAGCGGGTTTAGTTACAGCCAATACAGGATCTTAGCAAACGCAATCTAAGCTTTATTAATAATAGGGATATAAAAAATGAACAGCAGAGAAAGAATAATAAAAGCACTGAATCATGAAGAGCCAGATAGAATTCCAAACGATCTTGGCGGTACAGCCGCTACAAGCATTTGCATTCAAGCATATAAAGACTTAATTAAACATATTGGTTTGAAAGTTGAAGAACCAAAAATTTTTGATGTTGTTCAGCAATTGCCCGTTATTGACCAAAGGCTAATGGATTTTTTTGAAGTTGACTGTGTCCCTTTGACTCCCAATCCACCAGATTGGTGGAAACTTGAGATAAAAGATGAAGGCCGCTATTTTACTTTTATCGATGAATGGGGTGCAACCCTAAGAATGCCGAAGGAAAAGGGTTATTACTTTGATTATTGGAGCTTCCCTGTAAAAAGTAACCTTGAAGATTTGAAAAAATTCAAATGGCCTGACCCTAATAATCCACATCGCACTAAAGGCATAAGAGATAAAGCTCTAAAAATATTTAATGAAACAGATTATGCAATCTGCTGTAATCCCCTCTTTGGGGGTGGAATATTTGAACATCCTGCCAGAATTATGGGAATGGAGGAATTTTATAGTTTATTAGGTTGGGATCATAAAACTGCGGAATATGTGCTTGAAAAACTTTGCGAAATATATACACAGGCATATATAAACATATTAAATGAGGTTGGGGATCTAATACAGGTTGTTATATACTGGGAAGATCTTGCCTCCCAAAATTCCTTATTAATATCTCCGGAGCTATATAGAAAATTAATAAAACCGCGAGAAAAAAGAATATTTGAAGCAATAAAAAACAGGACTAAAGCTAAGCTCTGGTTCCATTCTGATGGCGCAATATATCCACTTATCCCGGATTTAATTGAAATTGGTATTGATATACTACATCCAATCCAAGTCGGTTGTAATGGAATGGGGAATACTGCAAAATTAAAGAGAGAATTTGGTAGAGATATTTCTTTTTGGGGAGCGTCATGTGAAGCTCAAACCATACTTGCTTTTGGTACACCACAGCAGGTAAGAGATGAAACCAAGCGCAGAATAACTGATTTAAAACCAGGTGGTGGATACATATTCTCACCAATCCATAATATCCAAAATGGAGTTCCGCCGGAAAACATTATTACAATGTACGAGACACTTTCTAAATACTGGGAGTATTAATTAAAAAATTGTCATTATCGATCTAAAATTAATCAATAACCAACTGTTGAAAGCTAACACCAGATATATTTTAAGTTGTAGGTAAGACATTTGTTAATATTGCAGGCGGCAAAAGATTAGGAATGGAGGCATAAATACCTTAGAGATCAGACAGCTGTCATTCCGGCCCCACTCTTCTTGTGGCTATTGAAAACAGAAGCCTAGGTCAAGTGGTGTCGGCCGTGTGTTAAATGAAATGGGAAGGTTATTTAACGATAAATTCCTTACTCAGATCATAATTGCTGAAACCAAAAACGCGATCAAATATCATTATTGATGCACCTTTAATTCGTATTGATTCTCCAAGATCAGAAAAAACTATTTTAAATTTATTTTTTGAAACAACGGGGAAAGCTTTGTCTTCAACAGTTTTGATTACAACATTCAAATATTTTTCACCGAAATTTACTGCATTACCTGAGATTATTATTATCTCTGGGTCTAATACCTTTACCAGGTTTGCGATTCCAAGGCCAACCCAGTAGGCGTTTCTTAATACTTCTTTTTCAACATATCTATCTCCCTTGTGGAAAGCGTCATAAATGTCTTCGATATCCAGGTTTTTAGAATTTATCATTTTATGATGGAGCAAAGAGCTTGGATTATCTGAAACTATTTTTTCAATAGTTGCTTTTAATGTATTAGTAGATGCAATTGTTGTTAGACAACCTACGTTACCGCAATGACATTTCTCTCCTTTATCATCAACCGTGGTATGCCCAAATTCACCGCTGATTTTATGACTACCTATGTATAATTTGCCATCGACGAATATGCCTGAACCAACACCTTCCCCCATGATAACACTAACAAAATTATTGTAATTTTTTGCTTTCCCAAAATATTTTTCTGCTATTGCTCCAATCCTGCATTCATTTTCGATGTGTACAAACAATTTGAACTTTTTATATAATATTTCGCCCAGGTGGATATTTGACCATCCTGTTAGCCTATTACAGAAAACTGCTATTTTATTATCTGTGCTTACTAATCCAGGTACACTTATTCCGATTCCCAATATATCTTTATGGGCTATTTGTGATTGATCCAGGACATCTTCAAGAGAATTTATGACTTTCCCTATGACAATGTCTGGACCCAGCCATTCTTCTGTTGGAATGACTTTCTGTTTGATGATATTGGAGTCTAAATCTGTAATTGCTGTTCTGATATTACTAACTCCTATTTCTGTACATAAAATATATTTAGCATGATTATTAAAGGACAATAATGTTGGTTTTTTCCCTCCCCTGAGTGTGGAATCTCCAAAACCGTTTTCGACTATTAGGCCATCATCTATTAATTCGTTAATGTATGTCGAAATAGTTGTTTTGCTAATTCTTAATCTTGTGGCTATTTCTGTTCTCGATATCGGCGAGTTGTTTTTTATTATTCTTAAGATATTTCTTTTGTTTATGTCTTTGGTCGATATGATCTTTTGTATTGGATCACTGTTTGTTTTTGAAATCATAGATTAAAAATTAAACGTTCTTGATCTTTTTGTAAACATTTTATTTTAACTAAGACAAGTATCTTTTTATGGAATTATTTTAACAGTAAGTCAAGCCAGGATTTTAGTTGACAAAAAAGAATCATAATTTATAATTAGTAATGAAAAAAACCTAACTAATTAATCTATTTGTTATTGTAATTTGCCTGGGAGGAGGTTAATTTGAATAGGTTAGGAATCTTAATATTTCTTCTTCAAAAAACTCAGATTGCTTTTCAAAACTCGATAATGTCAGCAGAGAATATTTAGATAGTGCCCCAATAACATAAGAAGGAGATATGCAAAGAAAAAAATGCTTGAGAAAACTATTGAGGAATTGAAGAAATCAATCTTCGATTATAAGACAGAAGAAGCTGTAAGAATTTCAAAGAGAGCATTGGAAGAAAAAATTGATCCCTTGTTAATCATGGAAGCGCTGACAGAAGCAATAAGAAAAATAGGAGATGATTTTTCTGCGAATAAATTATGGCTTCCTGATCTTGTGGGAGCAGCGAAAGCAATGGAAGCAGCTTCTTCTGTTATAGAAGCTGAAATTCAAAGCAGGGGCATTGAAACAAAAAATTTGGGAACCGTTGTGATCGGTACGGTATTCGGTGATATTCACAGCATTGGGAAAACTATGGTGTCCACTATGTTAAAGGCTGCTGGATTTTATGTTCAGGATTTGGGGGTGAATATATCTGCAACTGAATTTTTAGATGCAGTTAGAAATATAAAGCCTGACATTCTAGCTATGTCTGCCCTTATGACCACAACAGCTCCTGAACAAAGAAAAGTGATTAACAGTTTGGTAAAAGAGGGTTTGCGGCAGAAGGTGAGAGTTATAGTTGGCGGAGGAGCCCTAACTAAAGATTTTGCCAATGACATAGGAGCTGACGGGTATGAACCAACTGCACCAGGAGCAGCAAAACTTGCCTTGAAGTTGATTGGTGGATAAAGGAGCGTAAAAGCATGGCATTAATGGGGTTTACTCGTAGATTTAAACCTTTGGAGATGTTAAGCGAAGAGCAGGTTCATTCTATACATAGGGCTACCTTAGATGTACTGAAAAATACAGGCTTAAAGATTGAGCACAAGAAAGCATTACAAATTTTGGAAAAAAATGGCTGTAACGTAAATTATGATGAAATGAGGGTAAGGTTTCCAGAAGGTCTTGTTGAAGAGAGCCTTAGAAAAGCCCCTACTAGTTTTAGAGTAAAAGCTCGAGATCCAAAAAACGACCTGATAATTGGTGGGACTTCACTTTATTTTTATACCTTTCCAGGTATGCAGACCGTGGACCTGGAGACCTGGGAACCCAGAGTGGCAACGAGAAAAGAAAATTACGATATGGTAACAGTGATGGATGCTTTGGAGAATCTGCACTTTATGAGCCCATATACACCATATTATGGATTTGAAGGCATCTCCAGTGCAATGGTTGAGCCTGAAAGCTATGCAGCCAGAATTAGGAACTCAAGTAAGGCTCAAATGACTGCATATAATCTTGATGCTGAGATTTTTACAATTAAGATGGCTCAGGTAGTAAATTCTGAACTGTTTTGTACATGCATGGTTTCTCCTCCATTGACTTATTATAAAGACGCTATTGACTGTTTGTTTATGGGGATAGAAGCAGGTTTCCCAATTTGGGTTAATAGCGGTGCTGTAATGGGCGGAACAGGACCCGCTACCATTGCGGGATCTACTGTTACTACTAATGCGGAATTAATTGGACCTATTGTTCTGGCTCAATTGCTATCTCCTGGTACGAGGATTGTAGTTGCCCATTTTATCTTTCCTTTGAATATGAGGAATGGAGCTCCTGCGTTCGGATCGATTGGCAGCAGCCTGCATCAAGTTGTTTTTAATCAGATGTGGAGAAAATACGGTATTCCTGCAAGTGACGACATCATGGGTCTCACAAATTCAAAAATTATTGATTTTCAAGATGGCTACGAAAAGGCTGTTGGCGCGTTTATTGCTGCAATTTCAGGTGCAAACATGATTCAGCTGTATAACGGCATATATGGTGAAATTGCTGCGCATCCAGTTCAGGCGGTACTTGATGATGATGTTGCAGGAATGATCGGGCGCTTTTTGGAAAGCGTTGAGGTGAACGATGAAACACTGGCTATAGATTTGATAAATGAGGTTGGCCCCATACCTGGATATTATTTAGATTCTGAGCATACGAGAAAATGGTGGAAGAATGAACAATATATACCGAAGTGTGCTGATACATTGACATATCCTGAATGGATGGAGACGGGCAAGAAAAGCGCTATAGATTACGCAAAAGAAAGGCTTGATGAAATCTTATCTTCTCATACAGTTTCGTTACCTCTGACAGAAGAGCAAGACAGTGAAATTGAGAAAATTTTGCAAGAGGCCAGAAATTACTATAAGCAAAAGGGGCTTTTATGAAAATAATAATGATTAGGAGGTGGTAAGTAGATATTATCTCAAGAAAGTAGGTGGTTGATAGAGTGTGAGTATTGGAGTTAAAGCGTAAGGGGTTTGATATAAGAAGGAGAGGTAATATGAGAAAAGTAACATATTTTTTGGTAATCATGTTTTTGGTGTTACCGCTGGTTTTGATTTCCTGTCAGCCAAAGGCTGAAGTAGCTGCTACAACGGCTGCACCCGAGACGGTGGTGGTGGAAAAAACAGTTGAAGTTGAAAAGGAGTTAACTCCTGTTAATGTTGGAACAGCACCATATTCAATGTTTCAGTTGCCACACGCCACAAAAGATCTTGGATTTGATAGGGATATAGGATTAGACTTCACGGTAAAAGAATATACGAGTACATCGCCCGCAACAAAAGCTTTAATACGCGGTGAAGTTGACATCGTTACGCATGATATTCCAGAGTTAGTGCCGTTTATTAAGACAGCACCACAGGTAAAAACTATAGCGCCGCTCGATCTTTTCAAGGGGTTCATTTTTATAGGTCGAAAAGGTGAGTGGAAACCGTGGGATGAGTTAGTTCAGGAGATGGGTTTAGAAAAAGCAAAAGAGTTCAGGTTGAACGAGTTTAAGGGCAAAACGTTTTTAGGCATACCTTTCCGTTTTGCTCTTATAAGTGATGCTGTAGCACAGGTCGGACTAACAGATAAGGATTATGTTGCCAAGACTTACGCAGATGACCAATTGGCAGCAACAGCGTTCATTGGTGGAGACGGTGATGTGTATACGGGCAGCCTGCCTCAGGAAATCGAATTACTAAAGCAGCCCGATAAGTATGTTAATCTTGGCGGTCAGGAGATACTTGGTCCAATGGGATTGTGGTATGGCAATATAGCAACAACTGACAAGTATCTTGCAGATAATCGCGAGGCGGTCCTTAGGTATTTAGCTGCACAGTTCCGTTCCATAAGACTTTTTAACGAGCAACCGGACAAGATAGTGCCTATATTGAATGAAAACTTAAGAAGAGTAACGGGGACTGAAGGTACTGATGAGGACTACATAGAGCTTGAAACAGTTTATGACCAATTCATAACAATTGAGTGGGCAAAAGAAAACTACTTTAATCCCGATAGTCCGTATTATTGGAAAATTGCAGCGGATTATAATATCAAAGTAGCAGCGGATTCAGGAGTAATTGATAAAGTAGTTCCAGCAGAAGAGTTCATGCCACAAGATGATCTGTTTAATGAACTTATAGGGCGGCAAGACTTGATGGATTATATCAACAAGCCGTTCTAGTTATTGAGTAGTATTAATGGAGAAAATAGGGGAATAGATCTCTATTCCCCTTATATTTTGTTAAAGCTTAATTTTAATAACGTATTAATGGTAAATAAATTATTTAAGTTAAAAAGATTTTTTAATCAGCAAATAATCATTGCAAAGGAAGAGTAAAATTGAAAAGGAATATAATCGTAAAAGAGGCGGAAATACCAGAAGTTGAAAAACCAAATTCGCTGCCTGTTTTTAGTCATGAGGATTATGAGGAGAGATATAGAAGACTGAAGGATCTTATGTTGGCAAAGCAACTTGATTATGTGGTTATTTATGGGGATATGGGGCAATTCGTTAATATCCATTTTTTTACAGGGGTTGATTTAAAATTTGAACAGGCGCTGTTAATAATTGGAATGGATAACGAGCCCGTTTTTCTATTAGGCAATGAATTCTTTATTTCCAGTAGATCTTCTCCGTATAAAAAATTGTCGAGGGTGCTGTTTCAACCCTTTAGTCTGCAGGGTCAACCATATGATGAGTCAGTTAATTTGAAAGATATATTTCTTGAATTGGGAATTAAAAAAAGCGATACAGTCGGAGTTATTGGAAACAAGTATTACCCAAATTTTTCTAATTCGGATCGCATTTTTGATTCACCACAATATATTATCGATACATTAATTGATATAGTTGGGATAGCTAATTTAAAAAATACAACCGATATTATGACAGATTGTCAAAATGGGCTAAGAAATAATCTATCCCCCAAAGAGATAGTCTTTATGGAAAGTGCTGAAAGATTTTTGTGTTTTAATGTTAAGAAGATAATGAAAAACCTAAAGATCGGTATTAATGAAGTAGAAGCAGCCAACTTTTTTGATTTTTCTTCTGCCATCCCTTTTTCAGTGCCGATCATTTTTGGATTTGGAGATAAAGCTATTGGCAATCTCGCGGGACCTATATATTCTTCAGTATTGAAGAAAAGTGATCCCATTTACATTGGGTTTGGATTATGGGGAGCCCTGGTTGCAAGAAGTGGCTTAGCTGTGAGCAGCACTAAGGATTATTCTGAGCATCAAAGAAATGCAAATGTACTTGATAATTTTTTTATTCCATATTTTAGAGCCATAGTAGAATGGTATGAAAATGTGCGGGTTGGGTGCACTGGTGGAGATGTATTTAGAGCAATTGAAGAATTTATTGATAATCCTGCATTTGGGGTCGGCTTAAACCCGGGTCATTTAATTCATTGGGATGAGTGGACAAATTCACCTTTTTACAGGGACTCAAAAGACCTGCTCCATTCTGGGATGGCTATACAATGCGATATTATCTCGCATCATAAAGATTTTGACCTGGTTCTCACCCTGGAGGATGGCATTATACTGGCTGATGATGTGCTTCAAAAAGAGCTGATAGTAAAGTTTCCCGATTTTATGAAGAGAGTTGAGAAGAGAAGGAGCTTTCTAAAAAATGTCTTGGGGATTGATATAGATAATACGGTTCTACCCCTAAGCGATATACAGGCAATACTTCACCCATATTTTCTTAATCAGAATTTAGTTTTTGCGGTTAATAATTAGTTGGATTTGCTTATTTAAGGAGGGAAATTGGTTTCTGGTATAGCTAAAGATGAAGATAAAGAAGTTGAAATAACGATTAAGAACTTAGGGTTCGCATATGGTTTGGGGCGAAATAAGCATGTGGTTTTCAACAATATTGATCTGCGCATTTATCGTAATGAATTTGTATGCCTGGTAGGTCCTTCTGGTTGCGGAAAGTCAACTCTGTTAAGAATTGTCGCTGGTTTTATAAAACCATCTTATGGGACGGTGATGAATAAAGATGCAGAAATTAAAGATGTTTCATTTAAAAGAGCAGTTGTTTTTCAAGAGGATGCAGTTTTTCCCTGGATGACTGTCTATGCAAATGTTGAATACGGACTGAGATCTCGCAATGTCCCTGAGAAGATCAGAAGAGAGAAGGTAATAGAACATCTGAAATTAGTGGGCCTGGCTGATTATATAAACTCATTTCCACGAGAACTTTCATATGGAATGAGGAAAAGAGTTGATATTGCCAGGGTCCTTGCAAATGACCCCGATATTATTCTAATGGATGAACCGTTTGGCGCTCTTGATGCTTTTACAAAAGAGAGTTTGCAGGTAAAGCTGACAGAGATATGGGAGAAACACAGGAAGACATTGTTGTTTGTAACTCATGATCTCGAGGAGGCTTTATTTTTGGGTGACAGGATTGCGCTTATGAAAACTGACCCCGACGCTCCATTAATGATGTATGAAGTACCATTTAAGAGGCCTAGAAAGGTTGAATTGAAGGCAGACTCAAATTTTCAGAAGATGCGAAGCAATATTATGGAAGAATTTAGAACTGGAGATAGATGAAATGAAAATTGATGCTATCCTCAAAGAGGAGAAAAAGATTAAGTTTCCCAAGAGTTTGGCTGCAGCACTGGTTATTCTATCAGTCTGGTTGGTAATTACGTCAATGAAACTGGTAGATCCTGTATTTATACCGGGGCCCCTTAATCTTTGGGATTCGTTATTAAGAATGAGAAACACTCTACCCCTAGCAACGTTAAGAAGCCTTTCCATGACCCTTGCTGGTTTTGGCCTAGGTACTCTTTGGGGTGTATTTTTAGGATTATTGATGGCTTATAGTAAGACATTTATGGAAACAACTGGACCAATTTTTGATTTCATCAGGCCGGTCCCCATATTTGCCCTGATACCTTTGTTTTTACTATGGTTTGGTCCCAAGGTAGGCACCCAGATAGCATTTATTGCACTGGGGGTTTCTGTTGTGTTAGGCGTCACAACATATGAGGCCATTAGAAACATTCCAATTGTGTATATCAGGGCTGCCTTTAATCTTGGAGCTTCAAGGATGAGGGTTTATAGAACAGTAATTCTTCCATGCATTTTTCCACATTTGATAGGAGCAATAAGAGTAGCTGCAGCTGCGTCGTGGGGTTTAGATGTTGCCGCAGAATTCATGGGAGCACAGGTTGGGTTAGGATACAATATGATAATTCAGCAGATATATCTGAATACTGGTGGAATTATCATCATAGTAATTATTTATAGCATTTTGGCTATAGCTTTAGATCTTACTATAAGGAAGATCGAATCATATGTAACAAGGTGGACAGAGCGAGCAGCAATTCTACATGTTTAATAGGAGAAATGTATGGTTATCGATTCTCATCTGCATGTGTTAAAACAGAGTAATTTTAATAGAACCAATTTTGAAGAGTTAGGGCACCCGTTTCCCGAAGATACGCCCTTGGACTCCTTGATTGCTTGGTTGAAGGAGGCAGGAGTTGAAAAGGCAGTGATAATGGGACAGGATATGAGTCGCATTTGGGACTCTTCGTGTGGAGAAGACTATGTATTAGATAGCTACAAAAAAAATCCAGAATTTTTTACAGCCCTGGCAAGCGTTGAACCAGTTGATAAGTATGGGCGTTTTAATAAACCAGCACTGGATTATTTTGTGAGAGCAGTTAAAGAATATGGATTCAAAGGTGTATTACTAACACCTCCCTATGGTCAGTACTATTCAGACGATCCAGAGGTTTACCCCTTTTATGAAAAAGCCGTTGAGTTGGGGGTATTAGTTCAATTTCATCACTGCGCTCAGCTTGGTCCTGTAGCATTAGCCCCACTCAAATACGTAAGCCCTAATTCTCTAAACAACGTTCTTGTTGATTTTCCAGAGATGAAAGTTATAGTTGAACACATAAACTATCCCTGGTATGAAGAATTATTTTTTATGATGGCTTCCAACCCTAATATCTACTCTGATCTTGCAATGACTTACAATAGACCGATGAACTTAACCTGGAATCTAGTAAAAGCCAAGGAGTTTGGTGTTATTGATAGGATTATGTACGCTTCAGATTACTGGGTTGCCGGACAAGGTGTTTTCTCTAAGAATCCGGGTGAAGATATGAAAAAATGGATTGACTTAGTTAGAAATGGTATTAATCGTATAGCTGAAAAATGTGGCTGGCCTGTCTTTGCTCAGAATGAAATTGATGGCATTCTTTATAAAAATGCAGCTAAATTATACAAGTTTTGACGTAAAACTGCAGGTTTCCCCTAAATAAGCTCGATCAGAGATTCAAGCACCAAAATCGTATTTTCTTTGTGGAAAATTTTAATTAAGTGTAAAATGTTAAGTATTTTACGTAACTAAACTGAATGGACAGTTTTAGAAACGTTTCATACACCTGTAAAACTGCTAAGAAATAGGGGAGACAATAGATTGGATAGTTTCTTTAGGGGTAGCAAAAAAATTTCAACCAGGGAGATAAACAAGAAGAATATCCTTAGGATAATAAAAAATAGCCCCTCCATCTCCCGAATTGATATTGCTGCCAGGCTTAAGATAAGTCGGCCCACTGTCACTGCCTATATTGACGAGCTAATATCGGAGGGCCTGGTTAATGAGATAGGGTTTGGGAAATCAACACAGCTGGGCGGCAAGAAGCCCAGATTACTTCAGTTTAATGATAGAGCCAATTACATAATTGGAGCGAAGATTGGGGTCAGGACGACAAGGGCAGCAATTACGGATCTGGATGCAAATATACTCGAGCATTTAAAGGTTCCAACTGAAGAATGGCTGGGTCCGGATGCGGTCATCAGTAAGCTGAAGAAGATTGTTTCAGGGGTCATAAAAAAATCAGGAATATCAACGAATAAGATCATCGGGATTGGAATAGCAACCACTGGGCTTACTGATTCCCAAAATGGTATTGTAGTTTTTTCGCCAAATTTATCTGGATGGTCAAATATCCCCCTGGTGCAGGTGATGGAGAAGGAGTTTGGCATCACAACATTTATAGATAACGAATGCAGGGTGCAAGCTATTGCGGAGAAATATAAAGGTTTAGCTATAAATGTGAATAATTTCGTATGTCTTCATACTGGTGTTGGTGTGGGATCTGGAATATTCATCGATGGAAAAATTCTAAGTGGAAGCTACTATCGAGGCGGCGAGATAGGGCATGTAAGCGTAGTTGAAGATGGTATTGAATGTCATTGTGGTAACTTTGGTTGTCTAGAAACGGTAGCATCTACGAAGAAGCTGATCGGAGACGTGATATCAAGGGTCAAGAGTGATGAAAACTCAATCCTTTACAGGAAAATTAAAGATGGGATACTAATTGAGATTGAAGATATTTACGAGGCATTTAACCTGAATGAAGCAAAAGTTGCTGATGAGGTGTTGAAAAATGCTGCCTGGATCGGTGTCGGCGTGGCGAACGCGATTAAGGTCGTTGACCCTGAACTAGTAATAATACACGGTAAGGTAGTACCATTTGGCGAAAAGTATTTAAGGACCGTAGAAGAAACTGTGCGAAAGTTGACATTTCCGAAGGTTAAGCAGGATTTTGAGATCAAATTCACCCAGCTTGGAGAAATGGTCAGTGTAATTGGGGCGTCGGTAATGGTTTTTGATAGGGTGTTTGAGTTCAACAGAGTGGATATCGGGAAAGAATTTGTGGTAAAAAAAGATTTTCTTTAAAGAAGGAGATTCGAAATGAAGAAGGTTAAGCTTGGTTTCCTGCCATCCCACAGAGCGCCATTTAGCCTGGATTGGGCTAAACAGATGCGCAAACGTTGCGTTGATGTGTTTGAGAAGTTCGAGGAAGCGGAGATAGTCACACCTGATGAAAAGGTTTCTGTACATGGGCTTGTTACTGACGAAAAGGATGCAAAGGGTGTAATTGAGTTTTTCGCAAAAGAAAGTATAAGAGGCTTGATAATTGGCACAATGACTTTTGGTGAGGAGCTACCATTGTTATCTGTGGCAGAAGCGTTCAGCGATCTGCCCATCCTTTTGTTTGGCACCAAAGAGGGGCCATTTACTGTTGATGGTAACAGGCTTTCGGATTCTTTCTGCGGCACTCTATCTGCATCTTCGGGGCTTTACAGGCGAAAGATAGCTTTCCAGTTTGCGGGCATTGTGTTTCCAGAGGAAGAAGAGTTTAAGAAGAAGGTTGAGGATTTTGGAAGGACATGCCTAGCAGTTGACGGCTTTTTCGGTGCCAGGATCGGTCAGGTTGGACCAAGGCCGATGCCATTTGAGACATGTGCCATAAATGAAGTGACCATGATCGATACCTTTCGCCAGAGGGTGGTTCCGGTTACGCTTGCAGAGATATTTGAAGAAGCTAACGGGTTGAGCTCCAGTGACCAGAGGGTAAAGAAGATACTTTCCGAGATCACAGGTAGGGCCAAGTGTGAAGGTGTGCCTTCGCAGTCGCTTGAGAAGATGGCAAAGCTTGAGGTTGTGCTTCTTGATTTCATAAATAAGGAGGAGATTTCGTGCCTTGGGGTTCAGTGCTGGACCGCCATGCAGAATATTTACGGGATTTCCTCTTGCCTTACGATGGGTAGGCTTACCGAACAGGGCTATCCAACGGCGTGTGAGGTTGACCTGCACGGTGCCCTGACCATGCTTGTACAGTATCTTGTCTCATTCAGGAATACACCCCCACACTTTATCGACTGGACGATACAGCACCAGGACGACAGCAATAAATTCTTTGCCTGGCATTGTGGAAACGCCCCGCAATGTCTGCTTGCGAAAGGGGATAGCGTGGATGTTAGAAAGCATAGCATATTAGCACTTGACAACTCTTATGGAACTGCAGAATTTCAGCTTAAAGAGGGAGTTGTGACGTTAAACAGGCTGGTTGAATATGATGGTGAATTTAAGTTTCTCATCACAAGAGGTCACATCGTTGCAGATCCCAGAAAGTTAAGAGGATCATGGTCATGGGTAGAAGTCGATGATCTAAAAGAGTTCTATGATACGCTTGTATATGAGGGGTTCATTCACCATGCAAGCATGATCCATGGTGACTATGTTGATTCGCTCGTCGAATTTTGCAGATTCACCGGTATTGAACCGGTCGTTGTATAAGGGCTTTAAAGAGCTGTTTAAAAGATGATAGATTGAAAACCGGGTTCTCTAAGGAAAGGGATCGTCATGTCTTCTAAATATTCCATTGGCATTGATTACGGAACTGAGAGTGCAAGGGCAGTTCTGGTAGATGTATACAGCGGAAACGAGATTGCGTCGTCAGTATTTAAGTATCCCGATGGTGTTATAGATGAATATCTTCCAGGGACAAACATCAAACTTCCTCCTGATTTTGCGCTTCAAAACCCCGCAGATTATGTCACCGCAGCCGAGGAGACCATAAGGTCAGTGATAAAGGAGTCAGGGATTAACCCTATTGATATTATTGGGCTGGGTACTGACTTCACTGCATGTACCATGATGCCGATGGACGGTGAGGGGACTCCGCTCTGCCTGAAGCCTGAGTTCAAGGACAATCCTCATGCGTGGGTTAAGCTCTGGAAGCATCATGCTGCGCAGCCGGAAGCTGATAGGTTAAATGAGATAGCCAGGAAGCGAGGTGAGAAATTCCTGCAGAGATATGGTGGAAAGATATCAAGCGAATGGCTCATACCCAAGATAATGCAAATCCTGGATGAGGCACCCGAGATCTACGATGCTGCAGATAAGTTCATCGAAGCTGCCGACTGGATAGTGTTCAGGATGACGGGGTGCCTATCAAGAAATTCATGCACTGCAGGTTATAAGGCGATCTGGGATAAGGATGAGGGTTATCCTTCAAGAGATTTCTTCAAAGCACTTGACCCTAAGCTTGAGGATGTTGTTCAGAAAAAGCTATCACTGGACATTGTGCCTCTTGGCAATAGGGCAGGTAACCTAACAAAAGAATTTGCTGATATGACCGGCCTTACTATAAACACTGCCGTTTCCATTGGGAATGTGGATGCTCATGTCTCTGTCCCTGCAACAACTGTAACCGAGGAAGGCAAGATGGTCATGATAATGGGAACTTCCATCTGCCATATGATCCTGGGTAGGGAGAAGATGATGGTTGAGGGAATGTGTGGAGTGGTCGGAGACGGCATTCTCTCAGACTACTTTGGGTTTGAGGCAGGTCAGAGCGGAGTTGGTGATATATTTGCATGGTTTGTAGAGAACGCTGTCCCCGAGGAATATCAAATTAAAGCACGCCAGGAGAAGATCGATATTCATACTATGCTTGAGCGTGAAGCTGCAAAGCTTGAACCCGGCGAGTCTGGTCTTCTTGCACTGGACTGGTTAAACGGCAATCGGTCGATACTGGTGGACGTGGATCTGACTGGATTAATAGTCGGTCTTACTCTGAATTCAAAACCCCATGAAATCTATCGGGCATTGATAGAAGCTACAGCGTTTGGCACCAATATGATAATAGGGTCATTTGAAGAAAAAGGGGTGCAGGTTAAGGAGCTCTACGCCTGCGGAGGGCTTCCGGAGAAGAACACGCTTTTGATGCAGATATATTCTGATGTCACCGGGAGAGAAATCAAGCTTGCGGCATCCCCGCAGGCTCCTGCTCTTGGGTCTGCGATGTTCGGTGCAGTTGCTGCCGGAAAGGCTAATGGTGGTTACGATTCCATAGTGGATGCTGCAAAAGCAATGGCTAAAATTAAAGAGAAGGTATATAAACCTGACATGGAAGCAAACGCTGTGTACAGGAAGCTGTTTGAACTGTATAAGATACTCCACGATTATTTTGGTAGAGATCCAGATTCGGTGATGAAGCAGTTGAAGAGAATAAAGCTGGAAATGATAAAATGAGGATAGTTTGTCCTATCGGGCATGTTTGAAGGGTCGCCTTACGGGGTTTCTAAAAGGGGAGCTTTTATAACTTTTATTATAAGATGGTAATATTTAAAAGGGAGATATATGTTAGAAGAACTTAAAAGAGAAGTATATAAAGCCAACATTGGATTGAACAAATATCATCTTGTTACCATGTCGTATGGAAATGCGAGCGGCAGGGATCCGAAGGAAAACCTTATTGTCATAAAGCCAAGCGGTATAGATTATGAGAATATGAGAATGGAGGATCTAGTTGTTACCGATATGGAAGGTAACATTATTGAGGGAAGGCTGAACCCATCGGTTGATCTGCCAATTCATATTTTTCTCTACAAAAATATGACCGATGTGAACGGGATAGTGCATACGCACTCAAATTATGCCACCAGTTTTGCTGCATGTGGGATGTCCATACCGGTATGCCTTACGGCCATTGCTGATGAGTTTGGTGATGAGATCGCATGCACAGAGTATGCTTCAAATGAAGGCTATAATATTGGCAAGTCGATAATAAAGGTAAGAAATCGTGCTCCTGCTGTGCTCGTTAAGAATCATGGTGTTTTTGCTTTTGATAAGACTCCCTTTGGTGCTCTTAAAGCCGCAGCCATAGTTGAAGATGTTGCAAAGACCTATCACCTCGCACTTATAAAGGGAAAGCCCGAAGTGATCCCACCAGAAGAAGTTGAAAAGTGGTGGACTCGCTACCATACCTGGTACGGGCAGCAGAAGAAATAATTGATGTAAACCTCTTTACATTGCAAATATTTGTGTATATTATTACACAAATATTGTGTTCAAAATTTATGTGTTTTTAATATTTCATTTAAAATAAAACAAAAAAGGAGTCCTTATAAAAAAATGGCAAGAATAAATATATCCATTTCTGAAGATACTTTAAAAAAAGTTGACAGATATAAAGAACTTGTAAACCTGACAAGATCAGGGCTTATCACAGAAGCTCTTGAGAGTTATTTTTCTGAGTTACAAAGCAGAATTCTGGAGGAAAAAAAGAAAAAAGCTATTGAAGGTATTATTAAGATTAGAGAAAAAATAGGAGAGGATCTGAAGGGTTGGGACTCCACCAAAGAAATTAAAAAATTAAGGGATAGCAGATGGGCGAGTTTGTCAAAAAATGGCTGAATATAGTGATATAGAAGCACAGATAAATGAAGATATTTTCATAATTTCTGAAGGTTTAATAAGTTCTTTTAACAAAAAGAGCAGAATGGTCCTGGACACTTCCGTTGTTGTGAAGTGGTTTTTTAAGGATGATGAGAAAAATACAAAAAAAGCAGAATTTATTTTAAACCAGTATTTAAATGATGAGGTAAAAATAATAATACCAGAGCTGTCTGCATTTGAGCTGGCAAATATTTTAAGAAATAAAATTAAGAAATATCAGAATGTTCATTTGGATATACTAGATAAATTATTCAATCTTGGGATTATTTTTTATATTAATAAAGATATCTTAAAAAATGCAACTAAAATAGCAATAGATATAAATGAAAGTGTTTATGATTGTATATTTATTGCAACTGCAGAACATTTTAATGGGAACCTAATAACAGACGACAGCTCATTATTTTTGAATTATACAAATTACAACAACAAGAAAATAGAAATCAGACTATTAGAGAATTATTAGATTTAGATTTGGAGCATATAAGGAATACCAGCGGGTTGATCTTATTTTGACAATTTTTAACTCAACAATTCAAATCCAAAAATTGAAAAATCTTTGTCAAGGGTAAGGACCTCTTTGATTTTTAGATTTTTCATTACAGCAAAACTGATGCAATCTGTATAGCTGAAATCCTGGTCTGAATATTTTTTAAATATATCCCATGCAAGCTCTTTGTCAGTGTTACTTGGCGAATAGACTTCTATTATCTCGGATTGCCTTATCAGGTCACCCATTTTTATTGCATGGTAGCTATTCATTTTTCTTTTAATTAAGGTAAGAATTTCAGAAAAAACATGATCTGTAATAATTAGCTCTACGCTATTCTTCGTGATTTCCTTAAAAATATTGGACATTTTTATGTGATCCCCATCACTTTTATCGCTAAGCGGTAGAAGGGCACTTGTGTCAACAAATATTTTATTTCTTGGGTTCATCATAGAGATATTTGTCATGGTTTATGCCGAGGTCACCTATGCCAGAATCAAACATTCCAATTATCTCAAAAATTGGATCGTCTTCAATTCTTCTTATATTTTTCTTATCTTTCGCTTTTAGATATTCGTCAACTGCCTCCCTAATGATTTCCGACATTGTGGTTTTATTCTTATAGGCTTTTTCTCTTAAGTTCTCATATTGATTATCATCAAAGTATATGTTCAATTTTTTCATCTATTTCCTTATATACACATATATGTAATGACATCCATTATAATGAAAATAGGTTTTTTGTCAATATATTTTTAAATTTGTGAAAGTAGCTATTTTATCAAAGTCTTCATCTTTGTGAAGCAGAAATAAGCTATTTTCAATAGCAAGTTGAGCTATTAAGCAATCTATCATTTTTCTTATGGTTATTCCCTGTTTCCTTCCATCTCTATAAATTGTTGCTGCATTTATATATGTTGATGGATATATTGGATTTACTATTTGAAGGTTCAACAATTTGCTTTCTAATTCCTTAAATATCACATTGCTCTTAATACCGCTTAAAATTTCGCTTATTATCAAGCCAGTTGTGTAGATATCTATTTTTTGGTCTTCTAAAGAGCTTAGCTTTTGAGTTTTCTTATTTTCAATACCTTTGAGGAAGTCTATCCAAACCGATGTGTCAACAATTACCATTTCCTATTCTCACGCATTTCCTCTAAGTTAGCGTTCCAGTCAATTTTTCCTTTTAAATTAAGTATTTCATACATCTTTTTTCTTCTAATCAGTTCTTTTAGTGCATAGTTTACTAGCTCTTTTTTAGTTTTAAGTCCTGTAATGATTAAACCATCCTTTACAAGATCATCATCGATTACGATGTTTGTTCGCATAATTTAACCTCACCTTTTAATTTTAATAATACACATAATTTTTTATTTTATACACATATTAACAAATTTGCAACTCTGCTTTACTTTCATCCTATTATCTGTCAAAATTTTTCAAATTTGTTTTTTGGTAATACTTAAATTGAGCTGGAATGGGGTTAAGTATAAATGAATAGGAGTTGTTTAAATAAAAATATTTTACTTGTTTATCCAAACTGCACGGAGACTTTCTGGAGCTTTAGTAATGCCCTGAAAATAATTGGTAAGAAAGCTGCTTATCCTCCATTAGGACTTTTAACTCTCTCTGCCATGCTTCCTGAAAATTGGAACAAAAAGTTGATCGATATGAACTGTGAGATATTAAAAGATGAAGATATAAAATGGGCAGATTATGTTTTTATAAGCGCCATGCTTGTCCAGAAAGAATCATCTAAAAGAGTGATTAATAGAGTAAAGAGACTTGGAAAACCCATTGTTGCCGGAGGACCACTTTTTACAACAGGTTATGAAGACTTTCCTGAAGTTGATCACCTTGTGCTCGGTGAGGTTGAAGAAACTATAAAAACATTCTTAGATGATCTTGAAAAAGGTTCTCTAGAAAGAATTTATTTTACACAAAAGTTTCCCGATATAACAAAATCTGTTATTCCCCAGTGGAGCTTGATCAATCTTTCAAGATATAACTCCATGTCAATCCAATATTCCAGGGGTTGTCCTTTTGATTGTGAATTCTGCGATGTAGTGAGGCTTAACGGACATACTCCCAGGTTCAAAACCAAGGAACAAATAATCAGCGAACTTGATGCACTTTACAATCACGGTTGGCGTGCAGGTGTCTTTTTCGTAGATGACAACTTTATTGGCAATAAAAGGAACGTTAAGAACGAATTGCTACCTGTTATTATTGATTGGCAAAAGAAGAGAGGCCGTCCTTTCACTTTTAACACGCAAGCTTCAATAAATTTAGCCGATGATGAGGAACTGATGAGGTTAATGGTTAAGGCCGGCATTAACTCGGTTTTCATAGGAATTGAGTCTCCTGACAATGATAGTCTTGAGGAAGCCAACAAATCTCAAAATAAAAATAGAAATCTTATGGAATCGGTCAAGAAGATCCAAAATGCAGGAATGGAAGTTCAGGCAGGTTTTATTGTTGGTTTTGACAGCGATAAGCCATCGATTTTCCAGCGCCAGATTGATTTCATTCAAAAAAGTGGGATTGTAACAGCAATGGTCGGCCTCCTGACTGCACTTCCAAAAACAAGACTCCATGAGCGTCTTTTGAAAACAAATAGGCTTGTCAAGGAGAGCAGTGCTAATAATACCATAGCTTCCGCTCTTAATTTTATCCCCAAGATGGATCATCAGGATCTGCTAAATGGACATAAACGGATTCTGGATACGATCTATTCACCTAAGTTTTATTATGAAAGGATAAGGACATTTTTAAGGGAATATAAACCTGCAAAAGGAAACTTATCCCGACTTCGCCTTTATCACATTAAGGCATTATTTACATCGATATGGAGATTGGGCATCAGAAAAAGAGGGCGTATATATTACTGGAAGTTATTTTTCTGGAGCATTTTCAGACACCCGGGGCTTTTCCCATATACCATTGGGTTTTCAATCATCGGAATTCATTTCAGGATGGTCTCCTTATACTAAAATAAGTATAGCTTTATACCTATTTTTTTAATCCATTAAGCTTATTTTTAGCAGTTTTAAGGGTTAGCGATTAGTATTTGCATATTAATCAAGAATATTGCAATTTTTTCTTGATATCTATATAATTCAAGGCATAATGCACTTAATGGTGAGGTTCATGAAAAGAAAGATTGGAACATCAATAGATGAGGATATTTACATAAGTGCCAAGGTATTTGCCGTAAGGGAAAACAAAAAATTCAACGAGTTTATTGAAGAGGCGATAACCGAGTATATAAAAAGGAAGATGAAATTTTCTCCCGAAAACGCACAAGCTGTTTTGAGCAGCAAAGGTTTCTTTAAAGTCGATGACAAATCTTTTAAAGAAGTAATGGAATCTGCAAGGGAAGACATCTTTGAATCTAGATGACTTGAGAGCTGGTAGTAGGGTATTCATTGATTCAAATATTTTCATTTATCATTTCATTGGCAGTTCTGATTCGAGCACCAATTTTTTGCTGAGGTGCAGTAAGGGAGAGCTGATCGCATATACCTCTCTCAATGTAATTTTGGAGGTAATGCATAAACTAATGCAGGTTGAAGCCGTGCAAAAAAACGCAATATCTTCTGGCGACATGGTAAAGAAATTAAGAAGTAATCCCGATGCTGTGAAAAACCTCAGTGATTATTATAGTAAATCAGGCGAGATCGAAAAAGTCGTTGAGCATATAATTCCACTATCATATGATGATGTTAGATCAAGTCAGAGGTTTAGGGATAAATATGGTCTTCTCATGCTCGATTCATTGATTGCGCACTATTCATTTTCATTTTGTGATGGGAATTTGGCTTCGAATGATAATGACTTCGAAAGAGTCAGTGAGCTTAACCTGTTTTATCCTGGTGTTAGTTAGGCGTAAGCTCACCCTTATTTAATTTTTAGGAACGTATCTTGGGAGATGAACAATGGATATAGGAAAGTATGAAGTAGAAGCTGATAAGTTAAGGTGGAGATGTGATCCTGCCAGACTGAAGTTCGATAGCACAAAGGATCTGTTACCCCTGAGGGAGTTTATCGGTCAGGATAGAGCAATTAAGGCAATTGAGTTCGGGCTTTCAATGAAACAGCACGGTTACAACATGTATGTTGCTGGTCTGACCGGAACGGGTAAAGTATCTGCGGTCAAATCATATATTCAGAAGGTGATCAAGGAACGCGAAAAGAAAGAAGGAGAATTTAAACCAGATGATCAGTGCTACATATACAATTTCCAGGATCCCGACAGGGCACAGATAGTTAGCTTGCCAAAAGGAAGTGGAAAGGATTTCGCAACTGATGTTGAAAATCTTCTAAAGAAAATAAAAGAGGACCTCCTGAAGGCTTTCTCCAGCGAAGAATATCAGGACAAAAGGAAGGGACTTTTGGAAGAGGGACAGAGATATCAGGGTGAGATCGTGAGGGAGCTCGAGGAAAGGGCGCGCCAGAGTGGTTTCATGCTGCAGATAACTACAGTCGGACCTGTCCTTGTACCTATGGCTGATGGAAAGCCGATGTCAAGAGAGGAATATCTATCCCTGACTCCCGAGACGAAAAAACTTATCGATGGGAAGCGCGATGAACTGATGAAGCTCGTAGATGAGAGCTTTGGGAAGATCAGAGATCTGGAAAAAGATGTTACGTCAAAATTACAAAAAACGGACTACGACATCGGTGAATTCACAGTGTCCAATCTTTTTGACGATATGCTGAAGAAATATGGAGGCATTAAGTCATTGGACCAATTTATCAGGGATTTGAAAAGCTATACTTTAAATAATCTCGAGCTGTTTAAAACAGCTGAGGAAACCGTCGCACCGCCATTTACATTTCAGCCTTCCCAGATGTTGGCAGGAAGGGATCCATATCTTCCTTTCCGAATAAATGTCTTTGTTGATAATAGCACGACAGTTGGCCCACCAGTGATAATTGAAAGCAATCCTACTTACGGTAATCTGTTTGGAAAGATCGAGAGACGCTTTTTCCTGGGAGGGTATTTAAGCGATCATACTATGTTGAAAGCAGGATCATTTCACCTTGCAAACAGTGGCTATCTTCTACTGAATGTACGTGATGTATTTACAAATATAGGAGTATGGGAGACACTCAAGAGGACCATTAAGAATGGAGAGCTCGGCATAGAGGACCCTTTTGAGCAGTTTGGTCTCATTGCTCCACAGGGGCTTAAACCACAGCCTATGCCTGTCGATGTCAAGGTTGTTTTGATCGGTGATAATATTTTTTATCATATGCTTTCTGCGTATGATGAAGATTTCTGGGAGATTTTCCGTGTGAAAGCAGACTTTGATTTTGAAATCAACCGCAGCGAAGAAAATCTGGAAGCTTACGGTTCATTTATAAGTCACTGCTGCGAGGAACACGGATTGAAGCATTTTGATAAGAAAGCAGTTGCAAAAATAATTGAGTATGGAGTGCGACTTGCCGGCGATCAGGAAAAGCTGACATCGAGGTTTGCAAAGATCAAGGAAATCGCAATGGAATCTGATTACTGGGCTTGCAATAATGGTGATGAACTAATCACAGCAGAGGATGTGCAGAAGGCGCTTGATGAGAAGATATTCCGGCATAATCTTATTGAGGAACACATAAGAGATTTAATAATCCGCGGTGTGATAATGATAGATATAGAGGGACAGGTGGCAGGTCAGATTAATGGACTCAGCGTTTATAGTTTGGGTGACATCAGTTTTGGCAAACCGTCCAGGATAACGGCAAAGACATTTCTTGGTCGTGGAGGGATAATAAATATCGAACGAGAATCCCAGTTGAGCGGAAGTATTCACGATAAGGGTATCTTAATCTTAAGCGGTTATCTGGGCTGGAAATATGCACAGGATAAACCGCTGTCTCTTTCTGCAAGCATCTGCTTTGAGCAGTCCTATGAAGGTGTTGAAGGCGATAGTGCTTCTTCTGCAGAACTTTATGCCGTCCTTTCAAGCATAAGCAACCTGCCGTTAAGACAGGATATAGCAGTAACGGGCTCGGTTAACCAGAAGGGTGAGATCCAGCCGATAGGTGGTGTGAACCAGAAGATAGAGGGCTTCTTCAAGGTCTGTAAGGCAAAGGGCCTTACAGGAACGCAGGGCGTGATGATTCCCGAGAAGAATCTAAAAAACCTCATGCTTGATGAGGAGGTTGTCGAGGCTGTCAAGCAGGGAAAGTTTCATATATATTCTATTTCGAGAATTGATGAAGGCATGGAGGTATTAGCTGGCATCGAGGCAGGGGAAAAAAGAGAAGATGGCACCTATCCTGAAGGGACAATGAATTATCTTACTGATGCACGGCTTAGGGATATGGCTGAATTTTATAAAGATTTTTACTCCGAGAGAGCTGAAGAAAAGAAATAACCACTATACAAAAAATAGTTTTATTGATTAGTCAGAATACAACAGTTGTTACTAAGAATGAATTTAATGCATAGGATAACCTTTTAAAGGTACTGCTTGCTATGTTTTTTAGGGTGAAAGTATAAAAACTCAATAAGTGATTGACGATTAGAACAGAGCACGTGTACTCTATTGATTTTTGTCATGACATAATTATAATAATATTTGATATCAAAAATATTATTTATATTAGAAGGAAGTATGAATTAGGTGAAGGCTAATCTGATTAACACTAAAGATATAAAAGAGATAAGAGGCGAATTGGGCTTTTCTCAGGAGATGTTTGCGAAAGTGTTAGGGGTAAGTACAAGAAATCTCATCCGCTGGGAGAATAAGAACAGTATCCACCCAAATCTGAAGTCAACCAGGGTAATATTAAAGATAAAAGAACTCAGCGAAAAGCTATTGAATACGTTTGATGAGAAAAATATAGAAGAGTGGTTGAATACACCTAATGAATCATTGGGAGGTCGCACACCAATTAGAGAGATCATATCTGCGGAATCTCCAGAGAAGGGCATACAGGGAATTATAGATTTACTTGGTAATATGGAGTGGGGGAATTTTAGTTAAGGGTTGTGAGGCTAAACATTTTGATATTTGCTGATGGCAGATGACCTTGTTGATTTCAAGAAAAAGCTCAACGAGATATTGCCCATTCCACTTATTACTAAATGTTACCGCGTCCTTCAAAGTGAGCATGATCCATTAAGCGTTGAAGGTAGTTTAAAGTATTCTGGAAGATGGCATTTAGTGGGAGTGTTCGGAGCTCTATATACCGGGGAGTCCACTGATGTGTGCCTAGCAGAAATAAAACGCCAGAGCAAAATGCCATTGAAACATAAATACAAAGTGACTGAAATAGACATATCCCTTAGCAAGGTTCTTGACCTGACAGATGAGAGAAGCCTTGAACTACTGAGTGTTAAAGAAGATCAATTGGTGTCTGGAGTTGCAACAAGAGTAGCTAGCGTAGTTCTACCTAACAGCATAGCCAGCTCTGCTCATGCTTTGGGTTATGAAGCAATTATTGCTCCATCTGCCACAGGGAAAGGCAGAATTATCGTCATATTCACGAATAATCTTACAGCAAATTCATATGTAAAGAAGATATCAGAGAATATTTTATCCTAATACTCGTTTATTCCCTAAGAGTTTGCAACTTACATAGGAAAAAGATAAGATTGGAGGGTATTATTTATAGTCCTTTGGCAAGGAGCAGAGATGGAGATTTTTGGTAAGAAATATTCCAAGAAAGAATTAATGGAAAAAACGGGAGATATTTCACAGCTTGGCGGCATTAAATTTATGGAATATACGGATGGCCCTGGTCGAGGAGTAAGGGTTGCTGAAATTAAAAATGCAGCTGGGCTATATGCTCTGGTATTACTGGATAGGAGCCTTGATATCTCATATTTTGATTACAAGGGTGCCTCGCTTGTCTGGAGATCCACTGTAGGCGATACGTCACCGTTTATGTATGAAAGTCAGGGGACAGAGTGGCTGAGGACCTTTTTTGGCGGGCTACTCTGCACATGCGGGGCAAGTTATATGGGCGCTTCATGCGTAGATGATGGTGAAGAACTGGGTCTGCATGGCAGGATTTCAAATTCTCTTGGGTATGACATTTCTACAGGAAGCAGTTGGGAAGGCGATCAGTACTATTTCTGGGTTGAAGGCAAGGCAAAGGAGGCAGGAGTTTTTCTTGACAGCCTTGAGCTTAAGAGAAGAATAACCATGTCTATGGATGGGCTCTGGATAAAGATAAACGATACGGTAACTAACATTGGAAATCGCAGAAGCCCGGTCATGATGCTCTATCATATTAACTTTGGATTTCCGCTTCTGGATGAGGGCGCAAAACTGATCGAGTTCAATGGTAAAGTTGTCCCACGTGATGAAGAGGCAAAGAAATATTTTGATTCCTATAATGTTATCGAAGCACCGCAGCCAGACTACAAAGAGAGGGTATATCTACATGATATTCCTGCAGATAGGCAGGGCTATTCTCACATAATATTGTCGAATGAAAAATTTGATAGGAGCAATGGGATGGGTATGCATATGAAGTTCAAGAAAGACAACCTCCCATATTTGACTCAATGGAAAAACCCTGGAGTAAGGGAGTACGTCCTTGGACTGGAGCCAGGAAATAGTTACCCTCGAGGCCGGGCGGTTGAAAAAGCTGAAGGGACGGTTAGATATTTAGAGATGGGCGAGGAAGTTGACTTTGAGATCATCGTTGAGGTCCTCTCCTCAAATGACAAAATAGAAGCAAGAAGTACTGAGGTGCTCGCTAACTACTGATATAACGATTATATATCGGCAGTAAAGCTTATCCGGTGTCAGGATTGAGTAAAAACTAGTTGTTTTTAAAATATTTCACTCCTTCTAAATCTTTAAAATCAGCATCTTGGGTCCATACTGTAGCACCATAAATGATTGCAGTCGCATATATTAAACTATCAGCCATTGGTATTTTTAATTCATAACTTATTTTTGCAGCTTGAATTGCAATTGAAGAAGTGATCTCAATTACTCTTGGTTGCTGCATTAAGGCTGCTGCTTGAAGTGCAGTGTTCCCATCTTTTTCTATAAGTATCTTCTTATATACCTCATAAAGATTAATTGTCGATGTAATAAGTTCTTCAGTATTTTCAATTACAGGTGCAAAGAATTCTGCATTTTTCCCATCAGTAAAATATTCCAACCAACCGGACGAATCGACTAAATTCATAGTCTGTCTCCTTCCCTTTTAATATCAGTGTCCATACCTTTGAGAAACCCGCGTGCATCTTTGATATTTTTAAGAAGAATAAATTCGATTCTGTCGCCTGCTTGAATTACCTGCAATTTTTGGCCTGGTCTCAGTTTTAGATTTTGACGTATTTCTTTTGGAATTACTACTTGATATTTTGGGGAAACAGTTATTGTTATCATTTTGATCTCCAATTTTGTTTTACAATATCATATCGATAAACATATGGTATGTCAATACTATATCGATAAGATATTCACAAAGTAAAAGAACGCTATTATCTTTGGTATAGAAAATAAGAAGTATCTATGAGGCACATTCTTTTAGTGAGATTAAATCAAGGCAGGTTGGGTTTTCCACCAGCTATTAAATAGCACATATGTATATTATTAATATAACTATTTTGGTTATATATTAATTTCAAGTTTTGCTATTTTTCTTTTAATAAAATGAGTAAATGATATAATCTTCATTAAATAAAATGGTTTTTTGCCATTTATTTGTATGTTATGATAGTGCAATAACGAGCATTCTTAGGCAATTTTAGGCAGAAGAGGTTTTTATGAAAAGGCTCACCATAGAGATAGTAGAGGTTACCGGTAGATGCCTTGCGGGACTTAAAGCAGGTAATGTCTGGGAAGTTACTGAGAATGTGTGCGTAGTTGGAGAGAACCTGTGTTATTTTGCCCTTTCATCACTGATGCCCGTTTTGCTTACCATTCAGATGGGTACTGACCCAAAATCACTTGGACTGTCCAATGAGTCAGGTGTAGGTTACATGCAGTGCTCTGATATTGGTGATCTCCTTACTCCTGGTGGTAAGGTTACTTTTAAAATCAGCGAGAAGTTTCCTTCCAGAAGAGAAGTATCCACTGAGCCAGAGAAAGAGGTCAGCACGTATCAGGAAGTTAAGCCTGAGGTCAGCTACATACCAAGATCACCTGCCTGTCAGGCATGTGGTGCTTGCTCAATGCAGGCAGGTCAGAGCACGTCAGCAGATGAGGGAAAGCTCAGGGAGTTGATAACAAGTATCTCCAAGAAGATGCTTGAGGAGACGGGGAAGTAATGTTTCTTGCAGTTGTAATCGGCGATGTAGTTGCGACGAGAAAAGTTGATACTTTAGAGGGTAAGAAGCTTTTGATCGTTCAGCCCATAGATTTGATAACTAAAAAACCCAATTTTAAGCCTGTGGTTGCCGCTGATACCGTAGGCTCAGGCATAGGTAATACTGTTCTCTACGTGGACAGCCGGGAGGGAAGCTGGCCTTTTTTGCCTGTTCAGGTACCCTGCGATGCAGCAATTGTGGGTATTGTGGATACAGTTGATATTGAATCGGTTCCCACGGAAGAAGGGACAGAAGGAGAACTTGTGGAGATTTTAGAATGATTTTAGCAAGGGTTATTGGTACCGTTGTTTCTACCTGCAAGTTTGAACGGATTCAGAATTCCAAAATTCTGGCCATTCAGCCCATCGATCTTGATGGGAAGCCGATTGGAAGGACGCAGACCACGATTGATACAATTGGTCCCAGGGCAGGCGAGATTGTTCTTGTTTGCATGGATGGCGATGTGGCAAGCGAGATGATCGGGATAGAGAGCACACCCGTGCGAAGCTGCGTTGTCGGTATACTGGACTATTATAATGTTGATAGTAAGTCACTTAATAAGGTAAACTCAGGTAAAGTTTTGATAAGAGGCGAGGGATGAATTTAGGCAGGGTTGTTGGAACGGTAGTTGCTACCAGAAAAAACGAAAAGTTAGTTGGCTCAAAACTTCTTATAGTTAAATCGCTGGACCTCGAAGGTAACGTGGTGGACCCGTTTGTCGTGGCTGTTGATACAGTTGGCGCTGGTGTGGGTGAGGTCGTCCTGGTTGTTACGGGGAGCTCTGCAAGGGCAACTGTTGATACCCAGGGCAAATCCGTTGATGCTGTTGTTATGGCGATTGTTGACTACATAGAGGTGGACAAGAGCCTTTTTGAGAAGGTAAAAGAAGGCAAAGTTAAGGCCGTATAGCTAAAAGGAGAAAAGGAGGAAACTATTATGCCAAATGAGGCTATTGGTCTAATTGAGACAAGGGGATATGTGCCCAACGTGGAAGCTGCTGATGCTATGGTCAAGGCTGCAAATGTCACCTTAATTGGCCAGGAGAGAGTTGGGTCTGGTCTTGTTACTGCGATTGTCCAGGGTGATGTTGGTGCTGTCAAGGCAGCAGTTGATGCCGGCGCCGCAGCAGCGAAGAAGGTTGGCGAGCTGGTGTCAGTGCACGTGATCCCAAGACCACACGCGGAGCTGGACAAGATATTGCCCAGGCAAAAGAAAGCAGAAGCAAAGTAATTAAGAGAAATAGTAGAGGAGAATTAGAAAATGGTTGGAGAGGCTATTGGTCTGATCGAGACAAGGGGATATGTCCCTGCAGTGGAAGCTGCTGATGCTATGGTCAAGGCTGCAAATGTCACCTTGATAGGCAGCGAGAGGGTCGGATCTGGACTTGTGAGCGTCATAGTCCAGGGTGATGTTGGTGCTGTCAAGGCAGCAGTTGATGCCGGTGCCGCAGCAGCGAAAAAGGTTGGCGAGCTGGTGTCAGTGCACGTGATCCCAAGACCACACACCGACGTTGATAAGATATTACCCGGAAGATAGTAGCGAATTCTGTAATTTAAGTTTAGTAGATGACTTTGCGCAAGAAAGCGCGTAAGTCTGCTTATTCTTTATTTGTTTTAGGGAGTATCTTGGATTGGAAGAAACCCAATTAATTCAAAAGATCACTGAAGAAGTGCTCCGATTGGTTTCTCAAAAGGAGGCTCCTGTCAGAGAGGTTGAAGCTGATAATAGGATACCGATTGGAGTTTCGGTAAGGCATGCCCATTTAAGCCGGGAAGACCTTGATAAGCTTTACGGTGAGGGATATGAACTCACCAGGAAAAGTGACCTAAGCCAGCCGGGTAACTTTGCGGCAAATGAAGTAGTCACTGTGGTCGGCAAGCGCCTCAGAAGTATTTCCGATGTGAGGATTTTAGCTCCACTTCGGAAACAGACCCAGGTTGAACTTACAAGGACGGACTGCATAATTCTCGGGGTTGATGCTCCTGTTCGCCCTTCAGGAGATCTAAAGAGTTCTGCCTCAATCGTACTGGTTGGGCCAAAGGGGTCAGTTAACTTGAGCGAAGGAGCTATAAGAGCTAACCGGCATATTCACTGTGATGAATCTGCTGCAAAGAGGCTTGGGATTAAGGATGAGGATATCGTTACTGTTAGAATTCCCGGTGAAAAAGAAACCATATTTAAAAATGTTCAGGTTCGCGTGATCCCAGGTTCTGTGCTTGAGATGCACGTTGACACCGATGATGCAAATGCAGCAGATGTGATGTGTGGTACTTATGCTGAGTTGGTCAGGTAGGTGCATAAAAAATGGATCAGGAAACACTAATACGCCTTATAGTGGAAGAGGTCATCAGGCAGCTTAACGTTTTGAGAAAACCATCAAGAAAGGAGAAAATCCTCGCCCTCTTTACAGGGGGACATCAGGAGTTTGAAACATGTGTTGATCAAGTTGCTAATTTACGTGACGATGGTTTTAAGATTATATCAGTGCTTACCAGAACTGCAGCTCATATCATTGGAGAGGATAAAGTTAGACAGATAACAGGTAGCGATGAGATTTATCAGGAAGGCACATTTTTTAATGTAAATTCGCTTATAACAAGAGTTGATATTGTAATTATTCCAATTTTAACCCGTAATACAGCGATGAAATTATCAAATGTGATCAGTGATTCTGCAATAACGAGCTTAATATTCCAGGGATGTATGCTTAATAAGCCGGTCATAGCTGTCAGGAACTCAGCTGATCCAAAATTATCAAACTGCGCATGCGTCGGACTTTCTACTGGACCACCAGTCCTTCTTGAGGAGATAGATAAAAGGTTAGACGCACTTGAATCGTTCGGAATAACCCTTGTGGAGGCAAAGGAACTTAGGTCCGCGGTTTTGGCAACGATAACGCAGCAGTCTGCCAAAATACCAGCTGCAAAGCAGGATAGGAAGGTGATATTGACTGCGCGGGATGTGGAGGATGCATTATTAAATAATCAAAAGGAAATAGAGATTCCATCTGGTTCGCAGGTAACAGACATTGCTAAGGAAGTTGCTGCGAAGTCTGGAGTCATAATCAGGATAGTTTGAAAGTGAGGCCCCATGGAGATAGATGAAAAAAAGGTTGAGGAGATAGTAAAACAGGTTTTGGCTGGAGTTCGTGCTTCCTATCAGGGCATAAGCACAGCTCAGAGCGCAGCCCCGGCAGCGTCTTTTGGTCCATCTGGTGAACTTGGAATTTTTGCCACCATAGATGAAGCAATAGATGCTGCATTTATGGCCCAAAGAAGATATGAAACTATGGGATTGGATGCCAGGAAAAAATTTGAGCAGGCGATGTGCGAAGCAGGCTTGATGGAAGCTGAAAGGTTGGCGCGTCTGGCGATTGATGAAACAAAGATTGGTCGATATGAAGATAAAATAGCAAAAAATGAATTGAACTCAAGGTTAACTGCGGGGGTTGAGTCATTGACCCCTGAGATAATCACAGGAAGCAAGGGCACTCTGATAGTAGAATATGTGCCCTTTGGCGTGGTTGCTGCTGTAACTCCTGTGACCAATCCAACCTCGACGATAATCAATAATTCGATAATGATCCTTGCTGCGGGTAATTCTGTGGTTTATCTTCCACATCCAAGCGCCAAGGATTGTACGCTTGAGTCTATCAGGGTAATGAACAGGGCGCTAAAAGCAGCAGGCGCGCCTGATAATCTGATAACAACGTGCTCAGAGGTATCAATAAAAAATGTGGAGATAGCATTTAAGCATCAGAAGGTGAAAGTGGTTTGTGCGACAGGTGGAAGCGCAGTTGTAAAAGCTGCTCTATCGAGCGGGAAGAAAGCCCTTGGGGCAGGGCCTGGAAACCCAGTTTCGATAGTTGATGAAACTGCAAATATTGCAAAAGCTGCTAAGGATATATGTTTCAGTGCACCATTTGACAATAACCTTCCATGTTTATGCGAGAAAGTAGTTGTAGTGATCGATTCCATTGCTGATGAATTAATGCGCGAGATGACAAAAAATGGAGCTTATCTTGCCAGGGGTGAAGAGGCCAGCAGGATAACTAACCTTGTTGTTCAGGAAGGACATATAAATAAAAATTACATTGGCAAGGATGCCGATGTCATCCTTAGAGATGCCGGGATCTTCTCAAATGGCTACAAGCTGATCATTTTTGAGTCGGATCCGTCGCATCCGATCGTCGAGCACGAGCAGATGATGCCGGTGCTGCCCATTGTAAGGGCTAAAGATTATAATCAAGCAAAGGAACTTGCCATAAGATTTGAACATGGCTATGGACACACTGCTTCCATTCATTCAAACCGACTTGATCGAATTACCGATTTCTTAAGGGCTATTAACACTACGCTATTTATTGCGAACGGTCCGCATACTGATGGAGATGGTACAGGTGAAGGACCAATGAGCATGACCCTCGCTGGTCCCACGGGAGAGGGACTTACAACAGCAAAGACATTTACCAGACAGCGCAGAGTCATGCTTTCCGGAGCGCTTTCGCTTAAATAAAAAGTTTGTAGACAAAATTAACACCAGGCAGATTTATGGATTTAAATCTCGTTGATGTCGTGAGGGAGGCTGGAGTCGTCGGGGCGGGCGGTGCAGGTTTCCCAACTTACGTCAAGCTTCAATCAAAAGTTGACACCCTTATTGTTAATGCAGCAGAGTGCGAACCGTTGTTGCGCGTTGATCAGCAACTGCTTGAACGAGAGGGGGAGCGGATAATTAGTGCTGCGGATGCTGCACGAAAGACCGTAGGTGCCAGTGATCTCATAGTTGGGATAAAGGCCAAGTATAAAAGCGCACTTGCAAGCCTGGAGGAACTGCAGGACAAGTATGAGTTCAGGATCTTTAAGCTTGATGATTATTATCCTGCAGGTGACGAAGTCATTTTAATTTACGACATTCTTGGCCGAATTGTACCGGCTGGTGGTCTACCACTTGAGGTTGGTGTTGTCGTAATGAATGCAGAGTCATTATTAAACGTTAGTTATGCTATTGAAGGTCAGCCAGTTACTGAAAAATATTTGACAATAGCAGGTCAGGTATTTGAGCCAGTGACTTTAAGGGTTCCAGTTGGGATTCTCTTGCGAGATCTTTTAGCTGAAAGAATCGATGGTAAGTTTGAGGATTTTTTCATAATCACTGGTGGACCAATGATGTGTTCTGTGGCAAACTCTGACGATCCTGTTACAAAAACAACAAAAGGTGTTATTGTTCTTCCGAGCGATCATCCAATAAATGTTAACAGGGAGGGATTGGGAGTACGTGGAGTCTTCAAAAGAACACCTCAATGTGATCTTTGCAGGTACTGCACAGATTTATGTCCTTATTATGTGATGGGAAGCTATATTCAGCCGCACCTGATAATGCAGGCTATGGGCAACGGTATCGAGTTTGATGCGGATGCACTGGCACATGCTTACCTCTGCAGGGAATGTGGAGTTTGTGAAATCTATGCCTGTCCAGTATATCTTCCTGTTAGGCAGATGATCAGGATAGTCAAATCGGAGCTCCAAAAGAGAGGGAAGCAGAACCCCTATCATTTAACCGATCAAAAGATAAGACCGCTTCGGGAGTTTCGAAGGGTACCTACAAGGAGGATTATTTATCGCCTTGGGTTGAGTAAATATGATGTGCCTGCACCGCTTGTTCTACAGGAATTATCTGTGGATACCGTATATCTTCCGCTAAAACAGCACATAGGTGCTCCATCTGAACCTACAGTTAAGGTCGGTGATATGGTGAATAAGGGGGATTTAGTAGCGAGAATACCCAATGGCTCAATAGGGTCCAACATTCATGCGAGCATTAGCGGTTTTGTTAGAGAAGTATCTGATAAAATTATAATTTCAAAGAAATAAGAGGTACATATGCCTTATAAATCGATCGGCGTAATCGAGTTCATAAGCATTCCGAAGGGTGTTGAGGCAACTGATGCAATGTTAAAGGCAGCTAACGTTGAACTACTTCAAGCAATAGTGCTCTGTCCCGGGAAATTCATTTCTCTGATCGCTGGAGAGGTAGCTGCAGTACAGAGTTCTATTGATGCAGCCAAATCTGTTGGGAATGAGACACTTGTGGATTATATTGTAATTCCTAATGTTCATCCTGGGGTTTTTCCAGCCCTTCTGGGTTCAGCCAAGAAGGAGGAGCTCAATGCAGTAGGAATTATTGAGACCTTTACGGTTAGTTCAGTAATAATTGCTGCGGATTCAGCGGCGAAAGCGGCTTCCGTCAATCTCATTGAGATAAGAATCGCCCGGGGGATGTCTGGCAAGGCATCTGTACTGATGTCAGGCGATGTTGCAGCAGTTCGTTCTGCAGTCGAGAATGGAGTTGGTGCGATAAAAACAGAAGGGGCTTTGATAGACTTCGTTGTCATTCCCTCTCCTCATCCTGATCTCTGGGAGAAGTATTTCTAATAGACCAAGGAGGCAAGGTTGTTCGATAGAATGGAGCAGGTTGAACGTCGCAGGAGGCAACTGAGTATACTATCTTATGTAATTATTTTTGTACTTGCGGCCTCGATTGCATTTTTCTTCTTTACTGTAAAAACGTTAAGCAACATCTTTTCGATAATCTACTTAAACTTCGCTTTAATATTTGGATTTGCGTTTTTAATCATCATCTTCATCGTTTATCTTAATTTCAGGGAGAAAGAATTACGTGACTTAAACCGTGATCTTTTCCAACAAATCGAGGACAAATCGCTCCAGCTTGCTGACAATCTGAGCAAGCTTTCCCTTTTAAATAATATGGCGCTAAAGCTGTCAAGCGCGAAAACCTTCTCTGATCTGGAAGCTTCACTTTCATTCTTTGTCGGGAACACAGGGATTGATGGCATGAGCGTTGCGCTGTTGAGCGAAAAACGCAATGAATTATACAAGTTGACAAAGCATAAGAATCCCGAGGGCATTTCTACTGATAAAAACTTGCTGCTCGTAAACATGATCGACGCTGTCACCCAATCGATTAAGTGCAGTAACAAACGAACGGTATTTCCAGACGATTTCAGGGATAGCGAGTTAGCGCAAAGCACAGCTCTATCTGGTACATGTGCTGTGGGCATTCCATCATGTTTCTCGGGTTCTGCCTATTCAACGCTTGTGATCTGGGGAAGCAATGCCGACTTCGTCTGTCATGAGAGCTCATTTAACATCTTCGAATCCCTGTTATTGCAGTTGGAGCTGAAAGCAAGAAATATCAATCTTTTATTACTGAAGGACGATGTTATGCGCGAGCTGCTGAAGGTCCTTGCGTCTTCTATTGAGTTCAAAGACCCGTTGAAGGCAGGACACTCGGCTCGAGTCATGAAACTTGCAAATGATATAGGTGAAAGATTAGGCTTCTCCGAACATCAACTTCGCACTATGAGCATTGGTTGTATTCTGCATGATGTGGGTTATCTATCAATAAGCAGTGAGATAATAAGCAAACCGTCTGCTCTTACCAGCGAGGAGAGATTTCTTGTGATGAGTCACCCGGATCTTGGCATCGAGCTGCTTAAGAACATCAAGTTTGATAAAGAAGTATTTGATGTTATCAAATATCATCATGAACGCTATGATGGGAAGGGCTACCCGGATGGCATAAAGAGTGAAGATATACCACTTGTCGGAAGGATAGTCGCCATAGCCGATGCATTTGATGCTATGATTAATCCTCGAGCATACAGGGATGCGCTTACTGTTGAGGAAGCGTTAAAGGAGTTAATCAGGGGATCGGGCACCCAGTTTGATCCTCAAATAGTAGGAATTTTTAGGTCAGTAATAGAAAGTTCGGAGATATAGTAATCCACTCAGCCCGAGTACAATCCAGCGAAGTTGATTTATAATAATAATAATTATTATTTAGGTAGAGGTTAGATGTTCTTAAATTTGAAGGTGAACGTTAAGAGGGAGCTTTCGCAATTTGTTGAGCCGTCAAGGGTCCTGACTGAGCCGGCTGATCTCATATGTTATTCATATGATGCAACCAGGATGGAATCAATACCGTCTGCGGTTGTAAAGGTAAGGAGCGCACAGGAGGTATCCAACCTTCTGAGGTTTACAAATAATCATGAGATTCCAGTAACACCGCGCGGTGCCGCTACCGGTCTTAGTGGTGGGAGCATTCCATTAAATGGAGGCATCGTCATTGATATGACTTTGATGGACGGGATACTGGACATAGATGTGGATAACCTTCGCGTCACCGTTGAACCGGGTGTTGTAACCAATTCCGTGAATGTCGCACTGGCCAGGTTCGGACTTATATTCCCACCTGACCCATCCAGTCATCTGGCTTCCACGATTGGTGGAAATATCGCGGAAAACGCAGGTGGGCTGCGTGGACTCAAATATGGCGTAACCGGTGATTATGTTTACGGAGTTGAGGTGGTTTTGCCTGACGGAACAGTCGTGAAGACGACAAAAGACGAACAGACATCGCTTGGTGGCTTTGATCTGATACGCCTGCTTGTTGGAAGTGAGGGCACTTTTGGTGTGATAACTCAAGCAATCCTTGATGTCAGGCCCATTCCAGCAGCAAGAAAAAGCGCACTCGCAATTTTTGATGACTTGAAGCAGGCGTCATCAGCGGTAAATGAGATTATCGGCTCCAGGGTAATCCCCGCCACGCTTGAGATAATAGATAACGTAACCATAAGGGCAGTGGAGGAGTTCTTGAGGATAGGCTTGCCTATGGATGCTGGAGCCGTCCTGCTCATTGAGGTAGATGGTGACGAGGACAGCGTCCAGTGGGAGTTTGATAGGGCAACAGCTGCGATAAAAAAATCAGGGTCATCCGACTTGAAAATTGCCGAGGATGATTCCGAAAGGGAGAACCTCTGGGCTGCCAGGAGGGCGGCACTGTCTGCACTGTCGAGGGTAAAACCGTCCACGATCTTGGAGGATGCTACCGTCCCGCGGTCAAAATTGGCAGATCTTGTCAGTGCGGTGGAGAAGATATCGAAGAAGCACGATCTTATAATTGGGGACTTTGGTCATGCCGGGGATGGGAATATGCACCCCACCATTCTCACTGATTTAAGAATTGAAGAGGAAGCCAGAAAGGTTGAGATGGCAGTTGAAGAAATTTTCAGAGCTACAATTGAGCTTGGCGGGACCCTCTCTGGTGAGCACGGCATAGGCTTTGCCAAGGCAAAGTATATTCCGCTTGAGTTCACGGATAGCGACATTGAAGTCATGCGGAGGATAAAGTTGGCACTTGATCCCAACAATATACTAAACCCGGGTAAGGTGCTCTTATGAACAAGGTCGGAAGCATATCCGCTGATGTTATTAAAGAGGCAGCATTTAAATGCATGAAATGCGGCACCTGTCAGTCAGCCTGTCCCATCTATCGAGAGACAAAGGATGAAAGCTTCTATGCCAGGGGGAAGATAAGTCTGGTTGAAGCTGTGATGACCGGGAAATTACAGCTAACGAAGGATGTTGAGGAGAGGCTTTTTACCTGTCTTGAGTGCAGGCGGTGTGAATCCGCGTGTCCAAGTGGCGTTAATGTACACGAGATCAGCAGGGCGATAAAGGAGGAGATAGTTGGTAAAGGTGATCTTCTGTGGATTAAAAAGTACCTTTTTAAATACCTGTTCCCTTATAATCGCCGTTTCAGGTTGTTTGGAAGGGTTAGCAATGTACTTTACAGGTGGTTCTTGAAAGATCTTTCTCCGCGGAATCCGATAAGAAACTTGTTTAGCCTCTTTCATGTGGGAAGGGACAGGGTTGTTCCGCCAATTTCTTATAATAGAAAAGGCATGGGGTTAGATGAGATACCAGAAGTGGAAAATCCGAGAGCTACTCTGATATATTTTGCTGGCTGCGGCGCCACCTATCTTTATTATGGAATAATCAAATCTACCATCTCGGTATTGTCCAGCATGGGCATACAGTTGATATTTATTGAGGACATCGGCTGCTGCGGAGCACCGATCGAAGCATCAGGCGATTTGAGGACCTTTGAAAAGATAAGGGACAGGAATGTAAAGATGTTTAATTCTGTCAAGGCCGATGGAATTGTGACCACGTGCGGTACCTGTGGTCTGCAACTGACCGAGAGCTATTATGATAAGGGACTTATAGATAAGCCCATTTTTGATATCTCACAGGTTATTCTAAAGTACGGGCTGCCATCAGGGCTCAAGCCGCTTGATCTCATGGTTACTTATCATGACCCCTGTCATTTGAGCCGCGGGCTTGGTATAACAAAGGAACCGCGTGACATCATAAAGTCGATTCCAGGTGCAAATTTTGTTGAGATGTTCGAGGCCGATAGTTGCTGCGGATGCGCGGGTTTCTTCACTGTAACTCATTATCCGATAGCGAGTGCCATCCGCAAACGGAAGATAGATAACGTACAGAACAGTGGAGCGAATGTCGTCGTAAGCGGATGCCCAGGGTGCATGATGCATATTGCTGAGGGCGTTAAGCAGCGCGACCTGAAAAAGAGCACGCTGCATCTGGTTGAACTAATCGATATGTCACTGCAGGGTGATGGAGCGCTGAAAGAGGAGCTTGCGAGACAGGCTCGTCTTGCTGAGGATATTAAAATTAGTTAAGGTAAATAGTAAAACGCCTGTATGATTATCTATTTTTGAGGGGTGGAGGGATATAAAAGTGAAAAATTTCAGTTATTTAGTCCTCGCATTAATTCTTTTATTGTCGTTGGGCCTGCTATCGGGATGTCAGCCTCAATCTGTCAGCGAAACAGCAACAGGCACGGCAAGCTCATCAAAAGCTAAAGTCGAGACATCTGCCACAGAGATGCCAGGGTCAGCTGAATCGGCCAGCACTGAGAGCAGTGCAGAGGTAAAGTATGATCTCATCGTTTCTGGGAATGTAGAAGGAACCCTCAAACTCACGATCGATGATCTGGAAAAGATGAAAGTGATATCGGGCAATTTCGAGATGATCAAGGCGAACGGCGAGGTTGTAAGGGGTACGTTTACTGGAGTAAGCATTGATGATCTGCTTTCAAGTGCGCACGTAAAAAATAGTACGAATATCATCATTTTTTACGCAAGCGACGGGTACTATTCTTATTTAAATCTGGATGAAGTAGTGGGCAAAGGATTTGCAATTGCCTATCAGATGGACGGAAAAGATATATCAATTGAAGATGGCGGTCCCTTAAGGTTGATCGCCCCCGGCTTACCAGCTGCGAACTGGGTCAAATATCTTTCCAGGATCGAGCTTACTACCGAACTGATCCCAAGCCAGGAGAGCGAAGCAAAACAGCTTACGCCAAATGAAAAGTTCTTTACCCTGAGCATAAGCGGTACACCAGATATTGATATGAGCACCTGGAAGTTAAGCATTGAAGGCGAGGTTGAGAAACCGTTGGCTCTATCTTATGAAGATATAAATAACATGCCCTCCATCTCTCGAGTTGCAGTGCTCGAATGCGCAGGAAATCCTGAGGGTGGAAGCCTTATAGGTACAGCAGTCTGGACCGGTCTGCCTTTGAGGGATATCCTGAATATCGCCGGACTAAAGGAAAACGCACTTGAGGTTGCTTTTCATGGTGCGGACGGGTTTACCAGTTCTATTCCCATAAAACTCGTATATGAAAAGGATGTGTTAATTGCATATATGATGAATGGGGAGATTTTAGCATCTGAGCACGGCTATCCCGTCAGGGTTGTAGTCCCTGATCACTATGGGTATAAATGGGTGAAGTGGATCGAGAAGATCGAGGTAGTTGACTACGATTACAGAGGTTACTGGGAGACCCAGGGTTGGAGCGATGCTGCGGTCAGAGGCGGACCCAAATATGAATGAAAAATCCAAGTATTAATTGCCTCGCCCGAGATCATTCTAGTAGCGTAGTAATATCTTTAAAAACTCATACTGTCGGCACTTCCCAGCTAGTATTGTCAAGAAGTTGTATAGTTAAACCTCTTTCTTTGGCATATCTGGGTTGGTTTCAGGCCCAAAATATTTTAAGATTACCAAATTTTCTAGCCCCGTATTTTCGATTTCGATTCCTTCTGTCGCTGCCGAATTTGTAATAAAGAATTCATCTGAGGTGAGTTCTCCATATCTGATTTGGATTGGACTTTCAGCATAATTACCAGCTATTTTCCCTCTTCCTTGAATTACGATTGTACCATGCGCTCCATTATCCTTAACAGTTGCTTTTGTTTTTGCTGGAATTGTCAATTCTTTTGCACTGAAATAGTCCTTGCCATTAATTTGTCCATATATGATCCAATTTTCATGATAACCTAATTTTTCGGTATTTTTAACAGGAATTGGTTCTAAATAAAATCTTTCTTTAAAGTTGGGAACCAGATTTCTTTCCCAGTCTAGCATGCCTACCATGTAATCAAAATCGTCTGTTTTTTCTTTAGGCACATCTTTAACAAGAAGTTGTCTATCAACTTTTTTACCAAATACCATTGACTGAAACATGCTCAAGACGTCAGATGCCCATTGAACTTCAAAAGTAACCAGGGTACCAGGAGCGTGTAGTATACCTGCCGGCAATAGCCAGCCTGTACCAGATTTTAATCTAATTGCTTTCGAGAAATCAAGTATTCCATTGTCTCCTTTATCCCAATTTTTAAGACAGTCAATTACATTTTGCTTGCTTGTGCCTGGTTCAAGACCAAAGAATGTATAAGGGAAACTGTTTTGAATCGAGTTCAATTGAGGAGGAAAGTAATAAGATTCTGGTTTTCCCTCTCTTCCAACGAGTTTTGCATGTTTTTCCTGTTGGTGTAGATGATGTGGAATAGGCTCCATGTTGTCAAAAAATTTAGCATACACTTTCCACCCCCCATATTTTTGCGTCATTGTCTCTCCTATTATTTCTTCACCAACTACTTCGATCGCCTCCCTTAGCAAGACCCTTTGTTCTTCATGAACAATGTAGCTTAATCCTTCATCGGGAGGTGTACTAGGTCCATTGTCTGCTTGAGTTGTTGATGCAAACCATCTTTCATCTATTCCTCCTCTTTCTGCTCCCAAGGCATAAATATCATCCGGGTGGAGCTTAATTCTTCTACCAGGGATCAAGAATGCGCGTGGAACCCAAGTGGGAGCAAGTTTTAATACCCTGTTTCCGGATTTAAGAGCCTTGTTGATAAAAAAATTGATTTCGTTTTTGTTCATTGGTTCTCTCCTAGCTGATGTTTAAATTTTTTCATTAATATAAACATTGACAAAATTTAAATTTTTTTTATAATTAGCTATGTAAATAATTACTGAAAACATTTACATTCTAACATTATTATGGTAAATATAAAAGATGTAGCTAAAAAAGCTAATGTTAGTACAGCCTCTGTTTCAAGGTATTTGAATAATCCTGAGTTATTAAAAGAAATTACTAAAGAAAAAATTAAGGATGCAGTCAAAGGATTAAATTACAGGCCTTCTTTAATTGCGCAAGGTATGCGAAAACAAACTAGCACGTATATATTATTGGTTTTAGAAGACATAGTTAATCCATTTTATACTAAAGTTTTAAATGGCGCTCAGCAGCTCGCTGCAGATGAAGGATATCACCTTGTGGTTTTAGATGAAGAAAGATGCAAAGAAAAAAATTTCTTTTCGGATATTTTATTAAGCGGTGGTTTCACCGGTGTTATTTATTGTATGAGCATGAATGAAAATGATGGAGAAATATTGAAAGAATTAAAAAAAGCAGGAATTCCGATCGTACTTATAGATAATGAATTGTTTAAAAAAAATTTTACCTCAATAAATACGAATAATCATGGAGCTGCTTATAGGGGCACAAAATATTTAATTGAAAAGGGGCACAAAAATATTGCTTTAGTATGTTTTAATAAGTTTCATGATCAAGTTGAAGAAAGAGTACGAGGTTATAAGGATGCTTTGCATGATAATTTTATAATGTATAACCCTTCCAATATCTATACTACTGATTTAAGCGTGAAGGGAGGAGAGGCTGTAGCCAAAAAAATTTTGGAAGAACTAAAACTTAAGAGATACACTGCAATATTTGCAGTTTCAGATGCCATAGCTATAGGAATAATGAAATATTTCAATAGGAATAATGTGAATATACCTGATGAAATATCTATTTTAGGATTTGATGATATATCATGGTGTGAAATTGTTACTCCTTCTTTAACTACTATTCATCAAAAAAGCACAAAACTAGGTTCTTTAGCTGTAAAAAAACTAATAGATATGATTGAAAAAAGACAGAAAAAAGAAGTTCTAATTGAACTTGATACTTTTATAGTTGAAAGGGAAAGTGTAAAAGATTTAAAAAATCTTGAGAATTAAAATATTTTCTTAAATTTAATAATGGAAAACGAATATATTTTACAGTTAGAAAATATTTACAAAGATTTTCCTGGGGTTATTGCTCTCAACAATGTTAATTTTGATTTAAAACCCGGTGAAGTGCATGCAGTAATTGGAGAAAATGGAGCAGGAAAATCAACCTTAGTTAAGATAATTTGTGGTGTCTATAGAAAAAGATCTGGTTCTATATTTCTTAATGGTGATGAAATCGATTTTGCTAATACAAAAGAGGCTTTAGAACAAGGTATAACTTCTATTTACCAAGAGGTAGAGAATGTACCTAAATTAACTGTTGCTGAAAATATTTTTCTTGGAATATTGCCAAAAAATACTAAGCTGCCTTTTTTTATTGATTGGGATCTGCTAATGAAGAAAACCAAGAGATTGCTGAGCGAATTAGATATGGACATTAATCCAAGGTTGAAACTAAATGAATTATCAATTGCCCACCAGCAACTTATTGAAGTTGCAAAAGCATTATCAAGAAAGGTAAGAATTTTGATAATGGATGAACCAACATCTTCATTAACTTCTAATGAAGTAGATAAACTTTTCAACATCATAAACAATTTAAAGGAAAAGAATGTAGGTGTCATTTATATCTCTCATAAACTTAATGAGGTTATGGATATTGCTAATAGAATTACAGTTTTAAGAGACGGGAAAAATGTAGGAACATTAGAAAAGAAAGATTTTAATGAAATAAATATCATTAAGTTAATGACGGGTCATATATTAGAAGAAGAAATAAAATATTCAATTATCAGAAAAGAAGTAATTATGGAAGTTAAGAATTTAAGAATATATAAAAGGATTAAAGATATTAGCTTTGAGTTATTTAGAGGTGAGATTTTGGGAATAGTGGGCTTGGCAGGGAGTGGTAAAGACGAGATGATCAAGAGCCTTTATGGATTATGGCCGTATGAATCCAATGGCATTTTTGTGGAAAGTAAAAGAATTAAAATTAGGAATCCAGATGATGCTATTTCAAGAGGCATAGTTTATTTGCCTGAGGAAAGAAAAATTCAGTCTTTATTTAGTACATTGAGTGTACTAGAGAATTTTAGTGTGACTTGGCTCAACAAGACAAATAGAAGATTTTTTATTTCAAGAAATAAGGAGATAAAAAAGATAGGAGAATTCATTAAGAAATTATCTATAAAAGTTGCAGATATTAAGTTTAAAATTTTCAGTTTAAGTGGAGGAAATCAGCAAAAAATTGTTTTTTCAAGATTATTATCCATTAATCCTAAAATTTTACTGCTTCATGATCCAACAAGGGGAATTGATGTCGGCAGCCGAGAGGAAATTTGGAAAATAATTAAAAAGTTAGCTAGCGAAGGTTCATCAGTAATTTTTATATCATCGGAAATTTCTGAGGTATGTGATCTTTCTAACAGAGTTTTAGTATTATCTAAGGGTAGTTTATGTAAAGAGTTTATAGATAATGAGATTATTTATGAAGATGTTTTATCTTGTGTGATGACTTCATAATTGTAAGGAGATAAATTGTTGCCCGATGAAAATGTAACTATGAATTTTGTAAAGATTAGGGTAATTAATTTTTTCAGAACCCAAATAATTCTATGTATTTTATTTATTTTAATAATTATTTTTAGTTTAGTAGTTCCAAATTTTGCAACCTACAAAAATCTTATTAATATTATAAAGCAAGTTACAATTAATGGAATAATATCGCTTGGATTAACTTTTGCAATTTTAGGAGGAGGGTTAGATCTATCTGTAGGTTCCTTATTTTCACTAAGTGGTGTTTTAGCAATATCCTTGCAATCAAGAAGTCTTGTTTTAGCAATTGCAGCTCCCTTTATTGCTGCGGCTATAGTTGGTTTTATAAACGGTTATATTTCGAGCAAATTTGAGATTAATTCCATTATTGTAACTTTGGGAATGCTATCGGTGATAGCAGGTTTGTCGTTAATTTGGACTAATGGAGCCTTACAACTTGGAGATCCTAATTCTCTATATACATATATATCTGCGGGTACAATTATAGGTATTCCCAACTATGTATTTATCTTTGTTTTTTTAGCAACCATACTTTCTGTAATTTTAAGTAGAACTATTTTGGGTAGGAATATTTATTTAATTGGTACAAATGTTATAGCCGCAAGAATAGCTGGTGTTAGAGTTAATCTTATTAGAACTGTAAGTTTTATTATATGTAGCATTTGTGTTGCAATATCTTCGATAATACTCAGTTCAAGACTTTCAAGTGCTTCACCTGTTGTTGGTGTAGGTTATGAATTCACTGCTATAACTGCTGTTTTAATTGGAGGAAACAGTATATTTGGAGGGAAAGGCAGTATTTACAACACAGTTTTAGGTGTTTTGTTACTTGGTGTTCTTGTAAATGGCATGATTTTATTAAATATGCCAGTTGCATTTCAACTATTGTTAAAGGGAATGTTGGTAATAATTGCAGTATTTTTTGATGTCCGAGCGAGAGCAAAGCTTGAGGAGGTATGATTTTATTTTGAAGTTTCAAAGAAAATTAAATTTTATAATTGATAATAAAATTTTAATTGTGTTGTTATTTATAATTATTTATTTCTCCTTAACGAGCCAACAATTTCTCACCTATGAAAATATAAAAAATATATTTAACCAAATTTCTATAAATGGGATTATTGCAATAGGAATGACATATTTATTAATAGGTAGGGAGTTAGACCTTTCTGTCGGTTCTAATATGGCAGTTGTTGGAGCTCTTATAATAACTTTACAAAAATATAATCTCCTTTTAGCAATTATAATTAGTATTTTTTTTGGAGCTTTTGTTGGATTTGCAAATGGTTTGATTGTAACTAAACTGAAAGTGAATTCTATTGCTGTAACATTAGGAATGATGATAACTCTAAGGGGTTTATTATTGTTTCTAACAGGTGCCACAACCATTAAAGGTACTAACCCTAGCTTTAAAATCTTAGGAACAGGTGAATTTTATAAAATACCATTTACTGTAATTATTTATTCAGTTTTGTTGATTATATGTGGAATTATACTTTCAAGAACCTTTTTTGGTAGGAATGTTTATGCTATTGGGGGAAATGAGGAAGCCTGCCGATTTTTTGGTATAGATGTTATGAAAAATAAGATTTCAATTTTTTTATTAACGGGTATTCTAGCCGCTATAGCAGGAGTCATCTTAGCTTCAAGGTTAAATGTTGCATCTGTACAAATTGGTGTAGAAACACCAATAGACATAATAGTTGCAGTTTTGTTGGGTGGTATCAGTCTTTCGGGTGGTGAGGGTTCAATATTTAGAAGTTTCCAGGGAGTATTGTTGCTTGGTATTATTTCTAACACTTTGCAATTCTCTCAGATTTTACCTTACTATCATTCAGTAGTTAAAGGGTTATTGCTTATATTTATTCTTATAATCGATGCTTGGTATGTTAGGTTCAGGAAATTTAGATTTATTTAAATCATTTTATAAAGGCGATAAAATGTGTTGTTTTTTTGTAGGAAGGGAGGTGATCGAAATTTAGTATTAATGATTAGGGTGATTTTATTCTCATGCACCTTAACTATTAGAAATTTTAATTAAGGAGGTGATTTTTGTTAATAAAAGTGAGATTTGTTTTAACAGTTGCAATTGAGGTGCGGTGCTGCTAGAAACAAATCTCCCCACTATTTTACCAAGATTATAAATTCTATTGCAATGAAGGGGTAATAAAATGAAAAAATCATTAACTTGGTTGTTATTTTTGGTACTAACTCTATCTGTGGCTTTTATAGGTGTTAGTTGTAAAGGTGCAGTAGTGGCAGAAACAACAGCATCCACAGAAGAGACCACAGCTGTAACTGAGGAGACATCTGCTGCTACGGAAACGGTTGCTGAAACAACAGAAGCGAAAAAATGGAAAGTAGCTAATTTATGGTTGGGTACCACGACACCGTATTTAATGCCAGCTATCAACGCAACAAAAAAGACAATTCAAGATGCAGGACATGAATATATCCTATTGGATGCAAAATTTGATGCTGCACTTCAATCTACCCAAATGGATGATGCTATTGCTATGGGTGTAGATATAATCGATTTGATTCCTTTAGACGCCCCAGCATTAAGTGCAGGCATTAAAAAGGCCTATGATTTGGGAATACCTGTTTTAATGGATCATGTTAAAGCAGAACCTGAGGATGAAAAGTATACAGTTGGATATTCAGGACCAGATAATTATATTGAAGGCCAAATTGCTGGAGAGCTAATGCACAAGGCTCTTGGAGGAAAAGGTAAAGTTGCAATAATAGAAGGAGTACCCGGAGCAGAAAATACAATAAATAGAGAGAAAGGTTTTACTGATAAACTTAAAGAATTAAATTCTGGGATTGAGGTTGTTGCAACACAGCCAGCAAGCTGGGATAAGGCGCAAGCAATTGCAATAATGGAAGACTGGATTGTTAGGTATCCGGACCTCAATGGGATATATGGTGAGGACGATACACTGGCAATGGGGGCCTGGAAAGCACTAGAAGAAGCGGGATATAAAGCAGGCGATATAGTATTAGTTGGCGTTGGAGGAAGTGCCGAAGGTTTAAACGCAATAAAAGATGGGATCATGTATGGTACAGTTTTACAGAGTCCTTCAAAAGCTGGAATTTTGGCTGCAGAGCTTTCACTGAAAATATTAAATGAAGGGATAAAGCCACCTATGCAGTTAGATCCTTACTATAATTATATGGACCTGCCGCCAGTAACTAAGGATAATGTTGACCAGTACTTACCAGGTGAATGGTAAAAAATTAAATTCTTGTAGTTGATTTGGGATAGCATAGCAATTTTTAAAATTGCTATGCTATCTAAAATTTCAATTGGAATGTCCATCTAATATTTATGAAAAATCATACTGGGAGAACTCATGGAACATGTATTATTTTTTCAAAAAATAAGAAAAGGGAAAAGAAATGAATATATTAAGGCACATAGAGAAATGTGGACTGAGTTGTTAGAAGCTATTAAGGAAGCTGGGATAGAAAGGGAAATTATCTGGTTAAAGGGAAATGGGATTTTTCTTTATATAATGTCGGACAATTTTGATAAAGCATTGTCAAAATTGGCTGAAAAGAAGGTTTTTCAAAATTGGCTAAAAAAAATGGCTCCATTATTAAGCGAGGTACAAGATTATTCAGGTGAAGGAAATATAGTCAAATTGGACAAGATTTTTGATTTAGAGAAGCAGCTAAATGACATTTAGATATTGTGGTACCTATATTTGTAAATAAGTTGTATTTAACAAACAACCATGAAAGATTATTTAATGAATTATAAAGAAAAATTTAAAAAAGTTTTGAATCACGAGAAAGGCAATTATTTCCTTGTAGATTATGGTGGAGACCAAGCTAGTATTTCTATTTTTGTCTATAATGAAGTTTTGAAAAAATTAGGTATTAATAGAACTCCAAGAATTAACAGTTTAGTTCAGTTGAGCGCCCTTCCTGAAGATGAATTTTTAAGAAGATATAACATAGGTCTTAGATGGTTGTATCCAAAGTCTTCCCGAAAGACATTGGAATTAAAAGAGATATATAAGAGAGCTTTTAATATAGAAACCGAAAAAGAAATTTTGAAAGGCTATGTCCATGGTGGGACTGGGGATTTTTTTTATGATGAATGGGGAGTTAAATGGAAGAGGTCAGCATATTATTTTGAGATGGTCGAGCACCCTTTACAAGGGAAATCTTTTGAAGAAATAAAAAAATATTGCCTTCCTGATCCTACTGATAAATTAAGAGTAGATGGTTTGAAAGAAGAATTAAAGAAATATTACAATGAAAATCCGAACTATGTTATATCCTTGTGCCAATCCTATGGTGGTTTACTTGAAACTGCTTTGTGGATTAGAGGGTTTACGGATTTTTATATAGATATAGCTTCAAACCCCCAATTAACTAATTATCTTTTAGATAGTATTGAAGAATATTTTTTAGAATGGAACAAAAACTATTTAACATCTGTTGATGGGAAAGTTGATATAGTAGCAATGGGTGACGACTATGGTATGCAGGATAGAACTTTACTCTCACCTGAAATTTGGAGGAATTATGTTAAAAATAGATATAGAAATATAATTGAAAATACAAAAAGCTATTATCCAGATATTAAGTGGTTTCATCATTCGTGTGGGTCCATTGTTCCTATAATAAGTGACCTAGTCGAAATCGGAGTTGATATTTTAAATCCAATACAGCCTACAGCAAAGGATATGAATCCAGAAGATTTGAAGAAAAAATTTGGTGCAAAATTAACATTTCATGGGGGAATTGATATACAACATTTGCTAATGAAAGGAGAGCCTAGTGAAATTAAAGAAGAGGTAAAAAAAGTTGTTAAAATTCTATCTGAAAATGGGGGTTATATTGCTGCACCTTCACATAATATTCAAGCAAATACACCAGTAGATAATATAATGGCTGTTTATGAGACTTTAAATGAGATTGAAAATGATTAGATATAGGTTTTAAAGGAAAATAATTTAGTAAGGATTTAGTAGGAATAAGATGTTAACAAAAGAGGAAAGGGTCTTAAGATTAATTAATCGTGAATCTGTTGATTTTCTTCCCAGTCAAATAAATTTTGCTGACAGATCCAGGTTTAAGGCGATTAGTAAGGCGTTAGGTTTAAGTTCCGAATCAGAACTTGATGAATTTTTAGAAAATCATTTTCAAATCACTTTTACTTTGCAGGATAAACCTATGATATACAGAGATGTGAAAGAAGAAATAGAGAATTTAAATGAGTTAGGTTATGCATTTCCGGATTGGGAAAATAATGTTGTTTATGATACGTGGGGTATTGGCTACAAAGTGGGAGTTGGAAGTTTTTTCGTATCCTTCCATCCGTTACAGGGAAAAACAACCGAATATATAGCGAAGTTTATGCCTCCAAATTTAAGCAGAAAAGTAATTTTTGAGAGTGATATTGAAATTGCTGTTAAAGAATATAATGTTCCAGATGTTAATATGACAGAAAATTTTTCTGAGTGGGAAAGAGATCTTAAGAAACATTCTGGTGAATTCCTTGTTTGGCCATCCGGGTATGCTGGTATTTATGAGAGAGGTTACCATATTCTAGGTTTTGAAGAATTTATGGTAAACATTGCGTTGAACCCAAAAGTTATAGAAGACATCTTAGATAAGATCACTGACTACAAGATCGAAGTAGCCAAGAAATTAGTAAAGATTGGTTTTAAAATAGCTCATAGCGGAGATGACTTTGGGACTCAGAAGGGTGGCTTTTTCCCAGACTCCATGTTTGAGAACATTATTCTGCCACGTTTGAAGAGACATTGGGAAATATTTACAAGTGCGGGCATACCTATTATGTTTCATTCGTGCGGAGATATTATGCAATACATTCCCGACTTAATTGATATTGGACTGAAAATATTGGAACCTTGTCAACCATGCATGGATCTTAAATATCTTAAGAAAGAGTTTGGTAAAGATATTATTTTCTATGGTGGTATAAATACACAAATCTTACCTTATTTAAGCGAAGCTGAAACTAGAGATATGGTTAGAGAAACGATTCGTACTCTTGGGAAAGGTGGAGGTTACATTATAGCTCCGTCACAAGAAATTATGAACGATGTTCCTATTGAGAACATTAAAGCTGTAGTTGAAACTATTAGGGAAGAAAGAGAAAAGGTTTTATTTATGTAGAAGATCATTTTAATTGTTGAGATTGAAAGGGGCAAAGATTAAACCGCAAAATTTCGAAAAGAAAAATCTAGAAATAAGAAAAAAGTTCTTAGATTTGATTAAGAAAAAGGAAAAAGCTGGGAACAAATTAAAACTTTCATGGAGCAATTGGGGATTTGGGCTTGAACCACTAAGAACGTCATTACAAAGACTTCATAATAATAAAGTGAGATATGTTGAGCTTCATGGAAATTTATATGGATCTGATCTTGGGTATAATTCAAAAGAGGTAAAGTCGCTTTTAAATGATTTTGGGATGGAAGTTTCTGGAGTCTGTGGAATGTTTTCAAGTGATTGTGAACTTGCATCATCGATTCCATCTGTCAGGCAAAGGGCAATTGATTATATTAAGCGCAATGTTGAATTCTGTAATGAGGTCGGAGGGGAATACCTACTCATTGTTCCTGGTGCAGTAGGTAGACCCAAAAGATATGATGGCTTTGAGTTTGACCGAGCGGTTGAGGCTCTTCAGATCATCGGAGATACCTTCATTAAAAATAGTGTCAAAGGTGCGGTTGAGCCAATCCGTGCCGATGAAGTAAGTCTTTGCCATACCTTCGAGGATGCTGTTAAACTTATTAAGGCTGTTAATCACGACGGCATCAAACATATAAATGGGGATCTGTATCATATGCTTCACGGCGAATCCCATATTGGGGAGACGATAATAAATTACGGTGATTATCTCATTAACTTGCATATGGCGGATACAACCAGGATGGCGTTCGGAACAGGAATGCTTGATCTTGATACAGTAATAATGGCGCTCTACTTGATTGGCTATAACGATAAGAGAGCATTCTGCAGTGCTGAACCACTTGGGGCTGGAGCAGACCCATATCGCCAGATGTACGGCAAAAACGATCCAGTAATGCTTGATAGGCTGGTTAGCGAAACCGCTTCATATTTTTATGCAAGAGAAGAGTTGCTTTTATCTGTAAATTAGAATCTAAGTTTTTATGAAAATGAGTAGATGAGAATAAGATGATGTATTCGCTCTGGTGGGAGCTTATTGCAAAGTTCATAAATATTGAGATCGAGGACGGAGTTGTTTCAAGAGCCTATCTCTCTGATATTGCAGAGGGTTATTTTAGCCCACAGGATCAGAGGAATAGCGAAGTAATTGATAAAGTAAATGAGTATATATCGGGTGAAAAATTCTCATTAAACGAAATTCGGGTTGATTTAAGCGGGTTTACCAGTTTTCAGAAGCACGCCCTAGATGAGATGAGGAAGATTCCCCCAGGGGAAACTGTTCCATATTCAACTCTTGCTATAAGCGTAGGTTCTCAAGGTGCTGCGAGAGCAGTCGGAAGTGTCTGTGCCAAAAATCCTGTTTTTCTAATAATCCCATGCCATCGTGTGGTCAGAAAGAATGGATTGGGTGAATATGGTTATGGAACGGAAATTAAGGAGAAGATTCTTCAACACGAATTGAAATATTTTTGCAAATAAATAATTGATCTGATGTTATTCTATTTAAGAGGTAGTGTTTGAAGCCTTATTTCATTTTCTAAAGATAAAAATTCAGAATCTTTATGTACGAGAACAGCTTCTTCTAGAAGAGCATAAGCTGCAATCATTGCATCAGCAATAGAAAGAGGATATTGAGCTTTAATTCTTCCTGCTTGTATTAAATATGACTCATTAATTTGATTATTAAATGTAAATGGCAAGTTAATCAGGTATGCAAATCTTTGATTAGCGATATCCTCACCGCTTTTTTTAAGATTAACATAGTAAAGTTCTATTTGAACAATAAAAGGTATAATAATTAAGATTTCATTCTTTTCAGCCTGTTCGATTAAGTTTTTGACCATCTCTGAGCCTTCTTCATCTTCAAAATACGTTAGAATGGCAGATGTATCAAAAATAAATTTAGTTTTCACTAAGTTTATCTTTCTTTCGTGACTCAAGTAATAATTTTAATAAATCTTCGCCTTTCGCAATCCCACGTGTAATCTCGATAATGTTGTTTGGGATAGGGATAATCTTTATGCCCTTTCCCGTATCAAGCCAATAAAGCTTTGATCCTTTTTTTAAATTGTATTTCTTAATAATTTCAGAAGGAACTGAGGTTTGGCCTCTTTTAGAGAGTGTTGTTTTCATTTTAATCACCAATTTGGATTTTACAAGAGAATTTTTAAAAATACAAGTTTAATATGTTTATTTACAGTAATTCATTATATTTTTACATACGAATATTTATTCCTTTTGAAGTGGACAAAAAGCCTTATCATCACAGCCATATATTGTATAATCTCATCGTAAATAATTTGCGTTTGGATATGGCAAAAACTAACCAAAACAGTATTGCTGTTCTCATACTTGCGGCTGGTCAGGGCGTTAGGATGAAATCCAGCAAGCCTAAGGTTCTGCACGATATTTGCGGCAAGCCCATGATCTGTTACGCCATCAAGGCTGCAAAGGCGTTAAACCCGAGTGAGATTTTTGTGGTCGTGGGGCATGGCGGCGAGGAGGTCACAAACGAAGTAAGCAAGTGGGGTGTGAAGACCATTGTTCAAGAAGAGCGCTCGGGCACAGGACATGCAGTTAAAATTTCAACCCCTCATTTCAAAAAATTTGATGATCTCTTGCTTTTATATGGCGATATGCCATTGATTAAAAGCGCTGATCTTGAGCTACTATTGCAGGATTTTTATGCAATGGGTTCATCTGCATCGGTTTTGTCCACGATGGTGAAGCCCCCAAGCGACTTCGGCAGGATTATTCGTAATTCAAAGAATGAATTTATTGAGATTGTCGAAGAACTTGATGCAACCCCTGAGCAGCGCCAGATAGGAGAGGTAAATACTGGAATTTACTGTTTCAGGACCCCAGATCTGCTGGATGTTTTGGAAGAAATCGGTAATAAAAATGCCAAAGGTGAATATTATATTACTGACTGCGTGAACATGTGCAAGGAAAGGGGCATGAAGGTTTCGGTTATGATTGCCCCTGATTCAACGAACTTTATCGGCATAAACTCGAGGGCACAGTTAACTCAGGCTAATGCTCTCATGCGCAGTGAGATATGTGAGCGACTTATGGATTCGGGCGTGACCATAATAAATCCGGCAGCGACGTATATTGATGACGAAGTCGAGATAGGACAGGACACGGTAATTTACCCTGATACGTATGTCACCGGCCAGACCAGGGTTGGCAGCGGCTGCACGATAGGGCCAAACACCTTTGTTTCGGATTCTGTAATTGGAAATAGAACCAATATAGTCTATTCTGTGGTTAAGGGAGCAGAAGTGAGAGATGACTGTAACATTGGTCCCTATAGTCATCTCAGGCCTGGCAGCGTGGTCATGAAGGGTGGGAAGGTCGGGTCTTTTTGTGAAATTAAGAAATCTGTAATCAGGGAAGGTGCTAAGGTTCCTCATTTGAGCTACGTGGGAGATGCTGACATCGGTGCAAACGCTAACATAGGTGCAGGCACGATTACGTGTAATTATGATGGATTTAATAAGCATAAAACTGTTATTGGCGAGGGATCTTTTATCGGGAGTGATACAATGCTGGTTGCGCCGGTCAAGATTGGTAAGAATGCGACCACCGGAGCAGGTTCAGTAATATCTGAGGACGTGCCCGATGGAGCGCTTGCCATAGAGAGATCAGATCAGAAGAACATTTTAGAGTGGGATAAAATCAGGGAAAAGAAAGCTGAAGAAAGGCTTAAGAAGGGGTGAAAATTCGAATATGTCCGGCATTGAAGCAGTAACAAAGAAGAGATTATCTTTATTTTCTGGCACCTCGAGTCCGAAGCTCGCTGCTGATATTGCGAAAGCGCTCAATATTGAACTGGGTAAATGCGAGATCTCCAGGTTTTCGAATGGGGAGATATACGTGCGTTTTCTTGAGAGTGTTCGCGGATGCGATGTTTTTATATTACAGACCTGCTGTGATCCGATTAACGATAATATACTTGAGCTTTTAATCATGATTGATGCGCTTAAGCGCGCATCAGCAAAAAGGATATCAGCTGTAATTCCCTTTTTTGGATATGCAAGACAGGACAGAAAGACTTCGGCAAGGGAGCCCATCACTGCAAAATTATTTGCGGATATTTTGACCACTGCTGGAGTAGATAGAGTGCTCACCATGGATTTGCATGCTGGACAGCTGCAGGGTTTTTTTAACATCCCAGTTGATCATCTAACTGCTGTACCTCTTCTGTCTTCATACTTTATGGATAAGAAGTTAAAAGATGTTGTTGCTGTTTCTCCGGATATTGGAGGTGTTCCACGTGCATTCAAGTTTGCAGAACGCATCAAAGCATCGCTCGCCATCCTTAACAAGCGCCGTCCCAATCATAATGTTGCACAGGTGTTAAACGTGATAGGCGAGGTTGAAGGCAGACCAGCAATTTTGATTGATGACATGGTAGATACAGGTGGTAGTATCAGCGAAGGAGTAAAGTTCCTGATAAGTCAGGGAGCGAAAGAAGTCTATGTGGCAGCGACACATCCGATTTTTAGTGGTAATGTGGTTGAAAAGCTTAAAAGTGCGTCGATAAAAGAGATTGTTGTAACTGATACCTTGCCCATTCCGCCGGAAAAACGAATGAGCAATCTTACTGTTCTTTCCATATCCAAGATTCTTGCAGAGACGATCTACAATGTTTACATGGATGAATCTGTTAGCCAGATATTTGAGGGTGACAATCAGATATAATTTATTTATAATATTTTCCTTGTTTTCCCGAAAAAAATAGTTATGGAGTAGGAATGAAATTAAATGAACTTAAGGTAGAGAAAAGAGAAAGTTTTGGCAATGGTCATTCCAGGGTATTGCGCAGATCAGGCAGGGTTCCTGCCATTTTATATGGGCGTGACTTCGAAAACCAGGCAATATCCCTGGACTTGAAGGAGTTCAAAAATCTGATTAAAGCATCTGGAAATGAAAATAGCATAGTTACCCTGATATTGCCTGAGGGCAAGCAGAAAAAAGTGACGGCGATGATCCGCGAAGTGCAGCGGGATCCTTTAACGCAGAACGTAGTTCATGTTGATTTCCATAAAATTTCAATGGATGAAGAGATCACCACGCATGTAAGGATCGAGTTCGTCGGTAGTCCGGCTGGGGTTAAGGATGGAGGAGTCCTTGAACATCGTTTAAGGCATGTCGAGGTTTCCTGTCTACCCACTAATATACCCGAAGAAATTCAGGTGGATGTAAGCAATCTTGCGATCGGAGATTTCGTCAGGGTGGAGAATATTCCTCACATAGATGGGGTCACCATTCTAACACTTGGAGATGAAGTAGTTGCTTCTGTCACGCCGCCTACTGAATTGAAAGTTGAAGAGATAGCCGTAAGTGAGGAAGAGAAAGAACCTGAGCTAATAAAGCCTGAGAAGGAGAAGGAAAAGGAAACAGAGTCCAAAGGGGACTGATCCCTTGATATAAATTCACTCCTGATTTATGTGAAGTTAATATTTTGTCTGGGCAATCCAGGAATAGAATATAGAAAGAGCCGTCATAATATCGGATTTATGATCGCTGATGCTCTTGCCTCATCTAAAGTGCTCCTGCAGACTGGTTCGAAGTTTAAATCGGATTTTGCCAGGATGGACCTTGGCCAGGAGTGTATCGTCATTAAGCCGCAAACGTTCATGAATAACAGCGGGGCCGCGACTTTAAAGTTTTTCAAGAAGTATTATTCACCGATTGATGATATCCTCGTTGTTCATGATGATCTTGATATACCTAGATTTTCCTTGAGGTTTAGGGTTGGTGGTTCAAGCGGTGGACATCATGGAGTGCAGTCGATAATTGATCATCTGGGTAGGGACGATTTTGTGCGACTGCGAGTAGGAATAGGCAGACCTCCTGGTAAAAAGGATCCAGTTGAATTTGTGCTTGAAAACTTCAGCAATGATGAATCGAATGAGCTAAATGAGGTAATAAATTCAGCAGTTCTAGCGGTTGAATTATGGGTGAAGGAAGGCATTCAGAGCGCTATGAACAGGTTTAATCGCTTGAAAGATGATTGATGCAGGGAATTTTAGAGCGGATCATAGAATCGGAGCAGTGGCAAAGGTTTTTGGAATGCTGGGGTGCAGCCTCGACTGGGGATGTGCTGTGCCCATCTTTTTCCGTCTCAACTTTTTTGAATTGTTTCTTGCGATGTGCGAAGCGTGACATTCTTTTCATATCACCCTCTGTAGAAGAAGCGGAAGATGTTTTTGATGAAAGTACTGGTTATACCGATCTGAAACAGTGCTTCCTTATTCCGCCCAGGGAATTTTACCCGCTCGATAAATTTATCGAAAACAAAGAATCCAGTGCACAGAGGAACAAGGTACTTTTTGAGGTCTCCCTTCAAACTTCACAGCCGCGTCTCTTTATTTCTTCTGCTCGCGCACTGCTGGAGAAGGTTCCAGGGGATGAGAATAAATTGTACACTCCGATGGAAATTTCCAGTGGTATCGAGATGGAGATGGAAGAACTAATTAATAGACTGGTTGAATTTGGTTTTACGCGGGTTTCAAAAGTACAGGAGAGAGGAGAGTTTGCGGTAAGGGGTGGGATAGTGGATGTCTTTGATGGCACGGGGGACCTACCCTATAGGCTTGAGTTTGACGGAGCAGAAGTTTCATCAGTGAGAATGTTCAGTATCTCAAACCAGGTCTCGATAAGAAATGTGGATGATGTAAGTATTTTCCGTCTAACAGAAGCTGGCAGCAGAAGGGAACTAGTCCCCATTTCGCACTGTTTTGGGAGCGACTTGGTTATAGTCACCAATAACAAGGTCGAGGTCATGAGGAAATTTGAGGAGTTTCACGGCACTTTTCTTGAGCTGCTGGAGAGGCAGAGTGTTCAGGAAGAGGCAGAAGCGTTAAATCTAATCTGCAAATTCGATGAAATTTTTTCAGCGCCTGGCTCAATAGATCTGAACCTGACAACATTTGTCCAGAGGGAATCGAGGCGCTTTTTTGTTCCATTTGTATGTTTCCCGCAGGAGATATTCAGCCATGAGATGGAAAAAATGAGGAATCATGTTCTTGATGAGGTTAAATCAGGATTTTCAGTGTTTTTTACTGCGGATACAAGGGGCAAGACGCAGAGATTGACTGAGCTCATCGTTGAACTCGATCTTGCTGAAAGCAATGTTTCGGTGCTCGTTTCGCTGCTGAGGCGAGGGTTTGTCCTGCCAGAGTTAGATATTTCGCTGTATACGGAATACGAGCTTTTTGGGTTCAAGGTTAAGACCAAAAAGATTAGACAGACCCGCGATGCTGTTCCAATATCGGCGCTTTCAGACATTTGGCCAGGCGATTACGTGGTGCACATTAACCACGGAATAGGGATTTTTGATTCAGTTGTTCGGCAGGAGGTTGATGGGGTACTCAGGGATTTCTTTTTGATAAGGTATGCTGAGGATGACAAGCTTTTCGTGCCAACAAATCAACTTAGCATGCTGCAGGCATACATTGGAGATCGCGAACCCACGATTCACAGACTTGGATCAGCACGATGGGATCAGATAAAGTCCAGGGTGAAGAACTCGGTCAAAAAGCTTGCCTTTGACCTGCTGGAGCTCTATGCGATCCGTGAGAGGGTAGATGGTTATGCCTTTGGAGCGGATTCAATATGGCAGAGAGAACTCGAGCAGTCGTTCCCTTATGAAGAAACTCCGGATCAGATGCGCGCGATTTCAGATGTCAAATCTGATATGGAGAGACCTCGACCGATGGACAGACTTGTATGCGGCGATGTTGGTTATGGCAAGACTGAAGTCGCAATAAGGGCTGCGTTTAAGGCGATCGATGGAGGGAAACAGGTCCTGATGCTCGTGCCAACGACCATACTTGCCGAGCAGCATCTCAATACGTTTAGTGACCGTTTTGCTCCTTTTCCGATCAATATTGCTGTGATGAGCAGGCTGAAGAGCGATTCGGAACAAAAAAGGGTGCTAAAGGACTTGGAGAACGGTGCTGTCGATCTGGTAATAGGAACACACAGATTATTACAGGATGATGTGAGGCCTAAGAATCTGGGGTTACTGATAATAGACGAGGAGCAGCGCTTTGGGGTCGGACATAAGGAGATGTTAAAGAAATTCCGCCAGGAGGTTGATGTGCTGACGCTTACGGCTACTCCAATCCCCCGCACACTATATATGGCAATGTCCGGAATTCGCGATATGAGCATCATAAATACTCCTCCTGAGGACAGACTCTCAGTCCTGACTTATGTGGGCAAGATGGATATATCTCTTATAAAGGCTGCTATTGAAAGGGAACTGGCCAGGGACGGCCAGGTCTTTTACGTTTACAATCGTATCTCTGGTATTGAATTCATAGCTCAGCGACTACGCCGGCTGGTTCCGAATGCCAGAATAGCTGTTGCACACGGTCGACTTGGAGAAGGGGAACTTGAGAAGATAATGATTGGTTTTGTCAACAGGAAGATCGACGTGCTCGTCTCCACGACAATTGTGGAGTCGGGTCTTGATATACCTTCTGCGAATACGATAGTAGTTGAGCGCGCCCAGATACTCGGCCTTTCGCAGCTATATCAATTGAGGGGAAGGGTCGGTAGAGCTGGCGAGAGAGCTCATGCGTATTTCTTTTATCAGGATGAAGATATGCTTTCCAACCAGGCATTTGAACGGCTGAGGACCATTTCTGAATTTTCTGACCTTGGTTCTGGTTTCAGAATAGCAATGCGGGACCTTGAAATTCGGGGAGCGGGAAATATATTGGGCCCTGAGCAACACGGATATATGGCCTCTGTTGGTTTTGAACTATATGCTCAGCTCATAAAAGAGGCAATAGATGAGATCAAGGGAGAAGTCAAACCAAGGCCTCAGGAACTATTGATCGATGTTGATGTTGATGCATACATATCTTCGGACTACATAATCGATGATGTCCTGAGGATCGAGGCATATCGAATAATTGATCGGGTTACCAGCGAAAGTGATGCTGACACCGCGGTGAAAATACTGGAGGACAGGTATGGCCCGATGCCCCAGGAGACCAGGGCACTTATTGAAATCACCCGAATAAGGGCAGCTTGTTATGAGTTTGGCCTCACTGAGCTAAAACAGTCGGGCCAGGTATTAAGGTTATCCAAAATAGCAGAAAATATGATAGACTTCAAAAGGCCCAAAGCTTTATTTTCTGACTTCAGATACAGGAAGTCGCTAGGCGAACTCATTCTGACTATAAGAAAAGCGGATGGACTCGAACTGCTGGGCGAGCTACATAAGACAGTTAGGGTTGTTCTTGATTTTGTGGTGACGAAAGGTGTGGTTGTGAGTTGACTCCAGAAGAAAAGAGCAAAAAATCATCTTTTTCTGAGCTGGTTGAGGTGATGAAGAAACTTCGTTTGCCTAATGGATGTCTGTGGGACAGGGAGCAGACTCATCAGTCGATAAAGAGAAACATGATAGAGGAATCCTATGAGGCCGTGGAAGCAATTGATGAAGGTGATTTCGATGCTTTGAAAGAGGAGCTGGGTGATCTGCTTCTGCAGGTGGTTTTTCATTCCCAGATGGCGGAGGAGGAAGGGAAATTCGATATTTACGATGTGATCCATGGGATTGTGGAGAAAATAAAGCGCCGCCACCCGCATATATTTAATGGGATAAAGGTGAAATCAACAGGCGAGATCATAAGACGCTGGGAGAAGATAAAACAGGGCGAGAAGGATAATGGCAAAAACAGCCTTAATCAGATACCCAAATCGCTTCCATCCCTGCATTATGCGCTTTTAATTCAGCAGCGAGTAGCCAGATTTGGATTTGACTGGGATGATAGCAAGGATATATTGCAGAAGTTGAACGAGGAATTGAATGAATTCACGCATGAAGTTGAGGTCGATGGGGAACATACTGGGAATGAGCTGGGTGATCTGTTGTTTACCCTTGTAAATATTGCAAGGCATCTCAATGTCGATCCTGAAGACGCGCTGAATTCTACCTGCAAGAAATTTATCAGCAGGTTTAATGAAATGGAGGAGCTGGCAAAGGCAAAGGGCAGAAGTCTTGAAGATATATCTTTGGGTGAAATGGATGAAATCTGGAATCAAGTAAAGTCACGAAAGGATACTGGAAAGGAAAGCAAATGAGCAAAATCGAGTCGATCTATGCAAGGGAGATACTGGATTCAAGAGGCAACCCCACGGTAGAGGTTGAGGTATTGCTCGATAACGGGGCAGTCGGTAGGGCATCCGTCCCATCAGGTGCCTCGACGGGTACAAACGAAGCAGTTGAACTCCGTGATGGGGATAAAGGGCGCTATCTGGGCAAAGGTGTTTTGAAAGCTGTTGAGAATGTTAATGAAAAGATTGCTCCAAACCTGACCGGAATGGATGCTATGTATCAGCGTGAAATTGATGGTGCGATGATCGATCTAGATGGCAGCAAGAATAAAGGAAATCTCGGTGCAAATGCTATTCTTGGAGTTTCGCTTGCTGTGGCTAAGGCGGCTGCGCTGACTGCCGGACTGCCGCTTTATCGCTACGTAGGGGGAGTAAATGCACATGTACTCCCAGTTCCGCTGATGAACATTCTTAACGGTGGTAAACATGCGGATAACAACGTTGATATACAGGAGTTCATGATCGCTCCAGTGGGAACTAATGTGTACCGCCGGGCTCTGCAGATGAGCGTTGAGGTTTACCATGCCCTGAAATCGGTACTGAAGACCGATGGCCTTAATACAGCGGTCGGTGATGAAGGCGGTTTTGCGCCTGATCTCAGATCAAATGAAGATGCAGTAAAGTACATCATCAAGGCGATCGAGCAAGCTGGCTATAAACCGGGAGATGAGATCGCAATTGCTCTTGATCCTGCTGCGAGCGAATTTTTTGAGGATGGAAAGTATCATTTGAAGAGCGAGGGTAGGAGTTTAACTCCGTCGCAAATGACCGACTATTATGAGAAGCTGGTAAATAGTTACCCAATCATTTCAATTGAAGATGGTTTCGCTGAGAGTGATTGGGCTGGATGGGTTGAGGTCACAAAAAGGATAGGCGAAAGGATTCAGCTGGTTGGCGATGATCTTTTCGTGACAAATGTTGAGCTTCTTACAAAAGGGATAGAGGAAGGTGTGGCCAATTCCATACTTGTGAAGGTGAATCAGATAGGCACGCTGTCTGAGTCCATCGATGCCATCGAGATGGCGAAGAGAGCAGGATATACAACAGTTATCTCCCATCGCTCAGGTGAGACGGAGGATGCGACAATCTGTGACCTGGTCGTTGGGATGAATGCGGGGATAATAAAGACCGGCGCGCCGTCGCGAACTGACAGGGTTGCCAAGTACAATCAGCTCCTGCGAATAGAGGATGATCTGGGAGAAAGCGCAAGGTATCTGGGACGAGCGGCGTTTTATAGCATAAAAATGTAATTCCAACTATGAATAAGACCAAGATAATAGCAACATACGGGCCTGCATGTGGTAAGAGTGGAGTTCTTGGTAGGTTGATCTCCGCGGGTGTGAATGTAATCCGATTTAATGCTTCTCATGAAAGACATGAGGACATGCAGCACGATATAAAGAAGGTAAGGGAGGCTGCCGACAGATTACGCAGGGATGTCGGGATAATGGTTGATCTGCAGGGTCCAAAGCTTCGCATAGGAGATTTACCGCATAATGGTATCAGGCTTAAAAAAGGCGAGCGCATATCTCTTATTCTGAATGCAGATCAGACTGCAGCTTTTAAAGCGGTTCCACTGGGTAATCCTGAGCTGATTGAGGATCTGAAGGTGGGGCATCGCATCTATCTCGATGATGGGATAATGGAACTCATGGTTATCGAGGTCAAAAAGGAAGAGGTGGTATGTGAGATTACAGTGGGCGGAACTTTGAGATCACGCAAGGGGATAAACGTGCCCGATACCGCTGTTACCATGCCGACCATTATGCCCAAGGATGTTGAGGATGTAAAATTTTCCATTGGACAGGGCGTGGACTGGTTAGCGATCTCCTTTGTTCGATCACCGGATGAGATTAACATCGTGAAAAAGATGATAGCAGATAGGGGGTCTAACATAAGGGTTGTTGCCAAGATAGAAAAGCACGAAGCCGTTTCTGCGATAGATGATATTATTGAGGTTACTGATGCAGTAATGGTTGCGCGTGGCGATCTTGGAGTTGAGCTACCAACTGAGGAGGTCCCACTCCTGCAAAAGAGTATAATCGAAAAGTGTCTTAAGGCTGGAAAACCGGCGATAGTGGCTACACAGATGTTGAACTCCATGATCTTAGGTCCTCGTCCAACCAGGGCCGAGGTCAGCGATGTGGCAAATGCAGTATTTGACAGCGCAGATGCGGTAATGCTCTCCGGCGAGACATCAGTGGGAAAATATCCTGTTGAAAGCGTTGAAATGATGGCGCGCATCTGCCAGAAGGCAGAGTCATTTCTTAATTTTACCAGGATGCTTGATGACCGCAGCCAGTGGGCGCATGAGACAATACCGGAGGCAGTTAGCTTTGCTGCATGCAAAATTGCACGGGATTTGAATGCACGCGCCATTATCACAGCAACACAGAGCGGTCTGACCGCAAGGAAGATATCCAGATATCGGCCTGCGCAGTCAGTTATTGCGTGCAGCCAGAACCAGTACGTCGTGAACCAGCTGATGCTTTCCTGGGGTGTTATCCCTATTAAGACTGAACATGTAGGTAACATTGATGAGATGTTAGATGTATCGCTTAACGCTGCACTCGATAAAGGAGAGATAAGCGAAGGTGATGTGGTGGTGATCACAGCAGGGGTCATGGTGAACATCCCCGGTTCCACCAATCTTATAAAAGTACACCAGGTCTGATGCGAACCTTAATCAGGGATGCAAGATTTGTTGACGTCAATATAAGCTCGATCTACCGCGCGGATGTGTTGATTGAGGACGACCGCGTGGTATCGGTCCGTAATCAGATTGGCGAGTCGCCTGATTTCGAGAAGATAATCAATGCAAATGGTCGCTATCTTATACCTGGGTTAATCGACTCACATGTTCATATCGAGAGCTCGATGTTGACGCCAAATAATCTTGCTGAAGTGCTTCTAACAAAGGGAACGACCGCAATAGTTGCCGACCCGCATGAGATAACAAGCGTGCTCGGCGTAAACGGGCTTAAATATTTCATAGATGAAGCCAGAAGATGTCCGGTTAAAATCTATTTCACTGCTCCATATAAAATCGTAAAAAAGCTTGCTGATGATGAGGGTTTGGGTGGATACCGTGATCAGCTGATCGGTCTTGGTGAGGTTTCACCTTTCTTTTTTTCAAGCAGAGATGAGTTCATCCAGGCGTGCGATTTTGCGAAAGCAAATGATCTTCTGCTGGAGGGGCATCTTGGGCCTGATTATGCTCAAAAACATCTTGATTTTGCTACTTTTCACGGTGTCTCCTCCTGCCATGAGACAGTTTCTGCGGATGAGGCATTTGAGAAGATGCGGCGTGGTGTAACCTTGATCGTGAGGGAGGGATCAGCAGCCAAAAATTTGGATACGATATTTGACCATTTCTGGGTCAGGGTCAGGGATCCCAGGAAGCTGCTTTTCTGCACGGATGACCTCGAGATAGATGATCTTCTTTTTTACGGAGATGTCGATAATTGTCTGCGGAAGGCAGTCAGAAAGGGAGTTGATCCAATTAAGGCGATCCAGATGGCAACCGTTAATGCTGCTTCGCATTTTAGACTTGATGGAGGGTACGGCAGCGTTGCACCAGGAAAATATGCGGATTTAGTTCTGCTGCACGACATATTTGATTTTGAGATTTCGCTTGTCATGGTTGGGGGACGGGAGGTTTATAGTGACGGAAGCTTGAATGTTGAGTTTGAAAGAAATCGAGCTCCAGATTTCTGTAATAAAAGCTTTATTTTGGACCAGGAGATAGGGACAGGTGATTTCAGGATCGAACCAGCTACAAGGTCACGGTTTGTAGACGTGCGGGTAATTGGAGTGATCAATGGACAGATATATACAACTCAGATTAATGCGAGGATGAAGGTAACTGACGGCCAGCTTAAAGCTGATCTGAGTTCTGACTTTTTGAAGATTGCTGTTATCGATCGCTATAACGAGAAACTGGACAGGATACCGGTTGGATTTGTTCATGGTTTTGGTTTAAAAGGCGGCGCGCTTGCAACCAGCATTGCCCATGATGAGCATAATATAATTGTAGTAGGCACAAATGATGACGATATGGCGTTTGCCGCAAATGAGATTTTGAAGCGCAGTGGTGGATTGGTATCCGTTTTGGGCGGGAAGATTCTTGGCGAGGTCATACTACCTGTGGCAGGACTTATGTCCGATAAAAGCTCGAAAGACCTCTATAAACAGGTTGTTAAGTTGCAGCGCTCGACGCGTGAGCTCAAGTGCGTTCTTAAATCTCCCTTTATGACCATGTCATTTTTGAGTCTGCCGATCCCGGAATTGAAGATAGATAAGAGGGGCCTTCTCCACGTCATGTCAAACCAGTATGTTACCCTGTTCTCATAGTATGAACTCATTTTGAGCTTCCTGGCTTGTTAATATTTTTGCAGATAAGATACTTACAAAATAAATTGGGCTCCATCTGCTGGAGCCCTTAAGTCATGATTTACTTTTATATTCCTCTACTTTTTCGGCAGAATCTTGTACATCCCCGTTCCGCACGATGAGCACGTGCCTTTGACTGCAGGCCTTCCGTTTTTCATCGTGACTCTTTCTTCGTTTTTGATGTCCCGCTCAGATTTGCACTTAACGCAGTACCCCTTCATTAGTACCTCCCTGTAAAATTGTGGGCGCAAAACTTTCTTTAGATGTTGCTCTTCAAGTATCTGGTATTTAGTGAATATTTTAATACCAATTTACTAAAAAAGCACAATATTACTATTAAATACCGCAAAATTACCCTTTTTCCTCCTAAAATTTTTAATCTTGATCAAATGAAGGAATTGCACATCTTTAGAAGAAGATAATAGCATATGGAGAGAAAAAAGAGGTCTGTAAAGACTTTCATAGCAGTTTTTTTGGTGCTCATATTTTTTATGTTGCTCATGGCTGCCTTTGCACTGGATCCTGTAATCAGGCTATCAGAGCTGCAGAAGAAGAAGGCAGATCTTGAAAAAGAACTCTCTTTGGCAAAGGTAGAGAGCGAAAAACTGATGCTGGAAGTTGAGAAATACAAGAGCGCCAGGTATGTAGAGATAGAAGCACGAAAGCGCTTCGGTCTTGTCATGCCGGATGAGAGCGCCTTTGTCCTCATCAAGGATGATAGTTCTGAAGTTGATTGATGGTTTCTAACTCCAGTCTGAGGGTAGCCGCCCTCGATATAGGAACGAACTCCACCCGACTTTTAATCGCAGAGAAAATTGATGTTCACGGTGTTAAATCCATTAACGAAATAGTGCGTCTCACAAAAATTACCCGTCTTGGTCAGGGTGTTGACAAAGACAAAAATATTAGCACCTCAGCTCTGCACCGCGTGAGCGAAGCACTGTTCGAATACAGAGATCTGATGAGCAGGATGGGCGTGGATAGGTATCTTGCCGTCGGCACCAGTGCGCTTCGTGACGCAAATAATTCAAGCTGGTTTACTGAACAGATCAGATCCCTTACGGGGATTGATGTGGCGATCATTTCAGGGGATAGGGAGGCATCACTTTCCTTTCGTGGAGCAACATACGATCTGGGTCGTGACGCCAAAAGGGCCAATATGGCATCAATCGGTAGTAACAGCGTGCTGGTCTTTGATGTCGGAGGTGGGAGCACTGAGTATATGCTTGGTAAAGATCATTCGATATTGCTTTTTAAGAGTATAGATGTAGGTTGTGTGAGAATGTCTGAGCGCTTCCTCAAATCGGACTCTCCGACCAAGCACGAGCTGGCAGAGATGTTAAGATTTATCGAGATGATGATTTCTGATACCATAAAGTCAATCAAGGATATAGGCGTGGATATAATAATAGGCACTGCTGGTACTGCTACTAATCTCTCCGCCATGAATCTTGACCTTATCAAATATGACCCAAAAGTTGTACATATGTCTAAGTTAAGCCTGGATTTCATCCAGGAACAGTTTAAGATGCTCTCTGGCATGGCGATTGATGAGAGAAAGCGTGTCATAGGTCTGGAACCTGCCCGTGCGGACATTATAGTTGGTGGCATAGCAGTAACGATGCGAACTCTTGAGATGCTTAACAAAAACGAGATGATCGTCAGCGAGAAGGACATGCTTGATGGTATTGTGCTTGAGCTTTTGGAATTTTTGACTTAACTTCTTGACAATCTCCCTGTGTAAATCTAATATGCCGACTTAGTCTATCGAGATATGTGATTATTTCGTATTTTAATAAGAAGCTAACAGATGAAATTTTCAATAAAGAGCGAATATGCTTTAAGGGCAATGGTCGAACTGGCAATAAATTACGCAAGAGGATCGATACAGATAAGTGAGATCGCCCAGAGGCAGAATATTCCAGAGCGCTATCTTGAGCAGATCCTGCTTTTGCTGAAGAGAGCAGGGCTGATAGAAAGCGCAAGAGGCGCCCGCGGTGGGTACTCTTTGAGCAAGCTGCCAAGGGATGTAAGCTTGAGTCAGATTGTGGTTACGACGGAAGGGTACACGTCGGTGCCCATCAAGAACACCTTTTTCTCTGAACTATGGGAAGATATAAGAAGGGAATTAAATAATAAGCTGAACTCCATAACGCTACAGGATCTGGTTGATTCGACTTTAAAACAAAGAAAAATTTTAAACTATCAAATATAAAGGAAGTGTCATACATGAGCAATGGAGAACTACTAATTAATCAGAACACGCACGTTTATGGCAATGTATCTGATCTGATCGGCAATACCCCTATGTTAAGACTAAACAGTGTGGTGGAAGCAGGTATGGCAGAGATCCTGGCCAAACTTGAGTCTTTTAACCCTGGTGGAAGTGTTAAGGACAGGATATGTCTTTCAATGATAAATGATGCCGAGAACAGGGGACTGTTAAAACCCGGCGGCACGATTGTTGAACCGACTTCTGGAAATACTGGGATAGGGCTCGCTATGATTGGAGCGGCGAGGGATTATAGGGTAGTGTTAACCATGCCCGAGACGATGAGCCAGGAGAGGATTCATATTCTAAAATCATATGGAGCGGAAGTGGTCCTGACGCCTGGTTCTGAGGGAATGTCCGGCGCCATAAAGAAAGCAGAGGAAATTGTATTGAATACCAGTGCCTTCATGCCGCAGCAGTTCAAAAACCCGGCAAATCCTGAAATTCACCGCAAAACCACCGCGGTTGAGATTTTAGAATCAACTGCTGGCAAAGTTGATGCTTTTGTGGGTGGCGTTGGTACTGGCGGTACGATTACCGGGGTTGGAGAAGTCCTGAAGGGCAAAAACCCCGATGTGAAGATAGTTGCAGTTGAACCAGCAGCATCTCCTGTGCTCTCAGGGGGACAGCCTGGCCCGCACAAGATCCAGGGCATAGGAGCAGGCTTTGTACCCGATGTTTTAAACATGAAAATTATTGATGAGATCATAACGGTTACGGATATCGAAGCCTACCAGACTACCAAGCGGTTGTCTAAAGAAGAGGGAATTCTGGTTGGATTTTCCTCTGGAGCAGCCTGCTTCGCAGCGTTGAAGATCGCAAAGGATTTGGGAGAGGGCAAAGTCGTCGTAACAGTCTTTCCTGATACCGGAGAGCGCTACTTAAGCATGGAACACTTCTTTGTCTGATGACATAGGAACTAAACATTGATATTATGAAGACTATGAAAAACTTCGATGAAATAAAATTGATCTTGATTGAGCATAAAAAAGATTTAAGCAAAAAGTTCAAAGTAAAAGATATTGGCATTTTCGGCTCATACATAAGAGGAGAACAAAAGAAGATAAGTGATGTGGATATTTTAGTAGACTTTTTTGAACCAATCGGCTGGGAGTTTGTAGATCTTAATAATTATCTTGAGCAAATACTTGGAATAAAAGTTGATCTGGTAACACCGGGTGCATTAAAACAACAAATGAAAGATAAGATTCTTAAAGAACTTGTTTCCTTATGACAGGTAGAGACTACAAATTATTTATTGAAGATATTTTTAATTCAATTGAAAAGATAGAAGACTATGTTGAGGGTATGGATTTTGATAAATTTATTGCAGACGGGAAAACAGTTGACGCTGTAATTAGGAATTTAGAGATAATCGGAGAAGCTGCAAAAAATGTCCCCGCTGCAATTAGAGATGAAAATCCTGAAATACCCTGGGGAAGACTTGTTGGTTTGCGAAATATAGTGTCTCATGCATATTTTGGGATAGATCTAAAAATCATCTGGCAAATAATTACAAAGAACCTTCCAGAAATTAAACCACTGATAGAAGAGCTTCAAAAACTTTGATCATTTTATAGAAATCAAGTGAATTCACGTGAAATTTTTTTAAATGTTTTGAATAGAAATCCTGCTGATAGGAAACCGGTTGTAAATCCAACATCTATCGCCACGCTTGAGCTCATGGATGAGACGGGCTGTTACTTCCCTGAAGCCCACCTGGATGCGGAGAAGATGACAACTTTAGCAAGCGCAGGTTATGAAATTTTGGGTTTTGATACGATTGCACCAATTTTCAGCGTTGTTCATGAATCTGCAGCCCTGGGGTGTGAGATAGATTGGGGTGCAGCAAACAGGATGCCTCAGGTAAAGGGAATATTGTGCAGGGAACCTGATGACATAAAAATTCCAGAGAATTTTCTGGACAGCGAATATGTCCAGACACCCATAAGGACTATTAGGCTGATCAGAAAAAAATATGGAGATGAGGTGGCGATTATTGGAAAAGTTTTTGGCCCCTGGACCCTTGCTTACCATCTCTTTGGTGTGGATAACTTTTTAATGGGATTAAGGCTTAACCCGGGGAAGGTAAGAAGGATCCTTGATAGGTTAAAGGAAATCCCGGTAATTTTTGCCAGGCCTCAAATCGAGGCAGGAGCAGATGCCATTACGCTTGCCGATCATGCCACAGGTGATCTATGTGGGCCTGAGGATTATAGGGATTTTCTCATGCCAATACATATGGAACTGGTGGAAAGAATGAAGGTTCCCTTGATACTTCATATCTGCGGTGATACCAGGGACAGGCTCAGATATATATGTGAAACTAAAGTTACAGCATTTCACTTTGACTCGAAAGTTGATGCGTATGAAGCAAATAAGATCGTAGGCAATGACATCATACTTGTCGGAAATATCAATAACCCCGATACTCTTTTACTGGGCAGCGAGGAAGATGTCAGAAGGGAGACTTTAAGGGTGATGGATGCAGGCATAGATATGATTGCTCCTGAGTGTGCTGTTCCGCTTGAAACCAAAAACATCAATCTGATGGCCATCTCAAACACTGTGAAAGAAAGTAGCTAGAATTGCATCTGGTATTTGAAACTGGCTATTTATATTGTCACATGGAACAAGAGCAAAACCTATTTACCGCCCTGCAGCTTCTCCTTTACTTTATCGAGCTTTGAAATGTCGTAATATGAGCAGATGCCTTTTTTGGAATCTGGCTGAATGTTCTGCGCTGCCAGCTCTTTTTTGAGCTTATCTACAGAGATGCCCCAACTCTCTGCAATCTTTGCTGGTGTTAGAAGTTCAGTATCGTTCATATTAACCCTCCCATGTAAATATTTTTCTACATTTTGAAGTTTATTATATCTTTAAAGTTGATTTTCTTTCTATTAATTGTGGAATTAGTCTAATGACCTTAGGTTCCCATTTTTCTTCTTCTTGTAGCTGCTTGATTAAAATATTCATTGCCTCTGTGCCCAGTTGGTATTTTGGTTGATCAACGGTGGTAAGAGGAGGCGAAAGGTATTTAGATTCAGGGATATTATCGTAGCCTATTATTGAGATATCAGGTACTTTTAACCCCTTTTCTTCTATAGCATCATATGCTCCCATGGAAGTTATATCACTTATAAATATTACTGCGGTTGGCCGTTCCTCAGGTTTAAGTGATAATAATTCCCTCATGGAATTGTAACCACCATCTTTTTTTAAATTACATACCTTTATAAATTTTTCATTAATCGGTATATGATGAGCATTCATTGCTTTTTTAAAACCTATTTCTAATTGTTTACATGGAGATTGTGTTTTTGGACCGTTTATTAATGCTATTTTTCTATGCCCATTTTTTATTAGATATTCAGTTGCATAATATGCTCCATATTCCTGATCAACATAGACACAATTTGCTTTTATTCTTAATGGAGGTTTTGTATCAATTAATACAAAAGGGATTTTACTTTCTTTTAAAAGTTTAATTCCATTTGTTTTCTCTGAAACAGGTGTAATCAAAATACCATCGACTCTTTTTTCCTCAAGTACTCTTATGTATTTCATTTCTTTTTCTGGGTCATAATCCGAATTACACAAGATTATGTTGAAGTCATATTTATTGGCGATGTCCTCAGCGCCTCTTGTTATTTCCGGATAAAATGGGTTCATTATGTCGCCAATTATTAAACCGATGGTTTTAGTTCTTTTTAATTTTAGGCTTTTGGCTATAAAGTTAGGGCGGTATCTCATCTCCTTTGCAAGCTTTCTCACCTTCTTCTTAGTCTCTTCACTTATTAAAGGATGATCTGCTAGTGCTCTTGAGACCGTAGACTCCGATACTTCTAATTTTTTTGCAATGTCCTTTATTCTTGTTTTCATAGATATATTTTATTTGACAAATTATATATATTCTAATATAATAATGCAATCGAGTGCAGCAGTCGATTGCATTATTCAAAGGGGGAGTAAAATTGTCTGAAAGTAAAATAGACCTTCCAAATATACCCAATGAGGAATTCATTCTAAGGATGAATAGACTCAAAGAAAAAATGAAAGCAAAAAGAATCGATTTAATTGTCGTATACTCAAATCTTTTGGATCCATCAAGTGTAAGATATCTATCTGATGTTTCCCCAATAAATGAATCTGCAGCTGTTATAGTTCCGTTAGAAGGCGATCCCATTTTATGTTCAGGCCAGGCATGTCATGAATGGTCTAAGTACAAATCGAAGATAAAGGATGTAAGGATAATGCCAGAGGTAGGGGAAGTATCTGGTGTTGAATATGATATAGAAGGCCAGCTTGACTTTAAAGACTTATTTAAAGAGCTAAAAGGTAAATATGATATTAAAAGAACTGGGATAATAGGAGATCTTATCTTCCCATATGAGATTTATAAAAAGCTTGAGAGCGTTTTTCCGGAGGCTGAAAAAATAAGTGCTGATAATTTAATTTATGAACTCAGAAAACAAAAGTCTGAAAATGAAATTGCCTGTATGAAAAAAGCCGGGGAAATAATAACTAAAGCTTTTGAGTATGCTGCATCCAGGATAAAGCCTGGCGCAACAGAACTCGATATACAAGCTGATATCGAAAGCCAGATGTTAAGATTAGGTGCTGAAGATCACTGCCTTTCTTTTAGCCCGATGATTCCATCTGGTCAAGAAAATTCCAATCTATGCATGAATAGAAACACTCTTAGAAAGGTTAAGGAGAACGAGATAATAGACCTTCAAGCTGGAGCTTTATATGAAGGCTATAACGCAGCATTATGTACCCCTTTTGTCTTAGGAGAGATACCGAATGAGATAAAGAAAGCTATCAATGTTGCTTACGAGGCATTGAACACCGTTGTAGATGCAATGAAACCAGGGGTTTCATCCAAGAAACTTTACGATATTTACAATGGCTTTCTTAGAAGGAAAGGATATAGAGAGTATAGTCCCTACGGATCAGTACATTCAATTGGGATGTTGGAATGCGAATCACCATTCTTTTCAGCAAATAAGGATGTATTTATGGTTGAAAACATGACCGTTGCCATAGATGCGTACTTTAAAGGTCTTCCCTGGGGTTCATTTAGAGTCGAGGATACTTTTGCTATTAGAAATGATGGGGCAGAACCGATAACTGATTATAACAAAAAGCATTTATTAAAACTTTTTAAATGAAGATCAAATGGAAAAAAAAGATAACATAAAACGCGGTTCTAAAACCTGGTATGTTGCAGATGGTTGGATTCCAGCTAAAGAAGTGGCATCCTGTTCCAATCTTGAGGGGCATGAATCTTTGATGGTGCTTAATTGCCAGGATAAAGATGCAGAGATATTAATAGACATATACTTTGAAGATAAGGAGCCGATCGAGAATATAAAGTTATTGGTACCTGCTCGGAGAATCAAATGCTTCAGAATGGATAAGCCGCACGATATTGGTAACGTTGAAATTCCACGTTTAACGCAATATGCCCTTAGGATTAAAAGCAATGTAGAAGTTATCGTTCAGTTCGGAAGAATGGATGTTACACAGCCAAATTTGGCTTATGTAGATTTAATGGCATTTCCAGTTTGAAAAGATGTTTATTGGATAAAGTGGATATAAAAGAGATAGGGGGTGATTGGTGATAAAATTAGAAATGATCTTTGAGATGACTAGTAACGAAAGGAGGAAAGATGATTATGAAAAAAATGACTAAAACTTCTATAACTGTAGCTATTATCTTGTTGATCTCAGTATTAGCATTTATATTTAGTTCCTGTGCGCAAAAACCACCAGTGGTTGAAGAAGCTACCGTGACGGAAACCACAGCAGCTGAAGAAACAACACCAGAAGAAAAGATTAAAGTAGCATTTATCAGTCCCGCAATGGATATAGAGTGGTTTATGTGGATGGCTGAAGGAGCAAAAGCAAAGGCTGAGGAGCTTGGGGTCGAAGTAATTATCACAGATGCAAAGTATGATAATGACAAGATGCTCAGTGATCTAAGAGATGCGATAGCAATGGGAGCAAAAGCAGTCTCAACTATATTGATGGATGATAAACTTGGCCCAGCATTTAAAGAAATTTGTGATGAGGCCGGAGTACCGCTTATTGCATCAGACACTCCAATTGAGGGAGCTTTATATCTTGGAGCTGATAACTTCCGCGTTGGAAAGATAGCTGGCGAATGGGCAGCAGATTATATAATAAAGAACTACGAAGATCCCAAAGACATACCATTGATCGTGATACTAGACCTGCCACAATTCCAGGCTGTAGTCGATCGTAGCGATGGGTTCCTTACTCCAATAGTGGAAAAGGTCCCAGCCTTTAAGGACTACAAATTGGAAGATCTTCGCAAAAACGTTTATAAAGATATCGTAGTAAATTATGATAGCGGTTATACACAGGCTGATTCTGAAGCTGTTATGGCAGATATAATAACAGCTAATCCCCGCGATGCATATATTGTTTTTGCAGGAAATGATGACAGCAACGCTGCTGGTGCAGTTCTGGCATTAGAGGCTGCTGGGAAAGATGATAAATCCATTGTTATTGGTCAGAGTGGTTCGGGAGAAGTTTTTCTAAGGATGATTGCTGACCCCGAATCTTCCTTTTGGGCGACAACAAGTTATTTCCCGGATAGACAAGCCGCTGCATTAGTTGCTGCAATGGTTAGACTTGCTAAGGGAGAGAAATTAACCAACGAAGATATTAAATACACTGAACATACGCTGACAACAAAAGAGAATGTTAAAGAACAATATCCAAAAATTTTTGGAGAGTAAGTCTAAATTATTGTAAGTGAGTTAAAATATGGGGATGATAAAATCTAGATTGTCATCCCCAGTCCATAAAAATATTCTTCCGATTATATATAAAATTTATTAGTTTTTAGGCTCAGTAATCATTTTAAATGGTTTTTAACAATGAATTACATAATAGCCTAGGAGCACTTTATGGTTGTAAATGTTAGATCAATTGAAGGTAGAAAAATGATTTGGGGTCGCTTAGGTGAATTTTTTGCAAAGCAAGGATTATCAATTGCTTTTATTATAGCATTTATAATTTTTTCATTTCTTTCTCCATATTTCTTACAAATTAATAACTTTTTAAACATTGCGCTTGCTCTTGCAATTACTCTCATGTTAGCAGCTGGCGAAACTATAGTTTTAATATGTGGTATGCCTGATTTATCAATAGCTTCAATACTTGCCTTCTGCGGCATGATTATGGCTCTATTATTGGTGAATAATGTCAATTTCATAGTGGCAATCTTCATTACGATAACGAGTGGGGTATTTATCGGATATTTAAATGGGATTATTACAACGAAATTTAAGGTTAATCCTCTTATAACTACGCTTGGCACAATGGCTATTTTTAGAGGTCTGGCATATATAGTCACAAATGGAAAGTCAATTGGATTGAATAATAAACCTTTTGAAAATCTTGGTAGAGGGTCTTTGATTGGTATACCTATACCTTTTATTGTTGCTTTGATTATCTGTTTAGTCCTTTATTTTATTTTAAATTTCACGGTATTTGGAAGAAGAATATATGCTGTTGGTGGCAGCTCGGATATATCAGAGCTGTTTGGCATTAATGTAAATAGAATGAAAATTATGGCTTTTGTAATATCAGGGATAACAGCTGCAATAGGTGGAGTATTTCTTGCTGCCAAAATGAAAACAGGTTCTCCGATAGCTGGAATTGGATTGGAGCTCCCGGTGATTGCTGCGGTGATTCTTGGCGGAACAAGCATCTCAGGTGGTGTGGGTAACATCTGGGGGACGATTTTGGGTGTCGCTTTTTTATCAACTCTAAGTAACGGTTTTACCTTAACATATGTGTCTTCATATTGGCAGAATGTTATTAGGGGTATTGTGTTAATAGGCGCAGTTGCTCTGGATATTATGAGGCGGGAAAAAAGAAGAAAGTAGTTTTGAATTAATAATTTGGTTAAGGTGATTTTCTATGCAAAATGTACACTTAGTTGATATGAAAAATATATCAAAGCGGTTTGGAGGCCTTCAAGCGTTAAGTAATGTGGATTTATACCTAAATAAAGGTGAAGTTCTTGGACTTGTTGGAGATAATGCTGCAGGTAAATCAACACTAATGAAAATTTTAAGCGGTGCTATTCAGCAGGACGAAGGATCAATATTCTTTGAGGGTATAGAAATCAAATATAAAAGCCCTAAAGATGCTAGGGACCTTGGAATTGAAATGATTTATCAAGATTTAGCTTTGATTAGATGCTTGAGTGTTGATGCAAATATGTTTTTGGGTAAGGAACTCAAAACTGGTTTAATAGGAAATTTTCTAAAAATAAGGATTGATAAAAAACGTATGAGGAAAGAGACCATGGAATCTCTGGAAAGTCTCAAGATTCAAGTAGGGTCAGTGCAAACAGAAGCAAGTAATTTATCGGGAGGGCAACAGCAATCAATTGCAATTGCTCGCGCTCTTCATTTTAATGCCAAAGTTATAATCATGGATGAACCAACTTCGGCATTATCAATAAAAGAGACCAGAAAAGTTTTAGATTTGGTAATCGATTTCAAAGGAAAAGGGATCTCTGCAGTTATGATTAGCCATCGCATTCAGGATGTATTTGAAGTTGCTGATAGGATAGTAGTGTTAAGACATGGAATCAAAGTTGAAGATTGTAGAGCATCCGACACCACAACTGATGCAATTGTTAAAAAAATAATAGGAATTGAGGATAATAATATAAAAGTAAAAAAATACCTATAGAGGTTTGCTTTTAAATTATTTGGTGATAGTTGTAAAACCATATTGGCTGAAGTGCGAGTCAAAAGTAAAAACGCGAGTAATGCCAAGTCTCTCCATTAGCGCAAAGCTGGTCGCATCTGTATATGTAAAATCTTTATCTTTATACTTTACTATGATTTCATATGCTCTCTCTTCATCATTTTCTGAAATTCTTTCTGGCTTTTTCTCGCTTGAATTGATTTTCTCAAGAAATAAACTCGCAGCCCAGTATCCGAGCCTAGGGTTATTTATAATGAGGGTATGAGATTCAGCTAGAACAAAGTTGCTTGTAACAGGTCTCAAACCTTCTTTTTCAATTAAGGCAAAAAATTGTATTGCAATTTTATGATGGGCATCACTTTTATCTATTGATGCATAGTATGCACTGGTATCGATGAATAAAAGTCGTTCCTTAATTGAGAGAGGAATTCTGATATAAAAGGTCATTTATTTTCTTCTTGAAATATCTGGTACAAGTATTTATCCACGTTTTCAGAGACGTCGGTAAGCCCGCTCTCCCCGATACCAATAATATCAAAGATTGGATCACCTTTTTTCAGGGGAGGGAAGCGCTTTTCCCAGTACTCGATATCGCTTTCATCGGGTTCAGCGTATTCTTCCTGGTTTTCCTTTATCAGGAATGATTCCTCGTCAGATCTGAATTTAGATGAACGATTGCTCTCGGCAGCCATGATAAATTTCTCGAGGTCAGTAGCTCGAATACGGCGAAAATGTCCAACTTTTACGGACTTTAGCTTTCCATCCCTGATCCATCCACGAACGGTGGATAGTCCTGCTTGTGTAATCTCAGCTACATCTTTAACCGAGAGGAGCTTAAGTTCTTTATATTTATTTGAGGTTTCCATAATGTATTTTCCTTCTAAATAGTGTCAAAATATTATCAATATTGCTGAATAATGTCAATTAATGCTAGATTTATTTTTCTTGAATTTGATCGTTATGTTGATGTAATATCTTGCCAGGTGCCCGAGTGGCGGAATTGGCAGACGCAACGGACTTAAAATCCGTTGTCCGAAAGGGCGTGTCGGTTCGACCCCGACCTCGGGCACCAGGTCTACAAAATCAGTATCAGTGTGCGGAGCTTATTAATTGAGAGAAGACTTCGCTGTATCGATTGATCCAGACTTCTTCTGACGGGTCCTCAAGGAATTGCCCTATATCTTTCAAGATGAAATCAGGTTTAATTTGATCAATAATATTGGCCAGCTCCTTAAAGACCTCTTCGTCTTCAGAGAAGTATTTTGGGTTATTGGCTTGTTTCAGGCCTTCATTTAGATAATCGAAATTGATTTTTGACTTTCGATTTAAATACCAGATAAGGTCATAAAAATCACGTCCTCTTCTGTAGGGGCGGCATAAAATGGCGAGTATTTTGCCAGCAAAAAGTGTCGACAGATCATGTTTTAGGATCGGAAAGATTTCATTGTATTTACTTACGAAGAAAGTCTCTCTCACGCCATATTTTATATCCACGGGATTTGTGTCTACTTCGATCTTTATGTGCAATTTCTGGTCTTTTATTTTGGATAAGCCAAGCGGCTCTAATAAATTTTTTATTTTAATAAAAGCTTTTTGTACAGTCTTGTCCTGGCTTGCCTTGAAATCAGCATCGATGTTTCTAATCAAGAGGTCTTTTTGAATGCGTTGATTCAAATTTTGGAAATCATATCCGGCTATTTTTTTATCGAGTGCAAAATCGAGGTCTTCTGAATATCTTTTAAGATCGTAGCATATCCGAAGACAGGTTCCGCCCATAAAGGATAAACCCTGACCAAACTTTGACTGGTAAATTGATTTGAGGGTGATTATCTGCAGATATTCTCGGACAGTGTTGATCAATTCTTCAGATGATACTCCTGGTTTTTCTATTCTTGCCTGACTGACAATATTATTCAGTGCTTGCATATCCCTTCACGCTTTTCAAAAGATTGAGTAACTTTCGAGAGTTAAACTTTTCAACAAAATAGAATGCTTTACTGAAGTCAAAATGGTCAAGATTTTGAAGTCTAAGCTCCTCCCAGAAGCTAGTAGATGGCAAGAGATGGCTACTATTCAAATACAAATAATCAACGAGTGCCTTCTCTTTTTCAGCAATTAATTTTTCTTCGTCGAATCCCAAGAAAGCTTCCTTTTTTATCTTGCGGTATACAAATTGACCAAAGATAGTGTTGAACTTCCTCGTTGCTTTAGGTGTAACCATAGTCATTGCAAATGGAATGTCGGGGATGAGCCCATACAGATTTAAGGCATACTCCAGACTGATGTAACAGGGAGAATATAGGTATCTGGCTACCTCCACTTTGTCAACTTGTCTGTCCGTAAATGTATAAAGGCCTCTTTTTAATGTCACAAGCTCTCCCGATTTTACCCATTGATGGAGTTGTAGCTTTAATATGCTCGGGGCAGTGTTAAACGCAACAATTTGAGCTTCTTCCTTCGAGAAGATATTCTTTTGCATTTTTTTTCTAAAATCTTTTAACTGCATTTTTGTTTCAGATAGTTATAGTTTTATATAATTATCTGAAATATAATACCATGAAATTAACTTTTATCACCTGTTATTTGATTTTATATTTGCATTTGAATGTATGAATGCTATAATGCATACGCGATATAGAGGTGAAATATGAGAACCACAATAGAGATGTCAGATAAATTGAGAGCAAAATTGCTTGCCTACTCGGCCCTAAAAGGCAAAAGAGGCTTTTCTGAAATTGTCTGTGAGGCGGTAGAGGAGTATTTGAGCAAAAAGGAAGGTATTGGAGATCGAGTTGATAATTTTAGAAAATTAAGAGGGATTCTGACTGACGAAGAAGCCAAAGAAGCGAAAAAAATCATTAGTGAAATGTGGGAAAGTTGGAAGGTAAAGTCCTAATAGACTCAAATATAGTAGTAGATTATTTAAATGATAAATTAAGTGAGGCATATCAGCTCGAGTATTTAATTTCTAAAGAGTTGGCAGTTTTTTCTGTCGTCTCAATTTTTGAGGTTTATTGTGGAGTCAAGGATATTGATACCAGGGGAAAAGTCATGAGCATCTTTGAAGGGGAGAAAATTTTAAGTTTGAGCATAGATTCGGTCTGGATATCATCGAGAATTTTTAATTATGTGAGTAAAGAACTTAGGCTATCTATAGGGGATATATTGGTTGCAGGCCAGTGTATATCTAATAACTTAAAGCTATGGACAAATAACAGGAAACACTTTGATCGTATTGAAGGTCTGGAATTTTATGGGCCTTAGTTGAGTAGGAGGATTAATTGTCACAGGATATTAGTTATAACGGAATGCCAAGAGTCTTTTTGAGTGCTGGTGCTGTGCAGAAAATTCCGGACATAATTAAAAATAGGGTAGTTAAGAAGCCAATGATTATATGTGGGAGAGAAGTGAAGAGGGCAAATGTCTCTGGCATCATGGAGGACATTCTCAGAAAGGCTGGTATAGAATATGTTGAATATTC
>JAMDDV010000039.1 GCA_023488455.1 Actinomycetota bacterium | reverse complement strand
ACATGGGTGAGGAAGCGGTAGCAGTAGGAGCTTGTGCTAACCTATCTAGAGAAGACCTGATAGTGTCCACCCATAGAGGTCATGGCCACTGCATAGCGAAGGGAGCAGACATCAAAGCCATGATGGCAGAGCTTTTGGGCAAGGCTACGGGCTGCTGCAAGGGAAAGGGAGGCTCCATGCACATTGCTGAGGTTGATGTGGGCATACTTGGGGCAAGCGGCATAGTTGCATCTGGAATACCTGTTGCAGTTGGCGCTGCCTTTAGCCAGAAGTACAAGAATACGGGCAGGGTCGTGATCTCCTTCTTTGGCGATGGGGCGACAAACAATGGAGCTTTTCATGAGTCCCTGAACTTAGCATCCATATGGAAGCTGCCTATAGTGTTTATCTGCGAGAACAACCTCTATGCCATCACGGTGCCGGCATCTATATCGACATCAGTTAGGGACATCGCAATAAGGGCAACCTCGTACTCAATACCTGGTGTGATAGCAGATGGCAACGACGTCGAGGATGTATATCACAAGGTGAGCGAGGCGGTAAGGCTTGCTAAATCAGGCAGCGGGCCATCTTTAATTGAGGCTAAGACCTACAGGCATGAGGGACACTGGGTGGGAGATCAGAAGGTGTACAGAACGAGGAAAGAAGAACAACAGTGGTATGAGAAGGATCCAGTTACTTTGTACTCAAATAAACTTATAGCAGAAAATTTGTTAAGCAGTTCAGAGCTTGATGAAATATATTCCCGCATTGGCAATAAGATCTCCGATGCCGAGGCCTTCGCAAAGGATAGTCCATTTCCAGATAAACTAGAGGTCTATAAAGATATATACACATAGAAGGTAGACAGATACGATGGAGCTAACATATGCTGCGGCTATAGCAACTGCAATAGATGAGGAGATGGCCAGAGACAGCGATGTATTCATGTTTGGGGAAGACGTGGGCCTGCAGGGAGGAGTATTCAGGACATCGGAAGGCCTGCAGAAAAAATATGGAGCAAGTAGAGTACTTGATACCCCCATATCAGAAGGGGCACTTGCAGGACTAGCTGTCGGTGCTGCAATTACAGGCCTTAGGCCCATAGTTGAGATAATGTACATAGACTTCATAACCATTGCCATGGATCAGATAGTGAACCAGGCTGCGAAGATCAAGTACATGTTTGGTGGCAAGGTAAAGGTACCCCTGGTGCTCCTAACCCAGGGTGGAGCTGGAAGGGGCAATGCAGGTCATCACAGCCAGAGCTTTGAGAGCTGGTTTGTTCACGTGCCAGGACTAAAAGTCGTTCAACCATCAAATGCCTATGATGCCAAGGGTTTGATGAAAACTGCGATAAGGGATGATAATGCAGTGATATTCATATCTCATAAGCTCCTGTTCAATACGAAGTCAGATATACCAGAAGCGGAATATCTCATTCCCTTTGGCAAGGCCAATCTCGTAAGAGAAGGTGAGGATATCACGATCATCGCAACCTCGAACATGGTATCAAAAGCCCTTGAGGCAGCAGATATCCTTGCCCAAAGCAATGTATATGCTGAGGTGATCGACCCAAGGACGCTCTACCCTCTTGACATGGAAGCCATATGCTCCTCAATAAAGAAGACATCCAATGTGGTTATAGTCCATGAATCAGCCAGGCGAGCTGGAATAGGTGCTGAGATATCATCACGCATAGTGCAGGATGCATTTGATCTCCTTGATGCGCCGGTAGAGATCATAGGTGGGCTTGATACCCCAATACCGTATTCCCAAGCCCTGGAGTTTGAGGTCATACCCTCGGTTGAGAAGATAGTTAATGTTGTAAAAAGAATGCTGCGTGTTTGATCATGTCCTCACAATAGGGAATTGATGTTTAATCTTGCTAATTTACTTCAAAATAGTAAAAGTAGTTGACAAAAAACGTTAAATCTAATAATAAAAAGACAATCATTCTTCAAATATAGAGAATGGTATTAATGAAAATATTGCTAAGGAGAACGTGCTCACATGCCCAAAGAAGTGATAATGCCAAAGCTAGGTCTGACCATGGAAATAGGAGTTATAGAGAAGTGGCTTAAAAAGGAAGGGGAATTTGTAAATAAAGGTGATGTGCTCTTTGAGGTCACAACCGATAAGGCAACCATGGAGGTGGAATCAGCTGACTCAGGTTATCTTAAGAAGATAGTAGCACCTGAAGGAGAAGAGATACCCGTAACAAGCATCATAGCCTATCTAGGCGATAGGGATGAGAGGATAGCAGATCACCAGGATCAGGCTAAATCCGCAGTAAAGGATGCAGCCAAGGTGCCAACCTCAACCCCTGAGATAAAAGATGAGATCATAGCCCAGGAAACCAGAGCTGATGTGCTGACTTCCTCCGATAGCACAGTGGAACAGGACAGGATCATCACCTCCCCCCTAGCTAAGAAGCTTGCGCATGAGCTTGGAGTTGAGCTATCAAAGCTAAGGGGTAGTGGACCAGGTGGTCGCATAGTTAAGGAGGACATATTGGCAGCAAAAGAGGCCATGGTTAAGACATCAGCCGCAACTCCTATGATGCCAACTGCTCAAGTAGCTAGGCCCAGCACAAGTACATCAGATAAAGCAGCTGTTGGATCAATAATGGACGCAGCCGCCCAAAAAGCTATTGGTCCAACCCTAGGCATATCTAAAGAGCTCAAGCTCACAGGCATAAAGAAGATAGTAGCTACTCGCATGAGAGAGAGAGCTATCTTGATGCTCCACATATATATTTAGAGCTATCATGTGATATGAGCCAGGCCTCTCATCTTCGGGATGTGGCCAATGAAAGATATAAGGACAGATCACACATCACATTTACCGATATGCTGATCATGGCTACCGCAAAAGCCCTAAAGTCCAACCCACTTCTAAATGCAACACTCAAAGCTGATAGCATACTCATCTACGATGATGTAAACATAGGAGTAGCGACATCCACAGATATGGGTCTGGTTGTACCCGTACTAAAAGATGCAGATAAACTAAGCCTATTTGAGATCTCAACGCTTCGCCATGATCTCACAGAGCGAGCAAAGGACGGCAAACAGACATTAGATGACCTATCTGGTGGCACATTTACCATAACAAATTTAGGGATGTTTGGCATAGAGTCCTTTAGGCCCATAATAACACCACACCAGGCAGCTATACTTGCAGCAGGTGCAATCAAGATGAGCCCAGTTGTGGATAGCTCTGGAAACATCTGCGCTAGACCAATTATGAGCCTATCCCTTGCCTGTGATCACAGGATAGCAGATGGAGCAGATGGGGCTAAGTTCCTATCTGACTTAAAGGAGATGTTAGAGAACCCAGCGATGATGCTGTAATTATCACTTCGTCTGCATAGATATTATATATGTCTGACATATATGTTATAATATTTTGGTGATTTTTATGAAAAAGACAATGATATATCTTACTGAAGAGCAAGCATTATTACTAAAAAGGAAGTCCCAGGAAACAGGAAATAGTACTGCCTCGCTTATCCGTGAGGCCATTGACAAGTATATAACGAGCCAAAAGAAAGAAAAGGATTACTTTTCCTTCGTTGGAATCGCAGAGGGGCCAAAAGGTGAAGCGATATCCGAAAATGTTGAAGAGGCTTTAAAACAGATAATCAAATGATTCTAATGGACAGCGGAGCGATATATGCACTTATTGATAAAAATGATAAGAATCACCTATCTGCTAAAAAATATTATTCCTCAGTGGTGGGGAAGGAAATTTTTGTGACCACTGTTCCTGTAATTACGGAGTCGTGGCTGCTGTTGAGTGCTCGTTTAGGGAATTATTTTGCAGATAAGATATGGGAACCAATTGATAATAGTGTTTTTGAGGTACTGGATATTGAAAGAGATGATTTCAGGAAGGCATTTGAAATTGAGAAAAAATATTCGGATGTTCATTTTGGTTTCATCGATTCTACAAGTTTTGCAATCTGTGAGAAGTATAGGATAAGAAAAGTCTTCACATTTGATATAAAACACTTTTCAATTTATAGGCCTGGATTTGTAGGTAGCCTTCAAATTTATCCTGGGTAGATTTACAGGAAATGGTTCCAATTCAATTAGTGTTCAATAGGTGCGATTTTCTATAATAGATCTGCTGGGTTAAATGTAATTACCTCCTTGAATCTTTTGAAATCTTTATCCAGTGTAATTATTTTGTCAATGTTATTTGTAATCATAACTGAAAGATGCAAAAGATCACCGGCTTTATCATGTGGATATTTTTCAACAAATTTTCTGAGAATCTTTAGCTCTCGAAAAGTGATTGGCAAAATTTTCCCATTCATGATTTTTATATATTCATCGAATATTTGAATCCCCACTTTTAGGTTTTGTTGTGAGATTGATCTGTGCAAGATTTCTTGGAATACATGTGCATCTGTATATACCTCTATTTCTCCGCTTACAGCTTTTTCTAATAATTCTATACATGGTTTTTTGAAAATGTGTTCTTTGCCTGCTGCGTACATTAAAATATTTGTATCAAGGAAATATTTATTCATCCTCATAAAGTGACTCCTCATCAAACATTGACTCTATTTCTTTTTCAAATTCCTCAATTGGAGGGAGGTCGATTTCAAGTGAAGCAATTCTTCTTACTGCTTCCAGCTTCTCTTCTCTTGAGACCTTGTTATATAGGTCATAGACAGCCTCCCTCACAACAGATGACATGGGCTTTTTTGTCTTATCTGCAATTCCCTTCAGCAGTTCATAATCATCTTTCTCTAACCTGATCTCCAGTCGTTTTTTTGCGGACATTGAAACCTCACATTTTACGTAATCATATTACCGTAATATTATAACCGTACATTTTTGTACGTCAATATTTAATCGAATAATTTTTGCAATGCGATTGACGATTAGCTTTACTTAGGTGGATATAGATTCTTCGGAATTTTTCAGCAAGTTCAATTTTATAGTTTGTTGGGGAATTTTATGAGTAACGCTCCTCTTTCCATGGGTCAGCGCTGTTTGAGTAGCCGCGGAGCTCCCAATAGCCCAGCTTTTCCTGTGCAAGGAACGTAACCCTGTTGACCCACTTTGCGCTTTTGTAAGCATATTTCTTGGGGATGATGAGCCGAAGTGGACCACCGTGCTCATATTCAAGCGGTTTTCCTTCAAAGCTAAATGCGAAGAGGACGTCATCATCCATGGCAACCTCGAGCGGTATATTGGTTGAATATCCATCGAGGCTTTCCAGATATACATGTTTTGCTGATGGTCTGAGCTTTGCCTTCTCCGCAACTGTTTTGAACAGCACACCTTCCCACTTATTCTCGAACCTGCTCCAGCCAGTTACGCAGTGAAAGTCAGTTACAAGTTCTACCTTGGGCAATGCCGTGAACTCATCCCAGCTTATTGAAAACGGAGTGTCAACCTCTCCGTCAACTGTGAAACGCCAGGACTTCATATCTATCTTTGGGTAAATTCCAAGATCCAGTATTGGAAAATCCTTGATTATTCTCTGGTTTGGTGGAAGTTTTTGTTTTTCCATGTGCTCTCCAGACTTTTAATTGAAAACAGGTTAATATTTTAGGCTTTTTTGCTTATAAACAGGCGGAATATATCGAAGAATGCAAGCTTTTCATCTTTTTCAACAATGAAGCCTGCTTTTTCGATGTTTGCTCTGGTATCACGGTTGATATTTGCGCCGCACATTCTTACAACGAACGGGTTAAATATTTTTTCAATGATGGCTAATAAAATATGTTTGCTGAGCACATGCTCGAGTTGAATCAGGTGTCCATTGTCTTTTAATACACGTTGGGCCTCCTTGAGACCTTCAACGGGGTCTGGCACAGAACAGAAAACGAAGGTTGAGATCACGTAATCAAAACTTTTGTCAGGGAAGGGCAGCTTTTCAGCATTTCCTAACTGAATGTGAATATTGTGTTTTCCAAGCTGGTCCAATCTTTTTTGTGCAAACTCCAGCATTTTGGGGCTGATATCGATCCCCTCGACGACTGTATCTTCATTGTAATATTCAAAGTTTTTGCCCGTGCCCACTCCTAACTCCAGTATCTTCCCATGAAGGGAAGAAATCAATTTTTTGCGCCACTTGCTGAATAAATATTTCTCCACCAGTGCGCTTCTTTTATCATATTTTGCTGCCTGCCGATTGTATCGTTTAGCCACGAGGAGTTCGTTCAAGTTGATATCTTTGAGTCGTTTATTTTTCATTTTTATATACTTTAATGAGTTCCTTGGGGTCAAACTGCTCCTCGATTCTGACTACTTCATAATAAAATAGATAAGCAGCAGCAATTCCAATTAAAAATCCTATAAATGTTTTCATTGTGAGAATGGCTGTAGCTGTAATTAATACAATAAACATGGGAGTTTTTTTTGTTTGATCGCGTATTAATAGCGCAAGCTCCATACCGGAAAAGAGAAGTAGAACTCCCAGGATATTCCTTGGATATTGCTGCATTAATAGGAAAACAGTTCCAGCTGCAGTCAGCCCAAACAGCATTTTTAAAGCTCCCAAAAAAACCATGCTTCCGCCTGTACGAGCACCGAATTTATATTGTCCTGCAAGTCCGCCAGCGCCATGGCACATGGGCATTCCACCAAAAAATCCTCCTACTATATTCATAAGCCCCACGCTGGTAGAAATGGATCGGTTCGTTACTCCTTTTGTGGGAAAAAGGTCGAATGAAAGCGCTGAAACCGCAATTACTGAATTAAGGAGGGTAAGAGGAAGCTGCGGCAGGCCAGCTTTTATGAAACCATCTATAAAGTTATTAAATGAAAAATTTACTAATGTCGGGACAGATACCTCAAGTCGTATTGACTGTAAAATTTCTGGCTTTTTGAGAAATGTAAGGATCAATCCATAAATGAATATAAACAAAGCCCCTGGTGTCTTCTTGCCAAAAAGCAGCATTACGGCAATCGCTCCCAATATTCCAACACTGATGCCATCGTATCCCCACCAGATATGTGCGCCTACAATAAAACTAAACCCTTTCATTAAAAGTTGAGCTCCGATGCCCAGCTGTATTCCGCGAACTACGCTCATCGGAATGATTCGGTGAAGTTTATCAATAAGTCCAGTGATGCCAAGCAAGAAAAATACTAACCCTGTCCCGATTCCTGCAGCATAAATCTGGTTAGCGCTAAGATTTTCAGTGAGGGCGATGGCAGCAATTGCTTTCATTGGTTGAACACTTATGGGAATACCGTAAATAATACCGCTGAAAAGGTTAAATAGTCCTGCAAAGAATAGGACACTACCAGCGTTTAGTCCATTGATTGCGATTAAGCTCATGGTAAGAGGAATAAATGTTCCCATATCACCGAGTGAGCCTGAGATCTCATAACGATCGAAGCGCAATCCTTGAATATTATCTTTGATATTTGATATAAAATTTTTTAAGGGATTAACTGTTTTATCGATTGATACTGGCTGTACTTTATTTTTACTTCTCATAACATATGATCATTAACCTCCGATCTGGGTCATCGCTCTATTTCCAATTTTTGTGAGCGTACCAACCGATGCATGACATTTGGGTTTTAAAGAGACAGCTAAACATATGGTTTCTTTTATTTCATCTTCTTTTATGCCTTTTCGCAGCATGCTTCTTAGATTTACCTCAGCAGGAGATAGAAGACATGATTTTATGGATCCTTCGGCTGTTAGACGAATTCTGTTACATATTCCACAAAAATGCTCTGAGATTGGTGAGATAAAACTTACTGTACCGGTGAAACCATCAATTTGAAAGTTCTTTGCTGGTCCTGAAGTGCTCTCATTTTCTTCTATTGGAATAAGGTTGTAAATTTTTTCAATTTGTGAGCGAATCTTTTTGCAAGAGATATAATTATTGCGATCCCACTTATTAAATTTAAATGGCATGTATTCGATGAATCGAACATTTATTGGTTTGTCTTTGATGAATTCAACAAAATCAATAATCTCATCATCGTTGACACCCGCTATCATTACAACGTTTAACTTTAAAGGAGTAAATCCTGCCTCAAGAGCTGCATTAATACCCTCAAGCACGTCATCATAATGATCTGATAGGGTAATTCGCTCGAATCGTTCTTTGCGGAGAGTGTCAAGACTAATATTGAGCCTGTTCACGCCTAATGCTCTGAGAGCTTGGGCTTCATTCTTGAGGAGAACTCCGTTAGTTGTCATTGCGATCGTATTGATTTCTGGCATTAATGAGAGCTGCAGTATTAGCTGTTTCAAATTTTTTCTTACCATTGGTTCGCCACCTGTTAAACGAACTTTCTTTATTCCCATTTCTACGAAGAGGCGGACAATTATAATAATCTCTTCAAGAGTTAGGATCTCATCTCTTCGCTTCCATTCAATCTTGCGAGATGGCGCACAGTATATGCAGCGCAGGTTGCATCGGTCAGTAACCGATATCCGAAGGTAATTAAGTTTTCTTCCAAATGGGTCAACTAGTAATCCCATATTATCAGTTTGTGATCAATTTTAAAAAATAAACCCCATCCGGATTGGATGGGGCATTTATCGCAACAAAATGTTGTGATCGCCGAATCTCCTTTCCAAAGCCGGGAGGCATCCACATTTCTATGAATACCTTTATCCCACCTTTATGGTGGGATGAGTTCATAAACTCATCGGTTCTTTAGCCATAGCATTTAACTTTAGGCCAAAGAACTTGGAGATATTTATAAATGTTCAATTTTTTTAAATTCTATCTCTTTTTTTCTAATTGTAAAGTAATCTGATTGACTTAGTATATTTTTTTAAACTATACTTTTTTCAGCTTTTATGGTTGGAAGTAGTTCATGTTTAGAGTTATATCAATCCGGGCAGTAGCCCTTTTAATTCTTTTAATTCTCATTTTTCTTATAAGCCTGACAGGATGCGATCAAGGAAAGCAGTATAAAAAGGTCAAGCTTTCAGTGGATGATGCTGATGTGGTTGAGTCCAGCTCTTTATCTAATTCTGAGTCGGGAAAGACTCCAATTCGCATAGCCATCGCAGGGGTAATTTCTCCTAAAGAAACCATAAGAAGTTATGATGAGCTGCTAAATTATTTGAGTGAGAAATTGGATCGTCCCATAGAACTTATTCAGCGACAGACCTATGCTGAGATTAATGACCTGGTAAGATCGGGCTATGTTGACGTGGCTTTTGTGTGCAGCAGAGCATATGTAGAGGGCAAGAGAGACTTTGATATGGAGCTACTGGTGGTGCCCCAAGTCCACGGCCAGGCTGTTTATTATTCTTATCTGATTGTTCCCATGGATAGCAAAGCTGAGAGCTTGGAGGATTTGCGTGGCAAAATCTTCGCGTTTTCCGATCCAATGTCAAATTCGGGGAAACTGGTTCCGGAATATATGCTATGGAAGATTGGGGAAACGCCTGAGTCCTTCTTTAAGAAATATATTTATACTTACAGCCACGATAATTCAATCAAAGCAGTGGCGGAGAAATTGGTGGACGGGGCGGCAGTAGATAGCCTTGTTTATGATTATGAGTTAGCTCTGGGTTTGGATTACATAAAAAGTACTAAAATTATTTGGAAATCTCCTCCCTATGGTGCCCCGCCTATTGTCGTAAATTCCCATCTAAATGCCGAAGTAAAGGATCAGCTCAGGAATATTTTTTTAACTATGAATCAGGATGAAGATGGGGTAGGGATTCTAAAGGAAATGATGATCGATAAGTTTGTTGTTCTGGGTGATACAGCGTATGATTCGATCAGGGAGATGTTGGACAGCTTGGAGCAATAGAAATGAAGGTAAATAGATTGTTAGTGCCATACTGGTCACTGGCAAAAGCGGTCCCGGTCCGGGTGAAAATAATGGGAATAGTGTTAGGACTAGTTTTACTATTGGGAGTAGGGGTGATCTTCCAGATACGAGCCATTATGAACCAGACCCTGGCTGATGAGCTTGACAAACGGGCTGTCTCGATTACCAGTTATCTGGCGTCGCATATAACTGATTTTGTTCTCACTAATAATACCTTTGTGATTTATGAACACATGCGCGATTTACTTGATAACAATGAAGATATCAAGTATGCATTTATTGCTGATTCTTCAGGTGAGGTAATTGCAAGTACATTTGGTGCCAGACTGCCTGATGACTTACTTGGTGCTAATCGGCTGATTCCACATCAGGAATATAACCTGGAGATACTTGATACTGAGGAAGGTTTAATTCATGATGTTGCCGTCCCGATTCTTGAAGGGGAAGCTGGAGTTGTTCGAATAGGATTTTCCGAGCAATATTTTAGGGGAGTTGTTGCAGTTGCTACCCGCTGGCTGATACTGATTACAGCGCTGGTCTCCCTTGCAGGTATTTTTGCGGCATATTTGCTAACTGCAGTGATAACAAGGCCAATCCGAGGGTTAGTAGAAGCTACAAAAGCGGTGGCCAAGGGAGATCTCAAGTACAGGGCAGCAATGTGGGCGAATGATGAAATCGGTCATCTGGGCGCTGCTTTTAATACGATGATCGAAAAATTGGAGTTAGCCAGGAATGAGATAATGGAAAAAGAAAAGATGCGCACCCAGCTTATAGAAAGGGTTATATCTGCTCAGGAAGAGGAGCGCAAGCGAATTGCTCGAGAGCTTCACGATGAGACCAGTCAGTACCTGACTTCTCTAATGGTAGGGTTAAAGATTGCACAGAATGCTTCTAATATGAAAGAAGCTCGAGAGAGGACGGCTGAATTGCGAACTCTGATAGAGAAAACCTTAGAGGGGGTACACAATCTAGCTCTGGAACTTCGGCTCAGCGTTTTGGATGACCTGGGACTGGTAGCTGCGGTTCAAAAACACATAAGGGAATACTCCAGGGAATTAGATATCCAAATGAGCCTGCGCACTATAGGGATGGACAAGAAGCGTCTACCTCCTGATATAGAAACTGCCCTCTACCGAATCGTCCAGGAAGCCCTGAGCAATGTAGTCAAACATGCCGGGGCAAAAAGGGTAGAAATTCTTCTGGAGCACCGTGGCTCAAGCGTAGTAGCAAAAATTAAGGATGATGGCAAAGGGTTTGACGTTGATAAGGTGATGAATCCGAACAAAGAGGAGAGGAGGCTGGGGATATTTGGTATGTACGAGCGAGCCTCTCTAATGGGTGGAGTTCTAACTTTAAAATCCAGGCCTGCGCACGGCACAACTGTATTTATCGAGATTCCACTTGATGGAGAAGAAACCTTTCTGAAAGAGGGTGAAATGAGTATTGAACCAGCTTCAATTAGTCATCTATCAAAGGTCGATGAACGATGAGTAAAATCCGTGTTCTTTTAGCCGATGATCATACTATTTTGCGTGCTGGCCTGAAGGCTCTTCTTAAGGCAGAGCAGGATATTGAGGTTGTGGGAGAGGCTGTTGATGGGCAGGAGACTATAGATAAAGCCCTGGAACTTCATCCAGACATAATTTTGATGGATATAGCCATGCCCGGAGTCAATGGTCTGGAGGCAACTCGACATTTGAAATCTGCCGGACTTAAATCTGAGATTCTTATTTTAACCATGTATACAGAGGAGGAATACCTATTCCAGGCAATTCAGGCTGGTGCATCGGGTTATTTACTAAAAAAAGCGGCAGATATCGATCTAATCAATGCCATCCGCACCGTATACAAGGGATTAGCTTTTCTTTACCCTTCTGCTACCAAGATGCTCGTTCAAGACTATCTGGAGAGAGTTGAATCAGGAGAGGAGAAGGATAGTTACGATGGGCTTAGCCAACGAGAAAGGGAAGTGCTTCAGTTGATAGCGGAGGGATACACGAGCCAGGAGGCTGCTGAAAAACTTTTCTTGAGTCCCAAGACAGTAGAAACCTACAGATCCCGTATTGCTGATAAATTGGGAATTCGTCAACGTACAGAACTGGTTAAATATGCCCTTCGCAAGGGTCTCCTAAAGCTGGAATAGCAATAAGATATTAATATATCGATGATTATGTAAGGTTTCTCCCCACAAAAAGAATCAGAGTTTTCCCTATAGATACTCCGTAAATGTCTTTTCATAATTAAAACCATTATTAATTGATAAGATCAGGATGAAATACATCCTGGTTTTTTTTAATTTTTACAAGAGAATAACAATAAAAGTAAGATAGACCAACTTAAAAAGGAGTAAGAAATGAAAAAAGGCAGGCGAAAAGGAATATACATTTTGGGGATCTTCAGTCTTTTTATTGCTATTAGCCTGATACTGGCAGCATGTCAGGGGGGAGTTGCTCCCAAGTCCCGCACATTTGACATCATGATGGGAGAAGGGAAGGTGCTGGCTGAAGAACCGTTGGTAGATCTTGGTGTCGAGGATGAAAGCGTGGTGGGAGAGTTCCATCGCTGGGAACCGGATACGATAGTAGTTTTTAAGGGAGATACGGTGGCGTTAAATGTATCCAATCCACATGAAGATATCCATTCTCTTATCATTTCTGATTTTGGAGTAAATACCGGTCCATTGGATCAGGATAGCGGAGTAAAGACGGTGAAATTCACTGCCGATAAAGCTGGAACTTTCAGATTTGAATGCGGTACTGAACCTGATCCCAATGCTGACCCAAGAGAGTGCGCACCTGATCATCCTCAGCAGGTAGGTTATTTAATTGTACTGGACAGATAAAAATTTTATTTGATTGAAAAATAAAATTGAAAAATAAATGAAGAAGAAATTAACAAGGCGCGAATTTATAAAAATATCTGCCGGAATAATGGGATTAGCTGTTATATCTTCGCCTTTAGTTGCAATGTTGCGGCGCTCCAGAACTTCGGTTTCAGCACAGCAAACCGGTGATAAGACGCTATCTCAATGGTGCATGGTGATAGATCTACGCAAGTGTGAGGGTTGCGTTACCATTGATAAACCACCTCAATGTACAGAGTCCTGTATAGCAACACACTTTGTACCAAATGGACAGCAGTGGATCGAAGTCTATACATTAAAGCAACAAGGTGGAGGCATTTATTTCATGCCCACTCCTTGTTATCAGTGTGAAAATGCACCATGTGTGAATGTATGTCCGGTTGAGGCTACATATCATAATGAGGAGGGTATTGTCCTTATTGATCATTACCGGTGCATAGGTTGTCGGTTGTGTATGGCGGCCTGTCCTTATCACCGGCGTTTTTTCAACTGGGGTACTCCGGATCTTCCTCCTGAAGCCGCTTTCGCTAAATATTCTCCCGACTATCCAGTTCCGGCAAAAAGAGGGACAGTCATAAAGTGTATGTTCTGTTCGCACTTTCTCAAGGCAGGCCAATTACCAGCCTGTGTTGCAGGCTGTCCAATGAAAGCTCTATATATAGGCGATCTGAGCAAGAATATGGCCAGCAATGGTGTGGAAGTAGTAGAACTCTCTAGATTTATAGATGCAAACAATGCGTTTCGCTATAAGGAAGAGTTAGGTACTCAACCCAGGGTCTGGTATATACCTGGTTATGGTCAACTCTCTGGTAGAAGTCTCCAGGATCTCAGGGAACGAAAACCGACCATGTGGTTAGGAGGGTGATTATTAGATGAAAGAAGATGCAGTCGAAATTAACGGTGAACATAGTGAGAGATTGAAGCGGGCTGTTTTAAGGCCACTTTCTAGCACTTCACGAATTTACTATGCATTTATGTTATTTCTCCTGATTATTATTGCCTGGGGTGGTTATGCTTATATTACTCAACTCCGGAATGGCCTCATAGTAACCGGAATGCGCGATGTAACTTTCTGGGGTATATATATTGTAAATTTTGTATTTTTCATAGGGATAAGTCATGCGGGAACATTGATTTCTGCTATTCTACGTGTAAGCAAGGCAACCTGGCGGACTTCAATCACTCGCATGGCTGAAGTTATTACAGTCGTAGCTCTTCTGATTGGAATGAGCATGCCATTTATAGATATGGGACGTCCTGACCGGTTCCTGTACCTTATTATTTATGGAAGGTTAATGTCACCACTTATATGGGATATCCTTTCCATAACAACCTACTTAACCGGAAGTCTAATATATCTATATTTGCCACTAATTCCTGATCTGGCTCTAGTAAGGGATCGACTGGGAACAGATGCTCCGGCAATCAAGCGGAAATTTTATACACTTCTTGCAGCAGGTTGGAGGAATACACCCGAACAAAGAAATCGGCTTGATAGAGGTATTCGTATCATGGCGGTAATTATTATTCCTATTGCTATATCAGTTCATACTGTGGTCTCATGGGTTTTTGCCATGACACTTCGACCTGGCTGGAACAGCACTATATTTGGTCCATATTTTGTTGTTGGGGCAATTTTCTCAGGTATCGCCTCTATTCTTATAGTAATGGCGATCTTTAGAAAACTATTTCATCTTGAGGAATATATTACCGAGAAGCATTTCCGGTATCTTGGTTATTTACTGATGACTTTGCTTCTTCTTTATGCATACTTCACTCTTTCTGAATATTTGACCATTGGATATAAGCTTAAATTGGAAGAAAAGGAACTTCTCGCTCAGCTGATGTTGGGGAAAAGTGCGATATGGTTCTGGTCATTTATAGTAATGGGTATAGTAGTTCCAGGTATCCTGATAGTCTTAAGAAAAATGCGTATTGTTACCAGAATTGTTATTGCTGCGGTACTTATAAACATAGCAATGTGGGTCAAGCGGTTCATGATTGTTCTCACTACTCTTGAGATACCCCTGATGCCATTTGAGTTTGGCGTGTACAAACCTACCTGGGTAGAAATATCAATCACATTGGCAGCCTTCGCTGCATTTGTGTTCATTTTTGCTGTCTTTGCTAAAATTTTTCCCATAATCTCAGTCTGGGAAGTTAGTGGTGAACACGAGGTAAAGCAGGCAGTTGAACCGGTGTCAGCAGGTAACGTGCCTCGCGTTTTCGGCCGTCTTAGACGGAGTGACAGTTAAGATGTTTTCTAAACGTCATATATTGATAATTTTTACCTTGATTTTAGTTTTTTTGATAATCTTCCCGGGGATGGCTTTAGCCCAGGATTCAACTACTGGTACACAACAAAACATAAAAACTTTTAGAGTTATGGTTGGTGAAAAAGGTTTTAATGATTCTCCGGAGATACTTCGACTTGAAGTTGAAGAGGGTCAAGAAGTAGAGATTACTTTCGTATATGCAGATAACAGGTATAATCCCCATCGTATCCGTATAGCTGGTTACAACATTGATACAGGTGTCCTGGATCAGGACAACCCGGAGGTTACTGTAAGATTTATTGCTAACAGGACCGGAGAAGTAATTTTTAACTGCGTTTTGCTTTGTGGTGGTCACGAAAATCTACAGGGCGGAATCATCGCTGTCCGTCCTGCTATTAAAACAGGCGTAATGCCGACCATTGCTTTATCGTTGAAAGCTCCAGATCAGGCTGAAACTGGCCAAACATTTACCCTAACTGCTTCAACTAAGGATGAACGTGGTGAACCTGTTGCAGGTTCCTTAATAAAATTTCTTGTCGAATCTAATTTCTTTGTTAATGGCTTGATGCAGATCGGCGAGGCGGTAACTAATGAACGTGGGGTAGCGAAATTCGATTTTGTCCCTAATCAACCGGGTGCTCTGAGGATAGTTGCTCAATATGAATTAGAAAGTGGCGCAAATCCCATTGAGCAAGAAAAAATGGTCAATATCACAGGCAGTAATATATCTCTTTACCAAACTAGGGCTGGCATCAATTTTCCCTATGGCTTTTATTTATGGATATTGTTTCTGGTGAGTATTGTGGTTGGAATTTGGGGAACCTTCTTATACGTCTTATATCAGGTAATGCATATTTCTCGGGGCACAGGAACAAAAGGAGTTTCTTTAACTCTTATGCTAATTGTGTTGGCAATGGGTACTATGCTAGTACTGGTCTTAATAACCAGCCCCAATACTACCCTTTCTCTATTACCGTGATGATAAGGAGGAGATGTTTAAGTAGAAGGTTTTTACTTTTTAACTAGCAATAATAATTGGGTAGTATATTCCCCTACAGAAAAGTCATATTTTTCCCTATAGACTCCTTGCGTTCTAATTCACAAAATAATTAAGGAATTTTATATCTTTTGGATGACAAAAGAGAAGCTTCGGTCCATATAAAAGGAGAAAGGGATGGAACAAAATGTGCTGTTAGAGGAAAAGCAGGTAGATGTCTTGCTACGTATGCAGGCAGATCTCCATCGGGCTTTTAAGAAACCTATTCAGAAAAGGCATTGGGTTATGGTTATTGACCAGCTAAAATGTGTGGGTTGTTCAGCCTGTACGATCGCCTGTGTGTCTGAGAATAAGCTACCACCGGGTATTGTCTATCGCCCTGTTACTGATGAAGAAATAGGTACGTACCCAAATGTAACCCGCCGTTTTACTCCGCTGCCATGCTTTCATTGTGATGAACCGCCTTGCGTGCCAGTCTGTCCAGTTGGTGCGACCTGGAAACAAGCAGACGGCATTGTTGTGATTGATTACAAAATTTGTATAGGTTGCCGTTATTGTGTTACAGCATGTCCATACGGTGCCCGGTCATTTGATTTTGGTTTATATTACACAGACGGAACTCCTTCCTCCCCAGCCTCAGTTGAAGGACGTGAAACGGCTATCGTGTACGAAAAGGCTGATAATTTTGAATATCAGAAGAGATGGACTCGTAAAAAAAACAGCTCTCCTATTGGCAACGTACGCAAATGTCAGTTTTGCATACATCGTCTTGAGGCAGGAATGCTCCCAGCCTGTGTCACCACCTGCATTGGCCGTGCGACTTACTTTGGCGATATTAACGATACAAAAAGCCTGGTTTCTAAACTCGCATCTTTACCCAATGCGGTAAGACTTAAGGAGGAGCTGGGTACAGAACCGAGAGTATATTATCTTTTGTAAATCGAATATTGAGTGCAGAATCCATGGAGGTTGCACAGTATGAAAGATGAAAATATTGAACAGAAAAAAAGAGAACCTGGCAATAAGATCAGCAGACGAGAGTTTCTGAAGATTTCCGCTTTTATGGGTGGATCTGCGGTGATCGCCAGCCAGATGCCGGGTCTCTGGAAATTAGTTAGACGAGCAGAGGCTGGAACATTAACTGCTGCCGAAGTGTACGCATTATCCCTGCCTGAGAATATTATTTACTCGGTGTGCCAGCAGTGTAATACCAACTGCGGGATAAAAGTAAAATTGTTGGATGGTGTTATCGCAAGGATTGACGGTAACCCTTATAGTCCCTTTACCTTGAATCCGCATATTTCCTACAAGGCTCCCCTGGTTGAGGCTGCGACTGTTGATGGCGGTGTCTGTCCGAAGGCACATGCGGGGATTCAGACTACGTACGACCCTTATCGGATTGTGAAGGTCCTGAAGCGAAATGGGCCAAGAGGATCTAATAAATGGAAAACGATCACATTTAAACAAGCCATAGATGAAATAGTAGAAGGTGGAAAACTTTTTTCTGATGTATCAGGTGAGGAGAACCGTGAGGTAACTGGCCTGAAGGATTTGTGGGCTCTTCGTGATCCAGAGGTTGCGAAAGCTATGGCTGGTGATGTAAAGGCAATCCTGGATGAGAAAGATAAAGATAAGAAGAAGGGGCTTGTGGAGGAATTTAAAAAGAAACACAAAGACCACCTGGATATGCTGATGGATCCTGATCATCCTGACCTGGGTCCCAAAAACAACCAAATTCTGTACGTCTCAGGGCGGCAGAAGGCTGGTAGGGCTGAGTTCATCCACCGCTTTTTTGGTGATAACCTCGGATCGACCAATAGACACGGTCATACTACCGTTTGTCAGGGATCGCTTTACTTTACCGGTAAGGCAATGAGCGAACAGTGGGATGGCCATAAGTTCAGCGGAGGCGAGAAGTTTTATTGGCAGGCGGATGTTGAGAACAGCGAATTTGTAATATTTGTCGGAGCTTCGCCGTTTGAAGCAAATTACGGCCCGACCAACAGGGTTCCCCGTATCACCAGTGGCCTGAGTACCGGGCGACTTAAATATGTAGTCGTGGATCCACGTCTCTCCAAGGCTGCTGCAAAGGCCTGGAAGTGGCTTCCAGCCAAGCCGGGAACAGAGGCCGCCCTCGCACTTGCTCTTATCCGAACTGTTTTTGAAAAAGAGCGTTATGATACAAGATTCCTTGAAAATGCCAATAAAGCAGCAGCGGCTAAAGACAAGGAGCCGTCCTGGACCAATGCATCCTGGTTGGTAAAGATCGAGGAGGATAAGCCAAGTAAATTCCTTCGTGCTTCAGATCTAAACATGGTTGAAAAAAGGGAGGTTGAAAAGGATGACAAAAAGGAGACTGAGTATGTAACCCTGGATGACAAAACAGTGTTCACATTTGATCCCTTTGTGGTCCGCAGAAATGGTGAATACATTATTTTCAACCCAAACGATGATAAGAACGTTGTCGAAGGTGACATATTCGTTGACCTTATGGTTAGCGGTATTCGGGTCAAGAGCGGTCTTCAAATCCTGCACGACTCAGCTTTCAGCAAAACCTTAGAGGAATGGGCAAAAATTTGTGATGTAGGAGTTAACGACCTGGTGGAGATTGCAGAGGAATTTACAAGCCATGGTAAGAAGGCAGCAGTAGATGTGCACAGAGGAGTTTCTCAGCACACAAACGGCTTCTATAACGTCTATGCCTGGTTCTCCCTGGCTGCGCTTATTGGTAACTATGACTGGAAGGGTGGTCAGGTAAAGTTATCAGCTTACGATCTGGTCGGAAAGAAAGCTGAGGGCCCATTTGATTTTAGTAAAATGAATCCAGGAGCACTTGCTCCGTTTGGAATCAGTGTAATCCGCCATGATGTTAAGTATGAAGCAACCACTATCTTCGCTGATTATCCAGCCAAACGGAATTGGTATCCGCTTGCCTCGGATATCTATCAGGAAATTTTCACCTCTTCAAGTGATGCATACCCGTATTCGATAAAGGCGGCTTTCTTATACATGGGATCACCGGTGTATTCACTGCCAGCTGGAAATACAAACATCGATATATTGTCTGATGTAAATAAATTGCCGCTGTTTGTGACCTGGGATATTGTAATTGGTGAAACGAGCATGTACGCTGACTATATATTCCCTGACCTAAGCAATCTGGAGCGTTGGGAATTTAGCGGCTCTCATCCAAGTATGACTGTAAAACTACAGGGTGTGCGCCAGCCAACTATTGCGCCCCTGATCGAGACTGTAACTGTTTTCGGCCAACAGATGCCCATATCCCTTGAAAGTACGCTGTTGGCGATGGCAGAGTCTTTGAACCTACCTGGTTTTGGGCCTGATGGTTTTGGTGATGGAGTACCTTTCACACACATGGATGACATGTATCTGAGGATAGTCGCTAATCTTGCATTTGGTGAAAAGTCGGATGGCTCAGATGCCGTCCCTGATGCGGATGATGAGGAAGTGAAGCTATTCATGGACTCCAGAAAACACTTACCAAAGAGCGTATTTGATCCTGCGCGTTGGAAGTCGATTGTTGGAGATGAGCTCTGGCGAAAGGTCATATACGTCCTTAACCGGGGCGGCCGTTTTCAGGAATACAGTAAGATATTCAGTGGTGACCAGGTGACGAACAAGTACGGGAAACTCATCAATATCTACCAGGAAAAAACTGCAGGTGTTAAGAGTTCCATGACCGGTAAAGCTATCCCTGGTTTTCCAACCTATATTCCCGCTCCCCTTGATGTGACGGGCGAACCAATCGAAGATGAAAAAGCTGGCTTTGATCTGAACCTTATCACTTTCCGTGAAGTTTCACAGACCAAGTCGCGTACCACCAGCAATTACTGGCTTTCGGCGTTACTGCCAGAGAACACCATAATTATGAATGAGATGGACGCTGCTCGATTGGGCTTTAAGCATGGTGATTTAGCAAGGATCACCTCAGCAACTAATCTTGATGGTATTTGGGATTTAAAAAATGGCAGTAAGGTGCCCATAATAGGCAAGGTCAGGGTTATTCAGGGCATGCGCCCTGGCGTTGTCGGTTTCTCACTTGGACACGGGCACTGGGCGTACGGTGGAGTCGATGTGATGATAGATGGACAGGTTGTCAAGGGTGATCCGCGCCGTGTGCGTGGTATACATGCCAATGCTGCAATGCGAATCGATCCTTATCTGAAGAACACCTGTCTGAGCGATCCCGTAGGTGGGAGTGCAGTGTTTTATGATACCAGGGTAAAGGTAATTAAAGTCGGCATTCTAAGTTGATGTTTCTTTTTTAGGGTAAAGGGTGAATAAGATGAAAAAAATTGGAAGACTTATCTACTGGATAATCATTTTGGTTGCCTTTGGATTTGGAGTATGGGCTTTTTCGGTAAGAATAGTTGAGGGATTGAAGGCTACCGGTCTGACGAGCTTTGTTCCATGGGGTTTATGGGTAGCATTTTACATTTATTTCATAGGGCTATCAGCCGGGTCTTTTCTGCTTTCAACCATGATTTTTGTCTTTGGGATGAAGCGTTTTGAAAGAGCAGGTAGGATAGCGGTCTTTACGGCCTTGATCACGCTCGTAACAGGAATGCTTTTTATAGTGTACGATTTGGGACGCATAGAAAGATTCTGGACCGTCTTTTTCAACGTTAGCCTGTCCTCTATTTTGGAATTGGAGATATTCCTATATGTAGTATATGCATTGTTGATTTTAGGGGAGCTCTTTTTCTTGATGAGACAGGATCTTGTGCGTCTGGCAGAAAGAAATAATGGAATTGCCAAAGTGTTTTACAGAGTGTTATCTTTGGGGACACGTGATATCTCTGAGAGGTCACTTGGAAAAGACATGTCAATCGTGAAGGTTCTTGGAGCTATTGGGATTCCGATAGCCCTTGGTGTGCACGGTGGTACTGGGGCAATATTTGGAGTTGTCAAAGCACAGCCATTCTGGTTCACAGGGCTGTTCCCTATCATATTTATAGTTTCAGCGCTAGCCTCTGGAGGGGGGTTAGTTGCGTTTATTTATACCTTCTTTGGCAAGAAGGAGCCTGGTCATAATGACGTTTCAATTGGACTCGCCAAGTTGGCAGCTGGTTTTGTAATTTTCGATATGATCCTTTTATCTTCTGAAACGCTCATTACACTTTACGGCAGAATACCGGAGCATGTAATGGTGTTTAAGGAGATAGCTTTTGGAAGATTCTGGTGGGCATTCTGGATACTTCAACTGCTGATCGGTGTGCTCATTCCAATTATCATTATCTATAACAAAAATGCCGCAAAAAATATAAAGATCGCTGGTTTTGCTGCGCTTTTGATCGCCATAGGTATATTGGGAGCTCGATGGAATATAGTAAGTCCTTCCTTTACTGTGCCACAGATTATGGGAAAACCAGAGGCATTTATAGATGCTCGCCTGTCAATAATTTACAATCCCACCTTGATTGAATGGGTTTCTACCATTGGAATCGTTTCACTAAGCTTAATCCTTTTAACGATAGGTTTTTATCTGCTACCGCTTAAAGGTCATTTATCCTCAAAGGAGACTTGATAAATATAGGCATGCATATATATGAATAGCGAAGAAATGATGATGAAGCGATAATGTTTAATTATAAAAGGAGGTGGTTTAGGTGGCTGGATTTTCATCCTTTGGTTTGCCTGAGCTTCTGATAATTCTGGCGATTGCGCTTGTTATATTTGGTCCCAAAAAGATCCCAGATCTGGCTAGCTCCATAGGTAAAGCAATAAGAAATTTCAAGGAAGCAAGGAAAGCAAATGCACAGATCGATGCTAAGGCCGAAGCAGAAATTAATGATCCGGAAAATCTTTGATATATTTTTCATGGAATGTAAATTGAGGTGATACAGTTGGGCTTTTTGAATCTTGGATGGCCCGAAATCTTAATTATTTTGGTAGTAGCCCTTCTAATTTTTGGACCCAAAAGACTTCCTGAGATTGGTAGCTCAATAGGAAAAACGTTAAGGAAGCTCAGATCATCCCAGGAGGAAGCACAGGAAAAAATTAGAGAAGAACTTGAAATTGATGAAATCGAAAAAGATATAAGGGATTCAGTAGGGTAAATATTTTTAGCTAAAATCTACGATAATTCATATGATCTTTGCCAGAAGCATGGATAGTTCATATAGAAGCACCATAGGTAATGCCAGTGACAACATTGTCACAGGACTCCAGTCTGGAGTGATAATAGCTGCAATAATAAATATGGTGATATAGGCTACCCTCCATTTTTTTCTGAGCGTTTTTCTGTCAAGTATGCCTATTTTAACAAGAGCCAGCAGGACGAGGGGCATTTCAAATGTAGCCCCCGATGCTATTAAAAACCATCCCACAAAAGATACGTAGCGCCCAAGCGCAAGCGTCAGCTGCAAGCCCTGCCCCTGGGCTAAAAGCCATCTTATTGAGTTAGGAAGAAGCATTTTATAGCTGAAAACCATTCCTGCAGCAAAAAGCACGAAAAATATGATCGTAAGTGGAATTATTACCTTCTTTTGCTTCTTTCCAACAGCAGGCGAAATAAACTGTATTATCTGATAGCTCAGAATGGGGAAGCTCACCGTAATCCCTATGAAAAAAGATATGAGCATGTTAACTTTAAATGGCTCCAGGACTTCGAGGATATTCAGATTTATTGAACCTGCTGGCTTTAGAAGCAGGTCAAGAAAAAAATCATGAAAAGGGTAAGCGACACCGGTTGTAATTACAAGTGCAATGATGCAGATGATCAGCCTCTTGCGCAGTTCATCCAGATGATCCCAAAATGTCATGATTTTTTCACGATTTTCGCTTGTTTTTCTTTCCACTATCGATTTCCTCTTTGATAGGAAGATATTATAGCATCAATTTTTATGACTTCTATTTGAATTCAAATTCTGACAAATTATATATTGAAAATAAATATATAACTTATATAATCATAATACATATATTAAGGATAAATAAAATGCAAACATTATTTATTCTCTTTGAGAACTCCGAATTGCGAATTAACAAGATCATTGAAATACTTTCCCTATCATCAGTTTATGGCAAAGAAAGGAGGTAAATTCCATGCACATTACCGATCTGATCTGGTGGGCTTATGCTGCCTTCGTGATATTGACGGCAGTATTCATGCTCTTTTTTGTTCTTAAAGTGAGACATAAAGGAGATTAGCCATGGAGAAGAGGGAAAAACTCTGGTTTGGATTTCTTATTATTGTCGCTGTGGCTTTTAATGCAATTACTCTTTCGCCGCTAGTGCCATGGCAGACATGGTCGCTCTGGTCTCGCCCTGTTCCAGAGCAGAGTATCTTCATTGAGGTTGAAGATTATCAGATGAAGCTTCCATCGGAGGGTATTGAATTAAAAACTTCCCAATTCGTAGAATTTGTCGCAACCTCAAGAGATGTCACTTACGGATTTGGAGTATTCAGAAAGGATGGCTCATTAGTTTTCCAGATGCAGGTGATACCTGGGCATTACAACAAGATATTATGGAAATTCGATGCTCCGGGTTTATATGATGTCCGCTCCACTGAATATTCGGGTCCAGGTCACCCCAAGATGTTTATTGAAGATGCCATAAACGTAACTTCATGAAGGAGGTTTGAAGATGAGCCGAATTGGTTGGCAGGAGAAGTGGACGCTTAGGTTTGCGATAGCTGGTCTTGTGTTTCTGGCCCTGGCCGGGCTCGAAGGTATCTTAATGCGGACTCAACTGGTATCGCTGGAATCACTGCGCGGCATGGAATCAGTTTTGATGAACATCCGACCAGTTGCCTATGAACCGTCATCTACAGAACTGTTCTATGCAATGCTGACTGCCCACCCTGTTGTGGGCATATATGGCTTTGCCTATATGTGCGTCATGGGCGCCTTCTACTTTTTAGTACCGTTCCTACTCAAAAAGGAGATTCGATATAAAAATTTAGTGCCGGTAAATTTCACACTCCAGATCGTAGGCGTTCTGACCTGCTGGGCGGCTGGTTTCTTTGGACTGTTTAATTCTCTTTATACGCTTTACTGGCCTCTACCTGTAGCATATGACCGCGTACCGGTAGTTGGAAGCGTGGTGTTTGCCGCTGGCCTTGTGCTTATTGAGATAAACGTACTCATATTCGCTTTCAACCTTTTCAGCACAGTCCTGCGAAAGAGCAACCCCCAGCAGTACAGTTTCTGGCAATTTCTTGCTTCCGCATTTGGGATACCGCGGCTGGTGAGATGGTTAAGCAGAAGAAAACTTAATGATCCTGAGCCGATGTACAGTAAGCTGCCTGTTTTCATCGTGGCCGTTGGTCGCGGTTCAATTGATACTGTGATTAATGCAGTTGTCATACTTTCAGCAGGTGTGCTCATTCTAATCTACGGCCTGCCTGCTCTTTTGACTGGATTGAGTTTGAATCCAAGTGCTGTTGATGCACTCGTTTATAAGAACTGGTTCTGGTGGGGCCTGGATATGGTCGCAGATGGCAATGTCCTGATGTACACCGCAGGTGTCTGGTATCTCCTCATTCCGTTGTTGGTAAATAGAAAACTATACGGAGAAAATGTCGTAAGGACAGTAATACTCGCAGACCTTGTGGTGTCCATGTTCGTGTGGAGTCATCACCTCCTTGCAGATCGTCCTCAACCGTTTTTCATGCGTCTGCTTTCTGGGCAGTTCATCACATGGGGAGAATTCTTTACCATGGGACTGACGATTTTTGCCTCGATGATGACTATATGGCTGGCGAGGCCAGTTAAGTTCAGTCCTGCATTGAAATTTGTTTTAGGTTCCATATTCGGGTTCGCCATTGGCGGAATGGCTGGCCTTATGCAGGCGAATATAGGGCTGAATGTGGTGCTTCATAATACGCAGTGGGTAATTGGATCACATGCGCACACCATGCTGCTGATCGGTCTGGGGATGCTGCTGTTCGCCGTGATCTACGCGCTAATCCCCATGCTGACGGGCCTGGAGATCCGAAGTCAAAAAGCGGTGAATTATCACCTGTGGTTCTGGTTGATAGGTGCACTGGTTATGAGTGAAGCCATGGGTAAGGCTGGTTCTGAAGGGATGTTGAGGCGCACGCTCTACACCACAACGCAGTATCAACCGCACATGGTTGTAGCATTAATTGGAGCATCTCTTATGGCAGTTGGCTTTGTGGTCTTCCTGGTAAATATCGTTGCAACACTTGGGTGGAGAAATGTGCTCAGTGTAATTTTACCTGAGCGAAAGGAAACATCGAGTTTCCCCGTTCAGAGTGGTGAACAGCCTCTGCAGCCTTCTGTTCCCGATGCTGTTGGGTACATTGAATAAGTAGTATGGATATTAGCTGCTGAGCAAGAGGTTTAGAGGATAGGTTTTATATGTCAGAAACTTTACCTTACACTATAGGGCTTCGACTGAGATATTTTCTGGCGCTTGTAAAAATTCGACAGACGATAGTGCTACTGTTCACCGGGGTTATGGGCTACATCATTACAGTCGGATTGAGCATAGATTATCTGCAAATTACCTGGATGATGCTAGCCTTGCTCCTGACGATAAGTGGCTGCACTGCGCTTAACATGATAATGGACCGCGATATCGATGCCCTGATGAAGCGCACGGCAACACGTCCGCTGCCATCTGGGCATATGAAACCAGTTGAGGCAATAACTTTTGGATTGATCCTGTCTGCAATTGGATTGATCATCGCCTTTGCATTAAACGTGCTCTTTGGAATTGTTGTATTTCTGGGGTTTGTATTTGACTTGCTGGTTTATACGGCATGGCTCAAACGCCGAACAGCGCTGTCCATACTTTTTGGAGGAGTGGCAGGGGGAATGCCCGTTCTATCTGGTCGTGTGCTTGCGCTGGGAGAAATTGACACGGTTGGGCTGCTTCTTACCCTCTGGATACTATTGTGGGTGCCCTGCCACGTTCTGTTAATCTCGCTGCGATATGCAGATGATTATCGTCAGGCAAATGTCCCCGTGTGGTCAAATAGATATGGTGTGCGCTCCACGAACATTTTCATTACTCTTGCAAGTCTTCTGAATACAGTTGTCCTGGTGGTCTGTGCCTCTTTGCTGCAGATGCACATTGTATCGGTCGCGCTGCTTTTAGCCATTAGCCTGGCAGTGTTCATCATGGCAGCAATTCAGGTTTTCAGGCCTGATATGAAGCGCAGCTGGCTTCTATTTAAGATGGTCTCAATGCACATGCTCGCAGTGTCGCTGATTTTAATTGTTGGAAGCATGGTGTGAATACCGGTGTTTCAACGAATTGTTACCACTGCCATGCTGTCTTTTCCGGTGATATTCTATTTATCATGTCCGCCGCCTCTTAGCATTTCGAAAGAATGAAGGATTGCTGGGAAGAGCACATTTAAGGACTCGATGACAGCATTTTTTGAGCCAGGCAGGTTAATAATAACGGTGTTCCCGCGAACTCCGGCCACTCCGCGCGATAGCATGGAATAAGGAATTCGTTCCTGACCATAGGCACGCAGTGTCTCCGTTATTCCGGGAATTTCTTTCTCTATTATCTGTTGCGTTGCCTCAGGCGCTACATCTCTTAGCCCAAGACCTGTTCCACCTGTCGTAATAACGAGATCAGCTTTTTTTTCATCGGAATAAACGATGAGCAATGTTTTCATCTGATCAAGGTCATCAGGGATTATCCTGTAATCGATGACTTCTATGCCCTCTGATTTCAGACGTTCAACAATGAGCTTTCCGGATAGATCTTCTTTCTCACCAGTTGCGGCTGAATCAGATGTAACGATGACAGCCCCCTTTATTTGCATATCTGGCTGTTCTCTAAAATCAGATTTGCCACCTTTTTTGCTGAGAAGTGTTATTGATGTGATCTCCATCGTACCATCCACCACTTTCATCATGTCATATAGCGTCAGTGCACAGACGCTAACAGCGGTGAGCGCCTCCATTTCAACCCCAGTTTTATGTATCGCCTTAATGGTGATGGTTATATCTATTTTTGACTCTCCAATTTCATAATTAACGTCCACAAAATCCAGCATGAGCGTGTGGCAGTAGGGGATGATCGAACTTGTATTTTTCGCAGCCTGGATTGCGGCAACTTTAGCAACAGGCAGCGGATCGCCTTTTGGAAGTTTATTTTCTTTAAGAAGCTGAATAGTTTCTGGCTTTAATTTTAGTGTGGCTTTTGCTGTTGCCATACGCAGCGTTTTTGTTTTCATCGATATATCAATCATATAATATCTTTCCTCCAGTCTGGATTATTGCTCTGTTTTCATCTTGACAAGGTCATTTGTTCGTAGGTTATTACACCGATCAGTAACCGATTCCGTAAATAAACTCTCCTCTAAAGGTATCAATAGGCTGGCTCATTATAATTCTCTGAATATGATAATCGTATTTAGATTTAACTCCAAGATCGGTTTTATTAAAGTGGAGAGCAATATCTCCAATTAAAAAATTTAAAGTAGAAGAGGATGTTATGTTCCCATAAATAACAAAACCTCATGCACCATTTGTGAGCAACTCTCTGGAAGCCCATGCATGAGGATTTACTTGTTGAAAACAATATAACGAAAAATAAAAGTAGATGCAATAGGTGGGTAGGTAAGTAAGTGCATTTGATGCTTCTAATGTTAGATTTGTTGGCAGGATTTTTGAGGTAAAAACATGTGAATCGAACTAAAAAGGGTATGGTCTATAGATGTAGAATACTGAATTTACAAATGTAGTCTGCTCGGCAACGACTTGTTAAGCACAATCAGCAAGCGCGAGTGTGGAGAATATGGAGCTGATAGTTGACCAATATGGCATATTCATAGGTCAAAAAAGCGAAAGGCTTGTACTAAGAGATAAAGGTAAAGTCCTGCAAGAAGTCCCTTTTATAAACCTGGATCAGGTGATAGTTATTTCTCGGGGTGTATCTCTATCTTCCGATGTAATCGAAAAATGTGTTGAAAACGGCATACCGATCTTATTTCTTTCGAGCAATGGAACACCGTTTGCAAACCTTGCGTCCCCGCTTCTATTGGGCACAGTAATTACAAGACGAGAGCAGATGCGCGCTTATTACGATGACAGAGGCGTTTATCTTGGAAAACAATTTGCCAAAGGCAAGATCGGAAATCAAGTTAACCTTCTTAAGTATATGTCTAAATACCGCAAGTTGCGCAACAAGGAGGAGTATGAACTCATACAGCAAGGAATATCAAGTCTAGAACTTGCTAAAGATGAATTAGACAAGATAATTGGCCAAAACATTGATGAAGCAAGGCAGGTTATATTGAACGTCGAGGGAAGAGGTGGAGCACTTTATTGGGCGACTATAGAAAAGATATTGCCTCAGGATTTGGGGTTTGAAAAAAGGGAAAAGCGGGGTGCATCTAATATTGTAAACATTGTTATTAACTATGGGTATGGCATCCTTTACTCACAAATCTGGCAAGCGATTCTATTAAGTGGAATGGATCCTTTTGCTGGATTTATACACGTTGATCGTCCCGGAAAACCATCTCTAATTTTGGACCTTATCGAGGAATTCAGGCAACCAGTAGTAGATAGGGTTATTTTTGGGCTCTTGGGCAAGAACGTGAAGTTTGAAATGGAAGATGATAAATTGGCATTTCATACAAGAAAGCTTATTGCTCAAAAGGTCCTGGAGAGATTAGAAGACACATGCCTTTATCAAGGCAAAAAACACAAAATTAAGACTATAATCCAGCGTCAGGCTCGGTCAGTGGCCAGCTACGTTAGGGAAGAGGGAAGTTACAAACCCTTTATAGCACCTTGGTAACTTTTGACTGTATGCGATGTTGGATGAAGACTTTGGTGAAATAAATGAGAACATTAGTAATATATGACATTCCGGATGATAAGAAAAGGCTTAAAATAAGTGAAAGGTGCAAGGACTGGGGACTTCAGCGAATTCAGTATAGCGCTTTCGAGGGTGATCTAAATCATAACAGGAGAGAGACGCTTTATCAGAGGCTCATGCGCACCCTTGGAAGAACGCCAGGAAATATTCGCATATACTGTATATGCGAAAAGGATTTTTCGCTCATAAAGGAGATAGATGTACTGGATGTTCAAAGGAATGCAAACACAGGCGAGCGCCTTCGCGCCTTATAACAGCGAAATTACGCTTAGAGCTTCTGACATAAGGCAGTACATGTATTGCGCAAGGCAGATATACTATTTGTACTGCTTGCCCTTAAAAAAGGTTTCTTCATACAAAATGGAGGTTGGCAAAGAGGAGCACACCAGGGTTTTTGAGCTTGAAAAGCGACGTAGTCTAAAACCATATGGTCTAAGTGAAGGTGATAGGTTTTTTCACATTACTCTGGAATCGGACAGGCTAGCACTGAATGGAGTTTTGGATATGGCCATACTTTCTAAGGGGAAATACTACCCTGTCGAGTTTAAGTTCTCAGAGAGGAGCGATGCTCTTGGACACAAATATCAGCTCACAGCATACTCCATGCTTCTTGAGGATAAATTTTCTACAGTGGTTAGGATTGCCTTCATTAACCTTATTCCTGTTAAAAGAGTTATAAGAATTCCTATAACAGAGAGCATGAGAGCCTTTACCATCTGTCTTTTGGGGGCTATTAGAAAAATGATCTCATCGCAATATTTTCCTAAGAGGCCATCTTCCTTGAATAAATGTATTGACTGCGAATACAAAAGGTTTTGTGCTGATTTTTAGGACATTTATCGAAAGGAGAATTTGTATGATGAAATTGTTTGAAAATTTACAGGCTTTGAGAGTTTGAATTTGATTCACACAAAAGGAGATTCTATGTTCTTTCCATCGGAGGAAGAGAAAAGAAATCTTATAAAGGGAATCTTACCCAAGGCAAGGGTTCTTGATGTATCAGAAGATCTGCGCGGCTGGAACTGGTATCGACCACCTTTGGAACCACCCTTTGATATAAGATTACCACTATATGAAGTAGCGAATCATTTTTGCAGGACAGGAAGAGACGTTTTTCTCAAAGAGGTGATGACAATATCAGCTCAACCAACCGAGGAAATGGTGCAGGGAAGGATTCTGCACAAGATAATATCTCACTTTGTCCTTGAGGCTAAGAAGCTCCTTTACGCTGTTCCTATTAAGGGTATTTTGCAGTCAATAGAATCATTGAGAAGTGTTAACATTAGAGACCTTGCCGGTAATGATGAATTGCAGCTCTTAAAGAACCCCGAGGAACTTATCACCCGCATGCAGATCGTCTGGAATTTTGAGCTTCAGGGATTAGAATATAGAATCACTCAAGCCCTGTCCAAACAAAAGTACATATCTAACGATGCTCTTATCGCCATAACTCTTCCTGTCGTTGTAGACCAAAAGCTTGATGGTTCATTTTTAGGACTTTCAAGAAACCTTTCAGCAGATGCCTCAACATTCTTTGAGACAATTATTTATGATATCAAGTTTGGAAAACCAATGGATTTCTACAGGCTTGCAACCACTGGATATGCAATGGTGCTTGAAGCAATATATGAGTTTCCTGTTACATGTGGATGCATTGTCTATGCTGACTTTTATGAAAACAGGCTTCTTATTGAGCGTGATTATCATTTGATCGGAGATGAATTAAGGCAATGGTTTATTGAATCTAGGGACGAAAAGAGTAAAATAGTGTTTGAGGAATATGATCCAGGGAAGCCAGATGAATGCTATTCGCCATGTCCATATAATGCAACATGTAACGCTAATACATAGTAAATTTAATAGTAGATTTATCAGAAACACAACAGATTCGAAATTTTCGCAAATCAACCCAATTTTGGCGCAGAAATCGGTTTTCGGCATAATACACAGAGTATGCATTAACCTTTTACAATATATTGACCTCAAACTTCATCATTCAATATCTTATATACAAGATATCGGCATGTTTTGCTGCAATAGGGTCGGTTGCAGTAATTACTCCGTAATATAGGAGACTGAAAGGTGGAGAGACGTAATCGTAGGGGTTATATTGCTCCGTTGCAGTAATTACTCCGTAATATAGGAGACTGAAAGATAGAGCCTGTATTAATTGAAACTCCACTTGTATCAGTTGCAGTAATTACTCCGTAATATAGGAGACTGAAAGAGGAAACGCTCAGGTGGGCGATGACGTAATCATTTTAGTTGCAGTAATTACTCCGTAATATAGGAGACTGAAAGTGTCGTACTTTGTTTTTATGTCCTGCGATTTACTCCAGTTGCAGTAATTACTCCGTAATATAGGAGACTGAAAGTTGCATAAGGTCTTGAGGTAGTCTGATAAGTAGTTTCGTTGCAGTAATTACTCCGTAATATAGGAGACTGAAAGTAGTCTGGTCTAAGTGCTTTACTTACTGCTTTAGTTGTTGCAGTAATTACTCCGTAATATAGGAGACTGAAAGACAAGCGAATATGAAATGATACTAACCATTCTTTATTTGTTGCAGTAATTACTCCGTAATATAGGAGACTGAAAGGATGGAGTATTCGGAGATAAGACAGAGTCGGCATTAGTTGCAGTAATTACTCCGTAATATAGGAGACTGAAAGCCGAACAGAGCATTACCAGATATTGCGGTAGAGTTTGTTGCAGTAATTACTCCGTAATATAGGAGACTGAAAGTCATATTGTCTAAGGTTATAATCATTGATTAATTTAAGTTGCAGTAATTACTCCGTAATATAGGAGACTGAAAGTTATTCCTTTATAGACCTTGCCAAGCCCACTATATTTGTTGCAGTAATTACTCCGTAATATAGGAGACTGAAAGTTACAAGCTCGATGTTAATTCAATGTACCCTTATGGTTGCAGTAATTACTCCGTAATATAGGAGACTGAAAGCATCTAAAAGAGGAAGTGAAAGTGCTCTGTTTACTGTTGCAGTAATTACTCCGTAATATAGGAGACTGAAAGGAAATATCCCATGATAAATGCATGTACAAGCGTTCCGTTGCAGTAATTACTCCGTAATATAGGAGACTGAAAGCGACAGATTCCCAGATAGAGCTCCCGACAGATTTTCGTTGCAGTAATTACTCCGTAATATAGGAGACTGAAAGTGAAATCTCTCCTTGCGTTTAGCCACGCCATATAAGGTTGCAGTAATTACTCCGTAATATAGGAGACTGAAAGTGACTTTGTTATTAGATATCCAATAACGTCATCGCTGTTGCAGTAATTACTCCGTAATATAGGAGACTGAAAGTGACTTTGTTATTAGATATCCAATAACGTCATCGCTGTTGCAGTAATTACTCCGTAATATAGGAGACTGAAAGTTGCATAAGGTCTTGAGGTAGTCTGATAAGTAGTTTCCTTTCAGTCTCCTATATTACGGAGTAATTACTGCAACAGTAAACAGAGCACTTTCACTTCCTCTTTTAGATGCTTTCAGTCTCCTATATTACGGAGTAATTACTGCAACCATAAGGGTACATT
>JAMDDV010000018.1 GCA_023488455.1 Actinomycetota bacterium | reverse complement strand
TACTATACTTAGATCGAAGGATAGCTTAATCTCCTTCATGGCTCACCCCCTACTGTATTGTTTGTATCTAATTAACACAGTATCAGGTGAGCCTTTACCAATCAATCACGGAATTGGAGATGCTTCCCAACTTTATTAAGTTTCTATGAACAAGCAATTGGCAGACAGTTTACAAAAGAGCCTCGGTATTTCTCAAGATTGAGATAGTGCAGAAGTACTACACTTATTTTGCCCTGTTCCGCGTAAGACAGGATTTCCTTGCTCAGGTATTTCCGATTAAGCTTGAAGCTTCGGTTCGTCCGGTGGACTGGAAGATGGATGTTGATTTCAAGCTCTTAGCCTTAAGTAGTAAGGTGACTAACCTTACAGTGCTGGCTCAAGTGACAAGTTTAGAGCGCATCGAGCAGGAAAAGCTAACCATCCAGCCGCCAAGGATAAGGGATATATTTGACTTATGGTTCGTTGCTCAGAAGCTTGGGAAGTCCACCTCAATGGACTTTGGCAACCAGGATACAGAAATAGTCAGGCGTGAGCTATTTAAGTTCTTGCCTGAGAAAGACAAAAGGTTGGTAGAGCAATGGTTACAAGGGAAATGAGCGATATTGAATTCATACAGACATTAAGAAGCTTTAACAAACCTTACTTCACTTTAGCTGATCTGGAGAAAATCTTGAGAATGCAAAGAGACAGTCTATATGTCACGCTCAACAGACTGGTTAAAGATGGGGTGCTTATTAGGCTTAAGAGGGGAGTTTATCAGCCTGAATTTCAAGGTCTTGAGCTAGAGAGGGCAGCCAATGAACTTTATTACCCATCCTATATCTCATTTGAATCAGCGTTATCGAGATATGGAATATTAAGTCAAATTCCATATACGATGACATTTGCTACCACCAGGCGCTCAAAAAAAATTCTGCTAGCAGAAAGAGAAGTGAAGTACAGACAGCTTAAGAAAAAATACTTTTTTGGATACAAATTAGATAAAGGTATTTATATTGCAGAGCCAGAGAAAGCAATACTCGATCAGCTTTATATGATGAGTAAGGGAAAGGCTTCAAACGATATGAGTGAGTGGTCACTGGTTGGTTTGAAAAAGAATAAATTCTTACAATACAGTAAAAGTTTTCCTGAGACAGTTCGAATTTTAGCTGGGAAGCTAATCTCAAGGTTTGGTAAGCATGTTGTTACCCTGGACGAAGGGAGATCGTTTCAGGTTAGTGAGTGATAGAACTGATGTTTCTACTTTTAGAGGAAAACGGTGCCTCTTGACAAACTCTATTAAATGATGTATGTATACATCATTGAGGTGACCATGATGCCTATGAAGAGAACCCAGCTATATATCGAAAATGACCTTTATGATGCCTTGGCGAAGGAAGCAGCCAAGGAAAAGCGAGCTGTTTCTGATCTGGTAAGAGAGCTTTTAGCCAGAGAGCTAAACTTAAGGAGGATGAAGGAAGCAAAAAGAGGAGCTGAGCTTCTTTTACGTCTGTCTCGCTTTGCTGCAGAAGGACCGGCAGACCTTTCAACCAGAGGAGAAGATTACCTCCTAGAGGATATTTAACTTATGAGCGTCTTTGTCGATGCCAGCGCCTTCTATGCTCTTCTAAACAAAAAAGATGACCTTCACAAGGAAGCTTTATCAATCTCCAAAACTCTAGCCAAGACCAACGAAGCTCTTATAACCTCAAACTACACTTTAGCCGAAGCTTACACAGTCATCCGCAGCAAACTTGGTTTCCAAACTGCTCAGACTTTTATAGAAGAAATTCGAAAGAATGGCATCCAGGTTGCCTGGATAGACGAAGAGATCCACAACCGAGGATTGGAAATCTTTTTAGAAAACAAGGAGCCAAGGGACTTAAGCTTTTTTGATTGTGTTGATCTGGCACTTATGGAAAGCCTTGATATTGAGAAAGCCTTCTGTTTTGATCGTCATTTCAAATCCTTAGGTATTACTCTCATAGAGGGCGACAAAAGAACATGAAGGAAGTCGCCAATATGTTATGAATGGAGGAATGGGTAGACATTAAAAACTTAAAGAACAAGTTACTCAATAAGAAAAATAGTAAGAGTTCCTAGAAGGTCCTTGGAATTAAAGACGTAGATCACATCGTTATTTCAAAAGAATCCAGCTTCCCATTCAGCGAAAGTGGGTTGATCTAATACCCTCTAGCTTTCTGTGCAAAAGCAAATCTTTACTTATAGTGTTATAATTTTGCCTTAAGGTAAATTGTTAAAAAATTAAAACTTTATGGTTATCAAAAACGATTTAATAAAACAATTAGAGGGAACAAGAACCTCTAGAGTTATAACTTATATCACTGGCGATAGGCAACCTTTCGCTACGAAAATTGGAGCTGATGTAACACCCATATTTAACCGCCATCTAGAAAAAATGGGTAAACAGGAAAAAATAAGTGTATTTCTCTTTACTAGTGGTGGCGATATGATGACCCCTATAAGATTAGTGAAATTAATTAGAAGTCATTCCAATAAATTCGAGGTGATAGTTCCATTTAGAGCACATAGCGCAGGAACGCTTTTATCTATAGGTGCTGATAATATTGTTATGGGAAAATTAGGAGAATTAAGCCCTGTTGATCCAACAACTGGACACCCTTTTAATCCAAGAAATCCTGACAACCAAAAACAAGTTTTGGAAGTAAGCGTTGAGGATCTTAATTCTTATTTCATGCTCGCAAAAGAAAAGGCTGGAGTAAAGGACGAACAAATGATTGAGGTCTTTAAACAATTGGCAGACAAAATGCATCCTCTTTCATTAGGGAACGTTTATAGGGCTTTTAGAATGACTAAAATTTTGACTGAAAGATTACTTGAGATGCATATGGATAAAAATAAAGATTCAGAAAAGATAAAAAGAATTATAAGCGAATTAACTGGAGATATCTGTGTACATGGCTATCCAATAACAAGAGATGAGGCTGATAAATTAGGGCTAAAAATTGATAAGGCGGATAGTTACTTAGACAAAATTATGTGGGAACTATATACTTCTTATGCTGATGATATGAAGCTGGATATTCCGTTTCATCCTTTGGAATTGCTTGGCTCAGATAAGGAATCAGCAGATATAAAATATTCAGGGGCTTACATAGAAAGTGTGGGTTTATCTGACCAGTTTATTTTTAGTGGGAAAGCTAAACGTATTATTAGAGATAATAAACCAGCGGTCGATATAAACATCGATTCCCAAAGATGGGTAACGGTGATCTAATATGAAAATTATAGTAGATAAAGATATTTACACATATCAACAGGAATACGAATCTATTAAATCATCCTATGCCTTAGTAAATATTGTTGGCATTGATAATATCTTACCCTCTAAACGTTTTCCGACTGCAGATGAATGGGGTAGTAGGATCCTAATAATAAAGACTGAAGAAAAGCCTGAAGAAATAAAGCTATCAAAAAGATTGACCGATACCGATTATGGTAGTCTCGATTTAAATACATATCTTCAAAAGGCAACAGCGAATATAACCTCAATCGAAGAAGTCAGGAAAATAACTGATAAATTACCATCGCTTACAAAGATTCTTTTAGAAGACAGGCACGATGAATGATGATTATTACCTGGAATCTAGTGCTTTCACTAAGAGATATGCAAGAGAGCCTGGATCTGATTTCTTAGATAAATTATTTCTAGGCAACAATCGACTTTTTTATTTAAGCATTACCTTCTGTGAAATCTTAAAGGTTCTTTATAGGCTTTACAAATACCCTCAGCATAATGAGCGGAGCATCACTGAAGCTGAATTCAATAGATTAAATGCTTCTTTCGCCTCAGATCTTCTTCTTGCTAAAAGAATTGCTTTAACAGATGAGATATTAATCAAATCAAGAGAAATTTTAGACATAGGATATCTCAAATCTGCTATTGATATTTTGCAATTGGCTGGGTTTCTAATAACTAAAGACGTTTACTCTGACCTTACTCTTATAACCGCGGATGATGACCTCGCTAATTTTGCGTTGATGTTTACTGTCGACGTGGTTAATTTAAATAAAATATAGAATATGTTAAATAAGACTTCATATATAAGGTTATTTGATTAATAATGTTTGTTGCTAAATTGGCTATATGCTTCTATCAATATTGATAACCTCTTTTTAATTTACAACTTAGATTGTATTTAAATTCAAACACTTGAGAGCTATAGTAGTTGAAGGCAGGTTTGATAGTTTAATGGTTTTGGTCTGAAGTGTTTGCGATCCAATAAAGTTCTATTTTCCCAATATTTATTAAAGATTTTCTTGTGCGAGGAGCTTTCTTATGACCTTTTCAGTCTTTTGGTCAATCTTATCTTCAAGCAGGAACTCGGTGATTTCAGTATTTGTATAGTTCCTTATACCCTTTTCACTTTTGTCGCTGAGAGCTAAAGGTGTGATATATATTTTATTGTCCATAAGAGTAAGGTCGAGAAGGGTATCTTCGCCAATCTTCAATTTTTGGCAAAACTCTACGGGTATAGTGATCCTGCCTTTGGATAGAGGTTTTACAATTTTGGTAATCGATCTTTCTTGTTTAGTTACCTGTGCATCGCCTTTTTATAGATCTCGTATCATTATAATATAAGAAAACGAACTTGAAATTTATTAAATGTTGTTCAGTTGGTATTCGGCGGCGAATTCGCCGTCCTTCATGAGGAGCTCATCGCTAGCGAGTATCGTGGGTCTGTCGATTATCATGTCCCAGTGGATATCCGAACGGTTTTTCCCGCCCATCGTGATGTTGTTACCGATGCCAAGATGTGCTGTGCCGATTATCTTTTCATCGGTCAGCATGTAGCCAGTCATCTTGGTTATCAAGGGATTGAGCCCTATTCCGATCTCGGCGATCACATCCTTGTCTCCGCTAGCACCATGCATTATCCTGTGGTAGTCATCCAGACCTTTTTTAGCCGATATTGCCTGGGCACGGCCCTCGTTGAAATACAGTTCGAGGTCCTCGATCCTGGTCCCCTCGCGCATGACCAGGTCAAAGACGGCGGTTCCACTGAAGGTTGGCTCTTCTGGAGCGAAGTAGACCTCACCAGTTGGTATGTTCAAAAGCGTCGCACCCATGGCTATGTCCTCGTCCGAAAATATCCCGTCGTCACAGAAGATCTGGCGATCTCCGCAGTTCCCGATGAGGTTTGTGCCCTTGCGCGTCATTATCTTGATCTCCTTCTTTTGCTTTATGAGATCGGCGATCTTGAAGGCCTGCTTTGATAGCTTCTCGTAATCGATATCCACAGCTGACCAGAACATTTCTGAGAACTCCTCAAAGTTGAAATTGAAGTATTTCGACTGTGCTATTGTTGGAAAACCTATGCCAAGCCATCTGCAGTTTCCCTTATCGATCCTTTCCCATCTATTTTTTGAATAGTTTCTCATACCCACTGTCCTGGCAGGCTCGAGGTCAGCGAAAAGTTTTGGGTTTTCTCTCTCCAGGTAACAGTTTATGAGGACATCTGCACTTTTGAGGACTGCCTTATGAATTTTTGATGGAATTTTCAGGTCTTTTAGATTGCTGTGCAGGGCTGCCTGCAGGAGCAGGTTGTCACCAAATACACAGTGGATGGGGTCGGCGCCGATTTTTTTGCACTCGACCGCCAGGAGTTCGCCGAAGAATGCGTTGTCCAGTCTGGTATCGATCAGGACGCTTTCGCCTTTTTTCACCCGCATATTGGTATTGATCACGTTGTATGCTATCCTCTGGAAATCAGGTTTCATTGTTGAGTTTTCCTCCATCTGGATGTTTTAAATTTAAGTCCATTTTAGTATATTAAACCTGTTGTAAATACTTTTTAATTATATGGTCATGAGCGATTTCAACTGGATAGTGCCGTGGGAAGTAGAATATTTAAAAAAGGGAGTGCGGACATCGGGCACCGACCTGGTCATCGTGGAGGAGCCGCTGCGGATCGAGGTGAACGGCCAGCCCATCGCGGCTTTGATGCGACTTCCTGGTGATGAAGCCGAACTGGCTGTTGGGTTCTGCATATCCGAGGGTTATATCAAAGGATATGAGGGCATCTTAGAAGTAAAAACAGTGGAAAAAGATCCAGTCAAATGTGTTCGTATAAAAGCATTAAGCCTGGCAGGCGAGTTCGACCTCTCTGAAATGCTGGTAATTAGGGCGGGATGCGGCAGGCAGGATATTAAATATCTGGACAAATTTTTGGAAGCGGTGGAGTCAGAGGTCAGCATTTCTACAAATACCATCCATCATGCTTATTCTGTGCTTAAGGATTCCCAGTATTATCATTCGATGACTGGAGGTACTCATTCAGCATCTCTGGTTAATGATGAGCACGGGCTTTTAAATACGTTTGAGGATATCGGCAGGCATAACGCTTTTGATAAGCTCATTGGATGCAGTTATATTAATTCTGTGAACTTGAGAGATAGGGCCGTGTTTTTAACTGGCAGGATTAGCTCCGATATCGCGATTAAAGCTGTTAGATGTGGGATACCTATTCTGATTTCGATGTTGATGCCTACCTCATTTGCCTGTGAGATTGCGCGTAAGTTTAATTTAACATTGGTGGGTTTTGCGCGGGGCAGCAGGGCAAATATATATACCGGTAATCAAAGAATTCGCAGCAAAGAGTGACAGAATTAGTTTAGAATTCAATAGACAGCGGTTTCAATTTTAACTAAAATTAATCAACCCCCTTATCCCTGCGTTGATCAGAGGTAAGGGGGACGTTTTTGGTTTGACAATGTAACATTCAAATAATATTATTGAATTAATAATAATTATTATTAATGGAAGGAGCTGAATGATTACTCATAGAAATACACAACAGCGCAGAGCCATTCTTGATTACCTGAGAAGCACAATGTGCCATCCACGGGCGGAAGATATCTATATTTCTCTGAAATCAAATTTTCCTTCATTATCTTTCGGAACTGTTTATAGAAACCTGCGCATTTTATCGGAAGTAGGGGAGATTCAAGAGCTTAGATATGGAAATTCAGCAAGCAGGTTCGACGGAAATACGACCAATCATCATCACTTCACGTGCGAGATATGCGATAGCGTATTTGACATTGAGGAAGAATTCATGAAGCTTGATAAAGTCATCTTTTCAGGTGTTAAAAACTTTGTTATTAATAGCTACCGATTAGAACTTTTCGGTTCCTGTATTAAATGTAAGAACAGTCATAGATGATCTTTAAATGGTAGATAAAGAAGAAGAATTAGACATTACCTTTTTGCCAGAAAAGGTAGTCGTTAAAGCCAAAAGTGGAGATGAACTTCACAGGATCGCGTTATCTGCAGGACTTCATGTCGATGCTGCTTGTGGTGGCAACGGAACATGTGGGAAGTGCAGGGTTCGCATCTTAAAAGGACAGTTTCAGACGAAACCGTCAGGCAAGCTCAGTTCAGAGTTGAAATCGAGAGGATATGTACTTTCGTGTCTGACGACGCCTTTGAGCGACCTGGAGGTTGAGTTGGAACCCTCAGACCTTGATAAGATTTTGATAGAAGAGGGAATCTCCACCAGGCCCATCGTCGGTGTAAAAGCAGAGGGAGCTAAGGTTATAGATATTAGTTCTGTGGACTTAAAGCCGCGTGTTCGGGAGATCCATTTATCAGTGGAAGAGCCGATTTTGAACCGCACCATTAGCGATCTTGAAAGAGTCCACAGGTCTATTGATGTAAATAATCCGGATCTTAACATGAGGATTCCGAATCATCTGTTCGGCCATCTGGTTGGACTTTTGCGTGCATCAAACTGGGAGCTTCGAGCTTTTTATGATGAGCCCACGGGTCAGGTTTTTGCATTTCTACCCGAAAATGATAAAGCTAACCCGCTTGGGCTTGCTGTTGATATCGGAACTACAACAATCGTTGCATATTTGATCGACCTCAAGAGTGGGGAGCTGCTTTCCGTCTCATCAAACTATAATAGGCAGATTGAAGCAGGAGATGACGTCATATCCAGGATAGTTTTTTCGATTAAAAATGATGGGCTGCAGATATTACAGGATCTGGCTGTGGGTACTATTAATGATCTGGTCATGTCCGTAACTCGGAAGGCAAAGATGGATCCATCGGATATCGCACTTATGACCGTTGCAGGAAACTCAACCATGATGCACATATTTTTGGGAATATCCCCAAAGTATATTCGGGAAGAGCCGTATGTTACTTTTGCGAACAGCTTTCCGCCGTTTTACTCCGGGGACATAAATTTAAAGAATATTCCCAACGCGCTTGTCGTTCCCCTTCCTGGTGTTGCAAGCTATCTTGGAGCGGATATAACTGCTGGAATTGTAGCTACTGGTATGCATAAAGAAGAAGAGATAACTCTTTTCATGGATCTTGGAACGAATGGCGAACTGGTAATCGGTAATAACGAATGGATGGTTGGGTGTTCATGTTCTGCTGGGCCTGCTTTCGAGGGTGGTGGAGTCAGCTGTGGAGTGCGCGCGTCGGCTGGTGCGATCGGAGGCGTGAAGATCAGATCAGCGGACTGCGAACCTGAAGTTTCAGTAATTGGTAATGTAAAGCCAAAGGGCATCTGTGGTTCAGGTATGATCGATCTGCTGGGCGAGCTTTACCTTTCCGGGATAATTGACAGGCGGGGTAAGTTTTATCCTGATCTGAAATGTTCGCGATTAAATAAAAATGGAAGCTTTCTAGAGTACATTATCAGCAAGTCAGGCGAGACGATGAGTGGGGAAGAGATCAAGATCACGGAGGTGGACATTGATAACCTGATCAGGGCAAAAGCTGCAGTTTACGCTGGGATAATGACGCTGCTGGATGAGGTCGATTTATCCCCACACGAGATTGACCGAATTTATATTGCGGGGGGATTTGGGAATTACATAAACATTGAGAATGCTATTTCAATCGGGCTCCTGCCGGATACCCCGGCCGATAAGTTCACGTTTTTGGGCAATACATCGATAATGGGGGCATATGTTTCGCTTTTAAATTACGATAAGCAGATGGAATGCGAGGAGGTTGCCAGGAACATTACTTATATCGAACTGTCCACCAACTTCAAGTTCATGAACAGATATATAGCTTCGCTCTTTCTACCTCATACCAACATTGAGGAGTTCCCAAGCGTAACCAGGATCCTGTCCGGTAAGAGAAGGGATGGATAGGTGTCACACGTGATCGCAGTAGCCGGAAAGGGCGGCACCGGCAAGACAACCATATGTGCGATGACGATGCGTTTTTTAATTGAGAACAGGAAGACGCCCATCCTGGCGTTAGATGCTGATCCAAATTCGAATTTGAATGAACTACTTGGGATCGAAGTGAAGAACACTGTTGGGAGCGTGCGCGAGGATATCCGCAATTCTTACGGTAAGATACCTTCCGGGATGACGAAGAAGTCATATATGGAGCTGAAATTGCAGGAGTCCCTGGTTGAACAGGTTGGTTTTGACCTGCTCGTCATGGGCAGGCCGGAAGGACAGGGGTGCTACTGTTATGCTAACTCTCTATTCAGGGAGTACGCTGATGTGCTGGTTGCTAACTATAGGTATGTCGTGATGGACAATGAGGCAGGACTGGAGCATTTGAGCAGGATGACAACGCAGGATGTAGATACTTTTATGATCATATCGGATGCTTCCATAAGAGGTATTCAGGCTGCAATAAGGGTTAAGGAGCTCTCCAGTGATCTGAAGTTAAGAATGGGCAGGACGTACCTGATAATCAATAGGGCAGATGATGCCCGTGCCATTGAGCTCTATAGTACCTATGTTAGAGATGAGCTTGAGCTTGCTGGTGTTATTCCATCTGATGAGGCAATTTTTGAGATGGATTTCAGGGGCCAAAATATATTTGATCTGCCAGCCGATTCTATTGCCTTAAAAAGGGTTTTTGATATAATTGGTAAGATTTTGGGCATTCCTGAATAAAAATAAATAACTTATGTCTTTATCTGTAGGCCTGAACGCTGAATATAGAAGTAGCACTGCATTTTACTTTAGAGATTTTAAACTAATACCCGGTTTTTCCCACCATTTGAAACAAAAAATACTAAGAGCGGAGGTTTTTTCATGTCTTACTCAGATCCCATAGATAAATATAACGGTGCAATCAACGCCCTGACATGGGGGGACAATGGCAGGACCATAACTGGAGGCGGTGAGAACTGTCTGCCGTTTTATGTTTTTGAGGGTGAAATACCCAATAAACCAGTCCTTGCGCTTGAGGTTCTGGATGTCACTCCAAGTGATTGGCCGCCGGCGCTTATTGATGCGTATGGTGATGTTTATGATGATCCTGTCAAATGGGCCCTGAAGTGCGCAGAAGAGTATAAGGCCCCATGTATAATGTTGACCCTTATAGGGACCGATCCTAACGGTCTTGATAGGTTGCCTGAGGATGCATCAAAGATAGTCGCGAGTATATTATCCTCGGTTAATGTTCCATTGATTGTTTATGGCACTGGCAGCATTGGGAAGGACTCTGAGGTGTTGAAAAAAGTTGCAGAAGATAATGCCAAGAACAACTTCCTCCTGGGTTTTGCACAGGAGGATAATTACAAGACCATCGCGGCAGCTGGAATGGGATTTAACAAGAGCATAGTAGGACAGACTCCGCTTGATGTAAATCTAGCAAAGCAGCTCAACATTTTGATGACGCAACTGGGACTGGATTCGCAAAGGATCGCCATGGATACTACTACAGGTGGGTTAGGCTATGGGATTGAATATACATATTCGGTCATTGAAAGGCTCAAACTTGCAGCACTGAAACAGGGAGACAAGATGACCCAGATGCCGATATTGAACAATGTTGGTCAGGAGGTCTGGAAGATAAAAGAGAATAAGATCAAGTTCGAGGATGACCCCTTAATTGGCGACCCGACCGAACGGGGAATAGCTTGGGAAGTCATCACTTCTATAACCTTATTGATGGCAGGCTCAAATATCGTGGTAATGAGACATCCGCGCTCGCTGCAAACAGTGAGCAGTATTGTGAGTGATCTATTTTAGGATTATAATGTTAATAATTATTATTACTAATAAAGGTACGGTGTATTAAATGGAAAGAGTTAGATCAATAGATCCCGCGGCGGCGGAGATTTTTGAAAAGATAACAGACCCTGAATTATTAACTGCTTTTGACAGGGTTGTTGATATGAAACCGTGTCCAATTGGCGCAAGTGGCAGCTGTTGCAAGCATTGCTGGATGGGGCCGTGTCGTATTACAGGCAAGGATATCGAGGGCAAGACGGGGATCTGCGGAGCGAATATCCACACCATTGCAGCGAGGAACTTTGCAAGAGCGGTTGCAGCAGGGACTGCAGCTCATTCGGATCACGGAAGAGATGTAGCTCTGGCACTTCTTGCAGTCTCTAGAGGTGAAGCCGAAGGTTATGAGATCAAGGATGTCGAGAAGCTGAAATCGGTTGCGGCTCTTCTTGGGGTGGAAACTGAGGGAAAGACAAAAGAAGAGATCGGTGAACAGGTTGCTTCAGTGGCGATCGCTGAGTTTGGCAAACAGCAGGGCGAGCTGATATATCTGTCCAGGGCTCCTAAGAAGCGACAGGAGGTATGGAAAAGGTTGGGCATAGCACCAAGGGGTGTTGACCGGGAGGTGGTTGAGACCTTAAACAGGACTACGCTGGGTGTTGACCAGGACCCCGAGCACATCCTTACCCATACTTTGAGGGTGGCTCTGGCTGATGGATGGGGTGGTTCCATGTTGGGCACCGATATTACGGATGTACTATTTGGTACCCCAAATGCACTGCTCTCACGGGTTAATTTGGGCGTATTGAAGGAAGATGAGGTCAACATAGTTGTGCATGGACATGAACCGGTCCTTTCAGAGCTGATAGTTGTCGCATCGAGGCAGAAGGATCTGATAGATTACGCGAAGTCGAAAGGCGCAAAAGGTATTAACTTAGCAGGTATCTGCTGTACGGCAAACGAGATAATGATGCGCCAGGGGATTCCCTCTGCTGGGAACTTCTTGCATCAGGAACTCGCAATACTTACAGGTGCTGTTGATGCGATGATAGTTGACGTGCAGTGCATACAGCAGGCACTTGTCAGTCTCGCCCAGCATTTCCACACGAAGATAATTACCACCTCGAAAAAAGCGAAGATAACTGGTGCAACCCACATGGAGTTTGACGAACATCGTGCACTTGAGATAGCCAAAGAGATCGTCAAGGTCGCGATAGATAATTATCAGAATCGCAAGACTACCATGATCCCAGGAGTAGTTGATGATCTGGTTGCGGGCTTTTCGACTGAATACATTAATTATATGCTCGGCGGCAGATATAGGGCATCATTTCGCCCACTTAACGATGCGATAATACAGGGCAGGATCTTTGGTGCTGCTGGAGTTGTTGGATGTAACAATCCAAGGACCTGTCAGGACGAAGCACATAATTACATAGTCAAGGAGTTAATTAAAAACGATGTCCTGGTCGTCCAGACCGGATGTGGAGCCATAGCAAATGCGAAGTATGGACTGCTCACCCCTGAGGCGATGGAGTATGCTGGTCCTGGTTTAAGGGAGATTTGTGAGGCGGTTGGGATACCTCCTGTGCTTCATCTTGGGTCGTGTGTTGACAACTCCAGGATACTTACAGTCCTGACCGAGGTTGTAAAAGAAGGTGGTCTTGGTGATGACATATCAGATCTTCCTGCAGTGGGCATTGCTCCTGAATGGATGACCGAAAAGGCGCTTGCGATAGGTACGTACTTTGTAGCATCTGGTGTTTATGTGCTATTTGGTGGGGTAGAATCGCCGGTCAGTGCGAGCAGTGTTGTTACGGATATAATCACTAACAGGTGGGAAGAGATGGTTGGCGGAAGGCTTGAGTTTGAGCCGGACCCAGCGAGGATCGTTGAGAAGACGCTGGAGCGTATTACCAGGAAGAGGAAAGAGCTGAAGATTGATGTCAAGAAGGAAAGAGTACTTTACGATATGGAGAAAAGGAGAGAGTTAAGTGTCTAGGATAATTGCCTCGTCTGCTATAAAAGGAGCGCATGCCATTGTAAATATGGCAAAGGAAAAACTCGCGGAAGCCATGGAGGCAAAAAGCGCGGATACTATAGTTGAATTTCCAAACACTGGCTACTATCTGCCAGTTATATACGGATTAACCGGCATAAAAGTTGAAAAACTATCGGATATGCCCAAGATAATAGAGATGGCAGAAGGCCTTTTACCAGAAGTTCCAGCACAGAGGCTCTGGCTCCCGTATCTTGGAAACGCACTTGATGCGGGCATAGCAACACTCTTCGCAGAGGAGATATATGAAGCACTTAAATATGTTATAGGCCCGAACCCTGTTGATGACATGTGGCTTGGGGCTGCTGACGATGTGATCATGAGAGCAAGAGGAATAGAATTCGTTGACGGTTCTGCACCAGGATTTGCAGCCGTGGTCGGGGCAGCACCCACGAACGAGATTGCGGTTAACCTGGCGCGAGAGATGCAGCAGAAGAACCTTTACGTGTTCATAGCTGGCCAAACCGACGGTAAGTCGTTTGCTGAGCAGTTAGTGGAAGAAGGGGTCCAGCTCGGCTGGGATACAAGGCTTGTGCCATACGGCAAGGATGTTTACGCGCAGATATATTCACTGGGGTTTGCAACAAGGGCAGCACTATCTTTCGGCGGTGTCGCGCCCGGTGATTACGTGAGGATATTACGCTACAACAGGAACAGGATATTCGCTTTCGTTGTCGCGCTTGGAGATGTTGATGATGAAAAGTATGCCACGGCGGCAGGTGCGATAAGCTACGGTTTCCCGACTATAGCAGACACCGATATACCGCAGATACTGCCGACAGGAGTGTGTACCTATGAGCACGTGGTATCAAGCGTACCGCACGATAAGATTGTCAGTAGAGCCATCGAGGTAAGAGGACTTAAAATTATAATAACGGAAGTTCCAGTTCCAGTGGCATATGGTCCTGCTTTTGAGGGCGAGAAGGTAAGAAAAGAGGATGTCTACCTTGAGATCGGAGGAAATAGAGGCCCAGCATTTGAATACTGCTATATGATGGACCCATCGGAGGTTGAGGATGGGAAAATAGAGGTAATTGGGCCCGAGATCGACTCTTTTGAAGCAGGAAGTACAACACCATTTGGACTTGTAGTCCAGGTGGCAGGGAGGAAGATGCAGACCGACTTTGAGCCCATACTGGAGCGTCAAATCCATCATTACATCAACTACGCCGAAGGCATTCTGCATGTCGGACAGCGGGATATAGCGTGGATAAGAATAAGCAAATCAGCAAAAGAGAAAGGTTTCAAACTTCATCATTTTGGCGATATAGTACACGCAAAGCTTCACGGCGATTTTGGTGCAATAGTAGATAAGATCCAGGTTAAGATTTATACCAGGGAGGAAGATGTATTAGCCTGGCGTGAGGTGGCCAGGAGCGCTTATAAGTTAAGGGATGAAAGAATTGGCACCATGACCGATGAGAGCGTTGATACATTTTACTCATGCACGCTCTGCCAGTCATTTGCACCGAACCATGTATGCATAATTTCTCCAGAAAGGCCGGGTTTATGTGGAGCTTATAACTGGCTTGATGGGAAAGCGAGTTATGAGATTAATCCAATCGGTCCAAATCAGCCGGTGCCCAAGGGCTTCACCCTGGATCTTGACAAAGGTCAATGGGAGGGCATTAATAATTTCGTTTTTCAGACGTCCAGGCAGACGCTTGAAAAGTTTAATGCATATTCCATGATGGAAGATCCCATGACATCATGCGGTTGCTTCGAGGTAATATGCGCAGTTTTACCCATGACAAATGGGATAATGGCTGTCAATCGTGAATATACTGGTATGACGCCGAGCGGGATGAAATTTTCGACGCTAGCTGGCACGGTAGGCGGTGGGCTGCAGACTCCCGGGTTCATAGGCATAAGCAAATACTTCATCACGAGCGAAAAGTTCATCAAGGCTGATGGGGGAGTTATACGTCTTGTATGGATGCCGCGCGAACTGAAGGAGATGCTGAGGGAACCGCTCATGGAGCGCCTTGAGAAGATAGGTCACCCGGAACTCTACGATATGATTGCTACTGAGGAAAATGGGGTAACGGAAGAGGAAGTGCTTGAGCATCTGACACAGGTTGGGCATCCTGCACTGGCAATGGACCCGATGTTTTGATTGGTACAAATGACCTGTATCTGAAATTACAGCAATTTGTTTTTATATGAAAGTCAAGCTAAGAGGAAGGTATGTTTAAATGGCGTTAACAGGATTGGAGATTTTTAAAAAATTGCCAAAAACGAACTGCAAGGACTGCGGATTTCCAACCTGCCTGGCTTTTGCTATGAAGCTTGCAGCTGGAGAGATAAGTCTTGATGCTTGTCCGTATGTTACTGAAGCCGTGAAGATGGAGTTAGCCGAGGCTTCTGCTCCTCCTATCAGGCTAATCAGGGTGGGAACAGGTGAAAACGCTTTTGGCGTTGGAGAAGAACAGGTTCTTTTCAGGCACGAGAAGAGGTTTGTAAATGAGACAGCTCTGGGCTTGCTGTTTGACGATAGTTCAGGTGATCAGGAGATAGAACAAAAGATCGGGCAGTTAAAGAGCGCCAGATTTGAGCGGGTTGGAAAAATAATAAAAGCAAATTTTGCTGCTTTGAAGAATAGCTCAAAGGATGCTGCCAGGTTCAGGGCACTTGCAGAAAAGGTAGATTCACAGACCAGTTTGCCGTTGATTTTAATCAGCGATGATATGAACGCAATAGCTGCCGTGCTGGAATCACTATCGTCAAAAAAACCGTTGATATACTGCGCAACTTCGGAAAATATAGAGGGTATGGCTGGGTTAGCAGCAAAATATTTATGTCCCCTTGTGATAAGGTCGGGGGATCTGGCCAACCTCTCGGAGCTGACTGAAAAGACAAAGTCGCTTGGTGTAAGTGATATAGTTATCGATCCGGCGCCAGAAAGTCTGAAGGATGCTCTGAAAAAGATGGTGTTTTTAAGGCGTTCGGCGCTGGAGAAAAAGTTCAGGCCGCTTGGATACCCTACAATAGCATTTACGAGTGATTTCGCAAAAGATCCGCAAAAGGAGGCTGGCACAGCCGCGGTACTGCTTTGCAAATACGCTTCGATTATAGTGCTTGATTCCATGGAGGCATGGAAGATGTTCCCACTTTTGATATTAAGGCAGAACATATTTACTGATCCTCAGGTCCCGATGCAGGTGGAGCAGAAGATTTATCCAATAGGAGATCCCAATGAGAAGTCCCCGGTCCTCATAACGACCAATTTCTCGCTCACCTATTTCATAGTTTCAGGCGAGATAGAAGCGAGCAAGGTCCCCACCTGGCTTATAGTTATGAACGTAGAGGGTCAGTCTGTGCTTACTGCATGGGCCGCTGGCAAGTTCATACCGGACAAGATAGCAACTTTTATAAAAAAGAGCGGCATATCCGATCAGGTTGTGCACAGGAAGATAATTATCCCAGGGTACGTCGCTCAGATATCAGGCGAACTCGAGGAGGAGCTTGGCGAAGACTGGAAGGTTTTGGTTGGGTGCAGAGAGGCTGGGGATATTCCGAGGTTCCTGCAGGATTACGTGGCTGCAAATTAAGAAAAGGGAGATTGAGTAATGAAATCTGATCTTGAGATCGCACAGGAAGCAAAGATGCTGCCAATTGTTGAGATAGCAAAGTCCATCGGACTTGATGAAGATGATCTTGAGCTTTATGGAAAGTACAAGGCGAAAGTCTCGCTTGATATGATAAAAAAGTTTGCGAACAGACCAAATGGGAAGTATATCGATGTCACGGCTATTACGCCAACTCCGCTTGGCGAGGGCAAGACGGTTACCACGATTGGCCTCAGCCAGGGTCTTGCCAGGATTAACAAGAAGGTCATCACCTGCATAAGACAACCGTCGCTTGGGCCGGTCTTTGGGATAAAAGGAGGTGCTGCTGGCGGCGGTTATTCACAGGTCATTCCGATGGAGGATTTCAACCTGCATCTAACCGGTGATATCCATGCAGTCAGCATCGCAAATAATCTCTTGGCTGCTTTTATAGATACAAGTATTTTAAAAGGGAATCCGTTAAATATTGATCCATTCAGCATAACCTGGAGGAGGGTAGTAGATGTAAGCGATAGAGCATTGCGACAGATCATCGTTGGTCTTGGTGGGAAGGAGAACGGATATCCACGCGAGACAGGATACGACATTTCTGTGGCCTCCGAGGTCATGGCGATATTAGCACTTACGACCGGTCTTCAGGATATCAGGGAACGGCTTGGGAGGATAGTAATCGGGAATACCTATGATGGCAAACCCGTAACAGCAGAGGACCTCAAATGTGCAGGTTCGATGACGGTGCTAATGAAAGATGCGATCAAACCGAATCTCCTTCAAACTCTTGAGCACACACCGTGTTTTGTGCACGCCGGTCCTTTTGCAAATATAGCGCACGGAAACAGCTCAATTCTCGCAGACCAGATGGCAATCAAGTTGGCTGAGTACGTTGTAACGGAAAGTGGGTTTGGTGCTGACTGTGGTGCTGAGAAGTTTATGAACATTAAGTGCCGGTGTAGCGGTATGAAACCTGATGCCGTTGTGATCGTCTGCTCAGTTAGAGCTCTTAAGATGCACGGCGGAGGATTCCAGTTCGTACCGGGCCAGAAGGTCAACAAAGAAGATATGGAAAGAGAAAATGTTGACGCAGTCATAAAGGGTTCCGAGAACCTGCAGAAGCAGATCGAGAATATGCTCTATTTCGGGGTACCGGTGGTCGTCGCCATCAACAAGTTTACCGCAGATACTGACAGGGAAATCGAAGTGGTCAGGAAGGCTGCGATCGATGCAGGTGCTGAGGACGCTGTGATCAGCGATGTATGGGCCAAAGGCGGAGAAGGTGGTAAGGAGCTTGCGAATGCTGTTGTACAGGCTGCTGAGAAGCCGAGCGATTTCAGGTTTCTGTATTCGCTGGATATTTCCATCAAGGAGAAGATAGAGGTAATTGCAACCAAGATATATGGTGCCGACGGCGTCGATTACCTACCGTTAGCGGAGGAAAAGATAAAACTTTACACGAAGCTGGGCTACGATAATCTTCCGATCTGCATGGCCAAGACGCATCTTTCTCTGTCGCATGACCCCAACCTGAAGGGCAGACCGCACGGCTACAGGGTTCCAATCAGAGACGTCAGGGCCTCAATTGGCGCTGGATTCCTCTACCCACTTCTGGGTGAGATGAGAACGATGCCAGGTCTTCCTGCGGAACCTGCTGGCACCAGAGTTGACATCGATAAAGACGGCAAGGTTGTTGGACTGTTCTAGGATGATAAAGGAGTACTTATGGCTGTATTGATCGATGGTAATAAGATAGCTGCTGAGATAAAGGAAGAAGTTAGGCAGGAAGTCGCGGAGATAAAGGTGAAACGCGGTGTTACGGTGGGCCTGGCCGTGGTGCTGGTTGGAGAAGATCCTGCTTCCAGGATATACGTTGCAAATAAGGTGAAGTCCTGTGAGGCAGCCGGGATATATTCCGAAGCGCTGCGATTGCCAACCGAGACCACGCAGGATCAACTCCTAACAGAGATAGATAAACTGAACAGACGTGATGATATCCATGGGATCCTTGTTCAGTCACCCCCACCTCCGCAGATTAATGAGAAAGTGATATTTGAGAGGATAGACCCCGAGAAGGATGTGGATGGGTTTCATCCAATGAACGTGGGTCGTCTTGTGATAAACGAGGAAGGGTTTGTTCCGGCCACGCCCTCCGGGATAATTGAGACGCTTACCAGATTGAAAATACCGATTGAAGGTAAGGAAGCAGTCGTTATAGGGAGAAGTGATATTGTCGGCAAGCCGATTGCGTTTCTGCTTCTTCATAGACATGCGACCATCACGATCTGCCACTCCAGGACGCAGAACCTGCCTGAGGTAGCGCGAAGGGCAGATATATTGGTTGCGGCTGTGGGTAGGCCTGCGATGGTAAAGGGCGACTGGGTGAAACCCGGGGCAGTCGTGATCGATGTTGGGATAAACAGGATCACAAAGGATAAGGCCTGGGGTGCTCTCTACGATGATCCGAAGAGGGCTGAGGATTTAAATACGAAGGGCACAACGCTTGTTGGCGATGTAGATGAATATACTGTTGGGCCTGTAGCTGGTTACCTCACCCCAGTTCCGGGTGGAGTCGGTCCGCTTACCATTGCTATGCTGCTTAAGAATGCGGTTTTCGCAGCTAAAAGGAGACTGCGAATATAAGTTTGAACCATGATATGCGTGAAGGAAAGTTTCCGCCGTGGCTTAAGAGGAGACTTCCCGCAGGCGAGAATATGCTTGAAGTCATGAGACTATTGCGGTCACAAGAGCTGCACACCGTCTGCGAAGAGGCCAGGTGCCCAAACCTTGGTGAATGTTTCAGCAATAGGACCGCAACCTTTCTGATATTAGGTGATACATGCACACGGGGTTGTGGTTTTTGTTCTGTAACCAGCGGGAATCCTGCCCCCGTTGATGAAAATGAACCGACGAGGATTAAAAACGCCGTAGAAAATCTGGGGTTGAAGTACGTTGTCATCACATCTGTGAGTCGGGACGATCTTGTTGATGGTGGGGCGGGCCATTTTGCAAATGTGATTCGAGCCGTCAGGCAGATAAGGCCGCAGCCATTAGTCGAGGTACTGACCCCGGACTTCAATGGTGACATCGATGCCATTCGCACTGTTGCCCTGGAAATGCCTGACGTGTACAACCATAACCTTGAAACAGTAAGAGAGCTCTACCCAAAGGTGAGGCCAAGAGCTGATTACCGCAGGTCTCTGGATCTATTGAGGACCATCAAAGATGAGTTCAATGGGGTCGTCACCAAAACAGGTGTTATGGTTGGCTTGGGAGAAAGCGTTGAGCAATTGAGGGAGTTATTTTACGACGTCGCACAGGTGAATTGTGACATGATAACCATAGGTCAGTACCTGAAGCCTGCTCAAGGGAAGATAGAGATCGCGGAGTACTATACTCCCGATGAGTTTAATAATTTAAGGAATATGGCGCTTAAGAGCGGGATAAAATACGTGTTTTCTGGTCCCTTCGTCCGCTCTTCATTTATGGCTGGCGAGGCTTATTTAGCTTTACAGCACAGACCTTGAACTCTGGAATCTTCGCTATTGGGTCAAGTGCATCATTTGTAAGGAGATTTGCCGCGGCCTCCTTGAAGTGAAATGCCATGAATATGCAGCCATCTTTGATGCCATCGGATATCTTCGCACCGGCCAGCAAATAACCCCTTCTTGATTCGACTTCCACCATGTCATCCTGTTCAATCCCTAACAGCTTTGCATCTGAAGGATTTATCTCAAAGGTCCCAGCAGGGCAGATCAGGTCAAGACCGGGTGATCTCCTTGAGAGCGTTCCTGTGTGATATTGGTGCAGGTACCTGCCAGTCGTCAGGAGGAACGGGTATTCCTCATCGGGAAGTTCAGCTGCTTCTCTAAATGGAGTAGGGTGGAACTTGCCCCTGCCGCGATTGAACTCTTTTTCGTGCAGAAATACTGTGCCCGGATGTTCTTCATCAGGACATGGCCACTGGATACCTTCACAGGTAAGGCGTCTGAACGTTATGCCTCCGTATATAGGTGTAAGGCTGGCGATCTCATCCAGTATTTCATCAGCATCTGAATAATTCATCTCATATCCAACTCTTTTCGATACCTCGCATATGATTTCCCAGTCTTCTCTTGCTTCACCTGGTGGCGTCAGGGCTTTTTTGATTTGCTGTACGCGTCGTTCTGTGTTCGTGAAGGTACCATCTTTTTCAGCAAAGGTCACTCCGGGCAGCACGACATCTGCATACTCTGCCGTTTCTGTCATGAATACATCCTGGACAACAAGGAAATCGACATTCTCAAGCGCCTTTCTGGTGCGGTTGATGTTCGGGTCTGACAGTGCCGGATTTTCACCCATGATGTAGAGGAGTTTTATCGCACCTTCCTCTATCCTGTGCATGATCTCAACCACCGTGAGACCGGGTTTGTCTGGTAACGCGACGCCCCATCTTTTCTCGAATCTCGCTCTTGCTGCTGCGTCCGATACAGATTGATACCCCGGCAAGAGATTGGGTAGTGCCCCCATATCGCATGATCCCTGTACGTTGTTCTGACCGCGGAGTGGGTTCACGCCGGTTCCCTTTCTTCCTATGTTTCCGGTAAGCATTGCCAGGTTAGCGAGCGCGAGCACGTTATCGGTTCCCGTCGTGTGCTGGGTAATACCCATACTGTAAACTATTGAGGCATTTTGGGCTTTGGCGTATGTCATGGCAGCCTCGATGATGTCAGGTGCAGGTACACCAGTTATCTTTTCAACAAGCTCAGGAGTATATTGTTTGATAACACTCCTTGCTTCCTCAATATTTTCCGTCCTGGATTCGATGAACTGCTTATCAAGCAGGTCTTCTGCAAAGATGACGTTCATGATGCCGTTAAACAGTGCGACATCTGTTCCCGGCCTGTGCTGAAGGTGGATATATGCAAACCGTGTCAGGTCGATCTTACGTGGATCAGCAACTATTAATTTTGCGTTATTCTTTCTAACTGCGTCTTTTATGCGGAGTGCGATTATCGGATGCGCCTCGGTGGTGTTCGAGCCGGTGACAAGGATGCAGTTTGCAAATTCCAGTTCGTGTATTGAGTTGGTCATAGCTCCACTTCCATATGCGTTGGCCAGCCCGGCTACTGTGGAGGCATGACACAGGCGCGCACAGTGATCAACGTTATTGGTTCTGATTGCTGCGCGCATGAATTTCTGGAAGACATAGTTTTCTTCATTGGTGCATTTTGCAGATGAGAGACCCGCAATGCTGTCTGCCCCATATTTTTCTTTTGTGTCCTTTATCCTGCTTGAGATCAGGTTGAGTGCTTCATCCCAACTAACCTTAACAAAGGTTCCATCTTTCTTTATCAGCGGATCTGTCAGCCTGTCCTCGGCGTTCACGAAATCCAGGCCAAATCGGCCCTTTACACAGAGGCAGCCTTTATTTACAGGATTTTCCCCGTTTCCTGCTACAGATACGACCTTATTGTTGCGCACGCCGAGCACTATTCCGCATCCACACCCACAATATGGGCATACGGTTTCAACCTGATCGGTTGGAGGGAGCACTTCAAATTTTGGGTACAGCGCACCGGTTGGACACCTTCTTATGCACTCGCCACACGTCTCGCATGTCGATTCGAGGATCGGTCGGTTGTTAAAGGTAGAGATGAAACTTTCAAATCCCCTGAATGCGATATCTATGCAGCTAACTCCTCTGATCTCATCGCATGCACGAACGCACTTTGCGCACAATATGCATTTTGATAGATCGCGGGTGAAATATGGGTTGCTATTATCTTTTGGAATTTCGTTAATTTCGCGCCTTAATCTTATCTGATTGATTCCTAAATAAGCTGCTACTTTCTGAAGATCACATCTTTGATTTGAAGTGCAACTCAAGCAGTCAGATGGATGATTAGAAATTAAAAGTTCCACTGTTGCTTTTCTAACTCTATTAATATCTTCAGTTTCAGTGCGTACCACCATTCCATCAGTTGCTGGAGTGGTACAGGAAGTCGGCATTCCCCTGTACCCCTCGATCTCGACGATACATAGCCTGCAAGCACCGTAAGGCTCCATATCCTCATCATAGCAAAGATGAGGGATATATTTACCTGCTTTTTTTGCAGCCTGGAAGACGGTGCTGCCAGCATCGGCTGATACTTTCTGCCCGTTTATATTCAGAGTTATCTGATTGTTTTCGTTCATCTTGATTTAACCAAGCTCCTCAAGGTCGCATCGCAAACATCTATTAGCTTCTTTTACGGCCATCTCCTCATCATATCCGATCTCAACCTCTTCCCAATCTTTTATCCTTGACTTCGTCGCGCGCATTGGCAGCTCAATCCTCGGCTGCTCGCCCTCAGGCATATCTACTGGTTTTGGGGTTGATGTCTCCGGTACGCCAAGTCCCTGCAGTACATCGCCGTTTCCACCGAGGTATCTATCTATTGAAATTGCAGCCAGTTTACCTGCACCTATTGCCTCAACTATCGAAGCAGGTCCGGTGACAACATCACCACCCGCGAAAACCCCTTTCTGGCTTGTCTCGAGCGTAAATTCGTCCACGATAATTCTGTTGAGTTTATCGACATTGCATTCCATACTCTCTGGTAGTATGACAGCCTGCCCAATCGACATGATTACGCTGTCGGCAGCGATCCAGAATTCACTTTCTGCTATCGGCTGCGGTGAAGGCCTGCCGCTTCTGTCAACAGGTCCCAGCTTCATCTTTACGCATTTAACCATGAGTTTGCCGTCCTGTCGTTCTATCATTACCGGTGAGGTGAGGAATTCGATGTGTACGCCTTCAGTGAGCGCCTGTTTAACCTCCTCTTCTTCTGCTGTCATCTCAAGACGAGTTCTGCGGTAGATGACAAGGACATCCTCTGCCCCAATTCTTATAGCGGTTCTTGCCATATCCATGGCAGCATTTCCACCGCCCACGACCATGATCTTCTTCCCCAGGTCTATGGATTTGCCGCCAAGGTTTAGTCTTCGCAGCAGGTCAAGACAGTCAAAGACCATTGGGTCATCTGAACCGGGTATGTTCCCTTTTATGCCTGCTTGCGCACCAAGGGCGAGAAATACAGCATCGTAGCCCTGGGATTTCAATTCCAGAACTGATCTGATTGGACTGTTCGTTTTAATTGTAACTCCAGCTCTCTCTATATCACGGATGTCCATGTCCACTATATGCCTGGGCAGCCTGAATTCAGGAATGGCAGTTCGCAACATTCCACCGACTACTGGGAGTGATTCAAAGATCGTCACTTCATGGCCAATCCTGGCTAAATAGTATCCGGCAGTTAGTCCTGCTGGGCCGGATCCAACTATGGCAACTCTCTTGCCTGTCTTTTTGCTTTCCACGTTGAGGATGAACTTTTTGCGATCCGCTCTTTCAGCTACCAGGCGTTTTAGAGCTCGGATCGCTATGGGATCGTCTATCTGTCCGCGACGACATTTTGTCTCACAGGGGTGGAAACAGACCCTGCCGCAGACTGTAGGAAATGGGTTGTTCTCGCGAATTACATCAAGTGCTTCATCGAATCTTACCTCGCTTATACATCTGACGTATCTGCTGACATCTATTCCGGCGGGGCAGGTATGTCTGCACGGTGCGATAACTATCTTCTTGCATACAACCGCAGGACATTTTTTCTTTCTCACATGTGCGACGTATTCGTCATTGAAGTACTTCAATGTGGTGAGCACGGGGTTGGGAGCGGACTGACCGAGTCCGCATAGCGAACCCTGCTTTACGGACTGTCCAAGTTCAGATAAAAGATCGATGTCCTCTTTTTTTCCTCTTCCTTCTGTTATATCCGTGAGGATATTGAGTAACTGGTGTGTGCCGATCCTGCACGGGACGCACTTTCCACATGATTCGTTTTTCGTGAACTCGAGGAAATATTTTGCCAGGTCAACCATGCAGGTGTCTTCATCAAGTATTATCATGCCGCCAGAACCCATTATCGATCCTGCCTGGGCAAGAGTTTCGTAGTTAACTGGGAGGTCCAAGAGTTCTATTGGAAGGCATCCTCCTGATGGGCCACCGGTCTGCACAGCTTTGAAAATTTTGTTGTCAAGTATCCCCCCGCCGATGTCATATACTATCTCGCGCAGTGTTATCCCCATCGGGACTTCGATCAAACCTGTTCTTTTGATCTTTCCCGCAAGCGCAAAAGTTTTTGTCCCCTTGCTCTTTTCCGTCCCAAACTGGGAGAACCACTGGCTGCCCTTCGACATTATTACTGGCATGTTTGCCAGGGTTTCAACATTATTTATGTTGGTTGGTTTCCCGAATAGGCCGCACTGTGCGGGAAAAGGCGGACGGGGTCGTGGCATCCCGCGCTTTCCTTCTATGGATGCCATCAGCGCTGTCTCCTCCCCGCATACAAAGGCTCCAGCGCCCTGCTTGATTTTTATATCAAAATTAAATCCTGAGCCCAGTATGTCCTCGCCGAGCAGATTGTTCTCGCGCATCTGCCTGATTGCTATATTTAATCTTTCAATGGCTAAAGGATATTCTGCACGAACGTAAATATAACCGTGGTTTGCTCCGATTGCATAAGCGGCGATCACCATTCCTTCCAGTACCGAGTGTGGGTCTCCTTCAAGAACGGAGCGGTCCATGAAAGCACCTGGATCGCCTTCATCTGCATTGCAGATCATATATTTTTCGCTGCTCTTTGAATTGTGGCAGAGTTCCCATTTTAACCCCGTTGGAAAACCAGCGCCTCCCCGTCCTCTAAGGCCTGAGTTTTTTATCTCTGTGATTATATCTTCCGGTGTCATATTTAACGCTTTTGCAAGTCCCTCATAGCCGTTATTTGCTATGTAATGATAGATATTTTCCGGGTCGATGATTCCACAGTTTCTGAGTACGACGCGTACCTGACCCTTTAACATAGGGATTTCGGTGAATGAAGGGATTTCGGGTAGCTTTACCTCATTCATCGTTGCCATTGCCAGTTCGCTATTTACCTTACCTGATATTAATTGGCTTTCGATGATCTTTTGGATGAGGTCCGGGGTGACACTTGAGTAGAGTATCTTCATTCCGTCCGGTGAGTCAACTTCAACTAAAACCTCAGCGTAACATAGACCAAGACATCCAACCTCAACTATACTGGCGCGAATGGCCTCTCTTTTTAAAGTTGCTTTCAGGGATTCGATAACATCAACAGCACCAGCAGCCCTTCCACAGGTACCCGCACCTACAAGTATCCTCGGAGTTTCGGTAATTTTGATATCTTCAGATTTTGTTAAGGCGAGCTTTTGCAGGTCTACAAAATTCAATCCAGTTCTCCAATTATCTTCTCAACTTTTTGCTGGGTCATCCTACCATGCACCTTTCCATCAATTACAACTACTGGAGCCAGAGCACATGAACCGAAACAGGCCACTCTTTCAACACTGAATTCAAATTCATGTGTGGTCTCGCCCGGTCTTATGCCAATCTTCTTTATTACAGCATCGATTATCTTTGAAGCACCTCTTACGTGGCATGCGGTGCCCTGGCAGATCTTGATTTTATGTCGTCCCTGTCTTGTGAGGTAAAACTGGGTATAGAATGTTGCCACTCCGTAAACCTGGCTCGGTGGTATATTCAGGTATTCAGCAGAGAGAAACATCGACTCAGGCGGCAAGTAACCGATCTTATCCTGTATCTCCTGAAGTATAGGTATTAGCGCACCGCGTTCCTTGCTGTGCTTCATTAGAATTTCGTTTACGATATCTTTAAATGAAGTCGATTTTTCCAAAATTGTTCCTTTTAAATTAAATTCTGAAAAATATACCAGATTTGTTCGGATTTTTTAATTTGTTTTTGAAAAATATTGAGCTCTACATTATTTCGAATACTATAGTAAAATAGCCAGACAGTCATCAATCCGTATTTGAATTAATGAATCGATCGCGTATTTAGGGAGTATTGGTGAGAGGATGGGAAGTGTTAAGGATCTTATCGTCATTGAAGAACCTCTGAAGGACAGGAGTGGACTCGGGCGATTTCATTTTTCTAACAGGTACTCAGTATTTGATTGGGGCGAGATGCCCGATCACATTGATGGGAAGGGAGCATCGTTATGTATGACGAGTGCTTATTTCTTCGAGAAATTAGATGAGCTTGGCTTGAAATCTCATTATCTGGGTCTAGTTGAAGACGGGGAAATAAAAAAGCTCTCCAGGCTTAATTATGTGTCAGATTTAATGGAGATAAAGTTGCTCAGAGTGATCAGACCTAGAATCATCGATGGATGCTATGATTATTCTGAGTATAAGAAAGAAAAGCTAAATAGCCTGATACCACTTGAGATAATTTACCGCAACTCGTTGCCTGAGGGCTCAAGTGTTTTCAAACGGCTGGAAAATGGCAGTTTAAATTTAAAAGATATCGGTCTGGACAAAATGCCACTTCCCGGTCAGGTTCTTGATAAACCCATACTTGAGGTTTCAACCAAGCTGGAATCAACGGATAGATACATAGGCTGGCAGGAAGCAAGAGATATATTGGGACTTGGTGAGAACGAAGTCGAGGAGATCAAAAGGATTACCTTGAAGGTCAACAAGCTCATAACCGAGGAGGTCAGCAAGGTCGGACTGGTCAATGAGGATGGGAAAATCGAGCTTGGGCTTGACGGGGATGGGAATTTTATTGTGCTTGATACAATCGGTACGCTTGATGAGTGTAGATTCACTTATCATGGTTTGCATGTTAGTAAGGAGATAGCCAGGATATTCTATCGTACTAGTGCCTGGTACCTGGATGTTGAAAATGCTAAAAAGATTGATAGAGCAGGTTGGAAACAGAGGGTCAAGTCTAAGCCTCCAAGACTTACAGAGAAGTTGAAGGAGCTGATATCACAGGTATATAAGGCGGCGGCTAACGAAATAACCAAGAAAAAATGGTTTAAAAACGTCGGCACGCTTAACTTGATCCTGGGAGAAATAGACGAGATACTCGACGGCTGTAGTAATTAATGAAAAACGTTAAAAAATATTTAGAAATGCGCGAGATTTCTATTGACTTTTTTAAGATTGGTGGTAAAATAAGGTTTGCCCCAAGAAGTTCAACCGTAATTTTTGAAAACAGACGTACCAGTAGCTGCTCAAACGGAGAGGAAATGAAATAGCTAGTCGTGAGGTTAGCTAAAGTATAAAACCGCTGAATGAGTAAGAAATGGGAACTCTGCAAGTAAAAGACCAAGGGTAAGATTTCTTGGGACGTTATTTTTCATACTCATTTAAAGCCCGCCAGACAATTATAGCTTTAGTCGTGTAAAATATTCTCTGATCATTATTTAAAAAAAATTTTTATTAGTATGGCTCCTAAAAATTTAAATATATTTGATGACAGCGGAAACATCCTTTTAAAAACACCGCTTGCCGACAGGGTGCGACCCATTGAGATCGATGAGCTTGTTGGTCAGGATCATATCCTTGCACCTAATTCGATGCTGAGAAGGGCCATTGAGGAGGACAAGGTCTCTTCGATGATTTTCTGGGGCCCTCCTGGAAGCGGCAAGACTACTATTGCAAGGATAATTGCTGCTAAGACCATGGCCGTCTTTGTCTCCTTCAGTGCTGTTACTTCTGGTATTAAGGAGATAAAGGAAGTGATGGCTGAGGCGAAATATCAACGCAGCGTATTTGGCAAGAAGACCATTCTTTTCATCGATGAGATTCACAGGTTTAATAAAGCACAGCAGGATGCATTTTTGCCCTATGTTGAGGACGGGACGATAGTATTGATCGGAGCTACCACCGAAAACCCTTCATTTGAGATAAATTCCGCACTGCTTTCAAGGCTTAGAGTTTATGTGTTAAATGCCCTCGATAAAGAGGATCTGTTGAAGATACTGGATCGGGCGCTGACTGATGAGGAGAGGGGCCTTGGCAAGGAGAATATCGAGTTGCCACAGGAGGCAAAGGAATTTCTCATCGAAGTCTCTGATGGAGACGCGCGCGTCATGTTGAATGTTCTTGAAGTAGCGACGCTTCTGGCCGAGCGCACTGATGGCAAGAAGGTTCTGACTGCCAGATTGATTGAGGAAGCAAGTCAGCATAAATGGCTCAACTACGATAGGGCTGGAGAGGAGCATTATAATATCATATCTGCTTTTCATAAAAGCCTGCGCGGCAGCGATCCGGACGCTGCGCTGTACTGGTTGTCCAGGATGTTGTTGGCTGGCGAGGATCCTCTGTACATTGCCAGGAGGATGGTAAGGTTTGCTTCTGAGGATATCGGTAATGCTGATCCGATGGCTTTAGGCATTGCTGTTGATGCAATGCAGGCCTTCAATTTCGTTGGAATGCCGGAGGGAAACTTAGCGCTTGCCCAGGCGGCAGTTTACCTGGCGACGGCGCCAAAGAGTAACTCGCTTTACAGGGCTTATGGCCTTGTTGAGGAAGAGATAAAGAAGACAGGATCGCTGCCGGTGCCCTTGCATATAAGGAATGCACCAACTCGCTTAATGGCTGATCTTGGCTACGGCGCGGGGTATAAATACGCACATAATTATAAGGATGCACATGTTAAGCAGGAATACCTTCCAGATAAGGTTGTGAAAAGGAAATTTTATTTCCCATCAAATAGGGGGTTTGAGTCTGAGATACGAAGGCGCATTAAGGTCTGGGCAGCTGCAAATGTTGAAGAAGGAAAAGAAGAGGAGCACGATTGAAAAAGACAGGTAATGAAAGACCGCGACGCGGATGTTTTAGTGGCTGTTTTGTCACATTTCTGATTCTGGTAGTATTGTTATCCTGCGGACTGTTTTTATGGGCTGACCTTTCCACGAGTTTGACTGAGCGGCCTGCATCGCTTGATAAGACCACCCTTTTCTCGACAACTACCAATATTTTAGTTTTGGGCTCCGATACGCGCACAAGTGGTGAAAGCGGGAGAGCCGATACTATAATGATCCTTGGATTGAAGATGTTCAACAAAAGCAACTCGCTTCTTTCCATCCCGCGCGACAGCAGGGTGGAGATCGAAGGTCACGGAATCGGGAAGATTAATGCTGCCTATTACTACGAGGGGCAGGACTTGATGGTATCTACGGTAAAAGATCTTACTGATTTGAAGATAAATCATATTGTCGAGATGGATTTTCAGGGGTTTAAGGAGCTTGTTGATGCTGCTGGTGGTGTGACGATAAACGTATCAGAAAGACTGGTAGATGATAAATCGGGAGCTAATTTTGAGCCGGGAACTTACCTCATGGACGGGGAACAGGCGCTTGCTTACGTAAGGAGCAGGGCGACGGCTTCTGCTGATCTGGGAAGGATAGAGCGACAGCAGTATTTTTTGAGGCAGTTGATGAAGAGGCTCGCAGACCCATCTGTTTTCGTACTGAGGTCGCCAAAGATATTTTTGGCATTGAAAAATAATGTTAAAACGGACATGAACGCCGCGCACCTGTTCAAATACGGTATTTTTATGGCATGGCTCGGGCTGAAAAACCTGAATGCGGAGACGTTGCCAGGCAAAACAGCTACCATTGATGGTATCAGTTATGTTGTTATTGACCAGGAAAAAGCTTTTGACACAATTGGGAGGCTTTTTGGTGACTGAAGGTTTATTAATCCTTTCCTGTTATTAATTCGAGGACTTCATCTGCAGATAGGATCTTATTCTTATAGTCGAAACCCTTGTTGGGGATTACCTTGATCGTTTCGATTCCGAACTTGTTGAAGCTTTCAACATTATTTTTTGAGTGTGAGGTAATGAAATAGATATCCCCAGCATCACAGCAGAAATCTTCTTTTGCTTTTAAAAATATAGAAGGATCGGGCATTCTGGCCCCGACATCAGAAGAGAATACGCAGTAGTCCACGTATTTGTTTATGTTGAACATTTCCATCTCTACCTCAGCGTTGAATCGCTGCGCATTTGCGATGATGCCAACCTCGATGCCCTGTTTTTTTGCGCGTTTTAAGAGTTCGAGGGTTTCATCAAAGAGGTTTATATAACGAGTGGTCATAATTCTGAATATTCTTGCCGCGCATTCCGATAGTCGCTTTGGCCTTTTTGTGGGATTTATGGACTTTATCACATTGTAAAAGATCGAGGTGATTTCATATTCGTTTATCCTATCCTTTTTCAATTTCCGGCTGTTTTCGATACAACTTTTGTACAAAAAGGCGAGCTTTTTGGGTGTTATCTTGAAGCCCTGGGCATTCAGCCATTTTGTGATAAATTTGAATACGGATTCATTCTCTTCGTCAACCTCGATATCAATAAGAGTGCCGTAAAGGTCAAAGAGAAGAAATGGCTTCATGCTCCCTCCAAATGGATTAAAATGATGCTGTGAAAAATTTGCCTCCCTAAAAGATAGTTTTTGCTATCTTTTTATGCAAGCAAATAGAGAGGCTCAAAATGCTCTACATTAGAATAGATTTACACAATTGCTATATATTTTCAACTGTATGCATTATTGTACTTCGAATGGTATGTTAATTACTGGATAGCTAAACCTGGCTAGGGTGCAATCTTACATATTATTACTATCGCAATTCCTTTTGTAATTATACATGGATATACTTAATGTATATCAAATCAGGAGCAGACATGAAATTAAAAGGTATTGTTTTAAGGGGTCTTTACCAATCTCTTGCTCTAACTGTCTATATAGTTTTTATTGCCTTTGTTATGAATAATTTATCAAATATATTTCCAACTTCACATACTGATCTTACAACTATGTGGCAGGCATTTACGGTTTTAACAATTTTTGTAATAAGTGCTTTGATTACAGGTTCAATTGTACTTGTATATCCAATTTATTTAGTTACTAAGAAGATGCCAAAGGAAGCTGGGTTCATAGTTCTCTCAACAGTTGTATGGCTGATATTATTTTTTATAATTTCGTTAATCATTGCATTAATTGTTTTATGAAGTAGTTCCTTATATTATCACTGCTTACAAACGCCAGAAAAATGCTTAGATTTTAAAGAAGGGTTTAAATTGCCCTCTTTTGTCGTCTCGATATGATATAAAATATGATATTGTTTTTTAATTGGGTCTTTTAATAACGAAATGTTGCAAATACATCAAGAAAATTCAGAGAGGAGAAAACCAGATGTTAATAATCGGGGAGAACATCAGCGTAATATCGCAGAGAGTAAGTCAGGCAATTAAAGATCGGGATAAGAAAGTGCTTCAGGAGATGGCAAAGCTACAATCTGATGCTGGTGCTGATTACGTAGATGTGAATATTGGCCCTGCTACTAAGAATGGGCCAGATGTCATGAAGTGGGTCGTGACCTCCATCCAGGAAGCTGTTGATATACCCTTAGCGCTTGACACAAAGAACGTTGATGCTGTAAAAGCAGGGCTTGAGGTGCATAGGGGCAAAGCAATGATAAATTCCACTCTTGGTGAGCGGTCGCAACTGGAAGTTTTAATGCCTTTAGCTAAGGAGTACAACGCTGCTATAGTTGGGTTAGCAATGACAGAAAAAGGAGTGCCAAGGGATACTACGGAAAGATGTGAGGTTGCATTGAACATAATCGCAGCAGCGCAGGAGTTTGATATTCCAATGGACGATCTGTACCTTGATCCGTTGACGCTGCCCGTAGCTGTTGCCCAGCCGCAGGCATTTGAAACCCTGGAGGGAATAAAGCTTTTTAAGCAGCTGGCTGAGCCGTCACCAAGGACGATCGTCGGGCTTAGTAATCTTTCACAGTCATCGCCTCCTAATCTGAAGTCCATACTGAACTCGACCTTTTTGATCATGCTTTTGATGAATGGACTTGATGCTGCGATAATCAATCCTCTTGATAAGAGCCTGATGGGTACGCTTAGGACGTTTGATATCCTTCAGAATAATATACTCTATGCCCATTCCTATCTCGATTAGCTGATATGCTGGATCTTTCTCAAACAGCAGAAAGGGCAAAGGAGATAAGAGAACAGCTAAATAGGCATAATTATCTGTATTATGTGCTTGATCAACCCGAGATAAGCGACCAGGAATATGACGAGCTTTTAAAAGAATTAATTGATATTGAGCAGAGATACCCTGAGCTTATCACACTGGACTCACCGACCCAAAAGATCGGAGCGCCTGTTAGGGAGGATATTCCGACTGTAAGGCATATGCTTAAGATGTTGAGCCTGGCGAATGCCTTTTCCGATCAGGAGATCTTTGATTTCTACGATAGGACGATGAGGGACCTGGGTCTGAAGGTTGACCCCGAGGTCGTATGCGAATTGAAGATTGACGGCTCTGCGATTTCACTGCACTATGAAGACGGGATTTTTATATCCGGCTCAACCAGAGGCGACGGTGTTATTGGGGAGGACGTCACTCCAAATATCAGGATGATCAAGTCCATTCCACTCTCGTTGTTTAACTCAAGGCACAGCACCGTAGAGGTGCGCGGTGAAGTCTACATGCCTATAAGATCGTTCAAAGAACTCAACAGGCAAAGAGAGGATGAGGGTTTGCTGCTATTTGCTAACCCACGCAATGCGGCTGCAGGTTCACTGAGACAGCTTGACCCGATGGTCACCGCTAAAAGGAACCTTAACTTTTTTGCCTATGGCGTCGGTTTTATTGAGCCGGCTGATCTTACTTTACAGTGGAAGGTGCTTGAGTTTCTGAGATCAAGCGGGTTCAGGGTCAATCCCGACATAGAGATGGTGAAAAGTAGGGAAGAAGCAATTTCATTTTGCCAGAGGTGGCAGTATAAAAGGGATGATCTTGATTATGAAGTTGATGGGGTGGTCATAAAGATAAACTCCCTTGACTACCAGGCTGCACTTGGTGAGACGACAAGGAATCCGAGATGGGCTATTGCATATAAGTTCCCTGGTGAGGAAAGGACGACAAAAGTGCTTGGTATTGCAGTGAACGTTGGCCGCACGGGTACATTGACGCCGGTTGCCAAACTCGAGCCTGTGGTTATCTCCGGATCAACCGTCAGCAATGCCACGCTGCACAATGAGGATGAGATGCGAAAGAAGGATATTAGGATAGGCGACACAGTTCTTGTGCACAAGGCGGGTGAGGTCATACCCGAGATAATAAAAGTCATCAAGGAGAAGAGGAACGGCAGCGAAAAGATTTATCAGATGCCAAAAGTATGTCCGGTCTGTGGTGAAAAGGTCGTGCGACTTGAAGGTGAGGCTGCGACGCGCTGTACGAATGCGGCATGTCCGGCACAGCAGTTTGAGCGGCTGATCCATTTTGGGATAAGAGAGGCGATGGACATCGAGGGTCTTGGGCCGTCCGTCGTCAAGAAGCTTTTAGATAAACAGATGGTTGATAATGTAGCTGACCTTTATTACTTAAAGAAAGAGGGCTTCCTTGAACTTGAGGGTTTTAAGGGGAAATCGTCGGAGAACCTGTACAATGCTATCTTTGAAAGTAAGAATAGGGGCTTGGCCAGGCTTTTGTATGGGTTGGGAATAAGGCAGGTGGGTGAGCATATGGCAGAGGTGCTGGTCAGACATTACAGCGACATCGATTCGCTGATGAAGGCGAGCAAGGAAGAGCTGATGGCGATAAGGGAGATTGGGCCTGTAGTCGCTGATAGCATATATGATTTCTTCGGGAAAAAAGAAAACCTGAGGCTGATCGAGCGGCTTAGAAATGCTGGCGTCAAGATGTCTAGGGAAAGCGCAGTTAGCGGTGAAGGGAAACTTTCAGACAAGACTTTTGTGTTGACCGGGAAGCTTTCAAGCTTCACACGTGCAGAGGCTGAGCAGTTGATAAAGAGACTGGGCGGTAGGGTATCGGAGAGTGTTAGCAAGAGCACCGACTATGTGCTGGTTGGAGAGGAGCCCGGCAGTAAATATGACAAGGCATTAAACCTCGGAGTTCGTATATTGAGCGAAGACGAGTTCAAGAAGCTCATTGGTGGCTAGGATTGGTTCTGGGGATAGATCCTGAGAGCATAAAATGGAAGTTCTCTGATGCTATAATCGCATCCATTCTTTTATTCCCTCTTTTTATGCTCATTTTTTATCCTGTTTTTCTGGTGTTGAAGGTATCATCGCTGCATCTTTTTGCCTCCGGTGGGAGCATAAGCACCGTTGATCTTGTGATCTCCTACGCAATTCAGTCGATTGTGATGATCGGGCTTATATGGTTTTTCGTATTCTTTAAAAGAAAGAGCAACCTGTCTGACCTCGGCTTTCAGCCAGCGAATCCGCTCAAGACACTATTAATTTCTGTCTCCTCATTCATCCTGATAATTTTTGCCAATTTTATTTACGGGATTGTAGTATTTTTGCTCTCGAAATATATTGGATTTGATATACCCGACAGCAAGATACTGGGTTTGTTGTTAAAGGGTGATATATCCATTTACGTCCTCATCCCGATTGTGGTGGTCATCGCTCCCATAATCGAGGAGTCTTTCTTCAGGGGGTTCATCTATGCTGGTTTGATAAAGAGGGTCCCCAGGTGGGCAGGAATAATTATATCGGCAGCGCTTTTTGCAGTGTTTCATCTGGAACCTTATCAGATAGCACCTCTTCTGTTTATCGGCTTTGTCCTGACATTTGTTTACGACAGGACAAAATCGCTCGTCGCTCCCATAATAATCCATTCACTAAATAACATCTTTTATGTAATAATCTTTTACTATATTTTCACGAGGTGAACTTTTGATATCCGATAAAGAGATTCAACATATAGCAAATCTGGCAGAGCTGGATCTGAGCGAGGATGAGAAGAAAAAGATGTCAGTTGAACTGTCAGGGATCCTCGAACACGTTGAGAAGATCAAGGAGCTCGATATCAGAGATGTCGAGCCGACTTCTCATGCTGTTGCGATGGAAAATGTTTTCCGGGATGATGAACCGATAAAGCCTCTTGATAGAGAAGAAATTTTGAGGAACGCTCCTTTAAGAGAAGCGGACAGCTTTAAGGTACCTCCAATAGTCTAATATGAGATTTTACGAACTGACTGCTGTACAACTGCTGGACTTATACAAAAAGAGGGAAACTAAACCATCTGAGGTCATCGAGAGCATTTTTGGGCGGATCTACGGGGACGGTCGAGATCTTAACTGCTATTTGACGCTGACTCCAGAAAAGGCAATTGCCGGTGCAAAAGTCTTTGATCTCAAGTTGAAGAGCAGCGATAGGTTTGGCATGTTGTTTGGAATCCCCACTGCTGTTAAAGACCTGATTTCCACATGTGGCATCAGGACCACATGTGCCTCGAAAATCCTTGAGAATTATGTTCCAGTATTTGATGCAACGGTAGTAAGGAAGCTTGCAGAGAATGATTTCCTGATGGTTGGGAAGACAAACATGGACGAGTTCGCAATGGGCTCGTCCAACGAAAACTCTGCATACGGTCCAGTTAAAAACCCCTGGGATATCACCAGGGTCCCAGGAGGTTCAAGCGGCGGCTCTGCTGCTGCTGTGGCAGCAGGTCATGCGACAGTTGCGCTTGGCTCCGATACAGGAGGATCGATAAGACAGCCCGCGTCGTTTTGTGGAATTGTCGGACTTAAGCCCACCTATGGGCTTGTCTCCAGGTACGGGCTAGTCGCATTTGCTTCATCGCTTGACCAGATTGGGCCCATGACGAGGACGGTTGAGGACTGTGCCCTGCTTTTAAGTGTGATATCAGGTCACGATCCACTTGATTCAACTTCCGTTAGGAGGGATAGCATCGATTATCTGAGTTCACTAAAGGGTAACGTGAAGGGCATAAGAATAGGAGTACCGAAAGAGTTGTCTGGTGAGGGCATTGATGATCAGGTGCTTGCTGTTTTCAGGGATGCGCTTGCAAGGATGGAGAAGATTGGAGTGGAAGTTGAGGAGACATCGCTGCCCAATATCAAATATGCATTACCTGCTTATTATCTGATCGCGCCCGCGGAAGCCAGCTCAAATCTTGCGCGATATGATGGGGTTAAGTACGGTTTCAGGGATGAGGGGGCAAATGGGATAAGGGAGATGTACCGCAGGACGAGGGCAAAAGGGTTTGGTAGAGAGGTCAAGCGAAGGATAATGCTTGGAACCTATGCGCTCAGCGCTGGTTACTACGATGCATACTATGGACAGGCGCAGAAGGTCAGGACATTGATAATTAAGGATTTCAGCGATGCTTTTTCAAAGTATGATTTACTGGTTTCCCCGACCTCACCTAGTACTGCATTTAAGCTCGGTGAGAAGGTGGACGATCCGTTGAGCATGTATCTATCCGATATCTGCACGATCCCGGTTAATCTGGCGGGTTTGCCTGCTCTCTCGCTGCCGTGCGGACAGTCTAATGGCCTGCCAGTCGGTTTTCAGATCATTGGACCGCATTTCAGCGAGGGAAGAATTTTGAATGCAGCTTTCGCGCTGGAGAGGGAGCTCGGGCTAAACTGGATGGTGAAATGAATTACGAACCAGTAATCGGACTTGAGATTCACGTTGAGCTCTTGACGAGGACAAAGATGTTTTGTGGGTGTCCCACCACATTCGGTGCTGAGCCGAACACGCTGGTATGCCCTGTCTGCCTTGCCCTTCCTGGCACGCTTCCCGTGATAAACAGACGTGCTGTTGAATACGCACTCATCGTAGGCCTGGCACTTAACTGCGAGGTTGGCAGTTTTACCCAGTTTCACCGCAAGAACTATTTTTACCCTGATCTCCCTAAGGGCTATCAGATATCGCAGTACGACTATCCGCTTGCGCGAAGCGGTTATTTGGACCTCGAGGGAGATTCAAGCAGGGGGATCGGGATCACCAGGGTTCACCTTGAAGAGGATACGGCAAAGCTGATTCATCCTGGCGATACTGGCCGCATAACGGAAGCAGAGTACAGCCTTGTCGATTTTAACCGTGCGGGCATACCACTATTGGAGATAGTATCAGAACCCGATATCCACAACACAGAGGATGCAAGGCTGTTCATGGTTTCTCTACGCGACCTACTGCGGTATCTTGGTGTTTCGGATTGCAACCTCGAGGAGGGTTCCATGCGCTGTGATGCGAATATCTCGGTAAGGAGAAGGGGTGAGAGCGCATTTGGCGTGAAAACTGAGATAAAGAATATAAATTCGTTCAAGTCTCTTGTGAAGGGCCTTGAATACGAAGTAAAAAGACAGATCGATGCCCTTGAGCACGGAGATAAGCTGGTTCAGGAGACCAGGCATTTCGATTCAAGGACTGGCAAAACGAGCTCGCTTAGATCCAAGGAGTATGCTCACGATTACAGGTATTTTCCAGAGCCAGATCTCGTACCGATGAACATCAAAGATGGATATGTCCATGAGCTGCGCTCAAGGGTTAGTGAGCTGCCTCAGCAGAGAATTGCACGATATCAACGAGATTACGACCTGTCAAAAGATCAGGCTGAGCTTCTGGCGTCAAATCCTGCGCTGTGTGAGTTTTTCGAGGAGAGTGCTGCTATATGCAAGGATTACAGGTCGGTATATAACTGGATTTTCTCTGAGGTCAGCGCATTTTTAAACGAGAAATCCATATCGATAGGCGAGAGCAGGATTACCCCGCAAAATCTTGTGGAGCTGATAATGTTGATAAATCAGGGCAGGATCAGCGGTAAGATCGCTAAGGAGGTCGCTGCTGATGTTTTTGAATCAGGAAGATCCCCTATTGATATAGTTGAAAGCAGAGGGCTTACGCAGATATCGGACGAGTCCGGCATTAAGCTGATAATAGATGAGGTTATTGGCGAAAACCCAAAGGCGGTGCAGGACTTCAGGAGCGGTAAGACAAGTGCACTGGCATTCCTGGTCGGCCAGGTCATGAGGAAGAGCAGGGGCAGGGCAAATCCTGACATCGTCAATTCACTTTTACAACAGTCGTTAAAAGAATAGTAAAAATAAATTATAAATAAATTCGAGATTGGAAATATCGTATAATAATAAAAATTGTGGTTTTATGGACTTTTTAAATAGAATAAAAAAAGAGTTCGAGAAAAGTAGTATGCAAAATGTTGATACTGAAGTTTTAGAAAAAAATGTTACTCATCAGTTCAGCAAGAAAATTTCAGCTATCCTCACAATTATACCTCCAGAAATATTTGAGTTGCTATGGTTTATTGATGAACCGCACGATAATATTGGTCCAGAAACTGAAAATTGGAAATACAGTAACAGTAATGGTAGTTTAGTATTTGAAATCCCAATTGGAACCCTAGAACCAAGTGCAATATATTGCAAAGCACCGATAAAGAATCACCCCAATCCAAGTAGTATACCTAAAATAGGGTATTGCCCATCTTTTGAGAGAATGTATCCTGAACAAAGATGGCTTTACCTAAACTGGTTAACAAATATAGATTCCGAGATAGATATTGGTTATGTATTCGTATTTTACTATGGACTTGAAAGGCACCTCTTTTGGGGAAAATACGAAGAAGCCTTTAGAACAGTCTTGCGTTTAAGACAAAACCACAGGAATAGGTCTTTTCTTAATTACTCCTCAAATGCGTTACTTGCTTCATGTCTGCTTCACAATAGGCCTGACATGTCCAAAGCTTTTATTGAAAGTGAGTTAGAAAATAAAATAACCCGGTTGTCCGGTATTTACATTATGGCCAAACACAGCGCTAGTCAAAATCTTACAATCAATGAATTAATTGCTATATTAAGAGATGTGGGTTTTACAAACTATGAATATATAAAGATAAAGGAAGAGATAAGGTTATTTGAGCAGGAATTGAAAAAACTCCTTGTCCAAAGGTATGGAATTATGGAATTTCCAATAAAAGATTTCAAGATTGAAAAGTGGCCAAGAAAGTATGAGATAATAGTTGCAAATTACTCTCTAGAGCCTAATCAACGCAGCCCTGAAATCCCAAATTTACCAATGTTTAAACCTTTTAAAGAAGAGGTTTATAGACTTATAAGCCAGTTTCATGAAAATGTAAAATCACTTTTAAAACACAATAGAACTTCCAGAACAATGGTTGTTTTATTGCCAAAAGACGTTTACTGTGAAAAACAACAGCCCAGCAAGGTTTTTTATGAAAGCATTCTGTTTGATGGTATAGATGTTAAATTATTCGATTCAAATGTTGACTATTATAATAAAGGTATCTGTCCATATTGTATACAGGTTATGTTACATCGTCCCTTTTCAAAGGGAAGGTGTAACTTGTGCGGTAATATGGTTTTTGTAAGAAACAATGTTTTTGCGGATGAAAGGGTTATGCTTACTGAAACTCAGGTCAATGAGATGAACGACATTAAGTCTGAGAGGTCTAAACGAAATTTTATTCTTGATACTTTACTAAGCCAGAGATCAACTGAAAAAGTAGCAGCTGATATAATGAAAAACAGCAATTGTAAAATTGAAGAGGCCCTAATACAAATTGTTGAACAAAATATAGAAAGACATAAGTCAATTAGGGAAATGGATCTATGCAGGAGTTCAATTTTGAGAATCGGGCAAATATATGAGAAGTTTGGAAATAAAATTTTAGCACTAGAATACTACCTTATGGTTTGTTTTATGGATTTGATTGGCCCAAGCCATGTAGGTAATAAAAGATTTCTTGTATCAGCCGTAGTTGATTGGGTAAATAAATTATCTAAAGAATTAGGTTTAACTATAGAAAAATTGCAAGAATTATTTTTAGAAAAGACATCAAAAATATATGAAAGCGATATGTTTTTACCTCCAAATGATGCATTCACAATACTATCAAAAGAAATTAAACTTACATAGCTTCGGAAATATAATAATCACAATAATAAATTTTCAAAAACCTCATTTTTCTTAAAAAAAATGGATTAAATCAGCATAAGAAAAATCAGTCATTTATTATCAGAAGATGATATTACAGAAGTGTTAAACTATAAACTAGAGTTTAATTATTAATATAGATGCCAATGGATTTATAAAAGTTGATAATAGATAAAAATATAAATTGAAGATAATTAAAAAGCTTCTGAATATAATGTGGATATTATTTAAAAATGATTAAAATTTGTCATATTGCTGATGTTCACCTAGGTATTACTTTTGAAAGATTTGGCAGCAATTCTGGGAAAATAGCCAGGCAAGAAATTTTCAGATCATTCGAAGATTCCCTAAAGAGATCCCATGATTTAGGTGTTGATCTGTTGTTGATTGCTGGTGATCTGTTTGATGACAATTTTTTGCCAAGTTCAGAGATTGTTATCAAGGCTAAAAGAGCTCTTGCAGAATTCAAAAAGAGTGTGATCATTTGCCCAGGAGGGCATGATTGCTTGAAATTAGGTTCTGTTTATCAGGTTAAGACCGATTGGTCTGAGAATGTCACAATATTTAGCCAAGACCTTCACACCATTTCCCTTAATATAAATGGACAAGAGGTTTCTGTCACTGGGAGAGGAAATTATTATCATTCAGAAGACGTATCACCATTGAATGAGGCAAGATCGCCTGGTACCGACATAAATATTGCCATTGCTCATGGGTCTGTGCCTAGAGGGGAAAAGGGAGGAGTTGATTATCCAATTGATTTAAATCAAATATCTCAATCTGGTTTTGATTATGTAGCATTGGGGCATTATCACAATCATTCAATTGAGAGATCGGATAACCCATGTGTTGTGTACGCAGGTTCGCTTAATCCGCTTAGGTTTGGACAAAAGGGAGGAGGCTTAGTTATTGCTGAGATCTCAGGAAAGGGTAAGGTAAACATTGAAATAATAAAAATCGGCAGACTTAATTTTTTAAGGTTGGAATTGGCTTCCCTCGACCCCTTATCCGAACTAGAGAATTTTTTAAAAAATATAAAATGTCCTGAATTTCATGCAGTCTCTATAATTACAAATACTTTAGTTTCGTTTGAAGCAAAAGAAAGAATAATGAACTTGATAAAAGATTTAGAATCGAATTTTTTGTTTTTATCGTTGGAAAAGATCGTAGAAAAGAAGAGTGAATACAAATTCCCACAGGGTAGCTTATATAGCAGCCTTGAAGATATTTTAGCTGAGGAATTAAAAGGTGCGGAGACAGAGGAGGAGAGAAAGGTTATACATGAGGCGTTTGAGCAAATTGTTTATAAGCTTGGCGGGCATTTAAGTGAAAATTAAAAGGATCCAAGTAAAAAATTTTAAAGGGCTAAGGGATTTTGAATGTGAGTTTGATTCTGGCTTAAATGTAGTATTTGGGCCAAATGAGTCAGGTAAATCGACTCTTCAAATAGCAATTTTAAGTGCACTTTTTAGGGATGCAGCATCTACTTCCAAGGAGATAGAGAATTGGGCAAGTTGGAAAAGTTGGAGCAAGCCAGTAGTAGAAGCTGAACTTGAAATTGATAGTAAAACGTTCAAGATCACGCGAGATTTTGATTCTAGGGAGAACATATTTTGCGATGTTAACTCGGGTGAGAAAACAAAATCTAAAGATAAAATAATCCAATTTATTCAGGATCTCAGCGGCTTTTCAAATGAAAGATTGTTTCTAAATTCAGCAGCCATTAAACAGGGAGAATTGGTCTCAAATTTTGATGACATTAAGCAAAGTCTTTTAGAGGCAATTGCAGGAACAATTATTTCTCCGCAAAATGTTATTAAAGATCTAGCTATTGAGCTTGATGGACTTAAGAAAGGATTAGAGCGATTTTCCAAATTTCCAGGCAAGATTCAAGAGAAGATAAATAAGATTGAAAGCTTAAATACAGACCTACAAGAAAAAGCCGTGAAAATAGGTAATGCCCATAAAGCTCTTGAGGAATTACCAAAAATAGATGAGGAGTTAATTAAACTAAACAAAAGTTATTTAACAATCCAAAGTATCAAAGATCACCTTGTTACAGTAATGAAAGAGGTTAAAGACTGCATAGACTTATTTAATAGATATAAAAAAGCAGAAGAAAGGTTGAATAGAATAAGAAAAGCAGAAAAGAAAATAGAAGAGAATAAAAAAAATCAAACCAAACTTGAAAAAGAAGCAAAAAAACTCCCAATTAAGGAAGCTACTGAAATCAAAAAGAATCTTGAAGATAAAGGGGAGTGGGATAAAAAGGTTAAAAATTTAGTTGGGATTATAAAAAAAGCCAAAGATTTAAATAAAAAAATAAATGAAAATAAGAAAAAGTTAGATACTTTGCCTAATATTGACTTCAATATTAATGATAAGGTTTTAGAACTTAGCCAATTTATAAAAACATCGGAAGATTTAATTGCGGAACAAAAACTATCGTTTACCATTACTCCATTTAAGGAAATAGAAGGAAAAATTTTGATTGACGGTAGTGAGCAGAAGTTTGAAGGCAAAGAGAAGATATCAAGCAAGTTTGCAAACTGGGCAAAAATAGAAATTAAGGATGTTGCAATGATCGATATTAATTCCTCAAAGGACCTTAAGGGGAAGCTAAGTGAACTTGATACTAAGAAAGATCAATTGAAAGAAATCTTGGAAAATGCTGGTGTCTTATCATTAAGTGAGTTCAAGGATTTGTATAGCCAAATAACGAAGTTAATTAAAGATACGGAAAAATGGGAAACTGAGCTTAAAATTGTTTTACAGGGCGAAACAATTGGTGAATATGAATTAGAGTTGAAAAAGACTATTAATGATTTGAAAAATTTAAATGCCACAATTTCTTTGCAACAAAAAGAAATTGGAGATTTCGATCCAGATGAAGTTATCAAGAAAGGTAAAAATATTAATGATGAATTTCAAAGGCTAAGAGGGGGTTTGGAAACTATAGAATCTGACCTGATAGATTTGCTGAGTAATGAAAGCATGCAAGAAATCCAGGATAAGATTTCGGAAGCTAAGGATGAATACTCAAATTTAAGAGTTAAAGCTGATATTCTAAAGAGTAATTTGCCTCAAGAAATAAAGAGGTCAATGAAAAAATTGACAAATGAGGAAGATGTACTTGATTTCTTAGAAGTCGAAAGGGAGAAAACCATAGAAACGCTTGATGGATTAAGAAATGAAATTAACAATCTTAATGAAAAAAAAGTGGAATATACATATATGTTACGGGGTGTTCCAGATGAGGAAGACTTGATCGAGATCAATGAGGAAATCAATAAGCTTGAACTTGAGAAAAAAAATCTAATAATACAAAAAGATGTCATAGAGAAGGCTCTTGAGATTTTGGGAAAAGCCCAGCAAAGACACATAAAACAATCATTGAATAGGGCCGAAAACGAGATTTCGATTATAGTTAGCAAGGTAACTAGAAAAAAATATGAATCCGTAAAGCTAGACTTTGCTGATGAAGATAATATATTAAAAGTTGATAGCCTTGAAAAAGGCGCAATGGCAGGCATTAATGAATTGTCTGATGGTACACGCGATCTACTTTATATATCTGCAAGAATGATTTTTGCAAATATAGTATCTGGCGATAAGAACCCACCACTTCTTTTTGATGAGTCATTTCACCAGTTTGATGAGGAAAGGTTTAAATCTGCGGTCGAAGTACTAAAAGAAGTTTCAAGGAGAAATCAGGTTTTTATATTCTCTTGCGATACCCGCTTCCATGAAATATTGGGAGCCAATTTGGTAATTTTGAAATAAATAAGATATTAGCAGTCTCTTAATTAGAAAATAATAATTACTTATTAATTTACGAATTTCAAGTTCTAAAAGAAGATAATGATAATCCCAAAGCAGAAAGCAACTTACATAATTCGAGCGACATTGCTTCAGAGCATAACCGAATTTTTGTATCCTTATTAACACCAATATCTAGATTAAATTAAAGTATTAGGAAAAGTTCACCTAATTCTTTACATGGTTTTTTCAAACTGAAATTTATTTTATGGAGCTCATAAGCAATCTTTAAGTATAGCCCCAATGGCACTCTAGGTATTTCATCTCGGGGTCTATTTAGATCCTCACACCACCATTTTACAAGGTCGTTTTCTTTTTTTGAATCAGCACACTGTCTGCAAGCGTTAACTGTATTATGTATACCTGGACCTACTCCAAATTTCCTTGACACAATATGAGTTATTTGAATTTCATTACACTTAGTTTCGCAGAAAACACATGTATTTGGCATATTAGCAATATGCAAAAGCTCTCGTTCATAGTCGGACATATGAATCTCGCTACTTTTTAATCGTTTATAAGTATCGATAATAAAGCTGTAATTCCCTCTAAAGCCCGCTGATGGTGCAATCACAAGTTTAGCGTAGTAATAATAAATGATATCTTCTACTTTCTTGGGTATAAATGAAGGTGGCATATTAATTTTTATTTTTTAAGTTACTTTTCTTTAGTTGTTAAAGATGGCCAAATATTTTGTATTAATGAGTCCAAATCTCTTATACCGCGAACTTCGACAATTTCCCTTACTTTAGCACCATCTTCTTTTGGTTTCATTTCCTTAAAATCATCAGCGACTTTCTCAGACAAATATATATATTTAATTCTTCTAGGATGAGATTCAATAAGTGCTTCTGCAAGACTAGCTAAATATACCCTTTCAGGTGGTCGAATCTGTTTTGTCAAATCTACTTCGCCTATAAATATAGTTTGATCATCAACTTGTTGATGTAGATAAGAACTCAAAAGTGCTACTATAATTGGTAGATCAAGTACTGATGCATATCCTTGCCTTCCAGGAATATAACAACTTACATCATAAGACAAGTCCACTACATCGATATCATTAAGAGTGCCTAATACCTTTAGGAGCTGTTGAATTTTTTTCCCTGGAAGAAATGGTGCACTTAATCCCGGCCGAGAGCCATATCTTGGTATAGTGACTGAGGCTTGTGCTTCAGCAAATTCACCACCAATACCACTGTAACCAAATATTGTACTCGCTTCTGCTGTTACATGAGGTGATTCACTTAGACCTTGCTCATCCATAATTAATACTATGGGATCAAGAGTAGCTGGCCCAAACCTATTTTTCGGTACAAAAAGCGGTCTTAGGCGAAGTGCTCTTCTAATATATATTATGCAATCCACAACATGCTCGAGTGCTTTTGGACCAGCAATTTCACCACTCTTCGTTACATGATTTACAAATAAGCATGTTATACCAGTGCCTTTTGCAGTTTCTGCAAAATTTATAAGTGTTTTATACTTATCTCCAACCGATGAAGATAACCCCCCTCCTTGAAGTGAATCTATTGCTATAATTTTGCATCCATGATATTCACTCTCGGGAGGTAAAACTCTATGGTTTAAGAACCAAGATAGCATTGACAAATCATTTATGGTATCTAATTGAAGACAATCACCAATTAATGATTGTTCTTCTTGGTTCTTCGATTTAAAGATTCTATTCGCAACACGTTTAACATCACTTAGACTTTGTTCTGTTGGTATATATAGAACTTTTATGCCTTGTTTACTTAAATCTCCCAATACCTGTAGCGCTAAAGTTGTTTTACCTATTCCAGGTTCACCTGCTAATAAATATATGCCACCCTTAATAATGTCTGATCCAATCGCTTTTTTTAGCCAAGGTAAGCCAGAAATATTTAATCCTTCACTACTCTTATCTTCAATTTCAAATATTCTTGGCATAACACTCCCATCACTTAATAATATCAAAGTATTATTTCTTAATTGAAATATACACTATTATATTAAAGATTATGTGCCTGTTTTATCATATTTTTATTCTTGTTTGATGTTTGAATTCATCTCCTAAGTTCCTAAAATCTAATTTAATCCAGTGAATTAATGTCAATAAAATTGTATTACATTTGTTAAAATCTTAATATATAACCAAAAATTTATTTATGATGACTATTATTTTAATAGGCTGCGTAAAAACTAAACTTGATCATAAAGCAAAAGCAGAAGAGCTTTATACAAGCGATCTTTTTAAAGGAAGATTGAAATATGCCAAAATGCTTCTCCCTGATTATATTTATATCCTCTCCGCAAAATATGGATTAGTGGGTCTAAATGATGAGATAGAACCCTATAACAAGACACTAAATACCATGCCCTCAGTCGAAGTAAAAAAGTGGGCTAATGATGTAATTAACAAATTAAGCAAAATAGTAGATTTAAAAAAAGATAAGGTGCTATTTCTTTGTGGAGAAAGATACAGAAGATATATTATTCCGCATATTACAAACAATGAGGTTCTGTTAGGAAGCTTATCACAGGGCAGGCAGCTTCAATTTTTTAAAAAATTAAATGGATAGCTGTCAGCTGTTACATCAGCTATTTAATAGACTGAAAATATTCAATTTCTCTTTTAAAGAAGACGAGATTCCGCTAAATGGAATTTACATTCTATTTGAAAAAGGAGAGATAGCTCATAATACGAACAGGATTGTTCGTGTTGGGACACACACCGGGAACAACCAACTTAGGTCAAGGCTAAAACAGCATTTTCTAAATGAAAACAAGGATAGGAGCATTTTCAGAAAAAACATTGGAAGATGCTTATTAAACAAGGAAAGTGATCCATTCCTAGGACAATGGGAACTTGATTTAACATCCAAAGAATTGAAAGAGAAATATGCGAAGTCGATAAACTATGACAGACGAAAAGAAATGGAGCGAAGGGTTTCTGAGTATATACAAAGAAATTTTAGTTTTTCTGTTTTCAGGATGAATGATAAAGAAAAAAGGCTGTTACTTGAATCAAAGATCGTTTCTACCATTTCATTGTGCGACAAATGCGCTCCTTCCCTAAACTGGCTTGGTTTGTACTCGCCTAAGGAGAGAATTATAGAAAGTGGACTGTGGCAGGTTAACGAGTTATATAAACTACCGCTATCAGATAATGAAATGACGGAGTTAAGAAGAATAATTGACCTTAAAAATCACTGAATTTTAATAATTGATACATCTGGAGGGGAATAGGACAAAATGGGAATATCTTTGCCCGTGGATTGAGGCCCAGCAAATAGATAGGAAGCATCATGATTGGATGCTCAGATTTTCAGATGGGACTCAACTAATAGGTTTAGAAGAAATTCTTAACGATTTTGGATCCAAGGGATGGGAACTTGTAAGTGTTTTGCCTACCAAGCTGGAGGGCAATCATTACCATTATGAGCCCAAAGCTTTTCATGTCATGTTTAAGCGAAGATGCCAGAAGAGCAACGATATGAGGATGATAGCACCCTGATTTTTATATAATTTCCGAAACTCTATTGCTTATTGGACAATAATATTTTTTATACTACCATTCTCTTAATGAGATCCTGGGGTCATATAAAACTGTCCAAATATAGGATGGGCCTCTGACTTCTTTGCTGATCATGCCGGGACCATCGACTGGAATCATTTGATATGCTTTTTTAAAATCCTCTTTGAAATTATGTATTTTGTCCTGCTGGGATAAAACCCGTTATTTTTTATTTCATAGGTAAATTCAAGTCCTATTATTGTATTAAAGATTTCACCTGAATGTTTGATTATTCGATCCCATATTTCATTGAAAGAAGTTTCTGTCATGTCAAATCTCCTTTATGTATTTTAAAAATAATAAGCATGGAAAAAGATTTTCATTATTTTATATTTGGATAATCTTCTAAAATATATTTTACTTGTCTTAGGATCAAATATAAAAATAAAATTAGTATTCAGTTTCTTTCCAAGTCGTAATGTAAATCTCCAAACTGCGAGAAATGTCATTTCTCATTCAATTTGCTAATTTAGGATGAAGTAGCTATTATCTAAATAGACTTTCGTAGAAATTTTTGGACGGAGCCCAAAAGAATATTCTAAAATAAATAACAAGATTAATATTAAGATTAAATATGGATTTAAATGAATTAGAATCAGCCTGCCATTTATATAGTAATAAAACGAACTTTGATGATTCATATATAGCTTTTCTAAATTCAACAGGCAGTGCTTTAGATTTATACAATTCAGAACATAGAAAAGCATTACTAATCTGGTTAAATAGGTGGGCATGTAGGCAATTTGTAATTGCTTATCATGGTTTTGCATCTGAACAAATTCTAAAATGGTATTTAAACCAAAATTCCTTAATTCCTGAAAAATCAAAAAATATATGGGAATTAGATGATGATGATTTTGATAAGATTAAAACGCTATATGACACCTTATCTAACACTCAAGTAGCCAAAAAGACTATAAACCAAAAAGAAGTTATAAATCATGCAGGCTCTACAGGTGCTTCAAAAATCTTATTTGCATTAAGGCCGAAATCCATGATGCCTTGGGATAATAAAATGAGAGGTGATTTCGGTAAAGGTAATGATTCTCTTGCGTACATAAACTATCTTCAAAAAGCTAAACAAGATGCCAAGGGATTATTAAAACATTGTAAGTTAAACGGTTTTGCTCTTGAAGAATTGCCTGAAAAGATAAACAGACCTTACTCTACAATTCCAAAGATATTAGATGAATATCAGTGGATAAAAGTAACTAAAGGATGGCAGGTCCCTGAATTGAATAAATTTATTAAAATAGTTGACGAATGAATGAAAGAATAAAATTTATTTTTGACCTAGGGTGCATACCATTTCCTTTCTCTACTAGTTACGACAAATATGACGATACTTTTGATAAATTTATAATAAATGCCAAAGAAGCTATAGGATTATATGTTAAGAGCTTAAAAGCATCACATGGTAAAGAGATACCAGCCTAAGAAAATATGTTGGACTATACTTTAACAGCAAATGCACATGGGAAAATTTCTTGAAAGTGAAAAGCGCCACCAAACCAAGTTCAAAGCCAACTCACCTTATTTCTCTGAAGCGGCTCGTGCAGACGGCATTTATAAAGGCAAGCTGCGACCTTTTTGCTTGCCACTTGGCTGTGCTGAAGAGAACCTTTTCCCCGAAATTTGCCAAACTGCTCCAGCCTACTTTGCTGCTTATGGCATCAAATGGCACGATGGGCTGAACGGCAAACCAAGCAACCATCTCTGCGATTCACAGGTTTGTTGTATCAACTTCCTTTTTCCATTTGCACAAAAGCCCCATGTTCTGGCTGAAATCTTACGCCCCATCTTTCCTAACTTACGTAAAATGTTACCAGTAGAAAATGAGCAATATATCGCCTTCGAGTGGATCGGTCTGGAAAACTATTTAGGTGAGAGAATATCTCCTAACGGTAAACGCACGCGCGGAGCAAACTTCACCAGTGCAGACGCAACCGTGATGTTCGAACGAAGTGACGGAAAGCGACAGATGGTCCTGATTGAATGGAAATATACTGAATCGTATGGGAGTGTACTGCTCAAAGTCGCCGCAAGCGGTACAGATAGAACAGAAATCTACAAACCGTTTTATATGCGGAATGATTGTCCGCTCAAAAAAGACCTTCTGCCTAGTTTTGACTCACTGTTCTACGAGCCGTTTTATCAATTGATGCGCCAGCAGTTTTTGGCGCACGAGATGGAAAAGGCGAAAGAGTTGGGTGCAGATGCGGTTAATGTGTTGCACATAGCCCCAGCACAAAACACCGATTTTCATAGAATCACTTCACCTGAACTTTCAAAGCTGGGTGAAACAGCAATAGACGTGTGGACAAGATTGGTGCGAATAGAGGACAGATTTATTAGCATAAGCACCGAACGCCTATTCAGCAACTTATTCGCTAAGCAATTATCTGAAATACAGGAGTGGAGCGATTATGTCAGCAGGAGATACGTTTGGGTTCTTTTTTGCATCTAGGTCAAGCAATAATCGTAGAGCATATTTATCTATTATTTCCATTTATTGGATTTGAGTTATGCTGTTTTGGATCTTTTTTTGAAATAATTTCTGATAAATCCAAGCTGTCTTATCAATATAAGTAGTGACAGTGCGAAAATAAATATGACCAGGTGAAGAGGCTCCCTGAATACGAATACCAGCATGATCATAAGGGGTAAGCCGACTATTCCTCCAAACGGTATCCAGTGCTTGATAAAGCCTGCAATTACTGCGATTGGAAAGGCAATCATGAACTCTCTTGGCAGAAGGTAAGCAATTACCGGTATGCTGGTCGCAAGCCCTCCACCGCCGCGAAACCTGTGATAGATTGGCCAGTTATGCCCCGCTACCGCAAGGATCGCAGTTGTAATTACGCTCCATTCTGACAAATTCATTACTCTTGCCACCAGTACCGGAATTATTCCCTTAACGACATCCACGAAGAATACCAGCACGGCAGCTCCAAGTCCAAATGTTCGATATATACCAGCTGTGCCAGGATTCTGCCCCATTTCTTCGAGACTTCTATTCTTTCTTTTTGCGATAAGCTTAGCTGGAGATAGAGAACCAAGGAGATATGCGAGAATGGGAAGTGTGTAGTTAGATATTGATTCTATTAAGATTTTTACTCCACCAGTTAAGTTTACACAATATTGTAGGCTAAATGCCTGTAAATTTTGAAGGGTTATCGTTGATAAGGACGGTCTGATTCGATAACGAGTGGAGTTTTATCGTTGTAAGGTAAAAACTGACAGATTTAATAGATAATTTCTTACATAAAAATCAGATTTAAGCCGATATATATTAAAAACATTAAGTTATATTATGCGCGTTAAGCAGAGTGTTAAAAGATATCAAGGTGGGATGAAATGTCAAATATTATAACAAGCGATATGACTGGTCTAATTGTAGGTCTTGGCCTTTGGTTTGCCCTTGCCTGGATACCAGCTGAAGTGGCAAGAAGTAAGGGCTATGATTTTTGGAAGTGGTATGCTTACGGGTTTTTTCTATTTCCTATAGCACTTCTTAATTCGATTTTTCTTCACAACCACGTCAGGAGGATCATTCCTTTGAGAGTTAAGAAGTAATGCACTTAAAAATGTATTCTGAAAATATTATTTAATAAGGATGAGTATTGTTGGGAGGCGGTCTAAGTGACAACAGATGTACTGAATAAATTCAATCAGATAATTGCTCAACTGCCCACAAGGGATGAAACGGTGGAGTTGGTGGATTTAGAAAGCGTGCTTGTGGAGAATGATAAGTTAAGAAGCGAAATAAAAAAACTTTCAGGAGAACTGCTCAAGTTAAACATGAGATTAGAAGATGAAACTCGAGAACGAAAGCAGTATGAAAATTTACTGCAAAGATACCGCGTAAACCTTGAAGAGTTAGTAGACGAGGATACTTCAGAGCTGAGGAAAATGAACATGAAGCTAATGGACGAGAGATCTGAGGATAGAAAGATAATGCAGATAATACAGAATTACAATGCACAACTTGTTTTGCTTATATCTAAATATGCAAGCTCATTTAAACAGATGAAGATCACGGGAGGATGGAGAGATTGAGGTCATTCAGGCTGATAGTTGCTATATATCTGTTTGTTATTGCCTTCTTTGTGTTAGGACTCCTGTTTCCCATGCCAGGTTTTATAAGCGGTCGACTTTTGTATTGGTTGATATTAGCTGGAAATATTGTTGCCGGTATTATGCTTTTGAGAAGGTAGTAGTATCGTTGCACTAAATTGATATTAATATAATCGATTCGCTCCACCTTTCTCCCTTAATTTTTACCTCGGCAAAGAGTTTTATCCCGATATCGTAAGCAATTACACTAAAGCATAAGCTGTCACCAATGTATCTCTTCACATTACCTCATCAAATTTGTCTGTCCCTGCCTGGATATCTGTTGCCTACCAAAGCTCTTTAGTTTAAAATACTTCAAACCAATTTTCGCTTTAGTACACTAAAGAAAAACAATTTTTCCGGAGATAAGATGGAATCAGGATCACTTAATTCAAAACAGAAGATTTTAATTGATGATACAACCTTAAGAGATGGAGAGCAGACGGCTGGTGTGGTCTTCGCCAACAATGAGAAGAAGCGTATTGCGCGGCTTTTAGATGAGATAGGTGTGAACCAGATCGAGGCTGGAATACCAGCCATGGGCGGTGACGAGAAGCAGGTCATCGCTTCGATTGTTGAGATGGGTTTAAAAGCGAGCATCCTAGCGTGGAATCGAGCGGTGATCTCGGATATTCAGCACTCCATCGACTGTGGGGTTGATGCTGTCGCCATTTCTATATCGGCTTCTGATATTCACATAATACATAAACTCCAGAAGGATAGGGACTGGGTGATTGACTCGATCAAAAAGTCAGTGGAATTCGCCAAGTCGAACAACCTGTATATATCCGTAAATGCTGAGGATGCATCGCGGGCGGATTTTGGGTTTCTGGTCAGGTTTGCACAAACAGCGAAGGATTCCGGCGCAGACAGGCTGAGGTTCTGCGATACTCTAGGTATATTGGATCCGTTTAAGACGTACGATACGATCAGGAAGTTATTGGATGAGGTTGATATCGAGATTGAGATGCACACGCACAATGACTTCGGCATGGCCACTGCAAATGCGCTTGCCGGTATTAGAGCTGGTGCTACTTATATCAATACGACTGTGAATGGGCTCGGGGAGAGGGCGGGCAATGCTGCACTTGAGGAGGTCGTGATGGCGCTTAAGTGCATTGAGGACATCGACCTTGGTTTCAAGACGGAGCGTTTCAGAGAGCTCTCGGAGTACGTTGCTAATGCTTCTGCAAGGCATATACCTGTGTGGAAAGCCATTGTTGGTGTGAACGTGTTTGCGCATGAATCTGGCATTCATGCTGACGGGGTCTTAAAGAACCCGAAGAACTATGAGGCTTTTTCTCCTGAGGAGGTCGGGCTTACCAGACAGATGGTCATTGGAAAACATTCTGGTTCAAATTCTTTAATAGCAAAATTCAATGAGTACGGCATAATGCTATCAAAAGAAGACGCTGAAGAGGTTTTAAAGATCGTTCGTTCAACGTCGATTCAGTTGAAGAGGGCACTTTTTGACAAGGAATTAATGTACATATACGAAGACTATAAGGCAGGTAAGCTTTAATTTTGGATAAGACCATTGCTGAGAAGGTATTTACAAAACATGTCGGGAAGGAAATATTTGCAAGAGAGATAACAGTCTCAAGCGTTGACTTCGTCATGGCGCAGGACGGTACGGCGCCGCTTGCCATAAAATCCTTTAATGAAATGGAATCAAAGCGGGTCTTCGATCCTCGAAAGATTGCCTTTGTGATTGATCATAACTCACCAAGTCCCAGTGAAGCGATCTCAGCATTGCACAAGTTGATGCGGGATTTTGCCTCTGAGCAAGGGATCGAAATATTTGATGTCGGTGAAGGGATATGTCATCAGCTCATCCCCGAAAAGGGTCATGTGAGGCCTGGCGATCTGATAGTTGGGGCCGATTCGCATACCTGTACTTATGGAGCCCTGAATGCGCTTGCAACTGGTGTCGGTTCCACTGATCTGGCTGCAGCCATGATGACTGGTCAATTGTGGTTTAAGGTACCCGAAACGATAAGAATAAACATAAACGGGAAGTTTAATAATATGGTCTTTGCCAAGGACCTCATATTGTTTTTGATAGGCAAGCTTGGTGCTGATGGAGCTACCTATATGTCACTTGAATTTGGTGGAGATCTGAGTGCGTTGAGCATGGATGGGAGGTTTACCGTTGCGAACATGGCGATAGAGGCTGGTGCGAAGTTTGGCATTTTCGAAGGTGATGAGTTAACAGCCAGATGGATTGGGATGGAAGGCTATGACAAGGAAGCCTTTATTTTTCCCGATGAGGGCGCGAACTATTTTGGCAGGATTTCGATTGATCTTGGTGAAATTGAGCCACTTGTTGCCCTCCCGCACAGGGTCGATACAGTGTCGAGAATTTCGGATATTGGCAAGGTGAAGGTTAATCAGGTTTTCATAGGTACCTGCACCAACGGCAGGCTTGAGGATTTAAAAGTAGCTGCGAGCATGCTAAAAGGTAGAAAAGTAGCCCGCGGCGTAATGCTCATAGTCGGGCCTGCGTCGAGGAAGACCCTGCTTGATGCCATAGAGGCAGGGTATATCAGCGATCTTATTGAGGCTGGAGCCAGCGTAATAACTCCAGGCTGTGGTCCATGTGTCGGAACCCACGGCGGTATTCCTTCAGATGGTGATGTGGTTGTCTCGACAGCGAATCGGAATTTCAAGGGAAGGATGGGCAATTCAAAGGCGATGATATACCTGTCATCGCCCGCTACAGCAGCAGCATCTGCGGTCTCTGGCTACATCATGGACCCGAGGGAGATGAGCTCCTGATGGAGTTTTACATAGAGGGTGTCGCAAGAAGATTTGGTAACGATATAAATACTGATTACATAATTTCTGGTAAGTATAAATTTAAAACTCTTGATATGAATGAGCTGGCGAAGCATATCATGGAGGATGTGCACCCGAACTTTTACGATGAGCTTACCGGTCGGGACATCATTGTTGCGGGGAAGAACTTCGGATGTGGTTCGTCGCGTGAACAGGCTCCGCTTGCCCTGAAATTTGCTGGCATAAAAGGAGTTGTGGCAAAATCTTTTGCAAGGATATTTTACCGAAATGCCATAAACATCGGCTTGCCGCTAATTGAATGCGATACCACCGATATAGAAGAGGGAGATGAGCTGAGGATAGATCTAAAAAACGGGGAAGTTATGAATCTAACAAAGTCAAGGACCATAAAGATATCACCGCTGTCTGAAGCGATGTTCGGCATACTTTCGGAAGGCGGGCTGGTCAATTATCTGAAAAATCACAAGGGGTTTGAGGTCTGATACATGCAGGAAAGAACTGTGACGCTAATTCCGGGCGACGGCATCGGTCCCGAGATATCAGAAGCGGTGCAGTTGGTTGTTGACGCAACGGTCACCGGAATTAAATGGGAAATCGTAAATGCGGGCGAGGTAACTATGAAGGAGTACGGTACTCCATTACCCGATTTTGTGCTGGAATCGATAAGAAAAAATAGGGTGGCAATTAAGGGACCCATCACTACTCCCATAGGACAGGGGTTCAGGAGCGTGAACGTTGCCCTCCGCAAGGAACTTGATCTTTACGCATGTCTGCGGCCGAGCTTTTCAATAAGAGGAGTGGAGACTAAGTTCAAGGATATCGATCTGGTAGTGGTGAGGGAGAATACTGAGGATCTGTATGCTGGGATTGAGCGAATGATCGATGATGATACCGCTGAGAGCATCAAGCGGATAACAAGGAAGGCTTCTGAGCGGATCGCGCGATTTGCTTTTGAATATGCAATGAAGAATAACAGGAAAAAAGTAACGGCTGTGCACAAGGCTAATATCATGAAATTTAGCGACGGTCTATTCTTGGAAAGCGTGAGAAACGTCTCAACCCATTATCCAGAGATGGAATTTGAGGACCGTATAGTTGATAACATGTGCATGCAGCTTGTAATAAAACCGCAGATCTACGATGTCATGGTGCTGCCAAATCTCTACGGTGATATCGTATCTGACCTCTGCGCTGGGCTCATAGGTGGCCTCGGAGTGGCGGCTGGAGCAAATATTGGTGATGACATCGCAGTATTCGAAGCGGTGCATGGGTCTGTGCCCAAATATGCAGGTCTGAACAGAGCTAATCCGACAGCGCTCATTCTTTCTGCACGGCTCATGCTTTTGTACATTGGCGAGGCAGAAGCAGCTAAAAGAATTCTAAGAGCGCTGGAAGATGTAATAGCTGAGGGGAAACATGTGACTCAAGACCTGGGTGGTAATGTCGGGACAAAAGAGATGACATCTGCAATAGTGGAAAGGATTAAGAACTCATGAGAAGTGACGAGATAAAATTAGGTCTGGAGAGAGCACCGCATCGTTCGCTTTTATACGCGCTTGGTCTTGATGCGCAGGATTTTCAAAAACCGATCATCGGTATTGCGAACTCAGCCAATGAGATAGTTCCAGGACATATTAATCTGGATAGGATTTCCCTAGCTGTAAGAGAGGGAATACTGGCTGCTGGTGGTACGCCGATAGAGTTTTCAACCATAGGTGTTTGTGATGGAATTGCCATGAATCATGAGGGCATGAAATATTCGCTTGCAAGTCGTGAGCTGATCGCAGATAGCGTAGAGGTGATGTGCATGGCGCACAGGTTTGATGCGTTGGTGCTCATACCAAACTGTGACAAGATCATCCCTGGAATGATCATGGCAGCACTGCGTTTAAACCTGCCAGCGATCGTCGTAAGCGGCGGACCTATGCTTTCAGGGTGGATGCAGGGGACAAAGGTGGACTATTCCGATGTCTCTGAAGCTGTTGCTAGGGTGAAAGTTGGACAGCTATCTGAGGAACAACTGGAGGAGCTCGAGCGATCGGCCTGCCCAGGCTGCGGTTCCTGCGCGGGGATGTTCACCGCTAACTCGATGAACTGCCTGACGGAAGCAATTGGACTTGGATTACCGGGCAACGGAACCGTTCCTGCTGTCTATTCAAAGAGGATAATGCTCGCAAGAAATGCTGGTAAAAAGGTCGTTGAACTCTTTAATAAGAATATCAGACCGCGCGATATAGTAACCATAGAATCTATTAAAAATGCGCTTGCCGCGGATATGGCCATCGGCTGCTCAACTAATACAATATTGCACCTTCTTGCGATAGCAAATGAGGCAGGTATTAAGCTTGATCTTGACCTTGTTGATGAGATCAGCGAAAAGACCCCAAACTTGTGCAGATTGAGTCCTGCTGGTGATGTCTTCATCGATGATTTCTACAGGGCGGGTGGTGTGCAGGCAGTTCTTGTAGAACTTGCAAAAGCAGATCTCATCAACGGTGATGTGCTTACCGTGACTGGGCATAAGCTAAAGGAAAGTTTCACAAAATATTTAATATATGATAAAAACGTGATAAGACCCATTGAAGATCCGTTCAGCAGAACAGGAGGGATTGCGATACTCAGGGGCAATATGGCACCCGACGGTGCGGTTGTTAAGAAATCAGCAGTTCTTCCTGAGATGATGCAGCATGAAGGCAGGGCGAGAGCCTTTGATGACGAAGAGAGCGCAGTGAAGGCAATCCTTGATGGTGTTGTGAAGAAAGGTGATGTAATTGTGATCAGATACGAGGGTCCATCCGGTGGTCCTGGAATGCGAGAGATGCTATCTCCCACCTCTGCTGTCAAGGGTATGGGACTTGATGCAAGTGTGGCACTTCTCACCGATGGTCGGTTTTCAGGAGCGACTACAGGTGCTTCGATCGGTCACATATCTCCTGAGGCACAGGTCGGGGGCCCAATTGCACTGGTGGAGGAAGGCGATATCATATCCGTCGATATCAAGGACAAGCGGATCGATTTGAAAGTAAGTGATGCGGAGTTAAGTCGGCGCAGGATGGCATGGAAACCGAAAAAAAAGGAGTTATCAGGTTATATTGCCCGCTACGCAAATATGGTCACCTCTGCGAGCAGAGGTGCAATTTTGGAGATAAAAGGTGATGATAATTGAGTAAGATATCAGGTGCACAGGCACTAATAAAATCGTTTGAGAATGAAGGAGTGAAGGTCATTTTTGGATTTCCGGGCGGAAGAGTGCTCCCTATATATGATGTTTTATTCGATTCGAATATAAGACACATTCTGGTTCGCCATGAACAGTGTGCTGCGCATGCAGCAGATGGATATGCGAGAGCGACTGGAAAGGTTGGGGTCTGCATGGCGACATCAGGACCTGGCTCAACAAACCTGATGACGGGTATAGCAAATGCATACATGGATTCCATACCAATTGTCGCGATAACTGGACAGGTTTCAACAAATGTAATCGGGACCGATGCCTTCCAGGAAGCTGATACGACTGGAATTTCCGCTCCGATAACCAAGCATAACTATCTGGTGAAGGATGCCAGAGATTTGCCAAGAGTGGTAAAGGAGGCTTTTTACATAGCATCAACAGGCAGACCTGGGCCTGTGCTCATCGATATTCCTGATGACGTATCAAAGGAGATGGTTGATTTTAAATATCCTGATGAGGTCGACCTACCTGGTTATAAACCAACCATAAAGGGTCATGCGAATCAGATAAAACAGGCAGCAAGCCTGCTCTACGAAGCAAAGCGACCTGTGATTCTAGCTGGCGGCGGCGTCATCTCGTCCAACGCCAGCGAAGAGCTAACGGATCTGGCAAACCAGTTGAACATCCCGGTTACTGCAACGTTGATGGGGAAAGGCTGTTTTCGCGAGGACAGTCCGCTGTCACTGCGAATGCCCGGGATGCATGGTACCAAGTATGCGAATTATGCCCTTACCGAGGCGGATCTGATATTAGCAGTTGGGGTCAGGTTTGATGACAGGGTGACCGGCAGGATATCGGAATTTGCCTCTAAGGCAAAGATAATCCACATAGACATAGATCCAGCGGAGATCGGCAAAAACGTCAAGGTGGACGTGCCGATAGTTGGTGATGCAAAGAATGTCCTTTCCGCTCTGCTCGCTGCGAATTTGAAGATCATCGAGAAGTCGGGGGGGCCGGACAGGAATGTCTGGCTTGAGCTGATAGCAGAGTGGAAGGAAAAGTATCCACTTAAATATAAAATGAGCAACGTTATTAAACCGGAGTACGTTATTGAGCAGATTTTTGAGTTAACCGGTGAAGATGCTATTGTCACGACTGAAGTAGGTCAGAATCAGATGTGGGCCGCGCAATATTACACCGCTCTGAAGCCAAGGACTTTTATTTCATCTGGGGGGCTTGGCACTATGGGATTTGGTTTCCCTGCAGCGATAGGTGCTCAGTTTGGAAGACCTGATAAGATAGTGTTTGATATAGCTGGCGATGGGAGTTTTCAGATGGTGTCGCAGGAGCTTGCAACTGCAGTCATTAACCGTCTTCCCGTCAAGGTTGCCATTATGAACAACGGCTTCCTGGGCATGGTTAGGCAGTGGCAGGAGCTTTTGTACAACAGACGCTACTCACATACACACCTTGAGGACTGCCCGGATTTTGTAAAGCTGGCAGAAGCATATGGAGCAGTTGGGTTGAGGGCCACAAGACCAGAAGAGGTAAGCTCGGTGCTGGAAGAGGCAATTGATAACGAGCAGGTCACCGTCATTGATTTCAGGATCGAGCGGGAGGAAAATGTGTTTCCGATGGTAACACCGGGTTCCGCGATAAACCAGATGCTGGAGGAATAATGCGTCATACGATTTCTGTTTTGGTAGAAAATAGGCCTGGGGTTCTTGCTAAGATATCAGGACTCTTCTCGCGACGCGGCTATAACATTGACAGCCTTTCTGTTGGGCCAACGGAAGATCCTACTATTTCAAGGATGACGATAGTGGTGAACGTCGAGGAAAAGTCAATAGAACAGATCACAAAGCAGCTTCATAAGCTGATAAATGTGATAAAGATTCAGGATATTGATCCGGGTGTCTGTTTGGATCGTGAGCTTGCGCTTATCAAGGTGAATACAGCGCCAAACTACAGACCTGAGATCATTGAGATCGCCGATATTTTCCGTGCGAAGATAGTAGATGTGAGCTTTAAGAGCCTGGTTGTGGAGATAACCGGTACCGAGGACAAGATCAATGCGATTATTGATCTATTGTCACCATACGGTATCCTTGAGCTGGCGCGTGCCGGGAAGGTCGCCATAAGTAGGGGTAGCAAGTACATCAAAAAATAGAAATACACCGGGAGGATAAATGAAAAAGAGTTACCTGATGACGCCGGGACCGACACCTGTCCCAACCGATGTTTTATTGGCTGGAGCAAGAGATGTTATTCATCACCGTGCACCGGCTTTCACCAAGCTTTTGCTCGATGTGACCGAGAAGCTTAAATGGGTGCTTCAGACTAATAATTCCGTTTTGATCATAAATTCTTCGGGAACCGGAGCAATGGAATCCGCCGTTGTAAACCTGTTTAGCCCCGGTGATCGCGTTCTTGTAATCTCAACAGGATATTTTGGCGAAAGATTTGCAAAAATTTCAAACAGTTACGGTCTTGACGTGGTAAAACTTGATTACGAATGGGGTACTGCTGCAGTGCCTGCTGATGTTGAAAGAGAGCTTAATAAGGATCCATCGATCAAGAGTGTGATGGTAACGCATTCAGAGACATCCACAGGAGTGAATAACAGTATTAGGGAGATCGCAAAGATTACCAATTCGCATAATACAGCCCTGATAGTTGACGCCATCAGCGGCCTCGGAGCAACTGACCTCAGGACTGATGAGTGGGGAGTAGATATCGTGGTTGCAGGCTCACAAAAGGCGCTTATGACGCCTCCCGGCATATCTTTTGTATCCATAAGCGAGAGGGCATGGAAGATGATTGAGGAGTCAAAGCTTCCCAAGTTTTATTTTGACTATAAAGCGTTAAGGAAAGCACTTGAAAGCGATTCACCGCAGACACCGTTTACTCCTGCCGTTACGCTTTTAGTTCAGCTGTCATCTTCGCTGCAAATGATTATGGATGAAGGGCTTGATAATTTATTTGCGCGTCATGCAATGCTTGCTAAAGCGAGTCGTGCAGCAGTAAAAGCACTTGGACTCAAGCTTTTATGCAACGAGAGTGTGGCTTCAAACTCTGTAACACCGATACTTTCACCTGAAGGAGTAGAAGCAGGCAAGATAATCAAGGGCATGCGCGAAGATTTTGGAGTCACACTTGTCGGTGGACAGGGGCCATTAAAGGGGAAGATCTTCAGGATTGGCCACTGCGGTTATTTTGAAAAGCTCGATATCATAATCACCATTGCTGCGCTTGAGATGACCCTGAAGAAACTCGGTTATAAATTTGAACTGGGCAGCGGTGTTAAGGCAGCAGAGGAGGTGTTTACTCTTTAAAGAGAAAAAAATGGACAGGATGAAGGTAATTGTAAAGGATGATATAGCCGAAAAGGCCGTGGAGGTCCTGAAAAAGGACTTTGATGTGGATGTTTTTACGAAGATAAGTCAGGAGGAATTTCTCGACATAATAAGCAAATACGATGCCCTTATCATAAGGAGTGCGACGAATGTTACCGCAGATGTGATTGAAAGAGCGAACAGGTTGAAGATAATTGGGCGCGCGGGCATTGGTGTGGACAATGTCGATGTTAATGCAGCAAACAAGAAGGGAATAATTGTAGCTAACGCACCGCAGAGCAACATAATATCTGCCGCAGAGCAGGCAATTGCGCTCATGTTCGCTTTGTGCCGCCGAACTCCTGAGGCATGTGCTTCGCTGAAATCGGGGAAATGGGAACGTTCAAAATTTAAGGGGATAGAAATATACGGCAAGACGCTTGGGATAATTGGTCTTGGTAGGATAGGTACGCTTGTTGCGCAAAGAGCACTTGGTCTTGGGATGAAGGTGATAGCTTATGACCCCTTTGTCTCAGATGACCGGTTCTCTAACCTTGGTGTAGAGAGGGCAAATTCGTTGAGCGATGTTTACAAACAAGCTGACATAATATCCATTCATCTGCCAAAGAATAAAGATACCCATCATCTGATAGATGAAAAATCCTTTTCCAGGATGAATAGGGGTGTGCTTATTATAAATACAGCCAGAGGCACGATCATTGACGAAAAAGCGCTTGAGGCGGCGCTCAAGAGTGGACAGGTCGGTGGGGCAGGTCTTGATGTTTACGAGGTTGAACCCTGTACCGATAATCCACTGTTTGTATTACCAAATGTCGTTTGTACTCCACATCTTGGTGCTTCGACCATTGAGGCACAGGATAAGGCAGGTATTCAGATCGCTGAACAGGTCAGGGCAGCGCTGTTCGGGCAGAGCGTTTCAACTGCTGTGAATATTCCGCAGGTAAGTCAGGAGTCAATGGAGGAATTAAAGCCGTTCATGCCGCTTGGAGAAAACCTCGGAAAACTCTTCATCGCGCTGTTTCCGGGCAACCTGAACAACCTTGATGTTGAATATTACGGAAATATTGCTGGCCATGATACCCGTCTTCTTACCACTGTTGTGTTAAAGGGAGTACTTGAGAAATTTGAGGATTCAGTAAACCTGGTCAACGCTCCTTTTATCGCAAAGGAAAGGGGCATTGAAGTTCGCGAACTCAAGAGCAGTGAATCAAAGGACTACGTGAGCCTGATAGTTCTTAAGGGAAAATATGACTCAAAGGAATTCAGCGTTTCGGGTACTTTGATGGGCAAAAATAATCAACAGAAGTTCGTCAGCATCAATGGATTTGAGCTCGATCTTGTACCAACCGAGTATATGGCATTCTTTAAGTATAAAGATGTTCCAGGCGTGATTGGCACCATAGGTACCATATTGGGAAAACACAGAATTAACATCGCCAATATGCAGGTGAGCAGGACGGAAAAGGGCGGAGTAGCATTGAATGGTGTAAATGTTGATCAGCCTATATCTTTAGACTTGCTCGAGGAAATTAAGGTCAATGCCAACATAAAGGAGGCTGTCTTTATTAAACTTTGAGCCCAAAGCAGATATTTTTTATAAGGCATGGAGAAACTGATTGGAACAGGGAGGAATTAGTACAGGGGCAGAAGGAATCTGCCCTGAGTGATCGGGGATTTGACCAGGCTCGTCGGCTTGCACAACGTTTGAAAAAGGAGAGTATACAGGTAATATATTCAAGCCCACTTCGCAGGGCACGACAGACTTCCCAAGAAGTTAAGAAACTGATCGGAGTTGGAATCAATTTCGATGATAACCTCAAGGAGATTTCGCTGGGAAGATGGGAGGGTTTGAGCAGGGAGGATATAAAAAGAGAATATCCTCTTGAGTTTGAACAATGGCTTAAAAACCCAGCAACTCTTAAGGCTCCTGATGGTGAGTCCTGGCACGACGTGAGGAAGAGGGCCAACGATTTTTTCAACATGGTTATTGTCAGATCCCTCCATGAACGGATCCTTGTAAGCTCGCATAATGGCTTTGGCAAACTGTTCATGATTGATTTCATGGGGATGGATCTATCAAAATTCTGGAACTTCAACCTGAACAACGGTAGTTTAAGCCTGCTTGTGCTTCATGATAACGGGCGAAGAGAGATGGCTCTATTAAACGATTGCTGTCATTTAGTTGGAACTGATACTTTAAGTGATGTTCGTGTTTTGTAGGTTGCTTGTTCAATAGGAGCGTGAAAAGGTGAATGAACAGATTAGGAAAATTGATATTTTCGATACGACGTTGAGGGATGGCGAACAGGCACCCAGGATCAAGCTTAACGCTGCTGAGAAGCTTCAGATTGCCATGCAGCTGAAGCGGATCAATGTTGATGTGATAGAGGCGGGGTTTCCCATATCCTCTCAGGGTGATTTTGACTGTGTGAGGGAGATCTCAAGCAGGTTGACCGGTATAAAGGTTGCAGCACTCGCGCGTGCCATCGACGCGGATATAAGACGTGCATGGGAAGCGCTAGAACCTGCTGAGAAACCGCGCATTCATACGTTCATATCGACGTCTGACATTCATATCAAATATCAGATGATGAAGGATAGGGAGCAGGTCAAGGAGATGGCCAAAAGAGCTGTTGCACTGGCAAGGAGCCTGTGTGATGAAGTTGAGTTTTCTGCAATGGATGCTACCAGGAGTGAAACCGCCTTCTTGCTTGAGGTTCTGACAATTGCCGTTAAAGAAGGAGCGACGATTCTGAACATACCTGATACGGTTGGTTACTCCGTTCCTGCTGAGTACGGCAGGCTGATTCGCATGATAAGAGATGAGATTTGCGTGGATAATAATGTCATCATAAGCGTACACTGTCATGATGATCTGGGACTGGCGGTTGCAAATTCGATAGAGGCGATACTAAACGGGGCAGCACAGGTGGAGTGTTCGATAAACGGCATCGGAGAAAGGGCAGGAAATGCCGCTCTTGAGGAGGTAGCCATGATACTTGATACGAGGGGCGACCTGTTAAAAGCGAGAACTTCACTTGAATTGTCCGAGCTGGCCAGGACGAGCAGCCTCGTCAGTGCTTTAACCGGATATCCCATCCAGCCAAACAAGGCGATCGTGGGAAGGAATGCCTTTGCTCATGAGTCCGGCATTCATCAGGATGGCATACTTAAGGAGAGGACTACATATGAGATCATGGATCCCAGCAGGTTAGGGTTTCATGAATCAAAGATAGTGCTTGGAAAGCACTCCGGCAGACATGCGTTCATCGATCGTCTTCAGAAACTGGGCTTCTCCTTGAGCGATAAGCAGCTGGAAAAGGCGTTTGTCCAGTTCAAAGAGCTTGCTGACAGAAAAGGTGAGATAAACGATAAGGACCTGGAGGCGATAGTCTCGGGCCAGATTGTTCAACCCAGAGAGCTATTTCACCTTAACTACTATCAGGTGATGAGCGGAAATAACCTCAGACCAACTGCTACTGTGGGAATGAAAAAGGGCAGCAAGAACCTTGACGGAGCAGCCTGGGGTGATGGTCCAATTGATGCTGCGTATCGTGCAATAGATTCCATAACTGGAATCAGGACTAAACTCAAAAGCTATTCGATCGATGCTGTGACTGGCGGCAAGGATGCCCTTGGAGAGGTCAGCATTGTGCTTGAGATCGATGATCTATCGGTGGTTGGAAGAGGAATAAGCACCGATGTGATAGAGGCGAGTATAAAGGCATACATCAACGCCCTGAACAAGGGCATAGAGATGATCCCTGGACTCCTTAAGGATGAGTAAATGGGCATGACAATAACTGAAAAGATATTTTTTGCTCACTGCAAGGAAAAATCGGTTAAAGCTGGCGATTTCATAACGGCTAAGGTGGATCTTGTCCTGGCAAACGACATAACTGCGCCGATTTCAATAAAGGAGTTCAGGGAGATCGGGTTTAAAGAGATATTTGACAGAAGCAAGATCGTCCTGGTTCCCGATCATTTTACGCCAAACAAGGATATAAAATCAGCCGAGCAGTGCCTTGACTTACGAAATTTTGCCCGGAATCATGAGATAGAGAACTATTTTGAGGTTGGGGAAATGGGGATTGAGCATGCACTGCTGCCTGAGCTGGGTCTTGTGCTTCCGGGTGATCTCGTGGTTGGTGCCGATTCGCACACGTGCACCTATGGGGCACTTGGTGCCTTCTCCACGGGCATCGGCAGCACCGATGCCGCCATTGCCATGGGAAAGGGTGAGTTGTGGTTCAGGGTTCCCGAATCCATGCTCTTCAGATTGGATGGCAATTTTAAGAAATGGGTTGGTGCGAAGGATCTCATTCTGCACATAATCGGAATGATAGGAGTAGATGGTGCTTTATACAAGGCAATGGAGTTTGGTGGAGATGGTGTGAAAAACATCGACATGGATGGCAGGTTGACTGTGGCAAATATGGCGATAGAGGCCGGTGCCAAGAACGGTATTTTTGCCCCCGACGATGTGACTTTTGAGTACATCAGTCAGCGGGCAAAGCGCGCATATAAGATGTATTACAGCGATGAAGATGCAAACTACGCGTCAGTTTATAAGATCGATCTGAGCGCCCTGGAGCCACTTGTTGCGTTTCCTCACCTTCCTTCGAATGTTAGAAAGGTCAGCGAATCGGCGGATGTGAACATTGATCAGGTTGTAATAGGTTCCTGCACGAACGGTCGACTTTCAGATCTAAGGGTGGCAGCATCCATTTTAAATAGTAGAAGGGTGAAAAAAGGGATGCGCCTGATTGTAATACCGGCGACGCAGTCAATCTATTTACAGGCATTAAGAGAGGGACTACTTGAAACCTTTGTCCTGGCTGGAGGGGTGGTCAGCACACCGACGTGTGGTCCATGTCTTGGTGGACATATGGGAGTCCTGGCTAAGGGAGAGCGCGCGCTCTCAACCACGAACAGGAACTTTGTCGGCAGGATGGGACATCCGGAGAGCGAAGTTTATTTGGCCAGCCCAGCGGTTGCTGCGGCAACTGCAGTAATGGGCAGGATTGCTCATCCCGAGGATGTGATGAGCTGATGTTAAAAGGGAAAGCTCACAAGTATGGTAAGAACGTGGATACGGATGTGATAATCCCTGCACGTTATCTTAACGTTTCTGATCCAGATGAGCTGGCCAGCCATTGCATGGAGGATATCGATCCCGACTTCAAGACTAAGATGAAAAGCGGCGATTTCATCGTTGCACTTGAGAATTTTGGCTGCGGTTCGTCCAGGGAGCACGCCCCGATCGCCATTAAGCAGAGTGGCGTGTCTGCTGTCATTGCAAAATCATTTGCAAGGATATTCTTCAGGAATGCTATAAACATTGGGCTCCCCCTGCTTGTTGCGCCTGAGGCAGCATCTGAGATTGATGATGGCGATGAATTAGAGGTCGACTTAAAAGTAGGATATATAAAGGACTTAACCAAGGGGAAGGAGTATGCATTTAACCCGTATCCTGACTTCATGGTTAAAATTATCAATGCAGGTGGATATAAGAACATGATAAAAAGGGATTTAAGTGAAGGGGTATAGGTTAGTTGTTCTTCCTGGAGACGGAATTGGGCCCGAAGTCACTGCTGGTGCTGTAAAGGTGCTTGACACAATCGCAGATAAGGGGGATCTGGTTTTTGAATACATATATGACGATGTTGGAGGCGTTGCTATTGATAGATATGGGACCCCGCTTAAGCAGGAGACGTTGGGTCTCTGCAGATCTTGCGATGCCGTGCTACTGGGTGCGGTAGGTGGTCCCAAGTGGGAGACTACTGATCCACACAAACCAAGGCCTGAGCAGGGGCTACTTGCACTTCGCAAGGAGCTTGGACTTTTCGCGAACTTGAGGCCGGTTAAGCTCTTTGATGGATTAGTAGGTGTCTCGACGATTAAGGAGAGTGTCATAAGAGATGTTGATATAATGGTGATGCGCGAGCTGACTGGTGATGCGTATTTCGGGAAAAGTGAACGGATCATAAAGGATGGCAGGCAGGTGGCTTACGATACCATGATTTATGCAGATTTTGAGGTTGATCGGGTTGCCAGGCTTGCGTTCGGGGTAGCGAGATTGCGCGGCAAGAAGGTTACGTCCGTTGATAAAGCAAACGTCCTGGAGTCATCAAGGCTCTGGAGGGAACGAGTCATAAAGGTTCATGAGGAATATCTTGATGTGAGCCTCAATCATCTTTATGTTGACAACGCCGCAATGCAGTTGATCCTGAACCCACGGCAGTTTGATGTGATCTTAACCTCAAATATGTTCGGTGATATTTTAAGTGATGAATGTGCGATGATCACTGGCTCGATCGGGATGCTGCCCTCAGCATCGCTCAATGAAAATATGTTTGGCATGTACGAACCGATTCATGGATCGGCCCCTGATATTGCAGGGAAAAGAATTGCAAATCCGATTGCATCCATTCTTTCCGTCGCAATGATGCTGAGATTTAGCCTGAATATGCCGCAGTCCGCGCGCAGAATTGAGGATGCAGTGGCTGATGTTATATCATCAGGTTTCAGGACGAAGGATATATATCAGGAGGGCACAGAACTTCTCAGCACCGATGAGATGACTGATGAGATAATTAAAAATATCTAGAAAGCTTTTATCAGGCCTGGATGGTTTAAAAATTGAGAGAGATAAAGATTTTTGATACTACTTTAAGGGACGGTTCGCAGAGGGAGAACATCTCCTTCTCACTGGAGGATAAGTTAAGGATAGCATTAAAGCTTGCTGAGTTCGGGATTCACTACATCGAGCTTGGGTTTCCATATTCCAATCCCAAGGATGCGGAACTTTTCAGGCGAGCCTCGCAGGAGGATTTCGGCGATTCAAAGCTAGTTGCCTTTGGGAGCACGCGCCACAAAAACAAAAAGGTTAATGAAGATCCGAACCTCATTGCTTTGGTGAACTCAAAAGCGGATGCGGTATGCATCTTTGGTAAGAGCTGGGATTTTCACGTAGAGAAAGTGCTTGAGACGACTCTTGAAGAAAATTTAAACATAATTTTTGAATCAGTTCAGTTTCTCAAGGCATACTATTCTGAAGTGATCTACGACGCCGAGCACTTCTTTGATGCCTATAAGGTAAATCCGGAGTACGCTATGAAGACAATACTTGCTGCGCAGGATGGAGGTGCTGACTGGATATCGCTGTGCGATACAAACGGTGGATGTCTGTCCTTTGAGACATCGGAGATCATCAAAAAAATTCTTCCACAGCTAAAAGCGCGAGTTGGCATACATGCGCATAACGATTCGGGAAGTGCTGTTTCGCAGTCGATCGATGCGGTCATGCTGGGCGTTGATATGGTGCAAGGGACGATAAACGGTTATGGTGAGCGGTGTGGCAATGCAGATTTGTGCGTAATAATCCCCAACCTCGTGCTAAAAGCTAACGTAAAATGTGTTGATATTGAGAAATTGAGAGGTCTCACCGAGCTTTCTCATTTTGTGAGTGAGGTTGCTAATGTTGTCCCTGATCCTCATCAACCGTTTGTCGGGCAGAGTGCATTTGCGCACAAGGGCGGGATGCACGTCAGTGCCATCAGTAAGGACTCGCGCACGTTTGAACACATAAGGCCGGAGTCCGTTGGCAACAGACAGCGCATTGTGGTATCGGAGCTGGCGGGGCGCAGGACGATAATAAAGAAGGCTAGCGAATTTGGGGTGGACCTTTCGGGCAATGCAGAAAAGGTGGGCGAGCTGTTGCAGCTGATCGTGGACCTTGAGCATCATGGCTATCATTTTGAAGCCGCTGATGGTTCCTTCGAGATGCTTTTGATGGAAAAGACAGGAGCATGGAAGGAGTTTTTCAAGCTTGAGAGTCTCCGTGTGATCATGGAGAAGAGTGAAGATGGAAAGGTTGAAACGGAAGCAACCATAAAAATACATATAGGCAAAAACCGGATTATCTCAACTGCTGAGGGTAATGGGCCAGTCAATGCACTTGACCACGCTCTTCGCAATGCAATAATTCAATGTTATCCAAATATTAAATCTATCCGGTTGACTGATTTCAAGGTCAGGGTCATAGACTCCAAAAAGGGCACCGGAGCGGTTGTCAGGGTGCTCATAGACTCAACTGACGGCAAGACTACCTGGAGCACAATAGGTGTTTCTGAGAATATAATTGAAGCAAGCTGGGATGCTCTTGAGGATAGCATCAAGCTCGGTTTGATGAGAACGCAAAATATAAATAAGCATGAATGAATATCGAGGAGGGGTATCTATGCCAGTTGATCCCAGGATAAGGGACAAAGAGGTAGATCAACTTTTTGAAGCAATCCTTCTATTAAAAAATGTGGATGAATGCTACAGGTTTTTTGAGGACATCTGCACCATAAGGGAGATCAAGTCGATAGCACAGAGGCTTGCAGTAGCCCATCTTCTGAATGAAGGAGCCAAGTATTCTGATACGTCGAAGGTAACCGGCGCGAGCACCGCAACGATCAGCAGGGTTAAGCGATGCTTGAACTTTGGGGCTGACGGTTATAAATTGGTTCTTGAACGAATGAAGACTAAAAAGTAGAATAGCCCGTAAGGGCAAATATGACTGTTGATTTCGTTCATCTTCATACTCATTCTGAATTTTCGCTGCTTGATGGCTCCATAAGGATTCCTGAACTTGTGACGCGAGCCAAGGAATACGGCATGAGCGCAGTCGCGCTAACCGATCATGGAGCAATGTATGGCATCATCGAGTTCTATATAACCTGTAAGAGTATGGACATCAAGCCGATAGTCGGATGTGAAGTGTACCTCGCTCCGAAGAGCAGGACTGAGAAGACCTCAAAAGATGAGAAGCTGCACCACCTTCTTCTCTTGGCGAAGGACCTGACTGGTTATCAGAATTTGATGAAGATTGTTTCCATAGGTTACCTTGAGGGTTTCTACTATCGTCCCAGGTTGGATGCCGAGGTATTAGCAGAACACAATAGCGGCTTGATAGCTCTTTCTGCATGTCTTTCTGGAAAAATACCCAAGCTGCTTGCGTTGGGCAGATACGATGAAGCCAGAGGGACTTTAAGTCAGTACCTGGATATCTTTGGTAAAGAGAACTTCTTTTTGGAAGCACAGAACCAGGGGCTTGAGGATCAGGACAAGGTTAATGCTGGCCTACTTGAGCTGTCGAAGGAGAGCGGAGTTGGGATCGTAGCAACCAATGATGTGCACTATCTTGCCAGGGAAGATCATATCGCTCACGATGTTCTATTATGCATACAGACAGGAACTCAGGTTTCAGATGAGAACCGCCTTCATTTCAATTCTGACCAGTTTTACTTCAAGAACAAAGAGGAGATGAATGCATTATTCAAGGACTTTCCTGCTGCGCTTGAGAACACATTGAAGATTGCCGAGATGTGCAATCTTGAGATACCGCTTGGTCAAAACCTTCTTCCCTATTACGAGGTTCCCGAAGGCTATGACCTGGACTCCTATCTAAATAAGATGGCTTTTGATGATCTCCCAAAGAAGTTTCCAGATGCTGATGAGAAGGTCGCTCAGAGGCTGAAATACGAACTTGATGTCATCAAAAAGATGGGTTATGCGGGGTATTTCCTGATAATCTGGGATCTGGTGAAGTTTGCCAAAAGTCACGACATAAGGGTTGGTCCTGGTAGGGGATCCGCAGCAGGCAGCCTCCTGTCTTACGTGCTGGATATTACTAACATCAACCCACTGGAGTATGGACTTCTCTTTGAAAGATTCCTGAACCCAGAGCGTAAAAGCCTGCCTGATATAGATATCGACTTCCCACCCGAGAGGAGGGATGAGGTCATAAAGCATATTTCGGAGAAATATGGCGAGAACAGAGTTGCCCAGATCATAACTTTTGGCACGATGGCTGCAAGGGCTGCTACGCGTGACGCGGCAAGAGTTTTCGGTTATTCATATGCAGTTGGCGATAAGCTTGCCAAGCTGATACCTGTGAACCCGAGCGATTACGTCAGTATTAGCAGGGCGATAGAGATGTCCGAGCAGCTCAGGGTGGAGTATAAGGACAATCCTGATTCAAAAAAAATCCTTGATACGGCGATGAAACTTGAAGGCCTCGCGCGGCAGGATTCCATACATGCTGCAGGCGTGGTGATCTCCGCAGACGATCTGACCAATTACACCCCACTGCAGCGCAAATCCGAGCCCGAGATAGTAACTCAATACAATATGGGTGATGTTCAGAAGATCGGCCTGCTCAAAATGGACATCCTCGGGCTGACCACATTAACTGTAATTGATAAGACCCTTAAGATAATCAAGAGGACTCGCGGTGATGACCTGGATTTAGATAAAATCGATCTTTCAGATGGGGCTACCTTCCAGCTGCTCAGGAGGGGTGATACGCTTGGGGTATTCCAGCTGGAGCGTGCTGGTATGCGACAGCTCCTGATCGAGCTGAGGCCTACATGTTTTGAGGATATCATAGCTTTATTAGCTCTTTACAGGCCTGGTCCTCTGCAGAGCGGACTGGTCAGTGACTTCGTCGCTGCGAAGCACGGTAAGAAGTCAATAACCTATCTTGATCCGTCACTTAAACCGATACTTAAAGAGACCTATGGGATAATGGTGTACCAGGAACAGATCATGATGATCGCTATGAGCATGGCGGGCTTCACCATGTCCGAGGCTGATGATTTTCGTGCTGCCATTAGTAAGAAGAAGCGAGAGCTATTAGCTCACCTGCGGGAGAAGTTCATAAATGGCGTCATTGCTAACGGTTATTCCGAACAGATTGCAAATAAAGTTTTTGACCAAATTAACAATTTCGGGGAATACGGGTTTAATAAATCGCACAGCGCAGCATATGCCAGGATCTCCTTTCAGACCGCGTATTTAAAGGCGCACTATCCTGTGGAATTTCTTGCTGCGGAGCTCACTGAGAGAATGAGAAACCAGGAGAAGGTTGCGCAGTACTTATTTGAAGCTAAGCGAATGAGTATCGATATATTGCCGCCTGATGTGAATGAGAGTTATGGCGACTTTACGGTTGTTGGGGATAAGATTCGTTTTGGATTAGGTGCAATAAGAAATGTCGGTGAGAGCGTCGTTGTAAGCATAGTTGCAGAACGTCAGAGGAGCGGGCAGTACAGCTCATTTTACGATTTCTGCAAACGTCTTGATCCTACTATTTTGAATAAAAGGGTAATCGAAAGCCTCATCAAGGCAGGTGCTTTTGACTCTTTTGGGAGGACCCGAAAACATCTCTTAAATAATTTTGAGGAGATAGTTGCAGCGTGTGAGAAGATCAAGAAAGATGCCCAGGCAGGGCAGTTCGCATTGTTTGCAGCGCAGCAGGATGACTTTGCTACCAGGAAAGAGGAGGACGTCATAGACGAGGAGTTCTCGCGTGAGGAGTTCTTATCCTACGAGAAGGAGATGCTTGGTTTTTATGTGTCAGAGCATCCGCTTGAGGGATTTATCGAAAACCTGAGAACGCACTGCGATATGACCATAGAAGAACTCGAAGGCCAACCTGATGGGACGCTCTGTATAATTGCTGGCATCGTATCCAAGGTTCAACAGACAAGGACGAAAAAGGGCGAAATCATGGGGTATGTGACCATAGATGATATGACTTCATCCATAGATGTGATAGTGTTTCCTAGTTTGCTCGCCGAGAATGCGGAACTCATAGTTGAGGATAAGATTATTTCAGTGCGCGGCAGGCTTGATGTAAAGGAGGATCAGACCAAGTTTGTCGCAACTTCTATATCAGGTATTGATCTGAATTCAAAGGGTAATAAAAATTTTAACATCAGGATAAAACAGAGCGATCTGGATGAGGACACCTCAGACCATTTAAATTCGATCCTGAAAAGTCACCCTGGCAAGGCGTATGTGAACCTGATTGTGCCGTCAGGTGTTGGTTATGTTACATTCAGGCTCTCGGATAAGTTTAGGGTGGAGGTAAATAACTCATTATGTTCTGAGATAAAGAGCCTGTTGGGGCCCGATACGTCGATATACATGTCATAAAGGATATCTGTTCGTGGACAAGAAAATATATTGACTTCTGGGGAAAAATATTTTAACATGCTACTATGTTATCACTTTAATTAGTTAAATTATTAAATAAACTAGTATGGTTATGAACAACAACAGATCGATCTCAATACCGGCTGGCGTGCGCGATATGCTTCCGCGCGAGGTCAGCATGCGAAGGAGAGTTGAGGAAAAGATAAGAAAGATAGCGCTTGAATGGGGGTACGGTGAAGTTATCACTCCCACGATTGAATACTTTGATTTCGTTAGTCGCGGCATAGGAGAAAATCGTAAGGAGTCCATGATCAGGTTTTTTGATGATGATGGACAGGTGCTGGGACTGAGGATGGAGTTGACTGCCCCGATTGCGAGGATGGCAGCGATGCGATTTTTATCAGGTGAGTTTCCGCTGCGCCTTTTTTACATGGCAAATGTGTTCAGCAAGGCAAATCAGTTTGCAGGAAAGCGGAGGGAGCGGCTTCAGGCAGGGGTTGAGATCGTCGGTTCAGGCTCGCTTAAATCGGATTTTGAAGCTGTTGCACTGCTTATAAATATGTTAAATGAGGTACTGGGGGACGGCTATCGGATAGGACTTGGTCATATCGATGTAATAGACAGTGCACTGGAGGAGACATTTGGTGATCTGGAGATGGCAAGAAGATTAAAAAAGTCGCTGCTATTAAAAAACCTGGTTGAAGTCTCGAAGCAGCTTCCTCAAGCAAAGAGGCAGAGCGTACTTGAGTTAATATCACTTAAGGGAAACCATGAGGTGATGACAGAAGCCAGCTGTTTATTTGGTTCTGAAAAATATAGATCTGGGCTTGACAAACTTGCTCATGTTTACAGCGAGTTGAAGAAAAGCGGATACGGTAATAGGATATTTATCGATCTTGGCATCGTCAGGTCATTTGATTATTACACCGGCCTTGTGTTTGAGGGCTATGCCCTTGGCTCTGGTGTGCCAATCTGCGGAGGAGGCCGCTACGATAACCTGTTGTCCTATTTTGGTATTGACTCCAGAGCTGTAGGTTTTGCCATAGATGTGGATGTCATACACGAACTGAACATTGGCACAGGCCAGTGCTCGCGTAAGCCGACGAAGATATCTATCATGTCTGATGATGGGAATTTCACCCTTGCTATAAAACTTGGGATTATTCTTCGTAATAGAGGTTTGGACGCGGAAGCGGTTCTCGAGGGGACGGGAAAGGAAGATGTTGATATCAAAGTAGTCATTGGTGAAGATGCTGTTAAAATTTATTTCATTTCGCAGGATAAGAAGATAGAGGTTGATGTTGCATCTGACTTTAAGGATGTATTAAATGCCATTGAAAATAGCGGTTCCTAAGGGATATCTTTTACCTTCATCCATTGAGATGTTAAAGAAAGCAGATATTCTGCATTCTGAAATTGACCCGGAGGATAGGAGGCTGATCTATGGTTCTTCACAGGATAGTTTCAGTTTCATCATTGCAAGGCCTTTTGACGTCCCGGTATATGTTGAGTATGGAGCTGCAGATATAGGAATCGTTGGGAAAGATGTCTTAATGGAGCAAAAAAGCATTATCTATGAACTTGCTGATCTTGGTTATGGAAGTTGTGATTTTGTGGTAGCCCAGATTATGGGGTCTGCTGATCTTGTAAGGTCGAAGTATGAAAGGCTTGGATATCTGAGGGTAGCTACCAAGTACCCAAACGTAACAAAGGAATATTATGACCGTATCGGTATGCAGGTTGAGATCATAAAGCTCTACGGTTCTGTGGAGCTGGCGCCCATACTTGATCTTGCGGAGCAGATTGTTGATATCACCGCGACGGGGAAGACTTTAAATGAAAATAATCTTGAAATTGTGGACAGGATAGCAAGTGCAACAGCGAGGTTGATAGCAAATCAGGTTAGCTATAAATTAAAGTTCAAAGAGCTGGATTTTGTGCTTGGAAGAATTTTTAAAGCTTTGTCAGGAGGTCAGGCATGATAAGAATTATCAGATGTGAAAGCTCTGATGAAGTCAAAAAGATCATTGTTGAAAAGAGGAAGATTGAACACAAAAAGGTCGAGAAGGAAGTATTGGAGATCATCGAGGACGTAAGGGAAAATGGAGATGAAGCGTTGATCCGCCTGACCAGGAAGTATGATGAGGTCTCCGTCGATGATTACATGATCAGGGTTAATGAGGATGATATTATTTCGGCAAAGGATAGCGTCGATCTAGAGGTTAAGAAAAGCCTGAAGGTCGCGATGGAGAACATAACAAGGTTTCATGAAAATCAGCTGCAGAAGAGCTGGTCAGATTTTGTAAGGGATGGTGTTTTTTACGGCCAGCACATAGTACCCATCGATACCATAGGTGTATACATACCAGGTGGTCGGTTTGCCTATCCTTCATCTGTTTTGATGAACGTGATACCGGGCAGGGTGGCTGGCGTGAAGAATATTGTCGCATGCTCACCACCAGACGAAAAAGGGGAAATCAACACCGTAATACTTTATGCGCTTGATCTGGTGGGCGTCAGGGAAGTCTATGCCATAGGTGGTGCGCAGGCTGTGGCCGCGATGACCTATGGCACTGCCACGGTCAGGCAGGTGGATAAGATATTTGGACCCGGGAATGTCTACGTCAATGCAGCCAAGAAGCTTGTTTACGGGGACGTTGGCATAGACATGCTCGCAGGTCCAAGCGAGGTGCTTATATGTGGAAACGATCCGAAGCTAGCCAGGTTTGCCGCAATTGATATGATAGCTCAGTCGGAGCACGACCCACTTGCACAATCGATCTTCATCACGCGCAAGGAGGAGATGGCACGGAAAGTTGCAGAAGAGCTGGAAAATTTTTTGAACGAGGAGTTCGCTGAAAGTATTGCAAAGCAGTCATTAAGCGATTACGGGATGATACTGATCTTGCCCAACAGATGGGAAGTTATAAATGCGATAAATATAATTGCACCTGAGCACCTTGAGATATTTTCCGAAAATCCCTTTGACATCTTTTCGAGGATCACAAACGCAGGTGCGGCTTTTCTTGGTGCATATACTACTGTGGTGATGGGGGATTATACTGCTGGCACAAACCATGTCCTTCCAACGAACAGGTCGGCGAGGTTTCAGTCGATGCTGAACCTGGATGACTACGTCAAGAAGATCGGCTTTTTAAGCTACTCCAAGAAGAGTTTTGAAAAGGAGAGCAGTTCAGCCATAAATTTGGCTCAGTTTGAAGGTCTTGTGGCACACAAAAGGGCAATTGAAGTAAGACTGGAGGAAGAGGAGTAAAATTGGTAAAACCAAGGCCCAATTTAAAGGAGCTCTCAGCTTACAGCCTCCCGTCGCTTACCGCAAAGTACAAACTAAATGCCAATGAAAGTCCGTGGGAGCTGCCTGAGGCTATTAAGACAGGAATCAATGCGGAAGTTGCCGCGCTGAATTTTGCGAGGTATCCTGATCCCTCATGTTCTTCCTTGAAGAAGGCTATATCCGAATGGCTTAACGTCAAGACAAGTGAGATATTGCTTGGAGGCGGATCGAATGAGGTGATTCAGTGTGCCTTTTTGGCATATGGCGGTGTCGGGCGCAGGGCGATGAGCATATACCCTACTTATGCGATGGCGCCGAAGATCAGTGCCATCACGGGTACCGAGATTTCCTATATCAAAACCGATGCTGATTTTGAACTGGATATTGAGCGAGCTTATTTTGAGATAAAAAAACAGAAGCCACACATCTTTTACATAGCCAATCCCAACAATCCTACGGGCAGATATGTGGATGTGGCAGATTTAAAAAAGTTGCTTGAGCTTGCGGATACGCTGTTTTTAGTAGATGAAGCCTATGGTGAATTTTGTGAGGGATCAATGCTTGAATTTTTGCCTGACTTTCCAAATCTGTCAATCGTTAAGACCTTCTCGAAAGCATACAGAATGGCGGGTCTTCGTCTTGGGATAATTCTGTCCAGCGAGGACATTATCTGTGAGATGACCAAGGTAAAACTTCCGTATAATGTCAATTCTGTTACGCAGATGGCTGCAGAAAGGATCATAAGAAATCGCGCTCTGCTCTCAGATGATATCGCACTTATCAAGGCTGAGAGAGAAAAGATTTATGATTTTCTGGTTAACAATGTTAATGCCAGTGTGGTCAGGTCAAGTGCGAATTTTTTACTTTTTAGGACGAAGTTCAGAGCCGATGAGCTTTTTAAGATGCTTTATGGAAATGGGATTCTGGTCAGGAACTTTGATGGTTATCAGGGGTTAAGCGGCTATCTACGCGTGACCGTGGGAACTCCCAGGGAAAACCAGGTCTTTTTTAAGGCGATGAGGATAGCTATATCCAGGCTGGAGGGAGGCGTAAGTTGAACAGGGAATCTGAAATAAAAAGGAGCACTACAGAGACGAATATTAATATTGAATTGAATCTGGATGGGGCCGCTGGCTATAGAATAGACACACCGATCGGATTTTTCAATCATATGCTTGAGCTGCTGGCAAAACATGCTCTATTTGATCTGAGTATCACTGCAAATGGAGATGTTGAGGTTGACAGTCACCACTTGATTGAGGATGTCGGCATCTGTCTTGGCCAGGCGATTAAAAATGCGCTTGGCGATAAAGCTGGGATAAGAAGATATGGATTTTTTATCCTGCCGATGGATGAGTCGCTCTGCAGGATAGCAGTTGACATAGGTGGGAGGCCTTATCTGGTCTACAAAATGAGAGTTGGAAAAGATGCCAGAAAGGAGCTTGAACTATATAAAAACTTCTTCACCGCGCTGGCAACTTCGCTTGGTGCAAACATACATATCACGGTTCTTTACGGTGATGATCCTCATCACTGTATTGAGTCAATTTTCAAAGCACTTGGAAGGGCGCTGCGTCAGGCTGTAAGTTTTGATGAGCGCGAAAAAGGCATTCCTTCATCCAAGGGGAAAATGGATTGATGATCGTGAGGATTGGCGTCATTAATTACAGGATGGGCAACATCAGGAGCGTGGTAAAGGCGTTTGAGTACCTCGGTGCTGAAGTAGTAGTATGCAGTAATAGCTCCTCATTTAAAAATCTATCCGCGCTGGTTCTCCCCGGGGTCGGTGCATTTGGTCCTGCGGTTGCTAATCTGAAGGAGATGGGAGCTTTTGATTTCATAGGTGACTGGCTGACGTCCTCAAAGCCTTTTCTGGGAATATGTCTTGGGTTACAGCTTCTTTTCTCGAGGAGCAAGGAGTCTTTAGGCGTAAGTGGACTTGGGTATTTTGATGGAGAGGTCATGAGGCTGCCTAACTGCGTAAAGGTTCCGCATATTGGATGGGCGATGACTAGGCCCATTAACGAAAACCCACTTTTCATAGATATGGAAGCTGGGGCGTATTTTTATTATGTGCATTCGTATATAGGAGAACCGACGAAAAAGGATGTCGTAGTAGCAACCTGCGACTACGGTACTACATTTGCATCAGCTATTGTCAGGGACAACTGTTACGCCGTCCAGTTTCATCCTGAGAAGAGCGGTGATGTGGGGTTAAAAATGTTGTCCAACTTCCTGGGCGTGGTAAAGAAACAGGCGTGAACGGGAAGGTGGACGCATTGGGTAATCTAAGTAATTAGAAATTAGTGAGAAAATGCTCGTAATACCTGCGATTGATATAAAAGGTGGCAAGCTTGTCCGCCTTGAGAAAGGTAACTTCGATAAAGAGGTCGAATATTCCGCGGATCCGATAATGATTGCACTCTACTGGGAAAAGCAGGGCGCGCAGATGATCCATGTAGTAGATCTGGATGCAGCAAAGAAGGGCTATTTTGTGAACTTTGGCCTTGTGGTTTCCATTGCAAATATCGTGTCGGTGCACGTTCAGTATGGCGGAGGTGTCAGGACACTTCGCGACATGGATGAGCTTTTTTCAGTTGGGATCAGCAGGGTGGTTATTGGCACGAGTGCTATTTCAAACAGGGTTTTTCTTGAGAAAGCACTGAAAAAATATGCAAGCAGAGTAGTTATCTCGGCAGATTCGTTAAACGGTATGGTCATGATCAGGGGCTGGCAGTACGACAGCGGCATCTCGCTGGTTGATTTCATAAAGCAGATTGAGGGAATGGGTGCGCAGAGGGTACTGATAACGGATATCTCCAGGGATGGGATGATGAACGGTCCGGCCACGGATCTTTACAGGGAAGTTTTGAAAAACACAAATATTAAGATAATTGCATCAGGTGGGGTATCAAAATTAAGCGACCTGAAGGAGCTGGCGGCGCTTGAGGAATACGGGATCGAATCAGTGATCATCGGGAAGGCATTCTACGAGGCAAGGATCGACTACCATGAGGCAGTGAGGAGCTTGAGCAGTTAAATGACGGCAAAAAGGATAATTCCTTGTCTGGATGTTGACAGGGGGAGAGTGGTCAAGGGAATTAACTTTGTTGGCATCCGTGATGCAGGAGACCCGGTCGAGTTAGCGAGGTTTTATGACGTGGAACGGGCTGATGAACTTGTTTTTCTTGATATAACAGCATCATCGGATAGGCGCAGAACGGTAGTTGAGCTTGCATCGCAGGTAGCAGAACAGGTGTTCATCCCATATACGGTTGGCGGTGGTATTTCGAGCATTGACGATATAAGAGAGATACTTGAGGCTGGTGCCGATAAGATTTCGCTGAATACGCAGGCTGTGAAAAACCCTGAACTTATTAAAGATGCTGCGATGATGTTTGGAAGCCAGTGCGTGGTCCTGGCGATCGATGCTAAGAAGAACAGGAACTGGTGGGAAGTATACGTTCATGGAGGCAGAACCCCAACCGGTATTAATGCTGTCAGATGGGCAGTTAAGGGAAAGAAGCTGGGAGCTGGCGAAATCCTGCTCACCAGCATGGATAGAGACGGCACGAAAGCCGGATATGATCTTGACCTGACATACGCTATTACATCCAATGTGGATATCCCTGTAATCGCATCGGGGGGTGCGGGAGAACTTGAACATTTAAGTGATGTAATAAATAAGGCAGGAGCCGATGCCGTGCTCGTAGCGTCCATTTTTCACTACGGCACGTACACCATAAGGCATGCAAAAGAATACCTTAAAAGCAAGGGAATAGAGGTGCGATTTTGAAAATAGAGGACTTAATTGCAAGGATCAGATTTGACGGGCATGGTCTTGTTCCCACGATCACCCAGGATATCAACAGTAGACAGGTCCTGATGCTTGCTTATTCAAATGTTGAGTCGATAAAAAGGACAGCACAGAGCGGATTTGCATGGTATTTTTCAAGAAGCAGGAACGACTTCTGGATGAAGGGTGAGAGTTCTGGCAACGTTCAGCATGTTATGAATATTAGTCTTGATTGTGATGGGGACACTCTGCTTTATGGTGTTAGGCAGGAGGGAGTAGCCTGTCATACCGGCAACATGACATGCTTTGACGACATCAAGATCGAGATAAGGCACGACGATCTGGATTCTGGCGATGGTGCTGCCGGAAGAGAAGAAAAAGCTGCTATTTTACTACGTCTTGAGGAAGTAATAAAATCAAGAAAGAAAAATATGCCGCCGGGCTCTTACACCACATCATTATTCGAGAAGGGTCTTGGTAAGATCAGTAAGAAGGTCACCGAAGAGGCAGATGAAGTTGTTGATGCAGCAAAGAACAGAGACAGGGATGGATTGAAACTGGAGATTGCAGATCTCCTTTATCATGTTATCGTAATGGCTGTTGCCAGGGATTTGGAGCTGGAAGCAGTTCTTGATGAGCTTGAAAAGAGAAGGAAAGGTTAGGTTGAAGGTAAGCATGAAGAAGATCAGTTTAATGACAAGCGGGGGCGATGCTCCGGGCATGAACGCAGCAATACGTTCTGTGGTCAGAAACGCTATATATAGAAAAATGGAGGTAATTGGGTTTCGAAAAGGGTTTGATGGGATAATCGATGCAGATTTTTGCCAGTTATATACCCAATCCGTCGGCGGGATAATAGACAGGGGCGGTACTTTTTTAGAGACTGCGAGGTCGGAACGGTTTTTGACGGCAAGAGGCCAGGAGAAAGCTGTTCAGGTTCTAAAGGAGAATAACATAGACGGCCTTGTGATAATTGGGGGAGACGGTTCATTCAGAGGCGCATCAAGGCTTGAGGAGCTTGGCATGAGGACGGTAGGAATTCCAGGGACGATCGATAATGATATATCAGGTACTGATTACTCAATAGGGTTCGATACCTGCCTTAATACGATCATTGAGGCTCTTTCAAAAATAAGAGATACTGCCTCGTCGCTTGAGCGGATATTTTGCGTGGAGGTTATGGGGAGGTTGTCCGGTGAGATCGCGCTGCATGCAGGGCTGGCTGGTGGTGCTGATTTCATACTCATCCCAGAGATTGAATACAACTTCGAGGATATGTGCAATACGATCGTAAAGGGCTTTGAGCGTGGTAAAAACCACATAATAATCCTGGTAGCAGAAGGTGCTGCCAAGGCTTACGATGTGGCAGCAGGCATAAGTTTTGTCACCAAGAAGGATGTGAAAGTAACAGTGCTTGGTCACATCCAGAGAGGAGGATCTCCATCGGCAATGGACAGAATCCTTGCGAGCCGATTCGGCGGTGCAGCAGTAGAAGCCCTAGCTAGCGGAGTTCACGGCAGGTTTGTTGGTATCCAAAAAACGGAGATAGTATTGAACGACTATAGCATGGCATCAAAGAGCAAGCATCAGATAAATAAAAAGATGTACGAACTGGCCAAAATCCTCTCTATCTAAGGTTAATCGATTATTATGGAATCAGATTTTAAAAATAGACTAAATCAGATTGCAAATAGGTTAAAGAAAAAATATAACGCTGGAGATGTTATTTTGTTTGGATCTTATGCAATAGGTGAAGCTACGGAGGATAGCGATGTAGATTTATTGGTCATTGCTCCATCAAAAGAGAAATTTTTTCAAAGAATGGCGTCGGTAAAACGTCTTATCAGGGATTTAAGAAAAGGCTTACCTATAGCTCCCATTGTACTTACACCTCAGGAGATTGAGGAGAGAAAAAAATCCGGAGATCAATTCATAACAGATATTTTAGAAAGAGGTCTATATTTATGAACAAGGAGAAATACGCCTCATCAATTGAATGGATAAGAATTGCAAGGAAAGATTGGATTCGAATATATAATATGATGGAAAAAGACGATGCTGAGGGAGCAGGTTTCTTTCTTCAACAATCTTTGGAAAGGTATCTTAAAGCATTCCTGTTGCAACATTCATGGAAGTTGAGGAAAATTCACGAACTTGATGCATTATTGGATGAAGCTATAGAATATGATTCCAGCTTGGACATTTATCGGGATTTGTGTGAACACGTTTCTGGATATTACATCGCTGACAGATACCCTCCTCTTGGAACACTGGATCTAACCGGTGATGATATTAGACGAAATTTAGAAGAAGCAAAGAAATTTATTAATGCTATGTTTCCCGAAGAAGATTTGAAAATTTAGCAGGTTTGTTATGCTTTGTATGAAATTAAGGGAGCTATTTTAGTGGAAATTTTTTGAGGGGAGGGAAGATGAAAAAATTTCTTAAATCAATAACTTTCATGATCTTACTAATTGCTGTAAGCGGGTACATGGGTTTTATGCTTCAAAAAGTTTATGCGAAAGGTGCTTCATTTTTTGATCTTTCCTTTGCTAATCTTTATCTAATTCTATGGATTCTTTTGGCAATTGCTCTTGTATTTATGACCGCATGTCTAGTAGCAGTACTTGTGCGACCGTTCTGGCTGGCCATCATCTCCTACGTATTATCAGGAATTGCGCTTTTTATACTCTGGAACAGGTTCGGATATACGACTTTGATAACCTCGGTCGTATATGTAGTTGTACTGATGATATTTGATAAAGGAGTCAATGTAGAATTAAGGGAAAGGATCAGGTTTTCGATTCAGCCTCTTCAGGATAGGAAAGCAATATTAGTCATTTTTTTAGTGATTATGGTTTGCCTTAGTTTTTATTTTGGTTATGTGGAGATAACCAAAATTGATGTGTTCAAACTTCCTGGATTCATAATCACAATATCAACAAAAGCAGCAGAAGGAATGATCGGGGAGGAGCTTGGGCAGGAGGGAAAGGAAAAACTTAGATCAGAAATTAGCTCCAGACTGGAGAATCAGTTGCAGAATGTTGCCGGTAGGATATATTTGCTAGTTATTCTTATTCTCACCATTATATTATTTTCTGCGATGGAGCTGCTCACGTCACTATTATTCTGGATTCCTGTTCTTTTAGTTGGCTTTATTTTTTACATCCTGGCGAAATTGAAGATCACAAAGCAGGTAGTTGAGACAAAAGAAGTTTCAAAGGTTGTATTGAGTTAGTAATATTTCAGTTTATCATTGGATTCTTTAGAGTCTTTTGGTTTGCAGGCAGTGTTCATTAAAATAGGAGTAGAGATGAGCGATAATAAGGCCAAGAAGTCCTGGCAGGAGAAATTGAATGACGGCAAGGACTTGCCAAAGATTGAAGTGATCACTGAAAAGATGAGCCAGAGGTGGGGTACGGGTACGGTTGTAATTCCAGCACCAATTGAAGTGGATGAGATTATGAGAAGTGTACCGGTTGGCAGGCTCATCACGATGGACCAGATTCGCGAGAAGCTGGCAAAAAAACACGGTGCCACGATTGGTTGTCCACTGACGACGGGAATTTTTGCCTGGGTTGCTGCACATGCTGCTGAGGAAGCATCCGTCGAGGGTAAGGAAGAAATAACTCCCTATTGGAGGACTTTGAAAGCAGGTGGTGTTATCAATGAAAAGTATCCAGGTGGAATAGAAGTTCAAAGGAAAATGCTCGAGAGCGAGGGACATAAGGTAGTACAAAAAGGCAAAACTTACATGGTCGTTGACTTTGAGAAATCCCTATTGTAGTTATTTGATGGCATGGCAGTATATTTTGTGAAATGAAAAAAGTTTATTGGGTTTTGGTCTTCATATTGTGCGTCATAATAGTGTCCTCTGCTGTAGGTTTTAGCTTATATAAAACCGCTGAAAATGCAAAGCAAGAAGAGATCGATAAATTGATGGCGGATTTGAGCCTGCTGACGAGCGAGAAACGAAGTCTTGAGAATGAATTGAGTGCTGCGAAAGATGAAATTAACAGGCTAAGCACTGAGCTGAATTTCACCAGCGATACCTTTGCAAAGGCTCGTTCTGACATAGCAAAAAGGGAGCTATATTTACATCTCTGGTATATTCAGAAAGGAATGAGGACAAGTTTTATCTTAAGCATCTCCGCATCGTTTCTAGCAAATGAAGTAGATTACGCGGATATGGAGAAAGTAATTAATAATACTTTTGAGTATTATTCAATGGAGCTCGAAAGGCTTCAACCCACTGACAGCAACGAGGGTGCACTTGTGGCTAGGGCAAGGAGCCTTCTTAAAGAGAGTGTTTTAATATTGCATGATGTAAGAACCACTGACTTTGCATTGATAAAGCCAAGAGTGGATAATTTAATTGCAGCTTATGACTTATTTGAAAAAGATCTTAATACATATATGTCCGAATAGTATCTTGATACTTTCTGGCTGTAGTTGTTATACTTCCGCTGATTGATTTCTAAATATGATTCACAATTTTTATAACTAAAAATAAGGACGAGAACTATATGAGTTATTCTGTTAACGTACAACTTAAAGCATGGACTGGCCTTGCGCGCATACCGTTCCATTCCGTTGGAATTATGCCATTCATACTTGGAATCGTCCTGGCATGGGCACAGAGCTATCAGATTAATTGGCCCGTAGCTGTTCTCTCGGGAGTGGTGGTTTTGTTAATCATGCTGGTGACCTATTTCTCGGGGGAATATTTTGATTTTGAAGTTGATTCGATAAATAAGGATTACAATAAGTTTAGCGGCGGCAGCCGTGTGCTCCAGACCGGGGCGGTTACCAGGAAAAGCGTAATCATCGCAACGTATGTAGCTCTTGCTGTTGCTGCAGCGCTCGGATTATCCGTCTACTTCATTTTTAAAACCGGCCCATTTACGATACTGCTGGGCGTCTTTGGAGTATTCTGTGGTTTTTTCTACACGTCCAAGCCTTTCCAATGGTCGTATCGAGGTATTGGCGAGCTGCTTATTGGTATATGTTACGGTTGGCTGACCGTCAATACCGGATATTATCTTCAGACCGGCAGGTTTGACTTGACAGCAAGCCTGATCTCCGTTCCTATTGCGATAAGCATATTTCTGGTGATACTCATAAACGAGTTTCCTGATTATGCTGCTGATAAAGCGATGGGCAAGAAGAACCTTGTGGTCAGGTTTGGCAAGGAGAAGATGGGCGTTTTGGCATTCTGGCTGCTAATAGCGAGCTACCTTTCGTTTTTTTTAAGTTATTTTTCGGGCGTGTCACTGCTCTGGCTTGCTGTTTTCTCTTTAATACCGATTGATTTTATAATCGTAAATGCCATAGCCATGGCCAAAAAGAGATACAATGATAAAAAAGCGCTTGAAGCAATCTGCGCAAGGATGATCCTCATCGATCTTTCGATCACGATATCGCTGATAGCAACACTTGTAGTAAATAAATGGGTAACAATTTAAGGATCAGATCGAAGCCATATTATAACCCACCAACACTCATCGCACGTCAGGCGATTTCCGCCTTCTATTTCGCGAAGATTATTGGATGGAAGAAGTTACCGCAATGGCTGCTTAAGCTTCCGCGCACACTGCGTCTCTCATCGGGTGCGCTTGGGATGGGGTGTATCGGTTTTCCAGTTCATCCTGTGTGGGAGGTAACCTCTGCTTGTAATCTTAATTGTAAGCACTGTCATGCAAGCGGTGGAAAACCAACAACGGGTGAGTTGACCACAAAAGAGGGCAGGGATCTTATAGAACAGATCGCCGCGATTGATGAGTTCAGGATGCTGGTATTGAGCGGGGGTGAGCCGCTTGTTCGCCCCGATATCATCGATTTGATCTCCCATGCGTCAGCTCTTGGGCTTGAGATAAGTATTGCAACGAATGCCACGCTGATAACTCCCCAGATGGCGTCCAGGCTTAAGAAGGCAGGTGCAGTAAACATGGCGATTGGTCTAGACGGTGCAACAGAAAAGACGCACGATGCTATAAGGTCGACTCCTGGTTGTTTCAAGCAGACGATGAGGGGTATTAAGGCGACAAAAGATGCAGGCCTGGCACTTCAGATAAACATAACCATGATGAAGCACAACTACCATGAGATACCTGCACTGCTAGATATGGCGCATGAGCTTGGCGCGGACATCGTGCTGCTTTATAACCTTGTGCCTGAGGGTCGCGGTAAGGAGGGTGAAATTGAACTTTCCCGTGATCAGTTTAAGGATATCATTGAGTTTGTGAGCGAAAAACAGCGCAGCATCGTCCCGATAATTGAGCCCACGTGCTCGCCGCAGTACTGGGCCTACCTGATGAGTAAGCTTAATGGAAACGGAAATGGACATAAAGAGCACAAACCTGGCAGGTTGGCTACTCTTGCTTTTAAGGGATGTGCTGCAGGTAACGGCATATGCTATGTCAAACCAGATGGCGAGGTGTGGCCGTGCCCCTTTGTCCCGTTGTCAGGTGGCAATATTCGAAATATGCCTCTTAAGGAGGTATGGAAATCTTCAGAAGTCTTCGTAAACCTCAAGACAAGGGATAGCTTAAAGGGTGAGTGTGGAAGATGCATCAACAAGAGCATATGCGGCGGCTGCAGGGGAAGGGCGTTTGCGCATCATGGCGACTACCTTCAGGAAGATCCGTTCTGCTTCATTAAATCACACAATTGAGGTAAATGCCGCTGCGCCTTAGATTATCGCTTTTGATAATCTTACATAAGAATCTAATTACAAACCAGGAAAATTAAAGGGTAAAATTCTTGCTTGACAGATAGTACGGTATTCGTATATTATAATAATTGAACTAATATATGAAAAACTTTCAATCAAAATTTTTTCGACTTTTGACGCTAATTTATCAAAGAGAACTTCAGATAATTAAGAAACTCGAGATGACTTTGTTAGAGTATTACACCCTTCAAATATTAAGCTTTTCCCTTGACGTCACTCCGAAAGAGATAGCTGTTAAGCTTTCACTTCCTAAAAGTAGCGTTACTTACATTATTGATTCATTAGAAAAAAGAGGATTGGTTAAACGTAAGCTGGACACGAGAGACCGAAGAAGTTGGTTAGTCTTCCTTACTGACAAAGGAGAGAAGATGCTAAAGAGGATATTTACCCACAAATCAGAACTTTTAATGCCAGTTTTTAGCAAATTTTCAGATGATGAAAAAATATACTGGGATAAATTTATAAACAATATTATTGAGAGTTTTGAGAATAAAAGTAAAAAGTAATTTGGAGGAATCGTTATGACATTACCAAACCAAAAAATTACAAGTGAATGGGAAGGTTTTAAGGGTCGTATTGGTGCTTGGTATCTAAATAGCCCCTTACGGAGAGTTTCTGAGATTTTCTTTTTGGGCGATTTGCGTACAAAATTTTTAGAAAAAGTCAATGTCCTTCTTAAGGAGGATGAAATAGTCTTGGATGTAGGGGCTGGTTCTGGTTATTTCAGTGTCCCTATTGCTGAAAGATTAAAGGAGGGGAAAGTTATTTGTTTTGATCTCTCTTCAGTGATGTTAGAGAAGCTTAAGAAAAATGCCAAAAAGAAAAATGTCTCTTCTAAAATTGAAGTAAGATTGGGGAATGCATATCAACTTGAACTTGGAGACTCAACGGTTGATTTAGCTACTTCCAATGGAGTGTTACATGAGCTTTCTCAACCTCAGAAGGCACTTGATGAGATAATACGAGTGCTTAAACCTGGAGGTCTTGTTGTTATCTCAGACTTCCGTAACACTTCAGTGGGTAGAAGAATAGCAGTGGCGCATCGTGAAGGCGATCATGGACCATTTTCTCTCGAAGAATTTAAAACACTGCTTAGCGATACAGGATTTTTAAATGTAAAGGTCGATGCTATAAGACACTGGGTATTAGCGAGTGGTCAAAAGAAACAGCCGTAATCAACTTACTTCAATATCTTTTCTCGATAACTGAGGGGTACTGATTGGGGTAAGTGGTGCCGAAGGTGGGGGTCGAACCCACATGGATTTGCATCCACTGGATTTTGAGTCCAGCGCGTCTGCCAGTTCCGCCACTTCGGCTGTTGGTTTATACTATCAAAATGTGTTTATCGCTTCAACAAATTTATATTGCATGAGAGATGGCTGATAAAATCGTAATTATTGATGGCAACAGCCTCGCCTACCGTGCGTATTATGCACTTCCTGCGACCATTGTCACATCGAAAGGCGCTCAAATAAATTCGGTTTACGGGTTCGTGAGCATGCTTCTGAAGGTGCTCAGTGAGGAGAAGCCATCAGGTGTTGCAGTTGCATTTGACAGTGCCGCTCCAACCTTTCGCCATGACCTATTTGATGAGTATAAATCAAACCGCCCTGGTATGCCAGATGAGCTCGTCGTGCAGATGGGCGTGCTTGAGGACCTCTTAAAGAAGATGAAAATACCGGTCTTTAAGGCAGATGGATATGAAGCTGACGATATCATTGGAACAATTGCGAAAAGAATGGCGGATTCCGGCTATGATGTCCTGCTTATCACAAGCGATAAAGATGCCCTCCAGCTAGTGAACGATCGGATCAAGGTAATGGCTAACAGAAAGGGTATTAGCGACGTGATCATGTATGATAAGAACGCCGTTTACGAAAAGTTCGGGGTCTGGCCAGGCCAGATAGCGGATTATCTTGGTCTTGTGGGGGATAAATCAGATAACATACCTGGGGTTGCCGGGATAGGCGAGAAGACGGCAGCAGAGTTGATCGAAAAGTTTGGCGATTTTGATGGTGTTTTTAAAAATGTTAATCAGCTGAGGCAGGAAAAAGTCAGGAAAATATTGCTTGAGAACGGCAAGCAGGCTGCTATGAGTCGGGAGCTGTCCACTTTGAATCTTGATGTACCTTTAGATTTCAGGGTCGATGACCTCCTGCTTAAGCCTGTGGATGCTGATGCGGTTAGAGATGCATTTTTGGAGCTTGAGTTTAAAACGCTGGTCTCAAGGATCCCTGACTGGTTTGTTCGCAAATCGGCTGAGACGCCCATCGAGACCAGGTTGCATAGCAAGGATAATCTGATAGATCACCTTAGCAGATTGGATGAAGTGTCAGACGAAATATCTGGTTCGAAGTATATATCTATTCTCGCAACTGTATTAGAAGACTCAGATGGGAAGTTGTTGGTCAGGGAATTCAACATGAGCACTGCTAATGAGTCCTATTTCATCAGCGATAGGTTGCTAGGCAGGGATTTTTTAGAAGAGCTCCTAAATTCTTCAAGCAAAATCTTTGGGTCGCCTGCTGAGAAGATCTTTTTCGATTTAAAGCCGTTTATGAAGCTGCTGCTGGAAAATAAAATTGAGCTTAGGGGCAGGCTTTTCGATCTTGCAATAGCGGATTATCTACTGCGCCCGATGATTGCCTCCAGGAGCTTAAAGGAAGTACAGGATATATATTTGGGACGGTCAGGTATCGATTTAGGGTCATCAACATTTCATGAACTAAAGAACATCCTTGAGGCAAAGTTGGATGAATTTGAGATGCGAAAACTGTTTGAGGAGATAGAGATGCCGCTTGTCCGGGTCCTGGCGCAGATGGAGTTGGATGGGGTTGCAGTTGACAGGGAATATCTTGCTGATCTTGTTGATATCTACGAGGTCAGGATAAATGAGCTTTGCAATGACATCTATGGAATGGCGGATCAGTATTTTAACGTCAACTCTCCTCAGCAGTTAGGGAAGGTCCTCTTTGATAAGTTGAAAATTGCTAAACCAAGGAAGACAAAGACGGGCTATGCGACGGGGCGTGCGGTACTGGATGAGTTGATTGGAGTACATCCGATTATTGAAAAAATTATTGAGTACAGGGAGTGCTCCAAGCTGAAGAATACGTATATCGATGCCCTCCCGAAGTATATAAGCAAAAAAGATGGGAGGGTCCACACCAGTTACAACCAGATGGCAACTGCTACTGGCAGGCTTTCATCAAGTGATCCCAATATTCAAAACATACCGATCAAGACAGAGTTGGGCAGGGAAATAAGAAAGGCTTTCATCGCTGAAAAAGGAAATTTACTTATTTCTGCTGATTACTCCCAGATCGAACTCAGGATTCTCGCATTCCTATCAGGCGATAAAGTGTTGATAACTGCTTTCAAAAATGGGCTTGATGTTCACGCTATAACCGCATCTGAGATTCTGGGGAAGAGCATCAATAATATTACACCTGCTGACAGGAGGCTTGGGAAAACGATTAATTTCGGGATTATTTACGGCATGTCAGAGCACGGGCTCTCACAGGCACTGGCGATATTAAGGGAAGATGCGCGAAGTTATATAAACTCATATTTTAATCATTTCCCTGATGTGAAGAGGTATCTTGACGGACTGGTTATTTTTGCTAAGAAGAACGGGTATGTGACAACAATATTTGGCCGCAGAAGGCCAGTTGCTGAGTTAACGAGCACCAATCAGGCGCTTTACAGTTTCGGTGAAAGGATAGCAATGAACTCCCCACTGCAGGGGAGTGCGGCGGACATAATTAAAATTGCAACTGTTAAATTGCAACGGGCAATTTCAGATGAAGGTCTTGGTGCAAAAATAGTATTGTCAGTACATGATGAACTTGTAATCGAGACCCCTGAGCATGAAGCGGAACGTACAATGGAAGTGGTAAAGCATGAAATGGAGGGTGCTTGCGACCTTGGGGAGGTTGGTCTGAGGGTGGATATTTCGACAGGCAATAGTTGGTATATATAATTCATATGTTTTATAATATCTGACTGGCTTTAAGCCAGAATAATTTGTTGAGGTGAAAAATTTGAACAAAGAAGGTTCTGATATTAAAGGTGTAGCGGATGGCTACATGATGCTTAACGAAAATGGGGAACTTGTCCCAAATTATGACATGACCCTAATTGAATTCGAGGAGGGTGATGTATTAAAGGGCAGAGTCGTGCGGGTTGATCGTGATGAAGTGCTCGTTGACATCGGTTATAAATCTGAAGGAGTCATTCCTCCAAAGGAGTTATCAGTAAGATATAATGTAAATCCTGTGGAGGTAGTTTCAGTAAATGATGAGATTGAAGTGATGGTTCTTCAGAAGGAGGACCAGGATGGGAGGTTGATCCTATCAAAAAAGAGGGCTGAGACGGAGCGTGCATTTCGAGAGCTGGAACGAACCTACCGTGAGGATGGAAACATCGTTGGTGAAGTCATAGAGATCGTGAAGGGCGGGCTTATACTTGATATCGGACTGCGTGGTTTTTTGCCAGCATCCCTGGTGGATATCAAGAGAGTTAAGAATTTGAGGAAGTTCATAGGGGAGAAGCTCGAATGTAAGATCGTTGAATTTAACAGATTTCGCAACAACGTTGTGCTTTCAAGAAGGGCATACCTTGAAAAGTCCCTTAAGGTAACACGCAAAAGTATCATAGAGGGTCTGTCAGTTGGCCAGGTGAAAAAAGGAGTTATTTCAAATATTGTGGATTTTGGCGCCTTTGTGGATCTTGGCGGGATTGACGGTCTGATTCATATTTCAGAGCTATCCTGGAATCATATCAATCATCCTTCAGAAGTGGTCGCGATTAGCGATGAGGTTGATGTTGTCATACTGGATATTGATAAAGAGAAAGAGCGGGTTTCCCTTGGTCTGAAGCAGACCCAGAAAGATCCGTGGGTGGAGGTTGCAAAGAAATTCTCTAAGGGCGATCTGGTTGCTGGCAAGATCTCCAAGATCGTGCCCTTTGGGATCTTTGTTGAGATTGGAGATGGAATTGAGGGGCTGGTTCATATATCCGAGCTCAGCTCGCAGCATGTGACCAATCCCGAGGAGGTCTGCAGCATTGGAGATAAAGTTGACGTCTGCGTGGTGGATATCGATCTTGACAGAAGAAGGATTGGACTGAGTATTAAGAAGGCTGAAGGTCAGGATGTCCAGGAAGCCAAAGCTCGTTCAGAGGAAGCAGAAGGGGAAAAGTCTCCTTCTGAAGTTAGCGAAGGCATGAAGGAACTCAAAAAAGAGATCGACGAAGATCTGAACGTAGAGGACTATTCGCTGAAGGTCAAGAAGTTAAAAGAGTTCGCGAGCACAGAAGAGGCTCTGGCAGAAGAGAGTGAAGAGGTAGCCCAGAGGGGTGAACAGCCCGCACAGTCACTGGAGACCATCCTTGAAGAGATGAAAAAGAATTCAAGGTCCTGAATTTCTATTAAACAATACACAGAGTAAAATAATTAAAAAGAAGCTTCCTGATGGTTGCTTCTTTTTAATTTGAAAAGGAGAACAGTTGTACCTCGTCGGAGTCACAGGGAAGATAGCATCGGGAAAAGGAGAGGTATGCAGGTATTTAGGCAAGATGGGTGCTAAAGTAATAAACGCTGATGAGATCGCAGGCAAAATAACCGGGGAGAAGGACACGATTTCATTGATAATAGCTGAATTTGGTGATGAGGTTGTGGATGAATCCGGATATCTTGACAGGAGCAGGCTTGCCAGGATGGTGTTTTCGGATAAAGAGAAGCTTACAAGGCTAAATAAGCTGCTTCTGCCCAGGATAACGGATTGCATAATGCAACGCCTGAGTTGGTTTTCAGAGCGCGATGAAATTGTAGTTCTGGAGGCCCCACTGCTGTTTCAGGTAGAACTTGATAGAGTATGTGATTTCATAGTCCTGGTTAAAAGCACCAGGGAAAACAGGATAAAAAGGCTGGTTTCAAATAAGAAGATGGACTGCTTCGATGCAACCCTTCGGGTGTGCGGACAAAATTTGAGGATCTCCGAGAAGAAAGCTGATCTTATTATTGATAATAATAGGAGTCTGGACGAGCTTATTGCAAAAGCAGAGGAGGCTTATATGATTATAAGGGAGAACGCTTTCCGTAAATTCTTGAGATGAACAGATTCAAAATTGATTCAAGCTATGAACCGCAGGGCGACCAGCCAGCAGCAATTGAGAAGTTGCTGGAGGGTCTTTCGAAGAATTATCGTTTTCAAACACTGCTTGGCGTCACTGGCTCCGGCAAGACCTATACGATGGCCAAGGTAGTTGAGGATTATGGGTTACCAGCGGTGGTAATGGCACCAAATAAGGCACTTGCTGCGCAATTATGCAACGAGTTCAAAGAACTCTTTCCAGGTAATGCCGTTGAGTTCTTCATCAGTTTTTATGATTACTATCAACCGGAAGCTTACCTGCCCGGGACCGATACCTATATCGAGAAGGACTCATCGATAAACGAGGAGATAGAGAAACTGAGGTATTCCGCGACTGACGCGATTCTATCCAGAGGTGATGTGATAATTGTTGCCTCTGTTTCGTGTATTTATAACCTTGGAAGCCCTATGGAGTATTCAGAGCGGAGGGTGATCTTGAAATGCGGTGAGACGTTATACATGGATGACCTGATCTCCAGGCTGGTCGGGATGCAGTATGAGCGAAACGACTTCAGTTTTGAGCGGGGTACCTTCAGGGTGAAGGGAGAGAATCTTGATATTTTCCCAGCGTATGAAATCACATACT